>JADCGQ010000016.1 GCA_020248945.1 Rubrivivax sp.
GGGAGTCGAAACATCCATGATCCTGCTCCAGTCGGTGAACGAGGCGGATTGCCTCGATCACCAACATCGCAGAACCAGCGGCACGACGGGCCGCCACCACTCTCGACGGAGCGCCTACCGCGCGAGCGGTTTAGTCCAATGACCGGATAGCAGCCATCGGTCACGGACCGCTCCTGGCCGGGAGCCGGTGCTGACCAGGGGCAGCTTCGTGGCCATCCGACCTGGTTGAAGCAAGGCGCAGCCAAGGCAAGCACATCGGCGCGACGGTTGACCCGTCGCAGCAAGTCGTGCCCAACCTGGGAGGTGTCGGTGGCGCGGCCGTCGCCAAACCCCTTTTGGGCGCCGGCTCGCCAGAGCAACCCATCGGGCGCGCCGTAGCCCGTGGTGCTCGGGACCTCGACCCGCTCTGCCCTGACGGAGTCTGAAGCCCTGAACGCAAGCCCGGCCTCAGCCGACCACGGCGTCCTTCACCTGCTGCAGGGCGCTGGGGTCTTCGATGGTCGTCAGGTCGCCGGGGTTGCGGCCTTCGCACACGGCCTGGATGGCGCGGCGCAGCAGCTTGCCGCTGCGCGTCTTGGGCAGCGTGGTCACGAAGCGCACCCGCGCCGGGCGCGCCACGGCGCCGAGCTGCTCGTCGACACGCTTCATGATCTCGCCTTCGAGCTTGAGCGCCGCCTCGGGCGTGGCCGCGAGCGTGGCGTCCTTGAGCACGCCAAAGGCCATCGCGACCTGGCCCTTCAGCTGATCGGCCACGCCGACCACGGCCACCTCGGCCACGGCCGGGTGGCTCGAGATGCTCTCCTCGATCTCGCGCGTGCCCAGCCGGTGGCCGGCGACGTTGATGACGTCGTCGGTGCGGCCGAGGATGAAGTAGTAGCCGTCGGCATCGCGGATGCCCCAGTCGAAGGTGCTGTAGACCATGCGCTCCGGCACGCTCTTCCAGTAGGTGTTGACGAAGCGCGCGTCGTCGCGCCAGACGGTCTGCATGAAGCCCGGCGGCAGCGGCCCTTCGATCACCACCACGCCCTTCTGGTTGGGCTCGGTGATGTCGCGGCCGGTCAACTCGTCGACGATCTTCACGTCGTAGCCCGGCATCGGGATGCCCGGGCTGCCGAACTTGCTGTCCTGGCGCTCGATGCCGTTGGCCACGGTGAGGATGGGCCAGCCGCTTTCGGTCTGCCAGTAGTTGTCGATGATGGGCACGCCCAGCGCGTCGGAGATCCAGCGCGCGGTGGGCTCGTCCAGCGGCTCGCCGGCCAGGAACAGTGCGCGCAAGCTCGACAGGTCGTGCTTCTTCAGGGCGGCCGGGTCCTGCTTCTTCAGCACGCGCACCGCGGTGGGCGCAGAGAACATCACCGTGACCTTGTACTTCTCGACCAGGCTCCACCACACGGCGGCGTCGGGACGGATCGGCAGCCCTTCGTACAGGATGGTGGCCATGCCGTGCAGCAGCGGACCGTAGACGATGTAGCTGTGGCCGACGACCCAGCCGATGTCGCTGGTGCTGAAGTAGGTCTCGCCGGGGCGGCCCATGAAGATCTGGCCCATGCTGGCGGCCAGCGCCACGGTGTAGCCGCCGGTGTCGCGCTGCACGCCCTTGGGCCGGCCGGTGGTGCCGCTGGTGTAGATGGTGTAGCTGATGGCGGTGCTGTCGAGCCAGACCACCGGCACCTCGGTGCCCAGGTGCTGCTGGCGCAGCGGCGCGTAGTCCACATCGCGGCCGGGCTCCAGGCTCATCGGGCTCAGGCCGCGGTCGACCATCAGCACCTTCGGCACCTTGTGCGCCGACAGGCGCAACGCCTCATCGAGCAGCGGCTTGTAGGGCACGACCTTGCCGCCGCGGCTGCCGGCATCGGCACTCACCACCAGCGTCGGCTCGGCGTCTTCGATGCGGCTCGCCAGGCTGACGCTCGCAAAACCTCCGAACACCACCGAGTGCACGGCGCCGATGCGCGTGCAGGCCAGCATCGCGAACACCGCCTCGGGGATCATCGGCATGTAGATCAGCACGCGGTCGCCCTGCTTCACGCCCTGCGACAGCAACACCGCGGCCATGGCCTGCACCTCGGTGTGCAGTTCGCGGTAGCTGTAGACGCGCTCCTGCCCCACCTCGGTGGAGACCCAGATCAGCGCGTTCTGGTCGGGCCGCGCGGCCAGGTGGCGGTCGACCGCGTTGTGGCAGAGGTTGGTCGTGCCGCCCTCGAACCAGCGCGTGAACGGCGGGTTGTCGTTGTTGCAGATGCGCTGCGGCGACGTCTGCCAGTCGATCAGCTTGGCCTGCTCGGCCCAGTAGGCGTCGCGCTCGGTGATCGAGCGTTGGTGGACATCGGCATAGCTCGGGGCGGTGCTCATGGGGGCTGTCTCCTGCCTTCGTTCTTCGTGCTCGATTGTCGACTTCGGCCACTTGCACCGCGCTGACGCGTCGGCTGCAGTCACACGGGCTGTGGCTGGTAAGCTCCGCCGCCAATGACCCGCCGGCCCCGACTCCTGAGCATTGCCTGCCTCGCCCTGGCCACCGCCGCGGCCACGGCCGCTCCGGCCCCCGCTCCTGCCGCGCCCACGGCTGCGCCTGCCGATGCGGTGCTCGAGTTACTCCAGCAACGCGGCCTGTTGCCCACCCGGGCGCACCAGGACGCCAGCGACGTGGTGCGTCAGGTCCGCGAGACGGCATCCGAGCTGGTGATGCAGGCCATGAACTTCCTCGGCGTGCCCTACCGGCTGGGCGGCAGCAGCGCCGAGCAGGGCTTCGACTGCAGCGGCTTCACGCGCTACGTGTTCGAGCACAGCATCGGCCTCGTGCTGCCGCGCCGCGCCCATGAACAGGCCACGCAGGCGGGCCTGGCGCCGGTGGCGCGGAACGAGCTCAAGCCGGGCGATCTGGTGTTCTTCAACACCATGCGGCGCGCGTTTTCGCACGTCGGCATCTACATCGGCGACGGCCGCTTCATCCACGCCCCGGCCAGCGGCGGCGAGGTGCGTGTCGAAGACATGCGCGCGGCCTACTGGACACGCCGCTTCAACGGCGCACGCCGAGCCCCGGCGGTCGAGGCCGCGCCAGCGGCCCCGGCGCTGGCTCCGGCCCGACCCTGACGGCGCCCTGCCGCGTGCCGCGCGGCACAATCTGCGCCCATGGGCGAATCCGTCATCCCGCTGGCCGACCTGCGCACGCTGGCGCGGCCGGCGCGCATCCCGGCGCAGCCGATCCCGGCCACCGGGCTGCTGTCGGACCAATTGGGCCGGCCGCTGCGCGACCTGCGCATCTCGGTCACCGACCGGTGCAACTTCCGCTGCAGTTACTGCATGCCCAAGGAGGTGTTCGACCGCGACTACCGCTTCCTGCCGCAGAGCTCACTGCTGAGCTTCGAGGAGATCACGCGCGTGGCCAGCCTCTTCGTGGCCCACGGCGTGACGAAGCTGCGGCTGACGGGGGGCGAGCCGCTGCTGCGCAAGGGGCTGGAGGCTCTGGTGCAGCAGTTGTCGGCGCTGCGCACGCCGGCCGGTGACGCCCTCGACATCACCCTCACGACCAACGGCACGCTGCTCGCGCGCAAGGCCGTGGCGCTGCGCGAGGCCGGCCTGAAGCGCGTGACGGTGAGCCTGGACGCGCTCGACGACGCCATCTTCCGGCGCATGAACGACGTCGACTTCCCGGTGGCCGACGTGCTGGCCGGCATCGACGCCGCGCTCGCCGCCGGGCTGGCGCCGATCAAGATCAACATGGTCGTCAAGCGCGGCACGAACGACCACGAGATCGTGCCGCTGGCGCGCCATGTGCGCGAGCGCTTCGGGCCCGGCGTGGTGCTGCGCTTCATCGAGTACATGGACGTCGGCGCCACCAACGGCTGGCGGCTGGACGAGGTGCTGCCCTCGGCCGAGGTGCGGGCGCGGCTGCACGCGGCCTTTGCGCTGGAGAAGCTGCCGCCCTCGGCAGCCGGCGAAACCGCCGAGCGCTGGCGCTATGCCGACGGCGGCGGCGAGGTCGGCTTCATCAGCAGCGTGACGCAGGCCTTCTGCGGCGACTGCAACCGCGCCCGCCTGTCCACCGAGGGCAAGCTGTTCCTGTGCCTGTTCGCCACGCGCGGGCACGATCTGCGCTCGCTGTTGCGCGGCGGCGCCAGCGACGAAGACATCGCCAGCGCCATCGGCCTGGCCTGGCAGGAACGCGATGACCGCTATTCCGAGTTGCGGGGCTCTGGCACGGCCGATGCGGGTTCGGGCGAACGCCGCATCGAGATGCACTACATCGGCGGTTAGGCTCCGTCGTCAGTCGGCGTGCCCCGCAGCGGGCTTCAGGTCGTCCTGAGCCGGGGTCGTGATCTCGCCCGGGATCGCCTTGCGCGCAAACAGCGAGTAGACCGTCGGCACGACAAAGATGGTGAGCAGCGTGCCCACTGTCATGCCGCCCACGATGACCCAGCCAATCTGCTGGCGGCTCTCAGCTCCAGCCCCGCTGGCCAGCGCCAGCGGCAGCGCGCCGAGCACCATGGCGCCGGTGGTCATCAGGATGGGGCGCAGACGCAATGCCGAGGCCTCCACCACCGCGTCCATCACCGACTTGCCCTGCTGACGCAGCTGGTTGCTGAACTCCACGATCAGGATGCCGTGCTTGGTGATGAGCCCGATCAGCGTGATCAGACCGATCTGCGAGTACACATTGAGCGTGCCGCCCGTGAACTTCATCGCCAGCAACGCGCCCAGCATCGACAAGGGCACGCTGAGCAGGATGACGAAGGGATCGATGAAGCTCTCGAACTGCGCGCTCAGCACCAGAAAGATGAACAGCAGCGCCAGCACGAACACCACGCCCAGGGCGCCGCTGGAGGCCTTGAACTCGCGGCTCACGCCGTTGAGCTCGGTCGCGTAGCCCGGCGGCAGCACGCGGCCCGCGGTGGCGTCCATGAACTCCAGCGCCTCGCCCAGCGTGTAGTTGGGCTGCAGGTTGGCGGTGATGGTGACGCTGCGGCGCTGGTTGAAGTGGTTCAGCTCGCGCGGGCTCACGGCCTCGCGCACCTTGACGATGCTCGACAGCGGCACCATGGTCTCGTTGCGGCCGCGCACGAAGATCTTCTCGATGTCCTCCGGCGTGGCACGCCCGCCGGCGCTGGTCTGCACGACCACGTCGTATTGCTCGGCATCGCGCTTGTAGCGCGTGACGACGCGGCCGCCGAGCATGGTCTCGACCGTGCGCGCCACGGTGTCGACGTTGACGCCCAGGTCGGCCGCCCGCGCGCGGTCGACGTCCATGAAGACCTCGGGCTTGTTCAGCTGCAGGTCGATGTCGGGCTGCACGATGCCGGGGTTCTTCTGCATCTCGGCCAGCATCTGCTGGCCCACGCGGGCCATGTTCTCGTAGCTGTCGCCGCTGACGATCACCACCTCCAGCGGGCGCGAACGGAAGCCCTGGCCCAGGCTGGGCGGCGTCACCGGGAAGGCGCTCACGCCGGGCAGCGCGCTCAGCATGGGCAAGAGTTCGCGCTGCAGCTGCTGCGTCGTCTTGGTCCGATCTTCCCAATCGACCGTGCGGAACACGCCGAAGGCGTTCGACACCTGGCCACCGCCTACGAACAGGAAGCGGCGGTCGAACTCCGGGAACTGCGCGCCGATGGCGTCGATGGCGTCGAGGTAGCGCGCGGTGTACTCGAGCGTGGCGCCGTCGGGCGCCCGCACCGGCATGGCGATGACGCCGCGGTCTTCGTACGGCGCGAGCTCGCTCTTCGTCGTCGTGAACAGCCACCAGCTGCAACCGGCCGAGGCGAGCATCACGCCCACCACCATCCAGCGCCGCTTCAGTGTCCAGGCCAGCACGCGGCCGTAGCCGGCCGACAGCGCCAGCAGCGCGCGCTCCATGCCGCGGTCGAAGCGGCTGGGCTTCGGGTTGTGCTTCAGCAGCTTGCTACACATCATCGGCGTGAGCGTGAGCGCGACGAAGCCGCTGACCAGCACCGCCCCCGCCAGCGTCAGCGCGAACTCGCCGAACAGCCGCCCGGTTCGCCCGGGTGTGAAGGCCAGCGGCGCGAACACCGCCGCCAGCGTCAGCGTCATGGCAACCACCGCGAAGCTGATCTCGCGGATGCCCTTAATGGCGGCCTGAAACGGCTCCAGGCCTTCCTCGATGTGGCGGTAGATGTTCTCGAGCACGACGATGGCGTCGTCCACCACCAGGCCGATGGCCAGCACCAGCGCCAGCAGCGTGAGCGTGTTCACCGTGAAGCCGGCCAGCGCGATCATCGAGAAGGCGCCGATCAGGCTGACGGGAATCGTCACCAGCGGAATGATCGACGCCCGCAAGGTGCGCAGGAACACGAACACCACCAGCGCCACCAGCACCACGGCCTCGGCCACCGTGGTGTAGACGGCCTTCACCGAGCGGTCGATGAACACGCTCAGGTCGTTGGCCTGAATCACCGTCACGCTCGGCGGCAGGTCGCGCTGGATCTGCGGCATCAGCGCGCGCACGCCGTTGGCCACCTCGATGGGGTTGGCGGTGGCGTTGCGGATGACGCCGGTGCTGACGCTGGGCACGCCGTTCAGGCGCACGCGGCTGCGCTCGCTCTGCGCCGCCTCTTCGATGCGCGCCACGTCGCGCAGCCGCACGGTGTAGCCGCCCACGGTCTTGAGCGCCACCTGTTCGAATTCGCTGACCTTGTTGATGTCGGTGCGCGCGGTGACACTGAACTCGCGCTGGGCGCTTTCGATGCGGCCGGCCGGCACCTCGAGGTTCTGGCGCCGCAGGGCGTCTTCGACGTCCTGCACCGTCAAGCGGTACGAGGCCAGGCGGTCGGCATCGAGCCACACGCGCATGGCGAAACGGCGGTCGCCGCCCACCTGCACGTCGGCCACGCCGGGCACCGTCTGCAGGCGCGGCTTGACGACGCGGTTGATCAGGTCCGTCAGTTCCAGCGGCCCCATGGTCTCGCTGGTGTAGGCCAGCCAGATGGTGGGCGTGGCGTCGGCCTCGACCTTGCTGATGATGGGTTCGTCCACCGCCGCCGGCAGGCGCCCGCGCACCCGGGCCACACGGTCGCGCACCTCGGCCGCCGCGGTGTCGGGGTCCTTGCTGAGGCGGAAGCGCACCGTGATCTGGCTGCTCTCGGAGCGCGAGATCGAGGTCATGATGTCGACGCCGTCGATGCCGGCGATCGAGTCTTCCAGCGGCTTCGTGACCTGGCTCTCGATGACTTCGGAACTCGCGCCGGTGAGCCGCGTGTTGACGTTGACCAGCGGCTCGTCGATGCGCGGGTACTCGCGCACGCTGAGCTGCTCGAACGACACCAGGCCGATCAGCACCAGCAGCAGCGACATCACGGTGGCCAGCACCGGACGGCGGATGGAGGTCTCGGAAATCTTCATCGAATCGACTCCGTGCGCGGCGCCGCGTCAGGCACGCCCGTCAAGGCGAAGGGCCGGGCCGCGGGCCCGAGGCGGCGGGCCGCGCCGCGGGGGCTGCACCGGCTGCCGGGCCCCCCGACCCACCCGCAGACCGGGCACCGCCCGGGTTGGCCAGATCGATCACGCGCACCGGCACGCTGTCGGCCCGTGCAATGCGTCCATGGCCCGCGGTGACGATGCTGTCGCCCGGCTTCACACCTTCAAGGATCTCGACGCGACCCGGCAGGCGCAGGCCGATGCGGGCCTCCAGGCGCTGCGACACCTTCTTGCCATCGGGTCCGTCGATCACCTTGAAGAGAAACTGCTTCGCGCCCACGGGCACCAGGGCTTCCTCGGGCACGACGACCGCGCCCTCGCGCACCGAGAACAGCACCCGCGAGCGCGCGAACATGCCCGGCCGCAGCACCGTGCCCGGGTTCGACACCTGCGCCAGCACCTGCAGCGCGCGGCCGTTGGCATCGACCTGCGAATCCAGTGCCTGCACGCGGCCCTTGAAGCTGCGTCCGGGCAGCGCGTCGACAGTCAGGTCCACCGCCTGCCCCGGGCGCACGCGTTCGGCGTAGCGCTCGGGCAGCGCGAACTGCACGGTCAGCGAGCGCAGGTCTTCGAGCGAGACGATCTCGGCACCGTCCTTGACGTAGTCGCCCACGTCGACGAGCTTCAGGCCGACGGTGCCGTCAAACGGCGCCAGCACGCGCATGCGCTGCGCCTGGGCCTGGGCCAGGGCCACCTGGGCCTCGGCCACCTGCAAGGCCGCGGCGTTCTGGTCGACGGCGCTGGCGCTGACGAAGTTCTGGGCCAGCAGCTCCCGGCTGCGCTGCAGGTTGGTGCGCGCGATGCTCGCCTGCGCCTCGGCCTGCTTCAGTTGCGCCTGCTGCAAGGTGTCGTCGAGCTGCACGAGCAACTGGCCGCGCGTCACGCGCTGGCCGTCGCTGAATCCGAGCCTGGCGATGCGGCCGCTGACCTCGGGGCGCACCACCACGCCCTGCACCGAGCGCAGCGAGCCCACGGCCTGCACTTCATCGGCGATCGACTCCACCTTGGCCTGCGCCACCTCGACGGCAGCAGGGCCGCCGCCGGGGCCACCCGGGCCGCCCGGGCCCCCTGCAGGCCGCCCGCCCGGCGCCGCGCCAGGCGCGCCTGCACCACCGGGTGCGGCGGCCGTCGGGCCGGCACCTGGTTTTGCTGCGGGCTTCTGCCACCACCAGGCCGCGCCGGCGGCCACTGCCAAGCCGACGACGGCTACCAGGGTATGGATCTTTTTCAACGTCGCTCTCTCGGTGAGGACGTGCGGGCACGCAAGGTGCGCGGCCCGCCGCGGGATAAGCCTTTGATCGTACCTGCAGGCCGATGCCGACGCTGCCGCCGGGTCAGCTCAAGGAGTCGACACCGCGGTTGGCCAGCCGGTCGGCGCGCTCGTTGCCCGGGTCGCCCGCGTGACCCTTGACCCAGCGCCACTGCACCTTGTGGCCGGCGTTCAGCGCATCGAGCCGCTGCCAGAGCTCGATGTTCTTCACCGGCTTGTTGTCGGCGGTGCGCCAGCCACGGGCCTTCCAGCCGCGGATCCAGCTCGTGATGCCGTCCTTGACGTAACTGCTGTCGGTGTAGATCGTCACCACCGACGGGCGCTTCAGCGCCGCCAGCGCCTCGATCACCGCCGTCAGCTCCATGCGGTTGTTGGTGGTGAGCGGCTCGCCGCCGAACAGCTCGCGCTCGTGGGCGCCGCTCTTCATCCAGGCGCCCCAGCCGCCGGGCCCGGGGTTGCCGCGGCAGGCGCCGTCGGCGTAGATCACGATCTCTTGATTGGTGGTCGGGTCGTTCATTCGGGGTTCAAGGGATCTCGGTTTCGGCCAGTGGCCGCTGGCGATTGGCCACCACGGCCGGTGCCGCAGCCGCCTTGCGGCGTGGCGATTTCAACAGGCCCACCAGCCGCATGCCGCGCACGCGCTTGACGGCCACCACCTGGTACACCGCGCCAAGCACAGGCCACCAGCGGTCGCCGACGGACTCCATCCAGGCCCAGCGCTCGAGCCAGGCCGCACTCTTGAGCGGCGGGCGCCAGCAGCCGAACTGCCCGGCCTCGACCTCGAAGCTCAGCAGCCGCAGCCAGTCGCGCAGCCGCCAGTAGCCGAGGAACTCGCCGCTGGAGGGCAGGAACAGCGGGTCGCGCCGGCCCATGCCCAGGCCGCGCCGCGCATGGCCCGCTCGCTGGCGCAGGCCCCACAGGCTGGCCGGGTTGAAGCCGGTGATGACCACCCGCCCCTCGGGCATCAGCACGCGCTCCACCTCGCGCAGCGTCTGGTGCGGGTCGCGCGCCAGCTCCAGCGTGTGCGGCAGCGCGAGCAGGTCGATGCTGGCATTGGGAAAGGGCAGCGCGTCGAACTCGCAGTGCAGGGCGGGCGCCACCACGGCGCCAGCGTGCGCCGTGTCGCTGGCGATCCAGCGGTGCGGCATGCGGTTGTTGCGCAGCGCGTCGAGCGCGGGCAGACCCAACTGCACGGCGTGGTAGCCGAAGACATCGGCCACGGCTTCGTCCATGCGCTGCCGTTCCCAGGCCAGCAGCATCTCGCCGGGCGGGGACTTCAGCCAGGAGCCCAACTCTATAATCGACTGCTCTCGAGACATGAATCTGCTTGCGCTGCCCGCCTTCGCCGACAACTACATCTGGATGGTGCATGACGACACGCGCGCGTTCGTCGTGGACCCGGGCGACGCAGCTCCCGTGATCGCAGCCCTTGAGAGCCGTCGCCTGCAACTCGCTGGCATTCTAGTGACGCATCACCACGCTGATCATGTCGGAGGCGTGCAGGCGCTGCGGCCTCTGCTGGCCGAAGGTGGCGTGGTGCACGGCCCCGCACGCGAGCGCATCCCCGAGCCGTTCGTACCGCTGAACGGCGGCGACACGGTCGATCTGCTCGGCCTGCGCTTCTGTGTCATCGACGTGCCCGGCCACACCGCCGGCCACATCGCCTATGCGCAGCAGGGCGTGGCCCAGGCGCCGCTGCTCTTCTGCGGCGACACGCTGTTCTCGGCCGGCTGCGGCCGCCTGTTCGAAGGCACGCCGGCGCAGATGGCGGCCTCGCTGGCGGCGCTGGCCGCCTTGCCCGACGACACGCAGGTCTGCTGCACCCACGAGTACACCTTGTCGAACCTGCGCTTTGCCGCTGCAGTCGAGCCGGCCAACGCCGCCATAGCCGGGCACGACGCGCATTGCCGGGCGCTGCGCGAAGCCGAGCTGCCCACCCTGCCCTCGACGATGGCGCTGGAGCGCCGCATCAACCCCTTCCTGCGCTGCAGCGAGCCCGCGGTGATGGCCGCCGCGCGCCGCGAAGGGGCCGCCAACGACGAGCCGGTGGCCGTGCTGGCCGCGCTGCGCGAATGGAAGAACCGGTTCCGATGACTCCCTGGCGCGCGCTCGCCTGCTTCGTGGTCGCCCTGGCCTTGGCCGGCTGCGCCAGTGTGGCGCCCCCAGCGGCCCAGGCGCCCGCGCCGGCGGTGCTGGCCAGCGCGCCTGTGGCCGCCCCGGCCCGTGAAGCCGAACCTGCTGACCCGCCCGCGTCGGCCCCCGCGCCGAAGGCCGAGAGCGCACCCGATCTGCCCCCGCTGGCCGCGCTGCCCTTGCCACCGATGCCCGAGCCGCTGGAGCCGCCGCTGATCGAAGGCGACCGCTCGAGCCTGTGGGACCGCATCCGCGGCCGCATGGCCATCCCCGATCTCGACGGCCCGCGCGTGCAGCGCTGGGAGCAGTACTACGCACGCCGCCCCGACTATGTGGCCCGCATGGTCGAGCGCGGCGGGCGCTATCTCTACCACGTGGTCGGCGAGGTCGAACGGCGTGGCCTGCCGGCCGAGCTGGCGCTGTTGCCCTTCATCGAGAGCGCGTTCAACCCGCAGGCGATGTCACGCGTCAGCGCCTCGGGCATGTGGCAGTTCATGCCGGCCACCGGGCGCGAGTTCGAGCTGCGCCAGAACCTGTTCCGCGACGACCGCCGTGCCGTCACGGCCTCCACCGGCGCGGCGCTCGACTACCTGCAGCGTCTGCACGCGCGATTCGGCGACTGGCATCTCGCGCTGGCGGCCTACAACTGGGGCCAGGGCAACGTGTCGCGCGCCATCAAGCGCAACGAGCGGCGGCGCTTGCCCACCGGCTACCTGCACCTGCAGATGCCCACCGAAACCCGCGACTACGTGCCCAAGCTGCAGGCGGTGAAGAACATCGTCATCGACGCCGACCGCTTCGGTCTGGTGCTGCCGCCTCTGGAGAACCACCCGTTCTTCGCCCGCGCGCGCATCGACCGCGACATCGACGTCGGCCTGGCGGCTGAGATGGCCGAGGTGCGGCTCGACGATTTCCTGGCGCTCAACCCGCAGCTCGACAAGCCCGTCATCCTGGCCGCCGGCACGCCCGAGATCCTGTTGCCCTGGGAGCGTGCCGACGCCTTCGCCGAGCGGCTGCGCAACGCGCGCGGCCCGCTGGCCAGCTGGACGGCCTGGGTGGCACCGCGCACGATGCCGCCGTCGGAGGTGGCCAAGGCGGTGGGCCTGGTCGAGGCCGAGTTGCGCGAAGTCAACCGCATCCCCCCGCGCATGCTGGTCAAGGCCGGCTCGACGCTGCTGGTGCCGCGCCCGGCCTCGCACGAAGACGACGTCGGCGCGCACGTGGCCGACCACGCGCAGCTGGCCTTCGCGCCCGAGGCTCGCGGCCAGCGGCGCGTGTCGGTGCGCATCGGCCGCCAGGGCGAGAGCGTGGCGTCGGTGGCGCGCAGGCACCGCGTCAGCGCGGTGCAGGTGGCGCGCTGGAACGGCGTCAGCCCCAAGGCCCGCTTCAAGGCCGGGCAGACAGTGGTGGTGATGGTCAGCGCCCCGCCGCCCCGCAAGGCCCTTGCACCGCGCGCCGGCCCACCGGCCCGCGCAGCGGCCAACCGCAAGGCGGTGAAGCAACCGCCCAAGGCCGCTGCCAAGCGCCCGGCGGGCGCGGGACGGGCCGCCGCACCGCGCTAGCCGCTGCAGCCGCGCCGTCCGCGCGCGGCCCGGTCAGCCGAGGAAGTCGCGCTTGCCGATCTCCACCCCGGCATGGCGCAGCAGCGCGTACGTGGTCGTGGCGTGGAAGTAGAAGTTCGGCAGCACGAAGTGCCGCAGGTAGTCCTCGCCGGTGAACCGCATTTCCGACGTGCGCGTGGGCACGACGATCTCGCGCGTTTCGCTGCCGTCGATCTGCGCGGGCGCGAACGAGGCCACGTAGTCCAGCGTGCGGCGCACGCGGGCGCGCAGCTCATCGAGCGTCGTCTCGGTGTCGTCCCACTTCGGCACCTCCACGCCGGCCAGTCGCGCCATGCAGCCCTTGACGCCGTCGCAGGCGATCTGGATCTGGCGCGTCAGCGGCAGCATGTCGGGTGCCAGGCGCAGGCCCAGGTAGTTGGCGGTGTCGAAGCGGCGCGTCTCGGCATGGGCCTGGGCCTTGTCGAGCCAGGCCAGCAGGTTGTTCAGCATGCGGGTGAAGACGGGTGCGGTGGCGGCGTGCATCGTCAGGCTCATCGGGGTCTCCTCAGGGGTGTTCGGGAAGGCGCGGCAGTGTAGGAGCGCCCAGGTCCGCCCGCTGCAGCGCGGCACAATCACCCGCAGCCCATGAACATCATCATCCTCGACGACTATCAGGACGCCGTGCGCAAGCTCAAGTGCGCACAGATGCTGGAGCCCTACAACGCCAAGGTCTTCACCAACACCGTCAAGGGCATCGGGCAGCTCAGCGTGCGGCTGCGCGACGCCGACGTGCTGGTGCTGATCCGCGAGCGCACCCAGTTCCCGCGTGCACTGCTGGAAAAGCTGCCGAAGCTGAAGCTGATTTCGCAGACCGGGCGCATCGGCAACCACATCGACGTCGAGGCCGCCACGCGGCTGGGCATCGCCGTGGCCGAAGGCACAGGCTCGCCGGTGGCACCGGCCGAGTTGACCTGGGCGCTGATCATGGCGGCGATGCGGCGGCTGCCGCAGTACATCGGCAACCTCAAGCACGGCGCCTGGCAGCAGAGCGGGCTGAAGGCGGCGTCGATGCCACCCAACTTCGGCGTCGGCATGCTGCTCAAGGGCAAGACACTGGGCATCTGGGGCTACGGCAAGGTCGGCCGCCTCGTGGCCGGCTACGGCCGCGCCTTCGGCATGCAGGTCGTGGTGTGGGGCAGCGAGCTCTCGCGCGAGCGCGCCCGCGCCGACGGGCACACCAGCGCCGGCAGCTGCGAGGCCTTCTTCGATCAGTGCGACGTGCTCAGCCTGCATCTGCGCCTGAGCGACGCCACACGTGGCATCGTCAAGCTCGACGCCCTGTCGCGCATGAAACCCACGGCGCTGTTCGTGAACACCTCTCGCGCCGAACTGGTGGAAGACCACGCACTCGTCGCGGCCCTCAACCGCGGCCGGCCCGGCATGGCCGCCGTGGACGTGTTCGAGACCGAACCCATCCTGCAGGGCCAGCCGCTGCTGCGCCTGGAAAACGCCATCTGCACGCCGCACATCGGCTTCGTCGAGCAGGACAGCTACGAGCTGTACTTCGGGGCCGCCTTCGACAACGTCGTCAACTTCATCCACAACACGCCGACGAACCTGGTCAATCCCGAAGCCCTGAAGGTGCTGCGATGACCGGCCCGGCGACAGCGGCGCGCCGCCGATGAGCCTGGCCTCGGCCCGGCTGGCGCTGCTGGCCGGCAACTTCGCCATCGGCTGCGGCGTGATGGTGGTGCCCGGCTCGCTGAACAACCTCGTCGAGTCGCTCCAGGTCTCGGTGGCCGTGGCGGGCCAGCTGATCACCATCGGCGCGGTGGCCATGGGCTGCGGTGCACCGCTGCTGGCCCTGCTGCTGGGCGGCATGGACCGCCGGGTGCTGCTCACCGGCGCGCTGGCCTGGTACGCCATCGGCCATCTGGTCTGCGCGCTGGTGCCAGGTTACGCCGCGCTGCTGCCGCTGCGCGCGCTGGCGGTGCTGGCAGCGGCGGTGTTCACACCGCAGGCCGCCGCGGCCATCAACGTGATGGCGCCCGAGGGCGAACGCGGCCGCCACATGAGCTATATCTTCCTCGGCTGGAGCCTGGCGTCGGTGCTGGGCATGCCCCTGCACGCCTGGATCGGCGAAGTCTTCGGCTGGCGCTACGCCTTCGGCGCCGTGGCCGCGCTCTCGGCCGTCGCCGCCGTGGCGGTGTGGCGCACCGTGCCCGACGGCGTGCGGCCGCCGCCGATGTCGCTGGCCGGCTGGGGCCGCGTGCTGCGCAACCCCTGGCTGATGGCGCTGGTGGCCGTGACGGTGCTCAGCGGTGCCGGGCAGTTCACACTGTTCAGCTACATGGCGCCGTACTACCGCCAGGTGCTGGGCGCCAGTGCCGAAGGCATCAGCTTCCTGTTCATGTGGTTCGGCCTCTTCGGCCTCATCGGCAACGTACTGCTGACGCGCTGGATCGAGCGGCTGGGCCCGCCGCGCTGCGTGAACCTGGGCCTCATCAGCGTCGGCCTGGCGTTTTTTGCCTGGCACTGGGCCGATTCGTTGTGGGTGGCCACGTTGGTGCTGGTGCCCTGGGCCCTGGGCACCTTCGCCACGAACTCGGCGCAGCAGGCACGGCTGTCGGCGGCGGCGCCCGCGGTGGCGCCGGCGCTGCTGGCGCTGAACACCTCGGCCATCTACGCCGGGCAGGCGCTGGGTGCGGCGGGTGGTGGCGCCATCGTCGCCGCGGGCGGCTTTGCCCCGCTTGCCGACGTGGCGCTGGCCTGGATGGGCCTGGCGCTGCTGGTGAGCACGCTGCTGGCGCGCCGCGCCAGCGTGGGGCGCGTCGATGCCTGATGCCGCGCCGGCATCGGCCGCGCCGGCCTCGCCCGCCGCGCTGTTCAAGGCCTTCACCCGGCTGGCGATGCAGGGGTTCGGCGGCGTGCTGCCCGTGGCGCAGCGCGAGCTCGTCGAGCGCCTGGGCTGGCTCACGCGCGAGCAGTTCCTCGAGCTGCTGTCGCTGTCGCAGGTGCTGCCCGGGCCCAACGTCATCAACCTCGCACTGATCTACGGCGACCGCTGCTTCGGCTGGCGTGGCGCCCTCGCCGCCTGCACCGGCATGCTGGCGCTGCCGCTGCTGGTGGTGGTGCTGCTCACGATGGCCGCGCTGCGCTTTGCCGACGTGCCTGCGGTGGGCGGCGCGCTGCGCGGCATGGGCGTGGTGGCGGGCGGGCTGGTGCTGGCCACGGCCATCAAGCTGGCGCCAGGGCTGCGCGCCAATCCGCTGGGGCGCGCGCCGGCCATGGCCTTCGTGGCGGCCACCGTGTGGATGATCGCGTGGCTGCGCTGGCCCCTGCCGTGGGTGGTGATGGCGCTGGGCTTGCCGGGCATCGCGCTGGCGGCCTGGCGAATCGGCAAAGCGCTCGGAAAAGCGCACGGGGATGTGACGTGAACGGGTTCTGGCCGACGCTGCTGTGGGGCCCGGTGGGCATCGACGCCAGCGACGCCTGGCGGCTGTTCCTGCACTTCACGGCCTTGTCGCTGGTGGCCATCGGCGGCGCCATCACCACCGTCAGCGAGATGCAGCGCCTCGTCGTGGCCCAGGAGGGCTGGCTGACGCCGGTGCAGTTCAACGACTGCATCGCCATCGGGCAGGCGGCACCGGGGCCCAACGTGCTGTTCGTGGCCGCCATCGGCTACAGCGTCGGCGGACTGGTGGGCGTGGCGGCCACGATGGCCGGCTCGTTGCTGCCTTCGGCCGTGCTGGCCGTGGGCGCCGGGCGCTTCGGCGAACGCCACCGGCACGCGCGCGGCGTGCAGGCCTTCTCGGCCGGCCTGGCGCCGCTGACCATCGGCCTGCTGCTGGCCACCGGCGCCGTGCTGCTGCGGCCCATGGCGGCCGAGCCGGTGGCGTGGCTGCTGGTGGCAGGCACGCTGTGGCTGATGCTGCGCACGCGGCGCAACCCGATGTGGGCTCTGGCGGCCGGTGCGCTGGCTGGCGTGCTGGGGTGGGTGTGAAGGGCCTGCTGCACCGGTTGCTGCGCCTGGCGGCGATGGCGGGGCTGGTGTGGGCGGCGCTGGTGGCCGCGCTGTGGCTCAAGCAGGAGTGGCTGATCTTCCGGCCGCACACGCTGCCCGCCGACTGGGTGTTCGACAAGGGCCCCGACGTGCACGAGCGCTGGATCGAGGTGCCGAACGGCGAAGGAGCCCGCCTGAACGCCCTGCACCTGAAGCTGCCGCGGCCCGACGGTGTGGTGTTCTTCCTGCACGGCAACGGCGGCAGCCTGGAGGGCTGGTTCGTCAACCTCGACATCTACCGCCGCGCCAACCTCGACCTGTTCATGATCGACTACCGCGGCTACGGCAAGAGCCCCTGCTGCATCACCAGCGAGGCGCAACTGCATGCCGACGTGCGCGCCGCGTGGCAGGCCGTGGCAGCCGACTACGCGGGCCGCGGCGACGGCTTCACGCGTGTGTTTTACGGTCGCTCGCTGGGCACCGGCCTGGCGGCCGTGCTGGCGTCCGAGGTGCAGCCGGATCTCACCATCCTGGCCTCGCCCTACCTGGGCATGGCGGCGCTGGCCGACGAGCACTATCCCTGGGTGCCGAAGGCGGTGCTGCGCTACCCGCTGTCCACAGCCGAGGCGCTGCCCAGAGTGAAGACGCCGGTGCTGATGCTGCACGGCACCGAAGACCGGTTGATCGACATCTCGCACAGCCACCGGCTGAAGGCGCTGGCGCCCGGCGTACGGCTGGTGGAGGTGGTCGGGGCCGGACACAACGATGTGTCGCGGTTCGAGGTCTATCGCGATGCGGTGGCTGCGGCGCTGGAACAGGCTCGGTCGCGGTGAGGGACGAAGGACGAGGGACAAGGGACGAGGGCTCGGGGTTGCCGACCCCCGTTCGCGCTGAGCCTGTCGAAGCGCCCGTGGTGAGCCTGGGCTTCGACAAGCTCAGCCCAAACGGTGGGGAGTGGGTCGCTCAGCCCCGCACCTTGCGCTGGCGCGCCGCCTCGTACAGGCACACTCCCGCTGCGACGCTGACGTTCAGGCTCTCCACCGCCCCGGCCATCGGGATGCGCACCAGTTCGTCGCAGGTCTTGCGCGTCAGCTGGCGCAGGCCCGCGCCTTCGGCGCCCAGCACCAGGGCCACGGGGCCCGACAGATCGACGTCGTACAGCGTGGCGGTGGCGTCGTCGCTGGTACCGATGACGCGGATGTCGCGCTCCTTCAGCTCGTTCAGCGTGCGTGCGAGGTTGGTCACCATCAGATAGGGCACCGTCTCGGCCGCGCCGCTGGCCACCTTGGCCACGGTGGCGTTCAGGCCCACGGCGTGGTCCTTGGGCGCCACCACGGCGTGCGCGCCGGCGCCGTCGGCCACGCGCAGGCAGGCGCCGAGGTTGTGCGGGTCGGTCACGCCATCGAGCACCAGCACGAGTGCGGGGCCAGCGCCCGCCGCTTCGGCGTCTTCGAGCACCTCGTCGAGCGAGTGCCGCGGCGCCAGCGCGGTGCAGCGCGCCGCCACGCCCTGGTGGCGCGGGTTGCCGACCAGGGCGTCCAGGCGCGTGCCGTCGCTGTCGATCACGCGCACGCCGGCCGCCTCGGCGCGCTCGCGGAACTGGCGCATGCGGGCGTCGCGCCGCGTGGCGTCGATGTGGACTTCGGCCACCGACGCCGGCGCGGTCTTCAGCCGCACGGTGACGGCATGGAAGCCGAAGAGGACTTGCTTCGCAGCGGGCTTGTTCATCGCGCCGATTTCACCACCACCCCAGCCACCGCCCGGCCAGGATGCCGCCGATGAACACCGGCTGGTGCAGTATGTAGAAGCTCAGGCTCCAGCGCCCGAGCACGGCCAGCGGCTGCAGCGGCGCGGCCAGCGGCCCGGTGAGCACCTCGCGCCGATGCGCCAGCAACGCCTGGCCGGCCGCCACGCCCCAGAGCATGACGCCGAGCCACGGCAGCACGGGCACGAAGTCCTCGGTGATGGGCTTGCGCGTGATCAGCCCCGTCCAGGCCAGCGGCTTGATGTTGAAGGCCTCGATCTGCAGCACCCAGGGCAGCAGCAGCGCCAGCGCGCCCAGCGGCCACAACCACAGGCGCAGCGGCGCCGCCAGCCGCGCCACGATCAGCATCACTGCAATGCCGTGCAGCACGCCGAAGAAGATGAAGCTGCGCGGGAACATGAAGGCCGAGCCGATGCTCACCAGCACCGCGCAGCCCGCCACCTGGGCCCAACGCCGCCAGAAGCGCGCCCAGCTCTGGCCCTGCGCCTGCGCCACCGCCACGCCCAGGCCGGCGCAGAACAGGAACAGGCTGACGATCACCGTGCGCTGCGACACCCACAGCGCGTCGTGATGGAAGCTGTGGCGCGGCTGCAGGTAGCCGTAGTGGTTGAGGTCGAAGAGGAAGTGGAACACTGCCATCCAGACGATGGCCACGGCGCGCAGCGCGTCGAGCCGGTCGAAACGTTCGCCGGGCAGGCTGCTCATGCGGTCTTCTCGTAGACGTCGGTGAAGCGGCTGCCGTCCCAGGCGTACAGCAGCACCGCGGCGTGCACGCAGCGGCTGGCGCCGCGCGGCGTGAACAGGCCCGCGCACTGGCCGCGCGGCGCGCGCACGCTGGGGTAGACCACGCCCTCGGAGGCGGCCGCGCGCAGCCGTGCGCCGAGGGCGCGCGAGGCGGTGTAGTCGTCGGGGTCGAACACCGCGGCCGGCACCACGCCCGGCGCGCGCAGGTCGTGCAGCTTCGCATCGATGGCCACCGACAGCAGCCGCATCGGCAGGTGCAGCGGCCCTTGCTTCGTGGCCGACAGAAAGCGCGCGTGGTGATGGCGGGTCTCGGCCACCGCGGTGTCGCGTTCCTTGGCGGCGTAGAACATGCCCCACTCACCGGCCGAGAAGCGGCTGCCCTCGGTGTTGACGTGCGTGAAGGCGGCCATGATCGGCCCGCTGCCGGTGCCGTAGCGGCGCTGCGCGCGCGGCACGCGCTCGATCTCGCCGAGTTCGTCGCGCGCGCGCTCGTTGGTCATGGCCTCGAGGGCGAAGAGCGCGTCGAAGTCCTCGGCGTCGGCGACACGGTCGAACAGGTTCTCCGACGGGTGGCGCGTCGGCACGATGCGGCAGGCCTCAGGCCAGCGGATGCGGCGCACGGGCGGTTCCGCCGCCGCAGCAAGCACCTTCAGGACCAGCCTCCGCCGCGCACGCCGTCGAGGTAGCGCCGCACCAGGTGCAAGTCGCTCACGTTGCCGCCGAGCATGCGGTCGAGCGCGCTGCGGCCGCCAAAGGGCGCGGCAGTGTTGGGCTGGCGCACCCAGGCATCGGCAACCGCCGAATCGGGCAACAGGATCTGCAGGCTCTTCCAGATGCCCAGCAGGTTGGACAGGCGCTCCAGCGTGTCGCGTGGCAGCACCGCCCGCTCCGGCGCCTTGCGCCAGGCAAAGTAGGTGGAACGCGGCGGCCGCCCGAGCAGGGCCAACTGCTCTTCGACCGTGAGCCCCCAGGCCAGGGCGATGCGGGCAAACGCCCGCAAGCCAGCCGCGGCCAACTGCCCCGGCGCCAGCGGGGGCGTGGCGAACGGGTCCAGCGAGGGCTTCAGCACGGCGCTCATGGCAGCATCCGGTTCAAGACGATAGGCGCATCTTAGTCCATAACTGCACTTCGCGTATCGGACCGATGGCCCGCTCGGCGCCCGCCGTAGCATGCGGGTCTGTTCCGTTGCACCGGATGCGCCATGCCTGCGACCCCGCCCTGCCCTCCCGCGATCCGCCGCCGCCAGCTGCTGGCGGCGCTGTGCAGCGCTCCAGTCGTGCCCTGGCTGGGTGGCTGCACGGCCGTTGAACCGCCGGCGACCGCGTCACCGATCGGCCCGCTGCTGGGCGTGCTGAACCCAGCCACTGGGCAGGCGCGGGTCAACCAGCGCGAGGTCGCCTCGCTGCTGAGCTACCTGTTCCCCGGCAAGGAGCCGCCGAGCACCCCGCCGCAGGTTGTGACCGAGCTGAAGGTGCCGTTCCGCGTCGGCATCGCGTTCGTGCCCGACAGCGCGCCGTCGGCCTTCTCGCTGCCCGAGACCGAGCGCCGTCAGCTCGCCGAGCGCGTGCGCGAGGCCTTCAAGGGCTACCCCTTCATCCGCGAGATTGAACTCGTGCCGTCGAGCTTTCTGCAACCGGAAGGCGGCTTCGACAACCTCGACCGCGTTGCCGCGCCGATGCGCGTCGATGTCGTGGTGCTGATTTCCTTCGACCAGATGCAACACACCGCGGCCAACCCCTGGTCGTTCCTGTACTGGACCGGGGTCGGCGCCTACATGGTCAAGGGCGAGCGCTACGACATCTTCACGTCGCTGGACGTGTCGGTGTTCGACGTGAAGAGCCGACGCATGCTGATGCACGCTGGCGGCCGCTCCACCGTGGCGGACTAAACCGCTCGCGCGGTAGGCGCTCCGTCGAGAGTGGTGGCGGCCCGTCGTGCCGCTGGTTCTGCGATGTTGGTGATCGAGGCAATCCGCCTCGTTCACCGAC
>JADCGQ010000017.1 GCA_020248945.1 Rubrivivax sp.
ATAGGGCCGCAGCGACTTCGGAGCACCGCAGCATGTCCCGCGGTTTCCTCCCCCGAGGTTTGTCCAACACCTGCCCTCAGGTCTGCGCCACGCGCAGCGCCGTGGCGTCGCACGGGCAGGTGTCGAACAAACCTAAACAAACTCGGCACCTTGTCGCTATGACCAGATCGCTGCGAGTGTCGTCGGAAGTCGGCTGAAGTCGCCCCCGTCGAGGAGCCGCAGGAATCGGGTCGCAGCACCCTACGCAGTCTTCCGGCTGATCAGCCACAGCTCTGCCACGAGCCCGGCCGCCAGCAGTACCGAGGCCACCACGTCGGCGACCACCACCCTGCCGATGGCCGGGTTGTACCCGCCGACCGCCATCGCGACGACGATGAAGCTGGCCGCGCTGAAGAGCGCAACTGTCAGTACCGTGACGCGTAGCCAGGGCAGCGCGATGGCACTCAGCATCAGTACACCCAGCACGCCGAACAGAAGCGCCCGGTGCTGCAGGAGGATGGCCGTGTTCGGGTCATTCACCTCGATCCCGTAGAGCCGTGCCAAGGTGCTCGCTCCCATGACGCCGGGGACGGGCAACAGGTGAATGATGCCTGCCACGAGCAGGGCGACGATGGAGACGTGTTTCATGGCTTTCCTCTGGGTTGATTCAATCGCTACCGGTTGGTGCGCCGGCTGAAAGGGGTTGCGGTGAGCTGGAAGGGCAAGGTCATTCCCGCCAGGCGGATCGGCGGATCGCACGCGCGAAGCCCATCCGCCAGAGCAGACGCGTTCGTGTTTGCGCAGCGAGCTCGGCCTGCTGTCGCATGGCCTCAGACATCTGTTGCGCGAAGCCCGTGCGTGGGTAGCGGGCCAGCACGGCCTGTCTCGATGCGGGGTCGATCGCGGCCATCCGCGCCCCGACGACATCCAGGGCCGCAGCCTGTTGGAGCAAGTGCGCCTCGATACCGGCGCCCAGCGGGACATGGGGATTCATGTGGAGGCAGATCGCGTCCTCCACGACAAGGGCCCGGCTCTCTGCCCACCCCTGCTCTTGCAGGAACCGGCGAGAACGCTGACCCCCGTCTATCGCGAAGCAGGCGCAGCGCGGGCCGGCTGGCGGCCGACCGTACGGCACCAACGCAATGTCGTGCAGCAGGCACGAGACAGCCAGCACCTCGGTGTCCGGCTTCAAGGCGTCCCTCTGAGCGAGCAGCGCCGCCCACGACCATGTCCGCAGGCTGTGCCGGCACAGCCAGACCGGCACGGACTGCCGCACCAGCTCCAGCGCACGGGCGACCGTCGGCGTGTCGGGCAGTTCGATGCGGTCGGGCTCCAGGCGACTCCAGCGTTGCCTCATCTCGTCCGACACGGCGCCGCGCTCATGCCATTGCAAGCGCAACTGGGCGGCCACGGTCTGCATGGCATAGCGGCAATGCTCTGCCAGCGTCAGGCGTCCTCCGTTAGAGCGCCCCCAGGTGGCCGACCCCAGCATCGAGCCGACAAGGCGACCCGGAGAATCAAGGGAAGTCGTCATGGCAGCGTCTCCGGTTCTGTCCGCTTCGTCAGCAAGACCAGGACGACGAGAAAGGGCGGCACGATCACTAAGCACAAGTCGAACAGAAAGATGCCATCCAGGGGCCACCCTCGGTCGACCCAGACATGCAGGTGAAAGACGGCGTGCAGGCATGACCACAGCGCCGCCGCGACGCCCACTGGCACGTTCCGGGACCGCACACCGTACAGCCCGACAAGCCCGCTGGCCACGTACACCAGGCCCACGTCTCGGATGAAGTGCGCGTTGAACGGCCCGAAGAGAGCGACGCCTGGAGTGAGTGCGTGGAAATGCACGGGGGCCACGAAGATCGCCGTGCCGGCGAGCAGCCACAGCGCGTACACCATGCCGGGCAGCGCCCAGGCGGAAGAACGTCGCCTAGCGATCTTCATGCGACCGCCAGCAGCATCACGGCAACGATGACCTCCAGCACCAGGTAGCCCAGCGGCGCCCGGTCGATGGCTCGATCGACCGCAGCCGACACCAGGCGGCCAGCGGCCATGCCGCCGAGCGCGGTGGCCACGGCAAAGAGGATGCCGTCGCGGAGTTCAGGTTGACGAAGGGCCACCAGCAACGCGAGCGCCATGAAGACGCCGAAGCCGCCATAGACAGCGCGCACCTCGTTGCGGCCTGCCGTCGTGAGTTCGACGATGCCGAACTGGGCCGTCACGAAGGCGGGTTTGGCGATCGCGCCGACGCCCATGGCGGAGAATCCGGCGATCGCGATAAGGACAGGAAGGTCTTGCATGGAGCGCAGCCACAGCGAACTTGATGCCGTCATCGTGTCGGATCAGCTCGCTTCGGGCTTTCAAGATTCGCCTGTCCTTCCGCGCATCTGGGCGGGCCCGGCGCGCGCGCTGTACGTTGGCCCGGGGCTGGACTTGTCACCTCACCTGAACGTGGCAACGACGATCGCGGTATCGCTGCGTCAGCCCTTCGAGTTGCGGACCTGGGCGAAGCCAGGGGGCTGGTCGCCCTGGCGTTCGGAGGTCATCAGCATCATCCCGTCGGAGACGCTGCATCACCTGAAGAGCCTCGGGCCGATGGCCTTCCTTTACCTGGACCCGCTCACCGACCGTCGGCACCCGCTGTCCCGAGCGGATCTGCTGCGCGGTCTCGAACGGCTTCGGCTCGCGGGTCTTCGGATCGGCCTCGACGAAGCCTTCGCCGCTTTCGGGCTGAGGCCTCATTGCCCGCGGGATGCACGCATCGCCCGCGTCGTGCGCGAAGTCGAACGCCGGCCGGACGCCTTCGGCCGTTTGCAAGACGCTGCCGCGCTGGCCTGCTTGTCACCGTCGCGCTTCCGGGCACGCTTCGATGCGGAGCTGGGCCTTCCTTTCCGCCGCTACCGCCTGTGGCGTCGCATGGCTGCCGTGATGCGCACGGTCGCCGCCGGCAGAACCTTGACCGAAGCCGCCCACGCCGCCGGGTTCTCGAGTTCGGCCCACCTGAGCAGCACGTTCAAGCGCATGTTCGGCCTGACGGCCAGCGACCTGCTGGCATTGGGTGTGGCGATCGACGTGTCTGAAGATGAAGTGCTGTCTGCGTACGAGCACCTCAACAAACCCAAGGCCCCTGCGGCGCAAGCCGCTTGAGCAGGCGGCGCAGCGCCGAGATCGATCGAGATCTACAGCGGCTGGAACCGGCGGTTGTCCAGCAGGTCGCGCGCTCCGCCTTGGTCGGGGCTGAACGGTCGTAGGCTGCGCTCTGCACCACCATCGTTTCCAGGGCTTCCCGCCGATGTGTTCTCTCCGCTGCTGAAAATCCCGCAGGTGCGTTTGCGGGGCCAAGCGACCGGTATGCGGCAACGAAGTCAGACAGGTGAGCGTCTCCTGCGGGTCGGGAGTACGCCATCGCCAGCACGATTGGGTTGCCGTAACGCGGTCATCGCCGGCCCGCGCCCCAGCAAGCTGAGCAGGTGATCCAAGCGTTCACCGCTGGCAGTCCTCGCACCGGGTCGTAGCCCAGAGCGCCGGTCCTTCTGGCCTCTGATGGCCAGGCGCATCGCGATCAAGTCGGCGCCCTGCGCGGGCGCTTCGACAGGCTCAGCGCGAACGGTGTGTCTGGGCGCATGAACGCCGATCCGGGCAGGGCCCTCGCCTTCGCGTGGGCGCCCTTCAGAGGGGCGCCGGCGCGGCCCTGCAGGGGGATGGAGCCGCGCGGCGCGGGGCTGAACACTGCGGCTTCCTTTTGCCACGGGAGCCCTCGATGAACCTGCAGCGCCGCCACTTCTGCCTTGCCGCCGCCACGGCGCTGACGGGCCTTGCGACCGACTTGCAAGCCGCGCCGCCGCCGTTGATGCAGGCGCGTGATGCGGCTGCTGGTGCGATCGACCCCACTGGCTTTCTCGTCAGCGAAAAGCTCGACGGCGTGCGCGCCCACTGGGACGGCCGGCAGTTGCGCTTTCGCGGCGGCGGGCTCATCGCCGCGCCGGCCTGGTTCACCGCGGCCTTGCCGGCGCAGCCGCTGGACGGTGAGCTCTGGGCCGGCTGCGGCGGCTTCGAGCAGGCCAGCGGCACCTCGCGGCGCGCCGCGCCTGACGACGCGGCCTGGCGCGCTTTGCGCTACGGCCTCTTCGACCTGCCCGGCGACCCGCGCCCCTTTGCCGAGCGCGCGCAGGCGCTGGCGGGCCTGGCCTCGCGCGTGCAGCGGCCCTTCGTGCACGCCGTGGCGCAACAGACCCTGCCCGATGCCGCCGCACTGGCGCGCCGGCTCGACGAGGTGCTGCGAGCTGGCGGCGAGGGCCTGATGCTGCACCGCGCCGCGGCGCTCTGGCAGCCCGGCCGCAGCGCCGATCTGCTGAAGCTCAAGCCGCAGGCCGATGCCGAGGCCGTGGTGCTGGGCCATCTGCCCGGGCGTGGCCGCCACGAGGGCCGGATGGGCGCCTTGCGCGTGCAATTGCCCGACGGCCGCGAGTTCCGCCTCGGCACCGGCTTCACCGACGCCGAGCGCGCCGCGCCACCGCCTGTTGGCACGCGCGTGAGCTTCCGCTACCAGGGCCTCACCGACGACGGCCTGCCGCGCTTCGCACGCTACTGGCGCGTGCGCGAGGCCGACTGAGCCGGGCCGCCTGGTCGCGCTACAGCACGTCCGACGCGTAGTCCGCCAGCCGCGAGCGCTCGCCGCGCGCCAGCGTCACGTGGCCGCCGTGCGGCCAGCCCTTGAAGCGGTCCACCGCGTAGGTGAGGCCGCTGGAGCCTTCGGTGAGGTAGGGCGTGTCGATCTGCGCCAGGTTGCCGAGGCAGACGATCTTCGTGCCCGGGCCGGCGCGCGTGATCAGCGTCTTCATCTGCTTGGGCGTGAGGTTCTGCGCCTCGTCGATGATGACGAACTTGTTCAGGAAGGTGCGCCCGCGCATGAAGTTCAGGCTCTTGATCTTGATCTTGCTGCGCACGAGGTCGTTCGTGGCCGCGCGACCCCACTCGCCGGCGCTGCTGTCGCTGCGCGCCAGCACCTCGAGGTTGTCGTCGAGCGCGCCCATCCAGGGGCCCATCTTCTCTTCCTCGTTGCCGGGCAGAAAGCCGATGTCGTCGCCCACCGGCACGGTGACGCGGGTGACGATGATCTCGCTGTAGCGGCGCTCATCGAGCACCTGGCTTAGCGCCGCAGCCAGCGTCATCAGCGTCTTGCCGGTGCCGGCGGTGCCGGTGAGGGTGATGAAGTCGCAGTCGGCGTCCATCAGCAGGCTGAGCGCGAAGTTCTGCTCGCGATTGCGCGCCGTCACGCCCCAGACGGCGTTCTTGCCGTGGGTGTAGTCGCGCAGCGTCTTCAGCACGGCCGTCTTGCCGGTGATCTCGGTGACCTTGGCGTACAGGTTCGGGCCGCCCGGCACCTCGTGGTAGACGAACTGGTTGATCAGCAGCGCCGGCACGATCGGGCCGCTGATGCGGTAGTAGGTGTGGCCGCCCTGCTGCCAACTCTCCATGGTCTTGCCATGGCGGTCCCAGAAGTCGGCGGGCAGCGGCAGCACGCCGGTGTAGAGCAGGTCGCCATCTTCGAGCGTCTTGTCGTTGAAGTAGTCCTCGGCCGGCAGGCCCAGGGCGCGCGCCTTCACGCGCATGTTGATGTCCTTCGACACCAGCACCACCTCGCGCTGCGGGAAGCGCTCTCGCAGGCTCTGCACGACGCCGAGGATCTGGTTGTCGGCCTTGCCCTGCGGCAGGCCGGCGGGCAGCTTCACGTCGAGCAGCGTGGTCTGGAAGAACAGCTTGCCGCCGGCCTCGCGGTGGCCGGTCTTGCCCAGCAGGATGCCTTCGGAGGGGTCGGTGCCGCCCGTCTGCTTGTCGAAGGTGGCCAGCGCGTCGAGCTCGCGGCTGACCTGGCGCACGCTGCGCGCGACCTCGCTCATGCCCTTCTTGTGGCCGTCGAGCTCTTCCAGCGTGATCATCGGCAGGAAGACGTCGTGTTCCTCGAAGCGGAACAGGCTCATCGGATCGTGCATCAGCACGTTGGTGTCGAGCACGAACAGCTTCGCCGGCCCGGTGCTGCGCGGCTTGCGCGCCTTGGCGCGCGGCTCCGCGGGCATGCGGGGCGCAGCCGCGGCCGGCGCGGCCACGGGGGCAGCGGCTACCGGCGCGGCAGGGCGGGCGGCCACGGCCGTGCCGCCATCGCGCAGTTCCAGCGCGGCAGGGGCGGGCGTGGCGTCGGAGGCCCGCGACTTCATCGAGCGCTTCTCGGCCCGCGGCGCGGCCTGCGCCTCGTAGTCGGCGGCTTGCAGCAGGTCACCCTTCTTGGACGGCGGCTTGGGCAGGGGCATGGAGATGAATCCGGGTTGCAGAAACGAAAAAGCCGCGTCGGCCAGGCCGCGCGGCTGCAATGAACAGGGCCGGGGTGGCGGGGCGCCACCGGCCGGCACGGGACTCGCGGATGTTCAAGCGGCCTTCTTCAGCGCCTTCACCGCCAGCAGCACCTCTTCGACGTGGCCGGCGACCTTGATGCCACGCCACTCGGCACGCATCACGCCTTCAGCGTCGATCAGGAAGGTGCTGCGCTCGATGCCCTTGACCTTCTTGCCGTACATGATCTTGTTCTTGACGACGCCGAACATGTGGCAGAGCTTCTCTTCGGTGTCGGCGATCAGCTCGAAGGGCAGCTCGAGGTTGGCCTTGAACTTCTCGTGGCTGGCCATGTTGTCGCGCGAGACGCCGAACACCACGGCACCGGCCTTGAGGAAATCCTTGTGCTGGTCGCGGAACTGCATGGCCTCGGTCGTGCAGCCGGGGGTGTTGTCCTTGGGATAGAAGTACAGGACGACGGCCTTGCCGAGGTTGGACTGGGGCGTGAACTTCACGCCGCTGGTGGCCAATGCTTCGAATTCCGGGAGTGCTTTGTTGATGACAGGCGTCATGGAAGATGTTCTCGGAAGTTCCCTGGTTGGCGCAGGTTCAGCTGCAAGCCGACCCCAACGCCGAATTATAGGTCGGCGCGCAGGGCCTTCCGGCCCACGCACTCAGGCGGGCGGCAGGATGAGGGCCGCCACCACCGAGCGGCCTTCGCTGGCCAGCACGTTGTAGGTGCGGCAGGCGGCCGCCGTGTCCATGGTTTCCAGCCCGATGCGGCGCTCGAACAGCACCCGGGTCAGCGCCGCCGGCGGGAACACGAGCCGCGGGCCGCTGCCGTAGATCACGACCTCGGGCTTGAGCGCCACGATGCGCTCGAGGTGGGCCGCCGTCAGTTCGGCCGCGCTGCCCAGGGGCCAGGGCTCCACAGCGCCGACCCAGGGCACGAGCACGCTGCCACCCTGCAGCGCCGGGCCCACCCAGAGGCGCCTGCCGTCGAAGCGGGTGATGGTGTTGGTGCCGGCGAGCGTGTCGGGCTGGAACTTCATGGCGGATAATTTTAGGTTCCCTCCAGCCACCCCCGTCTGCGCGCTCCGCAAAGACGGCCGCCGCCCGTGAAGCCCATCGTCAAGTCTGCCAAGCTCGCCAACGTCGGCTACGACATCCGCGGCCCCGTGCTCGACAAGGCGCGGCAGATGGAGGACGAGGGCCACCGCATCATCAAGCTGAACATCGGCAACGTGGCCGCGTTCGGGGTGATGCCGCCGGACGAGATCGTGCAGGACATGATCCACAACCTGCCCTCGCAGGTGGCCGCCGGCTACACCGACAGCAAGGGCCTGTTCGCGCCGCGCAAGGCGGTGATGCACTACACGCAGGAGAAGGCCGTTGCCGGCGTGACGGTGGACGACATCTACCTGGGCAACGGGGCCTCCGAGCTGATCGCGATGAGCATGAACGCACTGCTCGACGCCGGCGACGAGGTGCTCATCCCGAGCCCCGACTACCCGCTGTACACGGCCGTGGTGAGCCTGTCGGGCGGCACCCCGGTGCACTACCGCTGCGACGAAGGCTCGGGCTGGCTGCCCGACATCGACGACATCAAGGCCCGCATCACGCCGCAGACCAAGGCCATCGTCGTCATCAACCCCAACAACCCCACCGGCGCGCTGTACCCGACCGAGGTGCTGCAGGCCATCGTCGACGTGGCGCGCCAGCACCAGCTGATCGTCTTCGCCGACGAGATCTACGACAAGACGCTCTACGACGGCGCCACGCACACCAGCATCGCGAGCCTGGCCGACGACGTGCTCTTCGTCACCTTCAACGGCCTGTCGAAGAACTACCGCGCTTGCGGCTTCCGCTCGGGCTGGATGGTGGTGTCGGGCGCCAAGCGCAGTGCCCGCGACTACATCGAGGGCCTGAACATGCTGGCCAGCATGCGCCTGTGCGCCAACACGCCGGGGCAGCTGGCCATCCAGACGGCCCTGGGCGGCTACCAGAGCATCAAGGACCTGGTGGCGCCCGGCGGGCGGCTGTGCCGGCAGCGCGACAAGGCCTACGAGCTGCTGACGCAGATTCCGGGCCTGAGCGTCGTCAAGCCCAAGGCGGCGCTGTACATGTTTCCGCGCCTCGATCCTAAGATGTACCCGATCGCCGACGACCAGCAGTTCGCCTACGAACTGCTGGCCGAGCAGAAGGTGCTCATCGTGCAGGGCACGGGCTTCAACTGGCCCGATCACGACCACTTCCGGCTCGTCTTCCTGCCCAACGTCGACGACCTCGCCGAGGCCGTCGGCCGCATCGAACGTTTTCTCCACGGCTACCGCAAACGTCACTCCGCATGAAACCACTCCGCGTCGGCCTGCTGGGCATCGGCACCGTGGGCAGCGGCACCTTCGAGGTGCTGGCCCGCAACCAGGAAGAGATCCGCCGGCGCGCCGGCTGCGCCATCGAGATCGCCGTGGTGGCTGACCTCGACACTGCACGCGCCGAGTCCGTCGTCAAGGGCCGCGCTCGCGTGGTGGCCGATGCCGCCGCCGTGGTGGCCGACCCGGACATCGACGTCGTCGTCGAGCTCATCGGCGGCTACGGCATCGCCAAGAAGCTGGTGCTCGAGGCCATCCGCCAGGGCAAGCACGTCGTCACTGCCAACAAGGCGCTGCTGGCGGTGCACGGCACCGAGATCTTCGCCGCGGCACGCGAACGCGGCGTCACGGTGGCCTTCGAGGCCGCGGTGGCCGGTGGCATCCCCATCATCAAGGCGCTGCGCGAGGGCCTCACGGCCAACCGCATCGATTGGGTGGCCGGCATCATCAACGGCACCACGAACTTCATCCTGTCGGAGATGCGCGCCAAGGGCCTGGACTTCGGCACCGTGCTGAAGGAAGCGCAGCGCCTGGGCTACGCCGAGGCCGACCCCACCTTCGACATCGAGGGCGTGGACGCCGCGCACAAGGCCACCATCCTGTCGGCCATCGCCTTTGGCGTGCCGGTGCAGTTCGACAAGGCGCACGTCGAGGGCATCACGGCGCTGCAGGCCGCCGACATTCGGTATGCCGAGCAGCTGGGCTACCGCATCAAGCTGCTGGGCATCGCGCGCCGCCGTGAACAAGGAATCGAGCTGCGGGTGCACCCGACGCTGATCCCGTCGACCCGCCTGATCGCCAACGTCGAAGGCGCCATGAACGCCGTCGTCGTGAAGGCCGATGCCGTGGGCACCACGCTCTACTACGGCAAGGGCGCCGGCAGCGAGCCCACCGCCAGCGCCGTGATCGCCGACCTGGTGGACATCGCCCGGCTGCAGAGCGCCGACCCCGGCCACCGCGTGCCGCACCTGGCCTTTCAGCCCGGCAGCCTGGCCGACACGCCCATCCTGCCGATCAGCGAGGTGGTCACCGCGTACTACCTGCGCCTGGTGGTGGCCGACAAGGCCGGCGTGCTGGCGCGCATCACCGGCATCCTGGCCGAGCACGACATCAGCATCGACGCGGTGCTGCAGCGCGAAAGCGCCGAAGGCGAGAAGCAGACCGATCTCATCATCCTCACGCACGACACGGTGGAGGGCCGCATGAGCGCGGCGCTGGCGCAGATGCAGGTGCTGCCCACGGTGCTGGCGCCGATCGTGAAGCTGCGGAAGGAAGAACTCAGCTGATGAAGTACCTCAGCACGCGCGGGGATCAGACGCTCCGCGGCTTCTCCGACATCCTGCTCGAGGGCCTGGCGCCGGATGGCGGCCTGTACCTGCCGACGCACTACCCGAAGGTCGATGCGGCCACGCTGGCCCGCTGGCGCGGCCTGTCGTACGCCGAGCTGGCCTTCGAGATCCTCAGCCTCTACATCGACGACATCCCGGCGGCCGACCTCAAGCGCCTGGTGCACGCCACCTACACCGAAGCGGTGTTCGGCAGCGCCGCCATCACGCCGCTGAAGACGCTGGAACCGGGGCTGCAACTGCAGGCGCTGTCCAATGGCCCGACGCTGGCCTTCAAGGACATGGCCATGCAGCTGCTGGGCCACCTGTTCGAGTACGAGCTGGCCCGCCGCGGCGAAGCGCTCAACATCCTGGGCGCCACCAGCGGAGACACGGGCAGCGCCGCCGAGTACGCGATGCGCGGCAAGAAGGGCATCAAGGTGTTCATGCTCAGCCCGCACGGCCGCATGAGCCCGTTCCAGCAGGCGCAGATGTTCAGCCTGCAGGACGCCAACATCCACAACATCGCCGTCGAGGGCGTGTTCGACGACTGCCAGGACATCGTCAAGGCCGTCAGCAACGACCTCGCCTTCAAGCGGCGCTGGAAGATCGGCACCGTCAACAGCATCAACTGGGCACGCCTCTTGGCCCAGGTCATCTACTACTTCGCGGGTTACTTCCAGGCCACGAAGAGCAACGACGAGGTCGTGAGCTTCACGGTGCCCAGCGGCAACTTCGGCAACGTCTGCGCCGGCCACGTGGCGCGCAGCATGGGGCTGCCGATCCGCCGGCTGGTGGTGGCCACGAACGAAAACGACGTGCTCGACGAGTTCTTCCGCACCGGCGCCTACCGCGTGCGCGCCAGCGCCGAGACGCACGAGACCTCGAGCCCGAGCATGGACATCAGCAAGGCCAGCAACTTCGAGCGCTTCGTGTTCGACCTGCTCGGCCGTGACGGCGCCACGGTGGCACGCCTGTTCGGCGAACAGGTGCCGCGGCAGGGCGGTTTCACGCTCGACGCCGCGACAATGCAGCGCGCGCGTGCCGACTTCGGCTTTGCCAGCGGCCGCAGCACGCACGCCGACCGGCTGGAGACCATCCGCAAGTGCTGGCAGCAGCACGCCACGCTGATCGACACCCACACGGCCGATGGCCTGAAGGTGGCCTGGGAGCAGCGCGAGCCCGGTGTGCCGATGATCGTGCTGGAGACCGCGCTGCCGGCCAAGTTCGCGGCCACGATCCTCGAGGCCACGGGCGTGAACCCCGAACCACCGGCAGCGCTGCGGCACCTGGAGTCGCTGCCGCGCCGCTTTGCGGTGATGGCGCCCCAAGTAGCGCCGGTGCGGGCCTACATCGAGCAGCACGCCTGAGTGCCTGGCCATGAACGCCTCCCGTCCTTTGCTGCCGCTGGACGACGCGCTGCAGCGCCTGGCTGCCGCGGCCGCCGCGCACCGCATCACCGAGACCGACACCGTCTCCACCTTCCACGTCCTGGGCCGCGTGCTGGCCGCCGAGGTGCGCGCCCCCATCGCCGTGCCTGGCGCCGACAACTCGGCGATGGACGGCTATGCGATGCGCGCGGCCGATGTGCCGGCCGCCGGCACGGTGCTGCCGGTGTCGCAGCGCATTCCGGCCGGCCATGTGGGCCAGCCGCTGCAGCCGGGCACCGCCGCGCGCATCTTCACCGGCGCGCTCGTGCCCGAGGGGGCCGATGCGGTGGTGATGCAGGAGCAGTGCGAGGCGGTGGATGCGGCAGGCAGCGCCGCCGTGCGCGTGAACACCGTGCCGCAGCCGGGCCTGGCCGTCCGCCGCCGGGGCGAAGACGTGGCCGAGGGCGCCGTGGTGCTGGCCTCCGGCCAGCGGCTGTCGCCGCAGGCGCTGGGCCTGGCGGCCTCGGTGGGCGTGGGCGAACTGCCGGTGCTGCGCCGCCCGCGCGTGGCCATCCTGTGCACCGGCGACGAGCTCGCCATGCCCGGCGAGCCGCTGAAGCCCGGCGCCCTGTACAACAGCAACCGCTACACGCTGCGCGCGCTGGCCGAGGCCGCCGGCTGCGCCGTCACCGACCTGGGCAACGTGCCCGACCGGCTGGATGCCACCCGCGCCGCGCTGCGCCAGGCCGCGGCCGGCCACGACCTCATCGTCACCAGCGGCGGTGTCTCGGTGGGCGAGGAAGACCACCTCAAGCCCGCGGCGCAGGCCGAAGGTCGGCTCGAAAACTGGCAACTCGCCATCAAGCCCGGCAAGCCGCTGGCCTTCGGCGCCATCCGCCGCGCCGATGGCAGCGAGGCGCTGCTGGTGGGGTTGCCCGGCAACCCGGTGTCGTCGTTCGTGACCTGGCTGCTGGCCGTGCGCGAGGTGCTGGCGGCGCTGCAAGGCCTGCCCGCCGGGCTGCCGCCAGCCTTGCCGATGCGCGCCGGCTTCGACTGGCCGCGCCCCGACAAGCGCCGCGAGTTCCTGCGCGTGCGCGTGGCCGCCGACGGCCGGCTGGAACTGTTCGTCAACCAGGGCTCGGGCGTGCTCACCTCCACCGTGTGGGCCGACGGGCTGGTCGACGTGCCGGCGGGGCAGCCCATCGCGGCAGGCGACCTTGTCGCCTACCGGCCGCTGGCCGGCTGGATCGGCGGCTGAACAGCGGGTGGATCAGTCGCGCCGGCGCAGGCGCAGTGCCACCAAGCCGGCAACGCCCCCCAGCATCATCAGGTAGGTGGCCGGCTCGGGCACCACGTTCATGATGCCGGCCTCGATGAACGAGTAGGGCGGTGGACCGGCAGGATCGGACAGCAGGCGGATCAGCCCGTTGCCGCCGCCGGTGAACCCCGAGTAGATGCCGGTGCCAGCCGTGACGGTGTAGGCGATCTCGAAGCCCGGACCGAGCGCCACAGGCGCGGAGGTGGTCGTCAGGCTGCCGCTGAAGGACTGGCCGCCCTGCGTGAACGAGAAGGTGCCGCTGCCGGTGCCGGTGACGAAGTTGAAGTCGAAGTTCGACAGCAGGCTGAACGACCCCATGCCCGAGAAGTCGTAGATGCCGGTGGCCAGGAAGGGCGCGGTCGGGCCAATGGGCGGGGCCGTGGGGCCGACCAGGCCACTGCCGGTGTAGGTGGTCGGCATGGCGGATGCAAGCCCGGACAGCAGGGCGCTTGCCGCCACGGCCCAGGCAAGGAGGTTCTGTGCCGACGACCGGGAACTCGTGCGAACCGAAGCTGCGTGCATGGCGAACCCCTGAACTGCGAACACTCTTTCAGAACGTATCTCGGTTGCGAAAGCCCTGTCCATACCCTTTCGTTTGCCTTCCCCCCTGATCAGGGGGGGTGGCAGGCCGCCATCCCGCAGGCGCCGAGACCACCAGAGGGGGATCCCGGGCTGGTTACGATTGGACCGCGCCAACCGACCCTTGGCGCCACCTTCAGCCCGGCCCGCCGTTGTGGGCCCATCCAGAAAACCGATGCCAACCGTCCACGTCCGCTACTTCGCCGCGCTTCGCGAGGCCCTGGGACCGCAAGAGACGGTCCAGTTACCCGAGGGCAGCACGGTCGGCTCACTGCGAGCCTTCCTGAGGGCACGGGGAGGGCGCCACGGCGAGGTGCTGGCCGTGGGCCTGCCCGTGCGGGCCGCTTTGTCGCAAGCCATCTGCGGTGACGACGCGGCGCTGGTCGATGGCGCTGAGGTGGCTTTTTTCCCGCCCGTGACAGGAGGTTGAAGTGGAGACCGCGGCACCGCGCGTGCGCATCCAGACTCAGGACTTCGACGTGTCAGTCGAAACCGCCGCGCTGCGTGATGGCGACCTCGGGGTTGGCGCCGTGGCCAGCTTCGTCGGCACCGTGCGCGAGCGCGGTCACCCGGCTGCCGGCGAGCCCGTCAGCGCGATGCAACTCGAGCACTACCCGGGCATGACCGAGAAAGCGATCGAGGCCATGATCGACGCGGCCAGCGCTCGCTTCGACATTCGCGGCGCGCGTGTGGTGCACCGTGTCGGCCGGCTGCTGCCGGGCGAGCAGATCGTGCTGGTGGCCGTCACCTCGGCGCACCGCGGACAGGCCTTTGAGGCCTGCGAGTTCATCATGGACTACCTCAAGACCCACGCGCCGTTCTGGAAGAAGGAAACCACCCCGTCGGGAGAGCGCTGGGTCGACGCCCGCGTGGCCGACGACGAGGCGCTGGCGCGCTGGGGCATCGAGGCGAGCAATGCTGCCGGTGGCCGCTGAGGCGCCCGCTCACGGCCCGTCGGCTCCGGTCGACGCCCGCCACCTGCGCTCAGCGCTGGGCCGCTTCACCACGGGCGTGACCATCGTGACCTGTGTCGACGACGTCGGCACGCGCGTCGGCCTGACGGCCAACTCGTTCAACTCGCTGTCGCTCGAGCCGCCGCTGGTGTTGTGGTCGTTGCGCCGCGAAAGCCCGTCAGCGGACGCGTTTTCGGCGGCCCGGCGCTTTGCCATCAATGTGCTGGCGGAGTCGCAGCTGGCGCTGTCCAGGCACTTCGCTTCGCGCAAGGTCGACCGGTTCGACCAGGGCGACTGGTCGGCCGGCGAGCACGGCTCGCCGGTGCTGGCGGGTGCAGTGGCCGTGTTCGAGTGTGAGACGCTATCGACCCAGGAGGCGGGTGACCACCTGCTGTTCATCGGCCGCGTGCTCGGCTGCAACAGCATCGCCGTGCCGCCGCTGCTGTTCCAGGCTGGCCACTACCGCGCGCTGGGCGACGTTCTCCACCCTTGAGCAAGCGGGCGGCTTGAACGGCGCTGCGGCGGCCCCAAATGCAGGGAAGACCGGAGGACGACGTATGCGATTCGACAAGTTCACCACTGCCTTGCAGCAGGCCCTGCAAGACGCCAGCAGCGCCGCCGTGGCGCGCGACAACCCCTACATCGAGCCGCCGCACCTGCTGGCCGCCATGCTCGCCCAGCCCGACGGCCCACGCGCCTTGCTCGAACGCGCCGGCGCCAACCCGGCCGCGCTGGTCACGGCCATGGACACCGCCATCGACGCGCTGCCGCAGGTGCAGGGCGGGCAGCCGGTGCAGCCGGGCCGCGATCTCACCTCGCTGCTGCAGGCCGCCGACAAGGAAGCCGGCAAGCGGGGTGACGGCTTCGTCGCCAGCGAGATGTTCCTGTTGGCCGCCGCCGACGCCAAGACCGACTTCGGCGCGGTGGTCCGTGGCCACGGCCTCACGCGCAAGTCGCTCGAGGCCGCCATCATCGCCGTGCGCGGCGGCGCCAAGGTCGACAGCGCCGACGCCGAGGGCCAGCGCGAGGCGCTCAAGAAGTACACGCTCGACCTCACCGAGCGCGCCCGCCAGGGCAAGCTCGACCCCGTGATCGGCCGCGACGACGAGATCCGCCGCGCCATCCAGGTGCTGCAGCGGCGCAGCAAGAACAACCCGGTGTTGATCGGCGAGCCCGGCGTGGGCAAGACGGCCATCGTCGAGGGCCTGGCGCAGCGCATCGTCAACGGCGAGGTGCCCGAGAGCCTGAAAGACAAGCGCGTGCTGGTGCTCGACATGGCGGGCTTGCTCGCCGGCGCCAAGTTCCGCGGCGAGTTCGAAGAGCGGCTGAAGGCCGTGCTCAAGGAGGTGGCGCTCGACGAGGGCCGCATCATCCTGTTCATCGACGAGCTGCACACCATGGTGGGCGCCGGCAAGGCCGAGGGCGCCATCGACGCCGGCAACATGCTCAAGCCGGCGCTGGCCCGCGGCGAGCTGCACTGCATCGGCGCCACCACGTTGAACGAGTACCGCAAGTACGTCGAGAAGGACGCCGCGCTCGAGCGCCGCTTCCAGAAGGTGCTGGTCGAAGAGCCGACCGTGGAGGCCACGGTAGCCATCCTGCGCGGCCTGCAGGAGAAGTACGAGGTGCACCACGGTGTCGAGATCACCGACCCGGCCATCGTGGCCGCGGCCGAGCTGAGCCACCGCTACATCACCGACCGCTTCCTGCCCGACAAGGCCATCGACCTGATCGACGAGGCCGCGGCCAAGGTGAAGATCGAGAAGGACTCCAAGCCCGAGGCGATGGACAAGCTCGATCGCCGGCTGATCCAGCTGAAGATCGAGCGCGAGGCGGTGAAGAAGGAAAAGGACGAGGCCTCCATCAAGCGCTTCGGCCTCATCGAGGAAGAGATCCTCAAGCTGCAGCGCGAGCTGAACGACCTCGACGAGATCTGGAAGGCCGAGAAGGCCGCCGCGCAGGGCAGCGAGGAACTGCTGGCCGAGCGCGACCGCGTGCGCTCGCAGATCGAGGAGCTCACCCGCAGGGGCAACTTCGACAAGGTGGCCGAGCTGCAGTACGGCCGCCTGCCCGAGATCGAGAAGCGCCTGAAGGACGCACAGTCCAAGGAAACCGACAAGAAGACCGGCGGCCGCCCGCAGCTGCTGCGCACGATGGTGGGCGCCGAGGAGATCGCCGAAGTGGTGAGCCGCGCCACCGGCATCCCGGTGAGCAAGCTGATGCAGGGCGAGCGCGACAAGCTGCTGCAGATGGAGGCCAAGCTGCACGAGCGCGTCGTAGGCCAGGACGAGGCCATCGTGGCCGTGGCCGACGCCATCCGCCGCTCACGCGCGGGGCTCTCCGACCCCAACCGCCCGCTCGGCAGCTTCCTGTTCCTGGGCCCCACCGGCGTGGGCAAGACCGAGCTGTGCAAGGCGCTGGCCGGCTTCCTGTTCGACAGCGTCGACCACCTGATCCGCGTCGACATGAGCGAGTACATGGAGAAGCACTCCGTCAGCCGCCTGATCGGCGCGCCACCCGGCTACGTGGGCTACGACGAAGGCGGCGCGCTCACCGAGGCCGTGCGCCGCAAGCCCTACAGCGTGCTGCTGCTCGACGAGGTCGAGAAGGCGCACCCGGATGTCTTCAACGTGCTCTTGCAGGTGCTCGACGACGGACGCCTGACCGACGGCCAGGGCCGCACGGTGGACTTCAAGAACACCGTCATCGTGATGACCAGCAACCTGGGCTCGCAGATGATCATGCAGATGGCCGGGCAGCCGGCCGAGGACATCAAGGACGCCGTCTGGGGCGAGGTCAAGCAGCACTTCCGGCCCGAGTTCCTGAACCGCATCGACGAGACCGTGGTGTTCCACGCGCTCGACCAGAAGCACATCGAGAACATCGCGAAGATCCAGCTCAAGCTGCTGCAGGACCGGCTCGAGAAGCTCGAGATGCGGCTCGACGTGAGCCCGGCCGCGCTGGCCGAGCTGGCCAAGGTGGGCTTCGACCCGGTGTTCGGTGCGCGGCCGCTGAAGCGGGCCATCCAGCAGCGCATCGAGAACCCGGTGAGCAAGCTCATCCTGCAGGGCCGCTTCGGGCCGAAGGACGTGATCCCGGTCAACGTGGACGGCGGCGAGTTCAGCTTCGAGCGCGTGGTGCACTGAAGCCCCGGCCCCGGCCGGGGCGCGGGGTCAGGCCGTGGTCGGCGCCCGGCTGGCTTGCTGCAGGGCCAGGCAAAGGAGGTGAAGCAAGTGGTTCATGGCTTCACTCCCCCTGCACCAGGGCGCGCTGGAACTCGCTCATCACGAGGCCCTCGCTCATGACCAGGCCTTCGCTCATCACGAGGCCCTCGCTCATGACCAGTCCCTCGCTCATGACGAGGCCCTCGCTCATCACGAGACCTTCGCTCATCACCAGCCCTTCGCTCATGACGAGCCCGTTGCTCAGCACGAGGCCGCTGCCCGAGATGATCCAGCCGCTGAGCGTGGCCGTGGGGATGAAGAAGCCGGTCTTGCCGAGGAACGACGTGCTGCCCGCCAGACCGTCGGCCAGCATCACGCCGTTGCTCAGCAGCGGCGTGCTGGGCAGGTAGCTGACACTGAACCTAAGTCCTGCAGTTGAACCTGGGCCACGGCGGTTTTCTTCAACGCTGGCGCGGGGTTGAGGCTGTTTGGCACACTCACCCTATGGGTGAAGCCAATGAGACGCAGAAGACCGCGCTGGCGCAGGCCA
>JADCGQ010000018.1 GCA_020248945.1 Rubrivivax sp.
CGCCCGACACGTCCAAACTCGACAGCCTCATCGGTACACTTTGGCATCGGCGGTCCTCGGTTTTCATTGGCGTCAGATACCTATGAAAACGCGCTTCGGCACGAGGCCGCCGACCTGCTGCTGGTGAAATATCCGGGCTAAGGCTTCGCCCCCGGCTCGTCGTCATCGTCACGCCGCTTGCGGCCCGAGAACATCGTCCACCAGACGGCAAACAGCAGCAGGGCCAGCGCGGCCATCGCTTCAAGGATCAACAGCCACATCGAGGCGACACGTCCGCATCAGGGCCCGCGCTTCTGCGCGAGCAGGTTGAGCACCAAGCCGCCGATCACGAGTGCGGCGGCGCCAAGTTTCCAGGCGGGCAGCGGCTCGGCCAGCCACCACGCCGCGCTGGCCATGCCGAACACCGGCACGCCCAGTGCCATCGGTGCGATGGTGCCGGCCGGGTGGCGCGCCAGCAACCAACCCCAGGCAGCGTAGCCGAACAGCGTGTTCCCCACCGCCTGCCAGGCCACCTCCGCCCAGGTGGCGGCATCGGCCGCGGCGAACGCGCCACCGATGCGCGCCGGCCCTTCGGCCAGCAGGGTGAGCAGGGCCAGCGGCGGCAGCGCAAAGGCGCTGGACCACACCACCACGCCGAGCATCGGCACCCGGCCCATGCGCCGCGCCACCTGGTTGCCCCCGGCCCACGACAGCGCAGCCAGCAGCACGAGGCCGAGACCGAGCGCCGAGACGTCGCCGCCGGTGTTGACGCCGATGAGGACGACGCCCAGCACGGCCAGCGCCAGCGCCACGACCTGCACCGGCCGCAAGCGCTCGCCGTCGGCCCACATCGCCAGGCCGATGGTGAAGAACACCTGGGTCTGGATCACCAGCGAGGCCATCCCCGGAGCGATGTGGCCGTCGATGGCCAGGTACAGCAGCCCGAACTGCCCGGCGCCGATCAGCCCGCCATAGGCCGCCAGCAGCGGCCAGCGCACCGCTGGTCGCGGCACGAACAGCAGGGCCGGCACCAGCGCGATGGCAAAGCGCAGAAAGCCCAGCAGGAACGGCGGCATCACCGCCAGCGCCCACTTGATGACGACGAAGTTGCTGCCCCACACCGCCACCACCGCCAGCGCCAGCAGCAGGTGGCCTGCGGGCAGCCGCGCCGAGGGCATCAGCTGGCCACGACCACGCGGCCGGAACCCTGCGCCTTGGCCTCGGCCAGCGCCGCCGTGGCGCGCTCGAGCGTGCGCTCCAGCGATTCACCCGCGATGTGCTCGGCCATGCCCGCCGAGAGGGTGACGTGCACCGCCGCCGCGCCATGCAGGATGCGCAGCGCCGCCAGCCGCTGCTGCAGGCGCTCCAGGCCACCGCGGGCCAGCGCGGCCCGCGTGTCGCTCATCATCAGCAGGAACTCCTCGCCGCCCCAGCGCGCCAGCACGTCGGACACGCGCACCTGGCGCTGCGCCTCCTGTGCCAGCGCCGAGAGCACGGCGTCGCCCACCGCGTAGCCGTGGGCCTCGTTGATGGGCTTGAAGCGGTCGACGTCGAGCATCGCCAGGCAGAAGCTCTGGCCGCTGCGGACGCAGCGCTGGTGCTCCTGGGACATCAGCGTCAGCATGTGGCGCTTGTTGATGAGGCCGGTGAGCTCGTCGCGGGTGACGTTCTCGCGCAGACGGGCCAGCGCCTGCGCGAGCTCGACCCGCTGCTGGCGCGCGCGCATGCGCATGCGCGACAGCCGCCCCGCCAGCAGCGACACCGCCGGCAGCATCGTCGCCACCAGCAGGAAGTGGCCGACCTCGATGATCAGCGGGTACTGCCGCGGCTGTGTCATCGTCATGAAGGCCATGGCCGTTCCCAGCAGCAGCACGGCGTAGACGCTCAGCCAGCGCATCTGCCGTGGCGAGACCACGAACATGCCGAACATCAGCACCACCATCACCACCGGGAACACCGCGCCGCGCCCGGCCCCGAGCAGCGTGTAGGCCCCGGCACTGCAGGCCAGCGCAAACAGGATCTGCGGCACCGTCAGCGAAGGCTCCGACCAGCGGCGCGACACCCCGCTGCGGATGAGCGCGAAGAACACCAGCATGCCCACGAGGGTGAACGCCGACCAGGCCATCACCGGCACCAGGGCCGCCACGCCGACGGCGACGAAGTAGTGCATCGCCGCCACGCCGGCGGCCATCAGCAGCATCGCCAGGCCGGCTTGCGCCAGGCGCACGCGCTGCACCGGGTCGGTGGTCAGGAGGACGTCGAGGAGCCGGTTCATGGCGGTCGGCGAGCGTAGCACCGCGGGCTCGGTGTCCTCGGGCAGCGGCCGCGGCGCCGGCATCAGCGCGGCCTCGCCAGATGCGCCAGCGGCAACGCGCCACCGGTCTTGACCTCGCCGAGGCTGAAGCTGGTGTGCAGGTCCTTCACGTTGGGCAGCTTGAAGAGCACGTCCAGCGCCAGCCGCGAGAAGGCATCCAGGTCGGTGGCCACGACGTGCAGCTCGAAGGTGCCGGTGCCGCTGATGTAGTGACAGGCCAGCACCTCGGGGCGGGCGCGGATGGCTTCTTCGAGCGCGCGCGTGCTGGCACTGTTGTTGCGCTCGCAGTCCAGGCGCACGAAGGCCAGCACGCCGAGACCGACCTTTCGGCGATCGAGTTCAGCCCTGTAGCCGGTGATGTAGCCCTGGTCCTCGAGCCACTTCACGCGGCGCCAGGTGGGCGCGGCACTCAGGCCGATGCGCGTGGCGAGCTCGGCGTTGCTCAGGCGCGCGTCGGCCTGCAGCTGGGCCAGGATGGCGAGGTCGTAGCGGTCGAGCGTGCCGGGGGGTTCGGGGCTCTCGCCCGCAGCAACGGTCGCCCCCGCTGCAGCACGGGTTACCCCCGATTTCGGGCCCTTGGGCGTCATTGCTTGCTTGTGGGGCATGCGGGAGCATAAAGCTTGCGCAAGGCCCCGCCTGCAGCGCCGAAAACGAAAGGACATGCGCGCGCGATGTGCCTACACTGCCGCGCAGCCCGGCGTGCCCGAGTCCGGGCCTGGAGCCGTGAGCATGAACGCCCCCCTGCCCGAGCACGTCCGCAAGGCCCTCGAAGCCGCCACGCTGGACGACAAGTACAGCCTGGCCAGCGGCCGTGCCTTCATGAGCGGCGTGCAGGCACTCGTGCGGCTGCCGATGCTGCAGCGCCAGCGCGACGTGCTCGCCGGCCTGAACACCGCCGGCTTCGTGAGCGGGTACCGTGGAAGCCCCCTAGGGGGCTATGACCAGGCGCTGGTGGCCGCGAAGAAGCACCTCGCCCAGCACCACGTCGTCTTCCAGCCCGGCGTGAACGAGGAACTCGGCGCCACCGCCGTGTGGGGCACGCAGCAGCTCGACCTGTACCCGCAGCAGAACAAGTACGACGGCGTCTTCGGCATCTGGTACGGCAAGGGCCCGGGCGTGGACCGCTGCTCCGATGTGTTCAAGCACGCCAACATGGCCGGCACGTCCCGGCACGGCGGCGTCATCGCGATTGCCGGTGACGACCACGTCAGCAAGAGCAGCACCGCGCCACACCAGAGCGACCACATCTTCAAGGCCTGCGGGTTGCCGGTGTTCTTTCCGAGCAGCGTGCAGGACATCCTCGACATGGGGCTGCACGCCTTCGCGATGAGCCGCTTCTCGGGCGTGTGGAGCGGCATGAAGACGATCCAGGAGGTGGTGGAGAGCAGCGCCAGCGTCATCGTCGACCCCGAGCGCGTGAAGATCGTGCTGCCCGAAGACTTTGCGATGCCGCCCGGCGGCCTGCACATCCGCTGGCCCGATGCGCCGCTGGAGCAGGAAGCGCGGCTGATGGACTACAAGTGGTACGCGGCCCTGGCCTACGTGCGCGCCAACAAGCTCAACCACGACGTCATCCGCACGGCACATGATCGCTTCGGCATCATCGCCAGCGGCAAGGCCTACAACGACACGCGCCAGGCGCTCAACGACCTGGGCCTGGACGACGACACCTGCCGCGCGCTGGGCATCCGGCTGCACAAGGTAAACGTGGTGTGGCCTCTGGAAGCCACGATCACGCGCGACTTCGCCACCGGGCTGCAGGAGATCCTCGTCGTCGAGGAAAAGCGCCAGGTCATCGAGTACCAGCTGAAAGAAGAGCTCTACAACTGGCGCGCCGACGTGCGCCCCAACGTGCTGGGCAAGTTCGACGAGCCGGAAGGTGATGCCACGGGTGGCGAGTGGAGCCGCGCGAACCCGAGCGAGAACTGGCTGCTGCGCGCCAAGGCCGACCTGACCCCGGCGATCATCGCCAAGGCCATCGCCAAGCGCCTGACGAAGTTCGGTGTGCCGGAGGACGTGCAGCGCCGCATGGCGCAGCGCCTCACGGTGATCGCCGCGCGCGAGCGCGAGCTCACCGAGCTCAAGACGGACACCGGCGAGCGCGCGCCCTGGTTCTGCAGCGGCTGCCCGCACAACACCAGCACGCGCGTGCCCGAGGGCAGCCGCGCGGTGGCCGGCATCGGCTGCCACTACATGACGGTGTGGATGGACCGCAGCACCAGCACCTTCACGCAGATGGGCGGCGAGGGCGTGCCCTGGGTCGGGCAGGCGCCGTTCACGAAGGACACGCACATCTTCGCCAACCTCGGCGACGGCACCTACTTCCACAGCGGGCTGCTCGCCATTCGCCAGAGCATCGCGGCCGGCGTGAACATCACCTACAAGGTGCTCTACAACGACGCCGTGGCCATGACCGGCGGCCAGCAGGTGGGCGAGCGCGCCGAGGGCCACTCGGTGCTGCAGATCCAGAAGAGCCTCACCAGCGAGGGCGTGAAGAAGCTCGTCATCGTGACCGACGAGCCGGCCAAGTACGAGGGCGTGGCGCTCGAAGCCGGCGTCACCGTGCACCACCGCGACGAGCTCGACCGCATCCAGCGCGAGCTGCGCGAGATCACGGGCACCACGGCGCTGATCTACGACCAGACCTGCGCCACCGAGAAGCGCCGCCGCCGCAAGCGGGGCAAGATGGTCGACCCGGCCAAGCGCGTCGTCATCAACGAGCTGGTGTGCGAGGGCTGCGGCGATTGCAGCGTGCAGAGCAACTGCCTGAGCGTGGAGCCACTGGAAACCGAGTTCGGCCGCAAGCGCCGCATCAACCAGAACAGCTGCAACAAGGACTACTCCTGCGTGAAGGGCTTCTGCCCGAGCTTCGTCACCGTCGAAGGCGGGCAGTTGCGCAAGCCGAAGAAGGAGAAGAAGGGCACGCTCGAGGGCATGCCCGCCCTGCCCGAGCCGGCGCTGCCGGCCACCGAGCGCGCCTGGGGCATCGTGGTCGGCGGTGTCGGCGGCACCGGCGTCATCACCATCGGCCAGATCCTGGGCATGGCGGCGCACCTCGAGGGCAAGGGCGTCGTCACGCAAGACGCCGGCGGCCTGGCGCAGAAGGGCGGCGCCACCTGGAGCCACATCCAGATCGCGAGCCGGCCCGACGCCATCCACACCACCAAGGTCGACACCGCGCAGGCCGACCTCGTGATCGCCTGCGACAGCATCGTCGGCGCCAGCAAGTACACGCTCACGGTGATGCAGCACGGCCGCACGTTCGTGGCGCTCAACACCCACGGCACGCCGACCGCCGGCTTCGTGAAGAACCCGGACTGGCAGTTCCCGGGCAGCAGTTGCGAAACCGTGGTGCGCGGCAGCATCGGCGAGGGCCTGCTGGGCGCGTTCGATGCCGAGCAGGTGGCCGAGCAGATGCTGGGCGACAGCATCTACACCAACCCGCTGATGATGGGCTACGCGTGGCAGGTGGGTCGCATCCCGCTCAGCCTGGCGGCCATCCTGCGCGCCATCGAGCTGAACGGCGTGCAGGTCGACAACAACAAGGCGGCCTTCGAGTGGGGCCGGCGCTGCGCGCACGATCTCGCGTCCGTCACGGCGCTGTTCAAGGCGCAGCAGGTCATCCAGTTCGTCAAGAAGCCCACGCTCGACGAGATGCTGAAGACGCGCGTCGAGTTCCTCACCGGCTACCAGGACGCGGCCTATGCGCAGCGCTACGCGGCCTTTGTCGAGAAGGTGCGCGCAGCGGAAGCCGCCGTCGGTGGCGGCACGCCGCTGGCCGAGGCCGTGGCGCGCTACCTCTTCAAGCTCATGGCCTACAAGGACGAGTACGAGGTGGCGCGCCTGCACACCGACGCCGCCTTCACGGCCAAGATCGACGCCATGTTCGAAGGCGACTACAAGCTCGTGCACCACCTGGCGCCGCCGCTGATCGCCAAGACCAACGAACGCGGTGAACTGATCAAGCGCCCCTTCGGCCCGTGGATGCGCAGCGCCTTCAGCGTGCTGGCCCGGCTGAAGGGCCTGCGCGGCACGGCGCTCGATGTGTTCGGCCGCACGGAAGAGCGCCGCATGGAGCGCGACCTCATCACGCGCTACGAGGCCACGGTGGGCGAGTTGCTGAAGACGCTGAACGCCGGCAACCGCGCGCAGGCAGCCGAGATCGCGCGGCTGCCCGAAGACATCCGCGGCTACGGCCACGTGAAACTGCGGCACCTGAAGGCGGTGGAGCCGCGCTGGGACGCGCTGATGAAGCGCTGGCGCGAGGGCCCCCTGACCGACGAGCGCCGCGCGGCTTGAACGCCGCGTTGCCGATCCCAGCCCTGGCCGCGGCGCGGCATGCCGTGCAGCCGCGCCGGCCGGTGTGGCTGGACGGCGACGGCGTGGGCTCGGTCGCCGAGGCGCACCTGGCGCTGCTGGCGGCCCACCCGGCCGACTTCGCCGTGGCCGAGGCCGGCGTCGAAATCCGCATTCCCGCCGCCGAGCGCGAGCCGCGGCTGGCCGCGCTGCACCGGCAGTGGCACGCCGACGGCGTGATCATCGGCTGGCGCGACGAGGCCTACGCGCTGTCGCCGCTGCACGGCCCCGAGGCGGGCCGGCCGCGTGTGGCGATCGAGCGCGCGGCCTCGCGCTTCTGGGGCAGCCTGACCTTCGGCGCCCATGCCAACGGCTACGTGCGCGGCGCCGACGGCCGCCCGGCGGCCTTGTGGATCGCCCAGCGCTCGGCCCACAAACCCACCGACCCGGGCCTGTTCGACAACCTCGTCGGCGGCGGCGTGCCGCTGCACCAGCAGCCGGCCGAAGCGCTGGTGCGCGAGGCCTGGGAAGAAGCCGGCCTGGCGCCCGACCAGGCGCGACACGCCCAGCCCGGCCGCGTGCTGCACCTGGCGCGCGACATCCCAGAGGGCTTTCAGCTCGAGTGGTTGTTCGCCTTCGACCTTGAACTGCCCATGGGCTTTGCGCCGCAGAACCAGGACGGCGAGGTGCAGGGCTTCCGCCTGCTGCCGCTGGCCGACGCCCTGGCGCTGGCGCAGGGCGACACCATGACCGTCGACGCCGCCTTGGTGACGCTGGACTTCGCCGATCGCCACGGCCTGCTGCCGGCGGCGCTGCAGGCCGCGTTCCGATCTTTTCTCGCAGGTCAAGACTGATTCGACCTAAACGGCGGGCTTGCAGGTGGCGCCGGCGCACACCCTGGGGGTAACACCCGGTTGTCGCTGTTCGGGCCGGGCCACAAAGTCCGAAAGTTCAACGCGTGTCACAGAACATGCGGCGACGTCATTCACGACACCTGGAGACAAACCCCATGAGCGACACCACCACCGCCGCCAAGCGCCGCGGCTTCCTGAAGACGGCCGCGGCCGGCGCCGTCGGCTCGGCCGCGATGGCCGTGCCAATGGTTTCGATGGCCCAGACCACGACCTTCCGCTTCCAGAGCACCTGGCCGGCGAAGGACATCTTCCACGAGTACGCCAACGACTTCGCCAAGAAAGTCAACGACATGGCGGGCAACCGCCTGAAGATCGAGGTGCTGCCCTCGGGCTCGGTCGTGCCGGCCTTCCAGTTGCTCGACGCCGTCAACAAGGGCACGCTCGACGGCGGCCACGGCGTCGTCGCGTACCACTACGGCAAGGCCAACTCGCTGGCGCTGTGGGGCTCGGGCCCGGCCTTCGGCATGGACCCGAACATGGTGCTGGCCTGGCACAACTACGGCGGTGGCAAGGCCCTGCTGGAAGAGATCTACAAGTCGCTGAACATCGATGTCGTGTCGTTCCTGTACGGCCCGATGCCAACGCAGCCGCTGGGCTGGTTCAAGAAGCCCATCGCCAAGGCAGACGACCTGAAGGGCCTGAAGTTCCGCACCGTCGGCCTGTCGATCGACATCTTCAAGGAGATGGGCGCGGCCGTGAACCCGCTGCCTGGCGGCGAAATCGTGCCGGCGCTCGACCGGGGCCTCATCGACGCCGCCGAGTTCAACAACGCCAGCTCCGACCGCCTGCTGGGCTTCCCCGACGTGGTGAAGAACTGCATGCTGCAGAGCTTCCACCAGAGCGGCGAGCAGTTCGAGATCCTCTTCAACAAGGCCAAGTACGACGCGCTGCCGGCCGAGCTGAAGGCCGTCATCGACTACTCGGTGCAGGCGGCCAGTGCCGACATGAGCTGGAAGGCGATCCAGCGCAACAGCCAGGACTACATCGAGCTGAAGGCCGCGAAGATCAACTTCTTCAAGACGCCCGACAGCGTGCTGCGCGCGCAGCTGGCGGCCTGGGACAAGGTCACCGGTGCCAAGAGCGCCGAGCAGCCGCTGTTCAAGAAGGTCATGGACAGCCAGCGTGCGTTCGCCCAGCGTGCCGGCTCGTGGCAGAACGACTACATGGTCGACTTCAAGATGGCCTGGAACCACTACTTCCGCAAGCCGGCCGCCAAGAAGACCTGATCGATTCGCCCGTACCCGGGGCCACCGCTGCTGCAAGGCCGGTGGCCCCTTTTGTTGCCTTAAAGGCCCCGAGCCGAAGCGAGAGAACCCCGAGATGCAACGCCTGCTGCTGTGGGTGGACCGCGTGTCCACCTGGCTGGGCCAGTTCTTTGCCTGGCTGATCGTCGCCCTGACGCTGATGATCTCGTGGGAGGTGTTCTCCCGCTACGTGCTGAACGACCCGCACGACTGGGCGCTGGACGCCCAGATCATGATGTACGGCACCCTCTTCATGATGGCCGGCGCCTACACCTTGTCGAAGAACGGCCACGTGCGCGGCGACGTGCTCTACGGCTTCTTCCGCCCGCGCACGCAGGCCACGCTCGACCTCATCCTGTACATGCTGTTCTTCATGCCCGGCATCGTGGCCCTCACCTGGGCCGGCTGGACCTTCGCCCAGGAGTCGCTGGCCATCCGTGAGAGCACGTTCAGCGCCACGCCGCTGCCGCTGTACCCGTTCAAGTTCGTCATTCCCATCGCCGGTGGCATGCTGCTGCTGCAGGGGCTGGTGGAAGTGGTGCGCTGCATCCGCTGCATCCAGGACGGCGTCTGGCCGTCGCGCGAGCAGGACGTCGAGGAGGTCGACGTCGACAAGCTCAAGGCGATGGTGCACGTGAAGGACGAGGACATCGCCGCCCTCGACAAGTTCGTGGCGCCGGGCGCGGGGAGCACCAAGTGAAGATCCGCAAGGAACTCTGGTTCGGCTTCACGCTGATGGCGATCATCGCCAGCGGCACGGCGACGATGCTGCTGATGGCGCCCACCATCACCAACGGCCACCTCGGGCTGATGATGCTGTCGCTCGTGGTGGTGGCCATCATGCTCGGCTTCCCGACAGCGTTCACGCTGATGGGCATGGGCATGATCTTCACCTGGATCGCCTACGAGGAGAACACCTCCAAGACGCTGACGCTGATGGTGCAGAGCGCGTTCAAGGTGATGGGCAACGACGTGCTCATCTCGATCCCGCTGTTCGTCTTCATGGGCTACCTGGTCGAACGCGCCAACCTGATCGAGAAGCTCTTCAAGAGCCTGCACCTGGCCATGGCGCGCGTGCCGGGCTCGCTGGCGGTGGCGACCATCTTCACCTGCGCGGTGTTCGCCACGGCCACCGGCATCGTGGGCGCGGTGGTCACGCTGATGGGCCTGCTGGCGTTTCCGCAGATGCTCAAGGGCGGCTACGACGTGCGCGTCTCGGCCGGTGCCATCACGGCCGGGGGCTGCCTGGGCATCCTGATTCCGCCGAGCGTGATGCTCATCGTCTATGGCGCCACTGCGGGCGTGTCGGTGGTGCAGCTGTACGCGGGCGCGTTCTTCCCGGGGTTGATGCTGGCCGGCCTGTACGTGCTGTACGTGGTGCTGCTGGCCAAGCTCAAGCCGAACCTGATGCCGCCGCTGTCGATGACCGAGCGCTTCGTGCCGCTGCCCGCGGCCACCGAGCGCGTGTCGACGCAGATCTCCAACACCGCGCTGCCGGCGCTGCTGCGGGCCCTCACCGGGGGCTTGAAGGGGCCGTCGAACCAGGGCGTGTCGACGGGCTATCTGCTCGGGCAGCTGTGCATCACGCTGCTGCCGCTGATGATGTTCGCGGCCTCGGCCGGCCTGGGCTGGCATCTCAACACCAAGGCACCCGAACCCGTGGCCACCATGGCGCCCATGGGCAGCGAGATGGCCGAACCGGCGGGCGCCGACGCCCCCGAGCCGGCCGAAGGCGGCCTGGCTGAACCCCCGCGCGAAGAAGGCGGCCTGCAGGAGCCTGCGGCCGCCGGCGATGGCGTGAAGGAGCCCCCCGGCGCCGACGCAGGCGTGCAGGAGCCGCCGGGCGCGAGCGATGCCGCCAGCTCGGCCGCTGCCGTGGCCGAGCCTGCGGCCGGCGGCGTGCAGGAGCCTGCTGCGGCCGCGCAAGCCGACAGCGCCGGCGCGGTACCGGCCGAACGCACGCCACCCACCCGCGGCTACTACATCGGCCTGGGCGTGGGAGCGCTGGCCATGGTGGCCTTCTACGCCATGCTCAGCTTCCAGCGGCTCGAGATCTTCAAGATGCTGCTGGCGAGCTTCTTCCCGCTCGTCGTGCTGATCATGTTCGTGCTCGGCAGCATCGTCTTCGGTCTGGCCACGCCCACCGAGGCGGCGGCCGTGGGTGCCTTCGGTGGCGTGCTGCTGGCCATCGCCTACCGGCAGTTCAACTTCACGATGCTCAAGGAGAGCGTCTTCCTCACCGCCAAGACCAGCGCCATGGTGTGCTGGCTGTTCGTGGGCAGCGCCATCTTCTCGGCGGCGTTTGCGCTGCTGGGCGGGCAGGAACTGGTCGAGCGCTGGGTGATGTCGATGAACCTCAGCAAGACCGAGTTCCTCGTGCTGAGCCAGGTCATCATCTTCATCCTGGGCTGGCCGCTGGAGTGGACCGAGATCATCGTGATCTTCATGCCGATCTTCATTCCGCTGCTCGACAACTTCGGCGTCGACCCGTTGTTCTTCGGCCTGCTGGTGGCGCTGAACCTGCAGACGGCCTTCCTCAGCCCGCCGGTGGCGATGGCCGCGTTCTACCTGAAGGGCGTGAGCCCGCCGCACGTGACGCTGAACCAGATCTTCGCCGGCATGCTGCCCTTCATGGGCATCCAGGTGATCGCGATCGTGCTGCTCTACAACTTCCCCGGCATCGGGTTGTGGCTGCCCGAGGTGCTCTACAAGTAACGCGGGCGCGGCATCATGAAAACGGCCCGCGCGTCGACGACGGGCGGGCCTCAAAAAACCAGCGGCAGCGCCGCTGGCAGGGGTGACAGTTGCGGCCGGGATCAGCCCGCCAGCGAACGCGCCAGCGCGAACACCGAGTTCGGTGCCGTCGTGCGCACCGGCTTGACCACCGGTTGCGGCGTGATCGCGCGGCGCGCAGGGCGCGGCTCGATGCTGACGCCGGAGTCCTTCTGCTCCTGCACCAGGCTCGCCAGCGAGATGGTGGCCATGTGGTCCAGCATCACGGCGTTCAGGCGCAGCCACAGCGCGCGGCTCATGCCCAGGCTGCGCTCCTCGTCGCCGTTGTCCTCGAAGGGCTCGTCGACGGCCTTGACGATGTCGGCCACCGTGATGCGCTCGGCCGGACGGCCCAGCGTGTAACCGCCACCGGGGCCGCGGGTGCTCTCCACGAGCCCTTCCTTGCGCAGGCGGCTGAACAGCTGTTCCAGGTAGGACAGCGAGATCTGCTGGCGCTGGCTGATCGTGGCCAGGGCCACCGGGCCGGCGGGCTCGCGCAGGGCGAGGTCGATCAGTGCGTTGACTGCAAAACGGCCCTTGGTGCTCATGCGCATGGTGTGCTCCTTTGACGGGATCGGGGTGTCAGATGTGGGGATCAGGGAACGACAACAATGAATGTAGGGTCGGGCTTGCTTCGCGTAAATTCGAATATCAAACAACATTCATGCGTATAAAACGCATCGTTCTCAGGTACCAACGGTCCAGTCACAGCTCATGAACTTCAAGCACCTGCACTACTTCTGGGTCGCGGCCAAAGCAGGCGGCGTGGTGCGGGCGGGCGAGCAGTTGCACACCACCCCGCAGACCTTGTCGGCCCAGATCAAGCTCCTGGAAGACCGCCTGGGGCGGCGCTTGTTCCGCAAGAGTGGCCGCAAGCTCGAGCTGACCGACGACGGCCGGGTGGCGCTGCGGTATGCCGATGAGATCTTCGCGCTTGGTGGCGAACTCGAAACCGCCCTGCGCGAAAAGCGGGGCACGCAGGAGCAGCAGCTGGAGCTTCGCGTGGGGCTCGAGGACGTGGTCGCCAAGTCCGTGGCCTACAAGCTGCTGGAGCCGGCGCTGAACATCGACGAGCCCCTGCGGCTGATCTGCATCGAGGGCAACTTCACCGACCTGATGGCGCAGCTGGCGCTGCACCGCATCGACCTCGTGCTCGCCGACGAGCCCCTGACTCGCAAGCTCAGCGTCAAGGCCTTCAACCACAAGCTCGGCAGCTCGACGGTGAGCTTCTTCGCGGCGCCCGCGCTGGCCGCGCGGCTGCGCCAGCCTTTCCCCCGGTGCCTGGACGGCGCGCCGATGCTGGTGCCCGGCGGCAGCTCGTCGGTGCGGCCGCAATTCGATGCCTGGCTTGAGCGGCACCACCTGCATCCCCGCGTCGTGGGCGAATTCAGCGACGGCGCGCTGATGAAGGCCTTCGGCCGCCAGGGCCGCGGCGTCTTCCTCTCCCCCAGCGTCGTGGAAGCAGAAACCGTGTCGCAATACGGCGTGCAGGTGATCGGGCGCAGCGACGAGATCAGCGACGACTTCTACGCCATCACCGCCGAGCGCCGCATCACGCACCCCGGCGTGGCGGCCATCACCCAGGCCGCGCGCTCGGAGCTGTTCAGTCCCCGCAGCGCGGCGACATGACCTCGAGCGCCGCCTTGGCGCCGGTGAGTGCCACGAGCGTGTCGGTGATCAGCCAGGTCGGGATGGCCTGCAGGTAGGGTTGGAAGCGGCCCTTGGCCTCGAAACGCTCGCGGAAGCGCGAGTCGAAGAAGCGCTGCCCGAGCCGCGGCACGATGCCGCCGCCGATGAACACGCCGCCCCGGGCGCCGGTGGTCAGCGCCACGTTGCCGGCGAAGCTGCCGAGCAGCGCGCAGAACAGGTCAAGCGTGCGGCCGCAGGCGGCATCGGTGCCGCCGAGTCCGCGCTCGACGATGAGTTCGGCCGTCAGCTCATCGGCCACCGTGCCGTCGACGGCGGCAGCGGCGCGGTGCAGCACCGGCAGCCCGATGCCCGAGAGCAGCCGCTCGGCCGAGACGTGCGCGAACTCGCGCCGCGCCGCGGCCAGCACGGCGGACTCGTGGTCGTCGGCCGCTGCCAGCGTGGCGTGGCCACCCTCCCCCGGCACGGCCACCCACTGGCCAGCCACCGGCACCACGGCCGCGACGCCCAGGCCCGTGCCCGGCCCCACGACGGCCAAGGCGCTACCCGGCATCGGCTCGGGCGTGGGCCCGATCGGCTGGCGCTGCGCCGGCTGCAAGTGCGGCAGCGCCAGGGCCAGGGCCTCGAAGTCGTTGAGCACGCGCAGCGTGTGCAGGCCGAGTTGCGAACACACCGCCTGGCGCGAGAAGCTCCAGCCGCTGTTGGTGAGCATGACGTGATCGTCTGCCACGGCTGTGGCCACGGCCCAGGCGGCGGCGCGCGGCGGGAGGAAAAGATCGCCCCGCTCGGCACGCAGCGCGGCCAGGTAGGCCTGCATGGCCTCGGCGGGGCCCGAATGGTCAGCGCATGACAGCGTGCGCACGTGCTCCACCTTGGTGCCTGCGCCGGAAACCCAACCGAAGCGGGCGTTGGTGCCGCCGATGTCGGCCACCAGCCAGGGATGCGGGGCACCCCCATCGGCACGGGCCACGGTGCCCGCTGGAAGGCTGAGAACGTTCATGAAGACGACGGGAGACGGAAGGAGGCCAAGCGACGGTAGCAAAACTACAGGCTTCGAACAAGCGAGTTCATCCGGCCAAGGATGCGGTCTATGCCTGCATCCAGCAGCGATGGGCTCGGGTTGACCCTGTAGTGAAGCTACAAAGCCTGACCGCAGACTGCGGCTGAACCCGGCGTCCGAGCCCTCACGCACAATCCGGGCCTGATTTCTGCCTCGGCGCCCACGCCGCATGACCCAGCCCTACGACAGCCCCCGCCTGCTTGCCGACATCGGCGGCACCTACGCCCGTTTCACGCTCGAAACGGCGGCGGGGCAGTTCGAGCACATGGTGTCCTTGCTCTGCGCGGACCACGCCGACTTCCACGCCGCCGTCACCACCTACCTGCAGAACCTGCCCCCGGGCCTGGCCACGCGGCTGGCCCACGCCGCCATCGCCATCGCCAACCCGGTGGAAGGCGACGAGGTGCGGATGACCAACTACCACTGGCGTTTCTCGATCGAGCAGATGCGCCAGCGGCTGGGGCTGGAAACACTGGTGGTGGTGAACGACTTCACCGCACTGGCGATGTCGCTGCCGCGGCTGGCGCCCGGACAGCGTCGCCAGATCGGCGGCGGCCTGGCGCGCGAACGCAGCGTGGTGGGCGTGCTGGGTGCCGGCAGCGGTCTCGGTGTCAGCGGCCTCATTCCGGCGGGCGAGGGCTGGGTGGCGCTGGGCACCGAAGGCGGCCACACGAGCTTCTCGCCGCGCGACGAACGCGAGATCGCCATCCTGCGCTACGGCTTGAACCACTACTCCCACCTGTCGCACGAGCGGCTGCTGTCGGGGCCCGGGATCGAACTGATCCATCGCGCCCTGCGCGCGCATGCCGGCCTGCCGCCCGAGGCGCTGGCAGCGCCCGAGATCACCCGACGGGCCCTGGATGGCGTCGATGCGCTGTGCCTCGAAACACTCGAGGCCTTCTGCTCGGTGCTGGGCAACGTGGCGGGCAACCTGGCTGTCACCCTGGGCGCGCTGGGCGGCATCTACATCGGCGGCGGCATCGTGCCGCGCCTGGGCGCCTACTTCGACCGCAGCCCGTTCCGCAGCCGCTTCGAGGACAAGGGCCGCTTCACCGACTACGTCAAGGGCATCCCGACCTACGTCGTGACGGCCGAGCACGCCACCTTCGTGGGCGCGTCGGCCATCCTGGCGGCGCAGCTGCGCACGATGCAGGCCGAGCACGGCTCGCCCATCCTCAGCCAGATCAAGCGCGCGCGTGACGGCCTGTCGCCGGCCGAGCGACGCGTGGCCGACCATGTGCTGGCGCACCCGCGGGCCGCCCTCGGCGACCCGATCGCCGAGATCGCACGCGCGGCGCAGGTCAGCCAGCCCACGGTGATCCGCTTCTGCCGCAGCCTGGGCTGCGAGGGCCTGTCGGACTTCAAGCTGCGCCTGGCCTCGGGGCTGAGCGCCACGGTGCCGATCACGCACACGCAGGTCACCGGCGAAGACAGCATGCTCGAGCTCGGCGTCAAGGTGCTGGGCAACACCGCGAGTTCGATACTGGCGCTGCGCGAGCAGCTCAACCGCGAGACGCTGGCCACCGCCATCGAGCTGCTGGCAGGCGCCGAGCGCATCGAGTTCTTCGCCGTCGGCCACTACGGCGTGGTGGCCCATGACGCGCAGTTCAAGTTCCTGCGCTTCGGCGTGCCTTGCGGCAGCCACACCGACGTGCGCATGCAGCCGCTGGCGGCCAGCGTGCTGAAGCCGGGCGAGGTGGTCGTGGTCATCAGCAGCAGCGGCCGCATCGACGACCTGCTGGGCGTGGTCGACACCGCCCGCGAGCGCGGCGCCACCGTGCTGGCCATCACCGCCAGCCAGAGCCCGCTGGCGCGCAAGGCCGACGTGGCCCTGATCGTCGACCACGTGGAAGACGTGGCGACGCACGTGCCGATGGTCAGCCGCATCCTGCACCTGCTGCTCATCGACATCCTCGCCGTCGGCGTGGCCATGAAGCTGGGCGGCGATTCGGCCGCCGGCCTGCCGCAGGCGGCGGCCGCCGGCCTGGACGAGGCAAACGTGGCGATGCCGGGTGTGCTGCCCGGCACGGCCCCGAAGGCACCCGGCGCGCGGCCGGTGGCGCCGGGGGTGAGCGCCGCCCGGCCGCTGGCCGGGCTCACGTCGCACAGCCGCTGAGCGCAGCCGTGCGCAGCGCCGCAGTCAGGCGCGCTTGGTGGCCTGCACGAGGCGGTTGACGACGCCTTCGATCTGGACGATCACCTCGGCAGACACACCCTTGGCCAGCAGCTTGGCGCGGGTGGCGTTGTCCATCGCCACTTGGCCATTGGCGCCCAGCGGGATCACGACACCGGCGACGACGACGTTCATCACCTTGCCTTCGGTCAGGCTGAAGCCGGCCGCGATGTTGACGCCAGCCACGCTGCGCGTGAGCAGCAGGCCGCCTGCGCCGCCGCTGCGGTTGGTCTCGACGCCGAAGCCCAGCGGCGAGACCACCGGGCGCAGCGCCATGACGCGCGGGTCGATGCCGACGGCGCCGGCCATGGTGTCCGAGACCTGGTCGATGACGGCGCAGCCCGACAGGCAGGTCAGCATGACGGCGGCCGCGCAGGCGGCACGGGTGAAGCGGTGATTCATATCGATTCCCTCGGTGAACATCGGTTGGATTGACACGCTGACGGTGCTGCCCGCCGAGCGTCTTGGGCGCCGGACTGAACAGCCCTGCCGCCGGCCACTATCCGAAACAAGTGGTATCCAATCATCGGCAGCTCTGAGGACAAACGCAGGAAATCGGAGCCAAAAGGGTCACGGTGTCGCAACTTAGAATGAGAGCTCTTCCGAGGAGCGCTGCGACGGGTTGCCCGCCAGGCTCGGAGAACGTGCCGCCGCGGGCTTGGCACGGACCAACGGCGCTCGACCCCTAGGCCAGGAGTCGAGCCCTTGAACAGCGCCAACCCCACTTCTTCCGCTGCGGCCCCTGCCGCGCCGCCGCCGATGCGCCTGTCGGGCCTGGAGCCCGTGGCCATCGGCAGCGGCTCGCTGTTCGTCAACATCGGCGAGCGCACCAATGTCACCGGCAGCCGCGCCTTCGCGAAGATGATCCTCGAGGGCCGCTTCGAGGACGCGCTGGCCGTGGCCCGCCAGCAGGTGGAAAACGGCGCCCAGGTCATCGACGTGAACATGGACGAGGCCATGCTCGACTCGGCCGCGGCGATGGAGCGCTTCCTCAAGCTCGTGGCCGGCGAGCCCGAGATCGCGCGCGTGCCGATCATGATCGACAGCTCCAAGTGGAGCGTCATCGAGGCGGGCCTGAAGTGCATCCAGGGCAAGGGCATCGTCAACAGCATCTCGCTGAAGGAAGGCGAGGCCGAGTTCAAGCGCCAGGCCACGCTGGTGCGCCGCTACGGCGCCGCCGCGGTGGTGATGGCGTTCGACGAAAAGGGCCAGGCCGACACCTACGCGCGCAAGACCGAAATCTGCGAGCGCGCATACCGCGTGCTGGTCGACGAGGTCGGCTTCCCGCCCGAAGACATCATCTTCGACCCGAACATCTTCGCCATCGCCACCGGCATCGAGGAGCACGACAACTACGCTGTCGACTTCATCGAGGCCACGCGCTGGATCAAGCAGAACCTGCCCGGCGCCAAGGTCAGCGGCGGCGTCAGCAACGTGAGCTTCAGCTTCCGCGGCAACGACCCGGTGCGCGAGGCCATCCACACCGTGTTCCTGTACCACGCCATCCGCGCGGGCCTGGACATGGGCATCGTCAACGCCGGCATGGTGGGCGTGTACGACGACCTCGACGCCGAGCTGCGCGAGCGCGTGGAAGACGTGGTGCTGAACCGCCGGCCGGACTCCGGCGAGCGCCTGATCGAGATCGCCGAGCGCGCCAAGGGCATGGCCAAGGACGACAGCCTGCGCCTGGCCTGGCGCGCCGGCGACGTGAACGAGCGGCTCAGCCACGCGCTGGTGCACGGCATCACCGAGTTCATCACCACCGACACCGAAGAAGCCTGGCAGGCCATCGCCGCCACCGGCGGCCGGCCGCTGCACGTGATCGAAGGCCCGCTGATGGCCGGCATGAACGTCGTCGGCGACCTGTTCGGCGCCGGCAAGATGTTCCTGCCGCAGGTGGTGAAGAGCGCCCGCGTCATGAAGCAGGCGGTGGCCCACCTGCTGCCCTACATCGAGGCCGAGAAGAAGGCGCTGCAGGACGCCGGCGGCGACGTGAAGCCGAAGGGCAAGATCGTCATCGCCACCGTCAAGGGCGACGTGCACGACATCGGCAAGAACATCGTCACCGTCGTGCTCCAGTGCAACAACTTCGAAGTCGTGAACATGGGCGTGATGGTCCCGTGCCAGGACATCCTGGCCAAGGCCAAGGCCGAGGGCGCCGACATCATCGGCCTGTCGGGCCTGATCACGCCCAGTTTGGAGGAGATGCAGCACGTCGCCGCCGAGATGCAGCGCGACGACCACTTCCGGCTGCGCCAGACGCCGCTGCTCATCGGCGGCGCCACCTGCAGCCGCGTGCACACGGCGGTGAAGATCGCGCCGCACTACGAGGGCCCGGTGGTCTACGTGCCCGACGCCAGCCGCAGCGTGGGCGTGTGCAGCGATCTGCTCTCCGACGAGCGCGCGGCGAAGTACATCGCCGAGCTGCGCGCCGACTACGACAAGGTGCGCGAGCTGCACGCCAACCGCAAGCAGACGCCGCTGGTCACGCTGGCGCAGGCGCGTGCCAACAAGACGCGCATCGACTGGGCCAGCTACACGCCGCCCAAGCCGCGCTTCATCGGCCGCCGCGTGTTCCGCAACTACGACCTCGCCGAGCTCGCCGCCTGCATCGACTGGGGCCCGTTCTTCCAGACCTGGGACCTGGCCGGCAAGTTCCCCGACATCCTGCGCGACGAGGTCGTCGGCCACGAGGCGCAGCGCGTGTTCTCCGACGGCAAGCGCATGCTGCAGCGGCTGATCGAAGGCCGCTGGCTGCAGGCCCAGGGCGTGGTGGCGCTGCTGCCCGCCGCCACCGTGGACCACGACACCATCGAGGTCTACACCGACGAGACTCGCGCGCAAGTGGCGCTGCGCTGGCAGCCGCTGCGGCTGCAGACGGAGCGGCCGGTGGTGGATGGCGTGGCCAGACCCAACCGCAGCCTCGCGGACTTCATCGCACCGGCGGGCGGGCCGCCGGACTACATCGGCCTCTTTGCCGTGACCGCGGGCCTGGGCATCGAGAAAAAGGAGCGCCAGTTCATCGCCGACCACGACGACTACAGCGCCATCATGTTCAAGGCCCTGGCCGACCGACTGGCCGAGGCCTTTGCCGAGCGGCTGCACCAGCGCGTGCGCACCGAACTGTGGGGCTACGCCCCCGACGAGGCGCTGAGCACCGAGCAGCTTGTCGACGAGCAGTACCGCGGCATCCGCCCGGCCCCCGGCTACCCGGCCTGCCCGGCCCACGGCGTGAAGCACGCGATGTTCGAGGTGCTGGGCGCGCGCGAGATCGGCATGGATCTCACCGAGAGCCTGGCCATGACGCCGGCGGCCAGCGTCAGCGGCTTCTACCTGGCGCACCCCGAAGCGATGTACTTCAACGTCGGGCGCATCGGCGAAGACCAGCTCGCCGACTGGGCCGCGCGCGAGCGGCTGGCGCTGGACGAGGCGCGCCGCGCGCTGGCGCCCGTGCTCGGCTGAACACCCTCGGGGCGCGTTGCAGCCGCAACGCGAGGTAACGCTGGCGTGGGTGCGTCAGAAGTCGCTACAGAACCAGGCGGGTGCTGCCGACAATGCGTCGAGCCATGCCACGCGCGCCGATCCCGGCCGCTGCATCGGCACGCCGGAGATCCCCCCGTGAGCTTCAGACTGCCTGCCGCATCCCGTCGGCACGTGCTTGCTGCACTCGCCACGCTGACCCTGGCCGCTTGCGGTGGTGGTGGTGGCGACGGTGGCACGCCGCCTCCTGCACCTTCACCGCCGCCCCCGGTCGTCGAGCTTCCGCCGACGCGGGCCGATGCTGCGCGCTTCCTGTCGCAGGCCAGCATGGGGCCGACCGAGAGCGACATCGACCGCGTCGTGAGCCTCGGCTACCGCGGCTGGGTCGACGAGCAACTGGCGCGCCCGGCCACCTCGCACCGCAGCTTCTGGGAAACGCGCGACGCGGCCATCCGCACCGCCACGCCCGGCTCCACCGCCGGCGCCGACCAGGTGATCGAGAGCTTCTGGAAGCAGGCCGTCACCGGCGAAGACCAGCTGCGCCAGCGCATGGTGTGGGCGCTGGCCCAGATCTTCGTCATCTCGATGGCCGACGACGCCGTGGGCCAGAACCCGCGCGCCGTGGCCGCCTGGCTCGACATGCTCGGCGAGAAGGGCCTGGGCAACTACCGCGATCTGCTCGAGAGCGTGTCGCTGCACCCGATGATGGGCGTGTACCTCACACACCTGCGCAACCAGAAGGCCGATGCGCGCAGCGGCCGCGTGCCCGACGAGAACTACGCGCGCGAGGTCATGCAGCTGTTCACCATCGGCCTGGTCGAGCTCAACGAGGACGGCTCGGCGCGCCTGGTGGGCGGCAGCCCCGTCGACACCTACGGCAGCGCCGACATCAGCGGCATCGCCCGTGTCTTCACCGGCTGGAGCTGGACCTGCCCCGACGGGCCCGACAACAACTGCTTCAGCCAGGGCAGCGTGGGGGGCGTCTCCGACCCCGACCGCACCTTCAAGCCGATGATCGGCTACGCCCAGTACCACAGCCCCGAGGTGAAGACCTTCCTGGGCACGACGATCCCGGCACAGACCGGGCGCATCGACCCCGAGGCCAGCCTGCGCGTGGCGCTGGACACGCTGGCCAACCACCCCAACGTCGGGCCGTTCATCGGCCGCCAGCTGATCCAGCGGCTCGTCACGAGCAACCCGAGCCCCGCCTACGTGCGCGACGTGGCCCGCGTCTGGGCCAACAACGGCAGCGGCGTGCGCGGCGATCTGAAGGCCGTCGTACGCGCCATCCTGCTGCACCCCGAGGCGCGCGCCGCCGCCACCGACAGCAGCGGCAAGCTGCGCGAGCCCGTGCTGCGCATGGCGGCGATGTTGCGTGCCCTCGATGCCCGCAGCGACACCGGCTGGTGGCGCGTGGGCAACACCGACAACCCCGGCACCTCGCTCGGCCAGACGCCGATGCGCTCGCCCTCGGTCTTCAACTACTACCGCCCGGGCTACGTGGCCCCCGGCACGGCCAGCGCGGCACGCGGCCTGGCGGCGCCCGAGCTGCAGATCGCGCACGAAACCAGCGCCGCCGGCTACGTGAACTTCATGCGCGACGCCGTGTCGCAGGGCGTGGGTGCCAGCAACACCATCGCCGGTGTCACGCGCCGCGACATCCAGATCGACTGGACCGCCGAACTCGCCTTGGCCACCGACGCCGCCGCACTGGTCGACCGCGTGTTCGGCAATCTGCTGCCCCATGCGCCACCCAGCGCCGCGCTGCGCAGCGAGATCGTGGCCGCGGTGGGCGCCATCGTCGTGCCCACCACCGGCAGCACCGCCACGGCGCTGCGCAACCGCGTCTATGCCGCCGTCCTGCTGACGCTCGTCAGCCCCGAATTCCAGGTGCAGCGATGACAACCAGCTCCCGCATCCGTTCCATGCCCGCCGTCGACACCACGCACCGTGCCGGCCGCCGCGTCTTCCTGCGCCAGGCCGGCGCCTTGTCGGCGCTGGCCGGCACCGGCGCGCCGCTGGCGCTGGGCCTGATGGCCGCCGGCGATAGCGCCGCCCAGACGGCCACCGACTACCGCGCCATCGTCTGCGTGTTCCTGTTCGGCGGCAACGACAGCTTCAACATGGTGCTGCCCACCGACAGCGCCAGCTTCGCCGCCTACAGCGCCACGCGCAACCAGGCGCCGGACTCGATTGCCCTGCTCGCGCCGGGCACCGCGGCCGTGCCGGGTGCCACGGCCGGCTCGCCGGCGCGGCTGGGTGGCGTGCTGCCCATCGCGCCGATCGACGCCCAGGGTCGCGCGTTTGCGCTGCACCCGCTGATGGGGCGCCTGGTACCGATGTTCAATACCGATCGCCGCCTGGCCATCCTGCCCAACATCGGCCCGCTGGTGGTGCCGACGACCAAGGCCCAGTTCCCGCAGCCCAACCACCCGCGGCCGGCCAGCCTGTTCTCGCACAACGACCAGCAGAACACCTGGCAGGCGCTGGGGCCCGAGGGCAGCACGCGCGGCTGGGGCGGCCGCATCGGCAACAGGCTCGCCGCCGGCAACACGCGCGCGGCCTTCACGACCATCTCGGCCGCGGGCAATGCGGTGTTCCTGGCCGGCGACACCGTGCGCCAGTACCAGCTGGGCACCAATGGCGCCACGCGCCTGGCGGCCGATGCGTCGGGCAACACCTTCGGCTCGGCCGCGGTCACGGCGGCGCTGGAGCGCATCGTCTCGCGCAGCCGCGGCAGCCATGTACTCGAGGCCGATCTGGCGGCCGTGTCGCAGCGCGCCATCGACGCCGAGATGCAGCTGCGCACGACGCTCACCCCCGCCGGCCAGGCCCCGTTCGGCACGCCGCCGGCCAGCGGCGGCTACAACGCCAGCAACGACCCGCTGCTGCGCTACACGAGCCCGATCAACGGCACCGTCACGGCCAACAACCTGGCGCAGCAGCTGCAGGTGGTGGCCCGCATGATCGACGCCGGCCTGCGCGGCGCCACCGGCGTGCGCCGGCAGGTGTTCTTCGTCAGCATGGGCGGCTTCGACAACCATGACCTGCAGAACCGCAACCACAGCGACCTGATGGCGCGGCTGGCCCACGCACTGGGCTACTTCGACGGCGTGCTCGGCGGCCTGGGCGCGCAGGGCAACGTCACCACGTTCACGGCCAGCGACTTCGGCCGCACCTTCACCAGCAACGGCGACGGCACGGACCACGGCTGGGGCTCGCACCACTTCGTGATGGGCGGCGCGGTGCGCGGCGGCAACCTCTACGGCCGCTTCCCGACACTGGCCACCAAGAACCCCGGCAACAACAACTTCGACGGCAGCCCCGACCAGCTGGGCAACGGCAGCCTGCTGCCCACCACCAGCGTCGACCAGCTCGGCGCCACGCTGGCGCGCTGGATGGGGCTGAGCGCGGCCGATGCGCTGGAGATCTTCCCCAACCTCGCCAACTGGAACAGCAGCGCGCGCGACCTCGGGTTCCTCACGGCCTGATGCGCCGCAGGCGCGGCTCAAAATGCCGCGCATGAAGACTCCGTTCTCCGCTTCGCTGGCGGCATGGGCGATGGCCGCCTGTGCGGGGACCAGCGCCCTCGTGAGCGCCTCCGCGCAAGCCGCCGAGCCGCCACTGCCCGCGGTGGCCGTAGGCCGCATCGAGCGCCTCGCGCTGCCGCCCTCGCGGCACGTGGATGCACGCCCGGTGGACGTGTGGCTGCCGGCTGACTACACCCCCGCGCGCCGCCACGCCGTGCTGTACGTGCACGACGGACAGATGATGTTCGATGAGCGCATCACCTGGAACAAGCAGGCCTGGCACATCCACCTCGCGGTGGACCGGCTGGTGCGCGCGGGCCGCATCCCGCCCACGCTGGTGGTGGGCGTGTGGAACAACGGCGAGCGCCGGCGCAGCGAGTACTACCCCGAGAAGTTCCTGCCCTACCTGGCCGAGCCGGTGCGCCAGCGTCTGGTGGCCGAAGGCCTGGCCGGCCAGCCGCGCGCCGATGCCTACCTGCGCTTCCTGGTCGAGGAGCTCAAGCCCGCCATCGACGCGCGCTTCGCCACCCACCCGGGCCGCGCCCACACCGCGGTGCTGGGCTCCAGCATGGGCGGCCTGATCTCGGTGTACGCGCTCAGCGAGTACCCGCAGGTGTTCGGCGGTGCCGCGGGCCTGTCCACGCACTGGGTCGGTGGCTTCCAGCCCAATGCCGCGCTGCCGCTGGCCGCCTTCGAGTACCTGCGCGACCATCTGCCCGCCGCCGACGGCCAACGCCGCCTGTACATGGACCACGGCACCACCGAGCTCGACGCGATCTACGCGCCGTACCAGGCCTTCGTCGACGAGATCGTGCGCGAGCGCGGCTACACCTCGCGCGACAGTGCCTCGCGGGTGTTTGCCGGCACCGGCCACAACGAGCGCGCCTGGGCCGAGCGCGTGCACCTGGCGATCGAGTTCCTGCTCGGTGGCCGTTAGCGCCATGAGATGGCGCGCAAGATGAAGCCATGACCCCGGCGATGCAGCCCCTGGCCGGCTGGGTGCCGCGCTGCGGCGACGAGCTCGTGGCCCGCACCCGCGACTTCCACGCGCAGGTGGCCCGCCGCCGCAGCGTGCGCGAGTTCGACAGGCGGCCGGTGCCGCGCGAGGTGATCGAGCACGTGCTGCGCGCCGCCGGCACGCGCTACCGCCACTGCGACGTGCCCGAAAGCGTGGGCACGGCATCGGCGTGCTGGTGACGGCACTGCACCAGGCAGGCCTCGCGACGCTGACGCACACAGCCAGCCCGATGGGCGCTCTCACCGAGCTGTGCGGCCGCCCCGACAACGAACGGCCCGTGGTGCTCTCAGGCCGGCGCCGCGTCAGGGTCGGAACGCCGGCGCCGCCACCAGCGCGGCGGCATCGGCCGGCGGCCCGAGCACGAACAGGTTCGGGCTCTGGCTCGGCGGCATCGCGGCGCGCACCTGGGCGTGCAGTTGCGCATAGCTGCCTGCAAAGCGGCCGTGGTTCCAGGTGCGCAGCAGCTGCTCGGTGAAGGCGCCGTTGTTCTCGCCGTCCATCGAGAACTGGTTGTCCTGGCAGCCGGATATCAGCAGCACCGCCGGCTTGAACGGCCCCGTGAGCGTGAGCGCCTGCGCCGCCGGGCCGGTGACGGCCACCTGCGCGAGCGCGGCGTCGGGGTCGTCGGCGCGCGCGGCCGCCGCGGCCTTGAAGACGGCGCTCTGCAGCCCGTCGTACAGCGCCTCGTGTGCCGAGTAGACCCGCTGCGCCACGCCATCGGGCATGAGGCGCGCGCGCTGGCCCGGCGGCGGTGGTGGCGGGATGCGCGCCCGCGTCACGCTGCCGCTGTGGCAGCTGTCGGAGACGACCAGCACGCGCACGCCGCGGCCGAACCGGCTGAGCTCGAAGTAGAGCTCGTCGTCGATCAGCTGGCCGTCCCAGAGGCACCAGGTCTCGTCCTTGCGGTCGGGCTCGTCGCGGTTGGTGTCGGGCACCTGGCCGCCGTGGCCGGAGAAGCTCATGAAGAAGAGGTCGCCGGCCTTCAGCGCCTTGGCGGCGGCACGCATGGCCTTCAGCACGGCCGCACGGGTGGCGCGCTTGGTGAGCAGCGTCGTCGGTGTCATGCCCTGCTTCTTGGCCAGCGCCGTCATGTCGCGCGCATCGAACTCGCAGGCGGCAAGCGGGCCTTCCCAGCCTTCGTAGTGCGCGGCGCTGACGGTGTTGAGGCCGAGGTGCAGCGACAAGGCGCGGGGCTTCGGGGTGGTCTTGCGGGGGGTCTCGCGGGTCGTGGCCATGTCGCAGGTCTCCTCGTGGGGCGTGATGCCTCTGCGATGATGCGCCTGCGGCTCCGCGCTGCGCATCCCTAGCGCCGGACCCTGCGCCGATGCCCCGAGCCGCTCCCGTCCACACGCCCTCACCCCGTCTCTTCTCGCTCGCAGCCCCGCTGCTGCTCGAGCTGCTGCTGGCGATGGGCGTGGGCATCGTCGGCACGGCGCTGGCCGCGCGCTTGTCCGATGCCTCCGGCGCCGGGTTTGCGCTGGCGCACCACGTGTTCGGCGCGCTGTTCCTGCTGTTCCGCATCATCGGCGCCGGTGCCGGCGTGGTGCTGACGCAGGCCCTGGGCGCCGGCCGCCGCGACGAGGCCGACCGCGTGGCGCGGGCGCTGCTGGGTGCCAGCACCTGGGTCGGCCTGGCGGTGGCGGTGCCGGCGGCGCTGGCGCCCGAGGCGCTGCTGCGGGTGCTCAATGCACCGGCCGAGGTGCTGCCGCTGGCGGCGCCGCTGCTGCTGGCACTGGCGCCGGTGCTGTTGCTCGACGCCTGGAGCGCCAGCCTCACCAGCGTGCTGCGCAGCCACCTGCGCGCGCGCGACACGCTGGCCGTGATGGCCGCGATGCAGACGTTGCAGCTGCTGCTGATGGGGCCGTTGATGCTGGGCTGGGGGCCGATGCCCGACGCCTGGGCGCTCGGGCTGCCGGGCTTCGCGCTCGCCGCGCTGCTGGCGCGGCTGCTCGCCATCGGGCTGCAGCTGGCGCTGTGGCGGGCGCGGCTGAGCCTGGTGCCGGTGGCCGGCGACTGGTGGCGCTGGCGCGGCCACGAGCTGGCCGCGGTGGCGCGCATCGGCCTGCCGGGCGCGGCCGAGAACATCGCCTACCGGCTGGCCTTCCTGGTGAGCATCGCCGTCGTCGGCCACATGGGCGCGGCGGCACTCGCCACGCACGCCTATGCCCAGCAGGTGATCATGATCGTGCTGCTGTTCGGCCTGGCCACCGGGCTGTCGGTGGAGGTGATCGTCGGCCATCTGGTCGGCGCCGGGCGGCTGCACGAGGCCCATGCACTGGTGAAGCGCGCCCTCGCGCGCGGCCTGGCCGTGAGCGTGGCGGTGGCCACCGTGGCCGCGCTGCTGGGGCCGTGGGTGATGGGCCTGTTCACGCAGGACGCGGCCATCGCCGCGGCAGCCGTGACGCTGCTGTGGTGGACGGTGCTGCTCGAGCCCGGCCGTACCTTCAACCTGGTCGTCATCAACGCGCTGCGCGCCACCGGTGATGCACGCTACCCGGTGCAGGTGGGCGCCGTGAGCATGCTCGTGGTGCTGGCCGGCGGCAGCTGGCTGCTGGGCGATGTGATGGGCCTGGGCCTGGTGGGCGTGTGGATCGCCTATGCGGCCGACGAGTGGCTGCGCGGGCTGCTGATGTGGCGGCGCTGGGTGAAGCTGCAGTGGGTGCCGATGGCGCGCGCGAGCCGCTGGGGGCTCGTGCGTTGATGGACGCGTCGGCCTCTCGCTGCTGCTGAAGCAGCGCGCTCAGCCCAGGTGCCGCCCCAGGAAGGCCACGACGCGCTGCCACCATTGCACCTGCGTCTCGGGCTTGTACCAGCCGTGGCCCTCTTCGTCGTACTCGACGTACTCCACCGCCGGGTTATGCGTCTTCACGGCGGCGTAGAGTCGGCGGCCATGCTCCACCGGCACGCGGCGGTCGAGCTTGCCATGGCCGATGAGCAGCGGGTTGCGGATGCGCGCGGCCTGCTGCAGCGGTGAGGTGGCACGCAGCTGCTCGGCGTCCTTCTCGCGGTCGCCGATCATCTGCGGCATGCCGAAGTCCTTCCACACGCCCGGCGCGTCGCTCCAGTGCGCGGCGTACATCAGGTCGATGTCGCTGACGCCCACCCAGCTCACGGCGCAGCGGAACAGCTCGGGCTCCTTCACCAGCCCCATAAGCGCCGCATAGCCGCCGTAGCTGGCGCCGATGATCGCCACGCGCTTGGGGTCGGCGATGCCCTGCTGCATCAGCCAGCGCGCGCCGTCGGTGAGGTCGTCCTGCATCGCCAGGCCCCACTGCTTGAAGCTGCTGGTGAAGTGCCGCTTGCCGAAGCCGCTGCTGCCGCGGAACTCGGGCTGCAGCACGGCGTAGCCGCGCGAGGCCAGGAACTGCACGTCGCCCTGCCAGCCCCAGGTGCTGCCGCGAACCCAGGGCCCGCCGTGCACGTACACCACCAAGGGCAGGTTCTTCTTCGCGCCGCCCGGCGGCAGCGTCAGGTAGGCCGGGATCGACAACCCGTCGCGGGCCGCGTAGCGCACGAAGTCCATCGCCGCCATCTGCTCGGGCCGAACGGCGCGGCGCGACTGCCCCAGCAGCGTGAGCTGGCGCTCGCCGCGGTGCCACAGGAAGAAGCGCGAGGGGTGCACGTCGGAGTAGGCGTGCACCAGCACGTGTGGCGAGTTGCCGCGGCGCGGAGGCGTGATCACGTTGACGGTGGCGCCCAGGCGCTGGTCGATCTCGGCCTGCAGCGCCTTCATCTCGGGGTCGAGCCACACCGTCACCTCGGCGTCGGCAACGAAGCGAAAGCCGGCGAGCTGGTCGCCACGCCAGACGAGCTCGTGCGGGTCGATGTCGAAGCCGTCGACGGCCACCAGCGGCTTCTCGGCCATGCGGTTGGCCACCGGGTCGAAGCGGAACAGGGCCCGGGTGTCGCGGCCGGGGCTGGCCGTCACGAGCAGTTGGCCGTCGGGCAGCACGGCCTCGAGGCCGGGCAGGTCGCCGGTGAAGCGGTCGCTCTCGCGCAGCTGCTTCCACTGGCCTTGCGCGTCGCGCCAGTGCATCGCCGCGCGGCCTTCGCGCAGGGTGAGCGCGGCCCGCAGCTCGCCGCGGCCGTCGAGAAGCCAATGGTTGGTACGCGGCGGGTGCTCCACCGAGCGGTACCTGGCGCTGAGGGTGTCGATGAGCTGCAGGTTACCGAAGTCCTGCGCCTCCCAGTACGACACCGCCATCCAGCTGGAGTCCTGCGCACCCACCCCGGCGGGCCGCATGCCCCAGTGGTGATCCAGCGTGCGGTAGCGGCTGCCGTCGATGTTGACGGCCTGCATCTGCGTCGCGCCTTGGCTTCGCGCCAGCGAGTTGCGGAAGTCGTAGCCACGAAACACCACACGATCGTCGCTGACCCAGTGGACCCAGCCGATGTCGAGGTCGGTCAGCCGCGCCACCGGCGTGAGCTGCCGCGTGGCCAGATCGACGATGACGAGCGCATGGCGGTGCTCCGCCGAGCCCACCACCACGGCGGCATGGCTGCCCGAGGGCGACAGCGTCGCCTGGATGAACGACGGGTTCTCGAAGAACAGCTCCGGCGGCAGCGGCCGGGCCGGCTGGGCCGGCTGGGCCGGGGAGAGCCGGGGTGCGGCCAGCAACGCAGCGGTGGCGATGGCGCGGCGGCGCGTGAACGACGGCATCGATGCTCCTTCGCAGCGATTCTCGGAAGTTTGACGGGTCAGCTCTTCATGCCGCCGATGGCCAGCCCCGACAGCATCCGGTGATGGATCCGCAGGAACACTGCTCATGGGTCGGGCACCAGACTCGAGCCGGCGGCGATCATACGCGGCGCGCGGCGCAGTGCTTGGCGATGAACTGGGCGTGTGTCGGCATCACGTCGACGCATTTGCCGATGACGCCGCGGATGCCATCGAGGAAAGCCTGGATCTCGTCTTCCGGGTAGATGTCGACCAGCGGGTTGTAGCCATCGGGCACCAGCCCTTGGCCGTGCAGCACCTGCAGCCAGCTCACCTCGGTGAACAGCTCGGTGTGCTCGCGGAAGATGCGACCGTGGCTCTTGTACAGCGCCATGCGCTTCTTCAGCGGTTCGGGCACGCTCATCTCGCGGCAGGCGGTCCAGAAGGGCGAGTCGGTGCGCTCGTTGAGGTGGTAATGCAGGATGATGAAGTCGCGGATGCGCGTGTACTCGAAGTCCATCTGCGCATTGAACTCGTCGATGTCCGGCTGGCTGAATCCTTGCGCCGGGAACATCGTCATCAGCTTGCCGATGGCCGTCTGGATGAGGTGGATGCTGGTGCTCTCCAGCGGCTCCATGAAGCCGCTGGCCAGGCCGATGGCGACGACGTTGCGGTTCCAGTTCTTCTTGCGCTTGCCCGTCGTGAAGCGCAGCAGGCGTGGCTCCGCCAGCGGCGCGCCGTCGAGGTGCGCCAGCAGCGTGGCGGTGGCCTCGTCGTCACTGACGTAGCGGCTGCAGTAGACGTGCCCGTTGCCGGTGCGGTGCTGCAGCGGAATGCGCCACTGCCAGCCGGCGCGGTGCGCGGTGCTGCGGGTGTAGGGCGTGAGCTCGGGCACGCCTTCGCACGGCACGGCCACGGCGCGGTCGCAGGGCAGCCAGTGGGTCCAGTCGTCATAGCCGGTGCCCAGGGCCTGCTCGATCAGCAGGCCACGGAAGCCCGAGCAGTCGACGAACAGCTCGCCGGCCACGCGCGTGCCGTCCTTGAGCTGCACCGCCTCCACGAAGCCATCGGCCGCGCGCAGCTGCACGTGCTCGATCTGCCCTTCGACGCGCTTGACGCCACGCGCCTCGGCGTACTTGCGCAGGTAGCGTGCGTACAGGCTGGCGTCGAAGTGGAAGGCGTAAGTCACCTGCGACAGCGGCGACTTCGGCATGTCCAGCGCCGGCCGCATGAACTTGTTGGCGCGGCTGGCCATGCGCGCGATGCTGAAGTGCTCGAGATCGGGCGCCTTGCCGGCCAGCCACATCTTGAGCCAGTACTGATGGAACTCCACCGTCCACAGCTCCTGTCCGAAGACACCGAAGCCGTGGATGTAGCGATCGCCCTGCTGCTTCCAGTTCACGAACTCGATGCCCAGCTTGAAGCTGCCCATCGTCTCGCGCAGGAATTCGTCCTCGTCGATCTCGAGGATCTTGTTGAACAGCTTGATCGGCGGGATCGTCGCCTCGCCGACACCGACGATGCCGATGTCGTCGCTCTCGATCAGCGTGATGCTGTAACGGCCCTGCAGCACCTTGGCCATCATCGCGGCGGTCATCCAGCCGGCGGTGCCACCACCGACGATGACGATGCCTTGCACCGGGGCCTGCGCGCCAGGGGTGGAAGGGACTGCGTTCATGCGAGGGATTCCTTCGGTTCGACAACGCCGCCAATGCTGTCACGGCCAGGCCGCCAGTGCATCGTGGCCTTGCCGGAAAAAAGCCCCGCGTCGTTGCCGACGCGGGGCTGTCTCGGCCTGGCACCCGGGCCGGCTGCAGAGCCGGAGGGGTCTTCAGGCGATCACAGCTTGTAGTTCAGGCCCAGCGTGTAGGTCTTGCCGTACTTGACGCGCTCGACGATGTTGTCGGGCGTGTTGGTGTAGCGCTTGAACTCGGCGTTGGTCAAGTTGCGGATCTGGCCGTTGAAGGACAGGCCCTTGAGGAAGCCGCTCTGGATCTCGTAGGACAACTGCAGGTCCTCGGTCGTCTCGGGCGCGACGAAGGTGAGCTGGCGGTTGTCCTGGAAGTCCGACACCTCGCCCAGGAAAGCCGAGCGCTTGCGCTGTGCCCAGGCCACCTGGAAGCCCCACTTCTCGAAGTAGACGCGGGTGTTGGTGACGTTCTTCGACAGGCCCGGCAGCGGCACGTTCGTGGCCGCGCCGATGTCCTGCGTGCTGAGGCCCGAGGTCGGGATGTTCACGGAGCTGTCGGTCGTGCTGTGGTTGAACTGCACGCCGAAGCCGTCGAGCGCCTTGACGAAGTAGCCGAAGGGCAGCGACACCGTCAGCTCGGTGCCGCTGAGGCGGCCGCCGCTGCCGTTGGCCGGCTGCGTGTACAGGCCGACAGGGTTCAGACCCGGGGGCAGCGCCACGCCGTAGCGCGAGAAGTCGATGGCCTGCGTCTGGCGGTACACGTAGGTGCGCAGGTCCTTGTAGAACGCCGCCACCGAGACGTAGCCCTTGTTGCCGTTGAAGTACTTCTCCAACGACAGGTCGGCCTGCGTGGCGCGGAACGGCTCCAGGAAGGGGTTGCCGCCGCTGCCCTCCATGCGCGGGCCGCCCGTGGCCGAGGCGTTGATGCCGAAAGTGGAGCTGGCGCGCATGTCGGCCATGCTCGCCCGCGACATCACCTTGGCCACGCCCAGCCGCAGCACGCTGTCGGCCGGAAGATCCAGGTTCAGGTTCAGGCTGGGCAGGACGTCGTTGTAGCTGTGGTTGATGTCGATGCGCTTGGACGGGCAGGTGGCCGGCGTGTTGCCCGTGCAGGTGGCGGGGTCGAGAACGAAGCCGGAGCCGGTCTGGTCGGACTGCACCAGCTGCACGCCGACGTTGCCCCGCAAGCCGCGGCCGAACAGCTCGGTGTCGATGCCGCCCTGCGCGTAGAAGGTGTTGACCTTCTCCTTGACCGCCCAGTCCTTGTTCAGGATGTCCTTGTCCACCTTGGGCGGCAGTTCGTAGACCGTGCCCAGCGAGCCCTGCGGATCCCAGGTGATGATCGGCAGGCCGGTGGTGCCGGCGGTGCCGACGCCGGGGCTCGGCACGTTGACGGCGGCGTAGGGGTCAAGCACGGTGCCGCTGGCGGTCACGCTGCCCTTGATGACCAGGCGACCCTCGGCGGCGGTGCGCGTCTTGGTGCGGTCGCTGATGTTGGCGCCGAAGTCGATCTCGGACAGCGGGCCGAAGGACAGCGGCCGCTTGGCCGTCAGCCGCACCGCCTTGATCTCGTCGATGACGGTGGGCAGCGCCACGTAGCCCGCCTGCGGCGAGCTCTCGCCACCCGACCAGCCCATCGGGTCGGTCAGCTTCATCACGTTCGGATCGGCGTAGTTCAGGCTGGTGCTGTAGCGCACCTGGTCGAAGTTGCCGCCGGTGAAACCCGTCCAGCTGATGGTGCTGGCGCGGTGCGCCGCGGCATAGGCCGGCAAGTTGCCGTTGCCCACCAGGCCGGCCGTCGTCTCGTAGCGCGTGCCCTTGCGGTTGACCTTGCTCTGCGACAGGTCGAGCACACCCGTCCAGTCACCGAGCTTGAGGCGGTTGTTCCAGCCGAAGGCGGTGAGGTCGTCCTCGACGCGCTCGTCGTGGTTGCGCACCACGCCCTTGTAGTTGTCCAGCGTGCCGCTGGTCATGTTGCCGCCCGAGACGGTCACGTTGTAGTAGCGGCCGTTGGGGTCGTACCCGCCGGCGCTGTTGCCGCCGACCGCGCCTTCGAGGCCCTTCTTGCTGATCTTGAAGTCGCCCTCGGAGAAGAAGTAGTCCAGCGTCGACTCGAAGTTCTTGTTGGGCTTGAACTGCACCACGCCCATGATGCCGGTGCGCTCGAAGGTCGTGCGCTCGGTGTCGGCCGTGAAGCCGCCCGGGGCCTTGCCGGTGACCGTGGTGCCCGTGCAGGCGCCGGCGGTGTCGTAGGTGCTCGTGCAGCCGGTCACGTCGGGCGCCCAACCGCCCCAGGCGTTGAACTTCTGCTGCTCGGCGCCCTTGTCCTTGAGCTGCGTGAAGCCCAGCGCAATACCGAGCTTGCGGTCGGCGAACTGGTCGATGTACGAGAGCGTGAAGCGCTCGCCGTCGCCCTCGCCTGCGCCGGAGTCGATGCCCGTCTTTTCCTTGCGGTACGAGCCCTGGATCACGCGCTTGCCGAAGTCCAGCGGGCGCACGGTCTTCAGGTCGATCGTCGACGCCAGGCCCTGGTTCACCAGGCTGGCCTTGGGCGTCTTGTAGACGTCCACGCCGCTGAGCAGTTCGGCGGGGAACTGGTCGAACTCGACGCCGCGGCTGTCGCCGGTGGAGGCCTGCTCGCGGCCGTTCAGCGTGGCGGCGTTGAAGTCGGGGCTCAGGCCGCGCACGCTGATGTTCTGCGAGCGACCCGTGCTGCGGTTGCGCTGCGTGGCCAGGCCGGGCAGGCGCGAGATGGCGTCGGCCACGGTGTTGTCGGGCAGCTTGCCCACGTCTTCGGCGCTGATCGCCTCGACGACACCGTCGTTGGCCTTCTTCACGGTGATGGCGCTCTCGATGCCTCGGCGGATGCCGGTGATCGTGACCACCGAGCCGGTGTCGGACGCTGCCGGAGCGGCCTGCTGGGCGTGCGCGACGCCACCGCTGGCCAGCACGGCAGCCACGGCGGCGGCCACCGGGGTGGCGCGCCACAGCGCGGAACTCGTGCGTGCGGGTTGGTACTTCTTCATGTTGTCTCCTGCGACTCTGGAGGGGTCTGTGGGGGCTGCCGGCCGGGCCTGCTTCAGGCGCTGGTCGGTACCAAAAGATTCGAAACGGCGATCGGGGACCTGAACTTTGTACCAAAACTAGATCATCCGTACCCCTGCGGAAACCCTAGATCGGTGCGCACTCAGGGCCGCTAGGGTGCGATCCTGTGCCTTCTAGCCCGTCGAATCTCACTCGTAGGCGCTCGATGGTGCACCGAGTTGGGGAATGTCGACGCCATGAGCACCGGATTTGTAGCGAAACTACAGTTCTTGTCCCCCGCGGCGGGCGCCGTGCTGGCCCTGGCCCTGGCCGTGGCGCCGGCGGCGGCCCAGCCCCGGCTGCACGTGCCTTCGCCGGACTGGCGCGACCAGATCCTGTTCTTCGTCATGACCGACCGCTTCGCGGACGGCGACCCGGCCAACAACGACCAGGGTGCCGGCGAGTACCGCCCGGGCGAACGCAGCCGCTACCAGGGCGGCGACTTCAAGGGCCTCGTCGACCGCCTCGACTACATCCGTGGCCTCGGCGCCACGGCGCTGTGGATCACGCCGCCGGTGGCCAACCAGTGGCTCAGCCCCGACGGCAGCTACAGCGGCTACCACGGCTACTGGGCGCAGCACTTCAAGCAGGTCGATCCGCACCTGGGCACATTGGCCGACTACCAGCGCCTGAGCGACGCGCTGCACCGCCAGGGCCTGTACCTGGTGCAGGACATCGTCGTCAACCACACCGGCAACTTCTTCAGTTATGGCGCAGGCTGGCGCGCCGACGACGCACAGCGCGCTTGGCGCGCCTTTCAGCCGCATGCCGGCTCGCCACCGGTGCCGCGCCCAAGCCAGCCGCCCTTCGACCAGAACGACCCGCGCGACCCGGCCCAGCGCGCCGCCGGCATCTACCACTGGACACCCGACATCGCCGACTACACCAACGCCGTGCAGGAGGCCACCTTCCAGATGTCGGGCCTGGACGACCTGAACACCGAGAACCCCGTCGTGCGCCGCGCGCTGCGCGAGAGCTTCGGCTACTGGGTGCGCGAGGTGGGCGTGGACGCCTTCCGCGTCGACACCGCGTTCTACGTGCCGCCGGACTTCTTCGACGACTTCCTGCGCTCGCGCGACGCCGCCGCGCCGGGCATCGAGCACGTCGCGCGCGCCACCGGCCGCGAGCGCTTCTTCACCTTTGGCGAGGGCTTCGGCATCGACAAGCCCTTCCGCGACGAGCAGGCGAAGAAGATCGACCGCTGGCTGCGCGAAGGGGGCCGCCCGGGTGGCCGCCCGCTGATGCCGGGCATGCTGAACTTCCCGCTCTACGGCGCCTTTGGCGATGCCTTCGCGCGCGGGCGGCCTCCCGCTGAACTGGCGCACCGCATCCGCCAGACGATGGCGCTGCACGCCGAGCCGCATCGGATGCCGACCTTCGTCGACAACCACGATGTCGACCGCTTCCTGAAGGGCGGCACGCTGCCGGGGCTGCGCCAGGCGCTGCTGGCGATGATGACGCTGCCCGGCATCCCGGTGCTCTACTACGGCACCGAACAAGGCTTCACCGAGCCGCGCGCCAGCATGTTCGCGGCCGGCTGGGGCTCGGGCGGGCGCGACCACTACGACACGCAGGCGCCGCTGTACCGCGACATCGCGGCGATGGCGGCCTTGCGCCGCGGCAGCCAAGGCCGGAGCGTCTTCACACGCGGCGTGCCGCGCGTGCTGCATGCCGAGGCCGCTGCGCCCGGCGCCGTGGCCTGGGCCATGGAACACCGCGAAGGCGGCGCGCCGCAGCGTGCGCTGGTGGTGCTGAACACGGCCGACCAGCCGGCGCTGCTGCCCGCGGTGCGCACCGGCTGGGCGGCCGGCACGGTGCTTGTTGGCGCCTACGGGCTCGACGGCACACCGGCGCGCCACGTAGTGGGCGCGGGCGGGCGCCTGACGCTGGCGCTGGCGGCGCGCAGTGGCCAGGTGTGGCACGCCGTGGCGCCGCGCGCCGACGCCGCATCGGCCGCGCCGCCCACGTCACGCCAAGCCGCCCCGCAGCTGCGCGCGCTGCCTTCAACCCGCGTGCGGGGCGACTTCGCCGTGCAGGGCCAGGTGCCCGCGGGCGCTGCGGGGGCCTGGCGCCTGGTGGTCGACGGCGACCTGGCACGCGCCACGCCGCTGCAGCCCGACGCGCAGGGCCGCTTCCGCGCCACCGTCGACACCGGCGCGATGGCCGATCCCACCGTGGCGCACCAGCTCACGGTGTGGGCCGAAGGGCAGCCCGCCGCCGCGCCGCTGGCCTTCCGCGTCGACCGCCCCTGGGCCCTGGCCGCACGCGCCGACGACCCCGCTGGCGACGACACCGGCGCGCTCGGCCCGCATGCCGGCCGCTACGTCTACCCGACCGACCCGAGCTGGGGCCCGAATCGGCAGATGGACCTGCGCGCCGTGTCGGCCTTCGCGGCCGGCGGGGCCTTGCGGCTGGAGCTCGGCACCCAGCGGCTGACGACCTCTTGGAACCCGGCCAACGGCTTCGACCACGTGCTGTTCACGGTGTTCATCGAACTGCCCGACGAGGGCCCGGGTTCCGCGCTGATGCCGCTGCAGGACGGCGCACTGCCCGACGGGCTCACGTGGCACCGCCGGCTGCGCGTGGGCGGCTGGAGCAACGCGCTCTTCGCCCACGAGGGCGCCAGCGCCACGCACGAAGGCCGGCCCATCGCGCCGGGTGCGGCGGTGCAGGTGGACACCGCACGTCACACCGTCACGCTCACGCTGCCGGCCGCGGCGCTGGGCGGCCGGCGCTCGCTGGCCGGGGCCCGCGTGTGGGTCACGACCTGGGACTACGACGCCGGCTACCGCAGCGTCGCCCCCGAGGCAGGCGCCCACACGATGGGCGGCGCGCCTCTGGGCGCGCCGAAGGTCATGGACGCGTCGCCCGTGCTGCGCCTGCGTTGACGGGCACCGCGCTCGGCGCGCCAGCGGCCGACGACAATCGCGGCACCACCGATTCGAAGGACGCGCACCCGATGCCCGCCGCCCCCGTGAAGCTCGCGCTGCAGGCGGCACCCGTGGCGCACCGGGCGGCGCACGCCTCGGCCTTGGCCGCGCCCGACGCGCTGCTGCTGGCCTGGCTGGCCCTCGAAGGGCCTACCCCGCGCGAGCGGCTGGGCTCGCTGCTGTGGCCCACCAGCGACGCCGAGGCCGCGCGCAATGCGCTGCGGCAACGCCTGTTCCGCCTGCGCAAGCAGCTCGGCGCCGACGTCATCGAAGGCAGCACCGTGCTGGCGCTGGCCCCCGGCGTGACGCACGACCTCACGCCCGCCACGCCGCTGCTGGGCGCGCTCGGCGCACCCGAGCAGCCCGAGCTCGATGCCTGGCTGGCGCGCCACCGCGCCGGCCGCGCGGCCGCCGAGCGGCAGGCCCTCGTGGCACGCATCCAGGCCCTCGAAGACGCCGGCGAGGCCGGCGCCGCGCTGCCGCTGGCGCTGGAGCTGCTGGCGGCCGATGCGCTGTCGGAAGACGCCCACCGGCGCGTGATGCGGCTGCACTACCTGCGCGGCGACCGCGCCGCGGCGATGCTGGCCTTCGACCGCTGCGAGCACACGCTCAAGCACGAGGTCGGCGCGGCGCCGTCGGCCGAGACGCTGGCCCTGCTGGCCACCATCGAACGCGCCGCGCCAGTGGCCGGCGCGGCGGCGCAGCGCCAGCCGATGCCGGCCGCGCTGCTGCGCCCGCCCCGCCTGGTGGGCCGCGACGCCGAGCGCTCGCAGTTGCTGCAAGGCCTGGCCGCCGGGCCGGTGGCGGTGCTGGTGGGCGAAGCCGGCATGGGCAAGTCGCGGCTGCTGCAGGCGCTGGCCTCTGAAGACCCGCGGCGCCTGCACGTCAGCGGCCGGCCCGGGGACCCGCTGGTGCCCTACGCCACGTTGATCCGCATGCTGCGCGCCGTGATCGAGCGCGACCCCGGCGCGGCCGACGCCCCCGAGGCCGCTGCGCTGGCGCCGCTGCTGCCCGAGCTGGCGGCACGCGCACCGGCGGGTGGCGCGGCACTGGCCCCGGGCGCTGCGACACCGCTGCTGCAGCCCGTAGAGGCTCTGCTGCGCCGCGCCGCCGGCCGCATCGACACGCTGCTGCTCGACGACCTGCACTTCGCCGACACCGCCACGCTCGAACTGCTGCAGGGCCTGCTCGCGGCGCCGCGGGAGGCCGATGCCCGCGGCAGCGCGGGCGCGGTCGGTGCCACGCCCCGCTGCGTGCTCGGCCTGCGCCCGCCGGCCGCCGGCAGCCCGGCGGCCCTGCTGCTGGACGCGCTGGCCGCCGCCGGGCCGCTGGTGCGCGTGCTGCTGCAGCCGCTGTCGCAGGCCGCGCTGGCCGAGCTGGTAGACGCGCTGGCGCTGCCGGGCATGGCCGGCACCGAGCTCGCGGCCCGGCTGCATGCGCGCACCGGCGGCAACCCGCTGTTCGCGCTCGAGACGCTGAAGCTGCTGTGGGCCGAAGGCGGCCTCGCCAGCCCGGGCGCCGAGGCCGAGGCGCTGCCGCGGCCGCAGACGCTGGCGCAACTCATCGGCCAGCAGCTGGCGCGCCTGTCGCCACCGGCGCTGCAGCTGGCGCGCGTGGCGGCGGTGGCGGGCGTGGACTTCTCGCTCGAGCTGGCCGAGGCGCTGCTCGCCCGCAGCGCGCTCGATCTGGCCGACCCCTGGGCCGAGCTCGAGGCGCAGCAGGTGATGCGCGGCACGGCGTTTTCGCACGACCTCGTGCACGACGCCGTGCTGCAGGGCCTGCCTGAGGTCATCGCCCGCCACCTGCACGGCCGCACGGCCCATTGGCTGGAGGCCCAGACCGGCGCCGTGCAGCCCGACCCCGCGCGCGTGGCCGCGCACTGGGAGGCCGCCGGCCAGCACGCCCGCGCGCTGCCGGCGCTGCGCGCCGCCGCCGAGCGCGCCCGCCGCGCGCTGCGCGAGGGCGAGCGCATCACGCTGCTCGTGCACGCCGCCGACATCGCCGAGGCCGACGGCCGCCTCGACGAAGCCTTCGATCTGGTGCACGCCGCGCTCAACGGCCACATGAACACGCTGCGCCAGCACGACGGCCTGCCGCTGCTCGAACGCCAGGCCCTGCTGGCCCGCACGCCGCTGCAACAGGCCCAGGCCGCAGCCAGCCGCGCCTGGTACGCCACCGTGATGGGCCATTGGCAACAGGCGCTGGACGAAGGCCGAGCCGCGCTGGCGATGGCACGGCCGCTGGGCGACGCCGGGCTCACGGCATCCGTTCAGCAGCGCCTGGGCGCCGCCATGGGCATGGCCGGCCACTTCGACGAGGCGCTCGAACACTTGCGCGCCGCCGCACCGTGGATGCGCGAACACGCCGACGCCGACGACGCGGTGGAGTTCGAAGGCAACCTGGCCGCGGTGCTCGACAACCTCGGCCGCCACGCCGAGGCGCGCGAGCACCATGCACGCGCCATCGCCGCCTCGGCGCTGCACTCCGACGCACCGCATCGCGCCACGCTGCTGGCCAATGACGCGCTGAGCCGGCTCGACGCCGGCGATGCCGCCAGCGCGCTGGAGCAGGCGCTGCTGGCCCAGCGCATCGTGCAGACCTTCGAGAACACCGCCGGCAGCGACGGCTACATCGCCCTGCTGCTGGCGCAAGCCGAGCGCGGCCTCGGCCGGCCGGCGGCGGCGCTGGCCTGGTGCGACCGGGCCGAGGCCATCCTGGCCGAGCGGCTGCCAACGCGCGTGCCGGTGGCGCAGATGCACCGGGCGCAGATCTGGCTCGACCTGGCCCAGCACGCCCGCGCGCGCGCGCCAGGTGCTGGCCGGCGACGCGCTGGCCACGGCGCGGCGCATGCCGCCGCGTTACGGCGTGCGCTGGCGCGTGCTGCTGGCGCGGCTGGCGCGCCGGCTCGGCGCCGCGCAGGAGGCCGAAGAGATGCTGGCCGAGGCCGCCGCCGAGGTGCCGCGCCAGGGCTGGCCCGAGCTCGGGCTGGTGGTGCGCACCGAACAGGCCCTGGCCCTGGAGGCGCCCGCCGCCGCCACCGAATTGGTGGCCGTGGCCCAGGCGGCCGCCGCCGCCGGCCTGGGCGGCGCCGAGTTGGGCGCCCGGCTGCATCTGGCCTGGTTGGCCCCGAACGACGACATGGCGATCGAATCCGCAGAGCGGGCGCTCACCTTGATGCGCCAGTTCGAAGCCTTGCATACCGACCGTGCCTGGCGCTGGCTGGCCCCCGCCCGGGCGCTGGCGCGCGCCGGCCGCGGCGCCGAAGCCGAGCTGCTGGCCGAACAGGGCCGCGAATGGCTGCGGCGCACGGCGGCCACGCAGGTGCCGCCGACCTGCGTCGACAGCTTCCTGCACCAGCACCCGGTGCACCGGCTGCTGCAGGCTGAGCGGCCCGGCCGGGCCTGATCGGCGGCCCCCGCGTGACGCGATCACCACCGCGCCCGGGCCTCGCATAACGCGGCCGTAACGGCGTTCTCCCTACAACCTCGACATGGCGGGCTGCAAGGGCAGCCGGCCGCACCGGGAACCGCCAGGGAGAACCAAGATGATCGTCCGTGCCACCGCCGCCCCCGCCTACCTGAACCACTCGCCGCTGCTGCTGCGCCCGCGCCCGGGCCTGGCGCCGCTGACCACGCTCACGCCGGGTGCGCCCGCCACGGCCGGCGCCCGCGACTTCGGCGACACCGGCTGGATCGACCTCGACGACCACGCCGACGCCGCCGACCTCGACACCGAGGCCGACGCCGCCGACGCGGCACTGCTGCGCTGCGTGGGCTGTGCGGCCTTTGCGACGCTGGTGCTGGCGCTGGTCAGCAGCCTGCAGCTGGGCTGAGGGCCCGCAGCAGATCGAGATAGGCGCCCGCCACGCGCGGCGCCTCGGCCAGGCCCAGGGCCTGCATCAGGGCCTCGGCCTCGGCGCTGCCGGCCGCCTCGGGCTCGCCGTCGCGCAACACCACCTCGAGTTCCATGAAGTCGCCCAGGCCTTCCACGGCATCGAGGTGGACGCGCGTGCGGCCCACCATCAGCAGCGTGCGCCGCTTGCGCACCCGGCCCACGAAACCGAGTGCCCGGGTGAGCGCTTCGCGGCAGGCGTCGCCGTCGGGCTGCGGCACGCGCACGTAGTCGCTGGCCTTGGCGCCGGTGTCATCGGCGCGCTGGTAGTGGATGAGCTCGGCGCTGCCGTCGCCGAACTGGCGCAGCTTCAGCCGGCCGCGGCCGGCGGACAACGCGAAGAAGCTGTCGTCCTGCACGAACTGCTGCTCGGGCGCGGTGGCCAGCGCCCGCGCGCGGCGGTGCAGCTCGGCGGCGTCGGCGACACGGGCCTTGATCTCGATGTTGCGGGGCATGGGTGGGGGTGTGGGTTGCGTTGTGACATTTGGCAAAGGCCCGTGGCGCGCCAGCAAGCACTTCGACAGGCCTGTCCTGAGCTTGTCGAAGCCCTGGTGCCGCACCCGCGGCCGTGCTCAATCGTTGGGCCCCGCCGCCAGCCGGCGCCGCAGCGCGTCTTCGAACACCTCCGGCGGCTGACCGCCCGCCACCAGGAAGCGGCGGTCGATCACGACCGAGGGCACGCTGCGGATGCCGGCCTGCTGCCATCCGGATTCGGCCTCGCGCACCTCGTCGGCAAAGCAGGCGGTGTCGTCGATCACCGCCGCAGCCTCGCCGGCATCGAGCCCGGCCACGACGGCGGCTTCCAGCAGCACCTCGCGCGCGGCCGGGTTGCGGCCTTCGCCGTGGTACGCCTTGAGCAGCGCGCGCTTCATCGCCAGCTGCGCCGCCGCGCTCTGCAGGCCGGCCCAGTGCAGCAGCCGGTGGGCATCGAAGGTGTTCCACACATGGGCGCGCTCGCCGAAGGTGAAGCCCAGCGCCGCCCCGCGCGCGGCGATGTTCGCGCGGTTGGCGGCCAGCTGCTCGTCACCCATGCCGTACTTGGCCTTCAGGTACTGCGCCGCGTCGGCGCCCTCGGGCGGCATGCCCGGGTTCAGCTCGAAGGGCTGGAAGTGCAGCTCGATGCCGGCGGCATCAGGGCCCAGCGCGGCCAGCGCACGTTCGAAACTGGCCAGGCCGATGGCGCACCAGGGGCAGGCCACGTCGGAGATGAAATCGATGCGCATGTCAGGCTTTCTCAGGCGGGCTTGGTCGCCTGCGTTCGAAGGAATTGGTCCACAGTGCCCGGCGCCACGCCCAGGCGCGCCGCCACGGCCGCGTCTTCGGGCGGCAGCTGCTGTGCTGCGAACCAGTTGAGCGCCATGATGTTGGCGGCGGCTTCGGAAAACGGCCGCATCAGCATCTTCTGCAGCGCAAACACCGCCGCCGGCGTGCCCACCACCTGCACCGGCCGGCCCAGCACGGCGGCCATCTTTGCCGCGACCTCGTTCCAGCTCAGCACCTCGGGCCCGCCGATGGCCAGCGTGGCGTTCAACGCGGCCTCGTGCCGCGTGGCGGCGATGCAGCAGCGCGCCACGTCGTCGACGCTGATGAAGGCGTGCCGGCGCTCGCCGCTGCCGGGCACGATGAGCAGGCCACGCTTTTCGACCAGCCCACCGACCACGCCCATGAAGCGCTGCAGAAACGGCCACGGCCGCGTCTTCAGCGACGCCGCGTCGCCGCGCGTGGCCAGCGCCAGGCCCGAGAGCGCGAACCAGGCGTCCATGAAGGGCGCAAAGCGCAACACGGCATGCGGCAGCCCCGATTCGGCCAGACGCTGCTCGGTGCGCCGCTTGTGCACGAACAGCGGGATGCGCTCATCGAACGGTGTCTGCGGCACCGACACGAACACGAAGCGCTCGCAGCGGTGCTTGACGCAGGCCGCGATCAGCGCCGCGTAGCCGGCATCGTCCACCGTGGCGAAGCGGCTGCCGTTCAGCGGTGCCACGGCCGTGGCGGTGGCGATCACGGCGCCCGCGCCCTGGCAGGCGGCGTCCAGGCTGGCGGGGTCGGTGAGATCGCCGTGCACGATGTCCACGTGTGGCAGCCGCAGGTGCTGCTGGCGCGAGCTGCGCCGCACCAACGCGCGCACCGGCCGCCGCGCCGCCGACAGCTGCTGCACGATGCGCGTGCCCAGCTCGCCGCTGGCGCCGACCACGAGCGTGGGGCGGTGGTGGGCCGGCGGCGGCGGCGGTGGAACGCGGGTCTTCATCGGCGGCTCCTCCGGGCCATCAACGGATGCGCGCCAGCTTCGGGTCGAGCAGGTCGCGCAGCCCGTCGCCCATGAGGTTGAGGCCCAGCACGCTGGCCATGATGGCCGCGCCGGGCCACAGCGCCAGCATCGGCGCCTGGAACATCTGCGACTGCGCCTCGCCCAGCATGCGCCCCCAGCTCGGCTGCGGCGGCTGTGTTCCGAGGCCCAGGAAGCTGAGCGCCGCCTCGGCCAGGATCGCCGTGGCAAAGCTGATCGTGGCCTGCACGATCAGCACCCCGGCGATGTTGGGCAGCACGTGGTCGCGCGTGATGGCCAGCGGCCCCAGGCCGGCGGCGCGCGCCGCCGTGACGTACTCGCGCGCCCACACCGCCTGCGCGCTGCTGCGCGCGATGCGCGCGAACACCGGGATGTTGAAGATGCCGATGGCCACGATGCTCATCAACAGGCCCGGCCCGTAGATGGCCGTCAGCATGATGGCCGTCAGCAGCGCCGGGAAGGCGAAGGTGAAGTCGCTTGCGCGCATCACCAGCTCGTCGAAGCCGCTGCGGCCCTGGGCCTGCGCGGCTGCTGCGGCGCAGCCCAGCGCCACGCCCAGCACGAGGCCGATGCCCACCGCCACCACGCCCACGACGATGCTGTTCTGCGCCCCCACCATGAGCTGGCTCACGATGTCGCGGCCCAGACTGTCGGTGCCCAGCCAATGCGCGGCCGAGGGCGGCGCCAGCTTGTTGGGGATGTCGATCTCGGCCACCGCGTAGGGCGTCCACAGCAGCGACAGCAGCGCCACCGCCACCAGCGCGCCACTGAGCACGGCGCCGATGGCAAAGCTCTTGTGGCGCCAGGCGCGGGCCCAGAAGCCGGGGCGGGCGGCGGCGGGCAGGGCGGCGGCAGGCATGGGCGAAGTGTAGGGACGGCCAGCTGCAGGCGCCTTGTCAACCGCCAGCTGGCGCCCCGCGTTGTGACGGTCCTGCTTCCCTTTGGAGACTGAGCATGAGTTCGCGTCGACAGTTCGTACAGATTCTTCCCGTGGCGGCCTGCGGCCTGCTGCTGGCCCGCACGGCGGTGGCACAAGGCAGCCTGATCGACGAGAAGAGCCCGCAAGCCGCGGCACTGGGCTATGTGGCCGACGCCGGCAAGGCCGACAAGGCCAAGTTCAAGCAGTACGCCGCGGGCCAGAACTGCGCCAACTGCGCGCTGTACCAGGGCAAGGCTGCCGACAAGGCCGCTGGCTGCCCGCTGTTTGCCGGCAAGCAGGTGGCGGCAACGGGCTGGTGCAGCGCGTACGCCAAGAAGGGCTGACCCGGCAGGCGGGGCGTTCTCAGCGGCTGAGCAGGCCGCTGGCCTGCAGCGTGGCCAGCAGGCCCTGCGCGAAGGCCTCGTAGCCGGCCGCGTTGGCGTGGATGGCGTCGCTCTTCAGGCGCTCGTCGGCGAGCACGGCGCTCCAGCCCTGGGCGTGCAAGGGCACGGCGGCCTCCGACGCGATCTCGGCATAGAGCGGGTGGTCGTCGAGCGAGCCCGTCACGCGCGCGGCCAGCGTGGGCCGCGGCACCGCCACCAGCAGCGCCTGCGCGCCGGCCTCGCGCACGGCGGTCAGCGTGCGGCGCAGGTTGTCGCGCAGCGCGGCTTCGTCCTGCCGGCGCAGCAAGTCGTTGCCACCGATGGACACGATCACCAGCACCGGCTGGTGTTCGGCCAGCAGGCCCGGCAGGCGCTCGAGCGCCTGCGCCGAGGTGTGGCCGGGGATGCCGGCGTTCACCACGTTCCAGCCGCTCAGCCGCGCCAGCACCGTGGGGTAGGCAGTGTCGGGCGTGGCGCCGGTGCCGAAGGTGAGGGAGTCGCCGAGCGCCAGCACGGTGGCACCGGGGGGCACGGCGGTGCCCTTGGCCGACGTGGCCCTCTTGCCGCATGCGGCGAGCAGCGGCAGTACCAGCGCGAGGGCCAGAGCGCCGGCCAGGACCTGGCGTCGTGGCTGCAGCTTCAAGCGGTGGCCTTGGCGAAGAAGCGAACGCCAGGGAGGCCTTCGAAGTGCGCGTCCTGGGTCCACAACTCGGCGCCATGCGCCAGGCTCGTGGCGTAGATCAGGCTGTCAGCCAACGGCAGTGAATGCCGGGTGGCGGCCAGGCTCAGAGCCAGATCGAGTTCGATCACCACGCCCTGCCGCATCAGCGCCAGCGCCTCGCTGGCCACCTCGTCGCCCAGGTCGCGCGCCAGCTTCTTGACCACTTCGTAGATCGTGATCACGGGCACGACCAGGGCCGCCGGCCTGGCCAGCGCGGGGGCAAACAAGGCGGCGCGCTCGGTGTCGGCGAAGAACTCGAGCCAACACGACGAGTCCAGCACCACCGGGCCGGCGAGTGCGGCAGTGACGCGCCGACGCACCATCTACAGACGGTCGGGCTCGTCCGGCAGGCGGGTGTCGATGCCGCGCGCAATGCCCCGGTAAGCCGAAGCCGGCTTCAGTGGCAGCAGGCGGATGACGTCGCCATAGTTCACGACCATCATCTTCGCCCCTGGCTGCAGGCCCAGGCTCTGGCGCACCGACAGCGGAATCACCACCTGGAACTTCGGCGAGACGGTGACGATGTCCTTGTTCATATCGATCAGTCTACCGTCGTACGGCTGTCTTGTCGATCAGCCCAGCATCGCCCTCAAGAACCGCCCCGTGTGGCTGCCCTCGCAGGCCGCCACGTCCTCGGGCGTGCCCGCCACCACCACGCGCCCGCCGCCGGCGCCGCCCTCGGGGCCCATGTCGATCAGCCAGTCGGCCGTCTTGATGACGTCGAGGTTGTGCTCGATGACGACGATGGTGTTGCCGGCGTCGCGCAGCTGGTGCAGCACCTTCAGCAGCAGCTTCACGTCGTGGAAGTGCAGGCCGGTGGTGGGCTCGTCCAGGATGTAGAGCGTTCTGCCGGTGTCGCGCTTGCTCAGCTCCAGCGCCAGCTTCACGCGCTGCGCCTCGCCGCCACTCAGCGTGGTCGCGGCCTGGCCCAGGCGGATGTAGCCCAGGCCCACGTCGAGCAGCGTCTGCAGCTTGCGCGCGATGTTGGGCACGGCGCCGAAGTAGCCGTGCGCGTCTTCCACCGTGAGGTTGAGCACCTCGGTGATGTTCTTGCCCTTGTAGAGCACCTCGAGCGTCTCGCGGTTGTAGCGCGCGCCCTGGCACACATCACAGGGCACGTACACGTCGGGCAGGAAGTGCATCTCCACCTTGATGACGCCGTCGCCCTCGCAGGCCTCGCAGCGGCCACCGCCGCTGCCGGCGCTGACGTTGAAGCTGAAGCGGCCGGCGCCGTAGCCGCGCTCGCGCGCCATCGGCACCTCGGCGAACAGCTCGCGGATCGGTGTGAAGAGACCGGTGTAGGTGGCCGGGTTGCTGCGTGGTGTGCGACCGATCGGGCTCTGGTCAACGTTGATCACCTTGTCGAAGTGCTCCAGGCCTTCGATGCGGTCGTGCGGCGCCGGCTCGGCGTGGCTCTGGTACAGCTTCTTGGCCACCGCGGTGTAGAGCGTGTCGTTGATCAGCGTGCTCTTGCCCGAGCCGCTGACGCCGGTCACACAGGTGAACAGGCCCACGGGGATGTCGATGTCGACGCCGCGGTTGCCGTCTTCTGCCCGGCCGCGCAGGTTGTTGCCGCGCGCGCCGATGATCTGCAGCCGCAGCGGCGCCGCGCCGAAACCCATGCCCGATCGGCGCCTGGGCACTTCGATGCGCAGCGCGCGGCCGAGGTACTGGCCGGTGAGTGAATTCGGGTCGGCCGCCACCTGCTGCGGCGTGCCCTGCGCCATGACGCGGCCGCCGTGCACGCCGGCGCCCGGGCCCATGTCGACCACGTGGTCGGCGGCCCAGATCATGTCTTCGTCGTGCTCGACCACGAGCACGCTGTTGCCGATGTCGCGCAGGTGCTTGAGCGTGCCGATGAGGCGCTCGTTGTCGCGCTGGTGCAGGCCGATGCTGGGCTCGTCGAGCACGTACATCACGCCACTCAAGCCGCTGCCGATCTGGCTGGCCAGGCGGATGCGCTGGGCCTCGCCGCCGCTCAAGGTGTCAGCGCCGCGGTCCAGGCTCAGGTAGTTCAGGCCCACGTCGTTGAGAAAGCGCAGCCGGCTTTCGATCTCGCGCACGATCTTCTCGGCGATCTCGCCTTTGGCGCCCACGAGCTTGAGGCCGCGGAAGTAGGCCAGTGCCTCGGCCAGCGTCACGTGCTCGATGGCGTAGATGGGCAGGCCCTTCTGCGGGCCTCTTTCGGGGCCTTCACCGGTGTCGGCATGCTGCAGGAACACATGCCGCGCTTCGCGACGCAGGCGCGAGCCCTCGCACTGCGGGCAGGGCTTGGCGGCCTGGTAGCGCGCGAGTTCTTCGCGCACGGTGGGCGAATCGGTTTCGCGAAAGCGCCGCTCGAAGCTGGGGATGATGCCTTCGAAGGGGTGCTTGCGCTTGACCGTGCGCGCCTTGCCGCGCTTGCCGTCGGCACCGGCGGCGCTGCTGCTTTCGGCCGTGTAGATGAACTCGATGGCCTCGTCGCCGCTGCCGTGCAGCACCACCTGCTGGGCGCGCGCGGGCAGCTTCTCGAAGGGCAGCTCGATGTCGAAGCCCATGTGGCGCGCCACCGCCTCGAGCAGGCTGTGGGTGTAGCTGTTGCGTCGGTCCCAGCCCTTGATGGCGCCGCTGGCCAGGCTGAGCTCGGGGAAGCCGACCACGCGCTCGGGGTCGATCACCGTCACCTGGCCCAGGCCGTCGCAGGCCGGGCAGGCGCCCACGGGGCTGTTGAAGCTGAAGAGGCGCGGCTCGAGTTCGGGCAGCGAGTAGCTGCACACGGGGCAGCCGAACTTGCTGCTGAAGAGGTGCTCCTTGTCGCTGTCCATCTCGAGCGCGATGGCGCGGCCGTCGGCGATGCGCAGCGAGGCCTCGAAGCTCTCGGCCAGGCGCTGCTTCATGTCGGGTCGCACCTTGAGGCGGTCGATGACGACGTCGATGTCGTGCTTGTCGGCCTTCTTCAGCGCGGGCAGCGACTCGGCCTCGACGATGGTGCCGCCGACGCGGAAGCGCACGTAGCCGCGCGCCTGCATGTCGGCAAAGAGGTCGGCGAACTCGCCCTTGCGGTCGCGCGCCACGGGGGCCAGGATCATGAGGCGCGTGTCTTCGGGCAGCGCCAGCACGGCGTCGACCATCTGGCTCACGCTCTGCGCGGCCAGCGGCAGGCCGTGGTCGGGGCAGTAGGGCGTGCCGGCGCGCGCGAACAGCAGGCGCAGGTAGTCGTGGATCTCGGTGATCGTGCCGACCGTGCTGCGCGGGTTGTGGCTGGTGGCCTTCTGCTCGATGCTGATGGCGGGCGACAGGCCCTCGATCACATCGACATCGGGCTTGTCCATCAGCTGCAGGAACTGCCGGGCGTAGGCCGAAAGGCTCTCGACATAACGGCGTTGCCCCTCGGCATAGAGGGTGTCAAACGCGAGGCTGCTCTTGCCGCTGCCGCTCAAGCCCGTGATCACCACCAGCGCGTGCTTGGGGATGTCGAGGTCGATGTTCTTGAGGTTGTGCGTGCGCGCGCCGCGGACGCGGAGCATGGGCGGCTCGGCGGGGGTGGGCACGTTGGAAAGCACGGGAACCGGGGGCGGTGGCATCGGCAGGCGGATGTCTTGGAGTCTCGGCCGCTCGGCGGGGCCGCGTCAGGCGCAACCGGGCATCATAGGCGGAGAGGCCGAGATGGGTCGGGGCCCGCCAGACGCCGCCCAGACCGTCGCCGCTTGCCCCATGCACAGGGGGCGTCACGGCCCCGGAACTGGGGCAGCATGCTGCGCGAAACCAACAGGAGGAGAACCCCATGAACAAGCTCGCAGGTCGCCTGGCGGTACGCGGCCTCATGGCGGCAGCTGCGCTGGCGGCGGTGGTTCCGCTGGCGGCGCAGTCGCCGGTGGGTGACTGGGCGTTGCTTTCGCAGACCATCGACACGGCGCGGACGCGCGCCATGGTCGACGAGAAGCGCGAGTGCGAACGCCGCGATGCCGCGCTGCGGAGCTGGGTGCGCGTCCAGCAGGACAGCAAGAGCCAGCCGGACGCCGCCGTCAAGGCGTCATCCACACACCAGGAAGCCGCCTCCACCTGCGCCGCGGCGCGGGAGCGGCGGGTCAAGGCCGATGCGCTGTGGGAACGGCTCAACGCCGTCGTCGGCCAGCGCTGCGAGCCCGGCGCGCCAGCGGCCTGCCCTCAGGCTCTGCTGGCCGCCGAGTTGTTTGCGTCTGCTGCTCAGCGGCCACCAGGGGACGCGGCGGCGCGCATCTCCACGCCTCCAGCATCCGAGCCCCCGGCGCCACCTACCGTCACCCCTTCAACCACGCCGGAGCCGGCGCGCGTGGCTGCACGCGCGGCACCCGCGGCAGCAGATTCAGCGGCAGTGGCGGCGTCGGCCGCGGCTTCAGCGACGTCGACGGCAGCTTTGGCGGCGGCCGCCGCGAGAAGGCCCATGGCCTGCACCGTCAAGGACGACTCGCCCTTGTTGACCCCCGCCGAGGCCGCCAAGGACCAGCCCAGCGACAAGGACTTCAAGGCACTGCTGGCCAAGGCAGCGAAGGCCCAGGCCAGCGTGAAAGACCTCAAGCAGAAGACGGGCGACGCCTTTGCCATCGGGGACGGCGCCGCCAAGGTCGGCTTGGACGCCGCGGCAGCGGCCGAGCTGCGCCTGGAGGGCAACCGTGCGTCCAGGCAACGCGCCCTGGACTTGACCGAACAGGGCGCCGTGGCCTTCAACGCGGCCCTTGCATCGCGAGGCGCAACAGGCGATGCCCAGATCGCTTCGAACGCGCTGGTCCGCTGCGCGTTGCAGCTGGCTGTATGCCGACTCGACGGCCTCTGCAAGCTGACCCAGAAGGACGCTTACGACAAGGCTGAAGCAGCCGCCAAGCAGCTCGCCGATGCCCTCGATGAAGGCGCCAAGGCAGTCGCCTCGGCCAAGGCAGAGAGCCGCAAGCAGGACCTCATCGACCTCTCCCCGAAACAAGCCGAGCGCAAGCTGCGCTACCTCGACCTGCTCGACAAGAATCCCGACGCCAAGGCCCTGGTGGGCGACGATGCCGCGCTGATCAGCGCCAGCAAAGGGAAGACCGAAGGCGTCATTCGGCTGTCGCTGGCTCGTCTGGGCTTCGACAACGCGCGGCGGCTGGCCTTGCAGCTCTCGGCACCCCTGACCGATGGCGAAGCCACGGTGGCTGAGCGCAGGGCTGACCGGCTGAGTGCGCGACCCAAGGTCACGCTGGCCTGGAACGGCGTCACGCTGCTCGACAAGCCCGATGCGCTGATCAGCTACGGGCTCACCGCCACCATTGGGCGCGACAGCCAGACCTACATCGATCCCACGACGCCCGAGCAGCTCAAGCTGGGCACCAAGCCGCGCGGTGTGGGTCTGACAGCCACGCTGATCCGCGACGAGCGCGGCCTGCACACCCTGGGCGTGGAACGCCAGCGCACCTGGGAGCCCGGCAAGGCCGGCGTGGTGTGCCCGCTGCCCGCTGCCGGCGCCCCGTCGGTGCGCTGCCTGTCGGGGCGGCTGGGCACGCCGACGCCGCTCGAGGCCACGGTGTCGACGTATTCCTACCACCGCAAGACCACCTTCCTCGGCGACTCGCTGGGGCTGGGCGTTGAAGCCACCTACAACGACAAGTCGCGCGAGTTCGATCTGTCGATCCCGATCTACTTCATCCAGAGCTCGGACAGCACGAAGAGCGAGTTGAACGCCGGCATCCGCATCGGCCTCGTGAGCAAGCGCGATCCGGCCAACGGCCGGGACACCAGCCTCGGGCTGTTCGTCAGCTCACCGTTCAAGATCGGCGGCAACTGAGGTCTTGGAAGGCACAGGCGCGCGCCGCCGCCACAATCGGCGGCGCATGTCTTCCTCGCCATCCACCGTCCTGATCGTGGCGCCGGCTCCAGCGGCGCCGCCACCGCCATGCAGCTGCTGCGCATGGCGAGCACGCCGATGAGCGCGGCGCTGCTCAACGAGTCGGGCGGCAGGGCCTCGGACAAAGCGGTCACGGTCCGCCCCGCCTTGCCCGCATCAGGAGCCAGCGCCCAGAACTGCCTGGCGGGCGCCGACGGCGCGCCGGTGAGGCGCCTTGAGACCGTGGCGTACTTCGGCTACCAGACGCACGTGGTCAGCTCGCTCGCTGACCTGGGCCTTGCCGTGACGCACAACGCCCGCACCGATATGGGCAAGCGCTACGCCGGTATCGGCCTGTCCTGTGCCTGCAAGAGCGGTAGCTGGGCCGTCGGCGTTGTCGTCAGCACGCCCTTCTTCTGGCTGAAGTCGCTCAACGGCGCTCGCTGAGCTGGCTGCACCGCCAAGTTCATGAACTTCCAGCAACTCCGCGCCGTCCGCGAAACCGTCCGCCAGGGCTTCAACCTCACGCTCGTGGCCGAGGCCTTGCACACCTCGCAGCCGGGCGTCAGCCGGCAGCTCAAGGAGCTGGAAGACGAGCTCGGCGTGCAGCTGTTCCGCCGCGCCGGGCGGCGGCTGCTGGGCCTCACGCCCCCCGGCGAGGCGCTGCTGCCGGTGGTGGAGCGGCTGCTGCAGGATGCCGAGAACCTCAAGAGCGCGGGCGCCGACTTCGCCGCCAGCGACCACGGCCTGCTGAAGGTGGCGGCCACGCACTCGCAGGCGCGTTACGCCCTGCCCGGCGCGGTGCGCGACTTCCGCGCCAGCCACCCGGGCGTGACGCTGCACCTGCAGCAAGGCTCGCCGCGCCAGGTGGCCGAGGCGGTGCTGTCGGGCGCGGCCGATCTCGGCGTGGCCACCGAGGCGCTGGCCGACTTTCCCGGCCTGCTCGCCCTGCCCTGCTACCGCTGGACACACGCCGTGGTCGTGCCGCGCGGCCACGCGCTGGCCGACGAGGCCGCCGCCGGCCGCACACTCACGCTGGCGCGGCTGGCGCAGTGCCCGCTCGTCACCTACGAGGCCGGCTACACCGGCCGGCGCCAGATCGACGAGGCCTTCGCGCGCGAGGGCCTGGTGGCCGACGTGGTGCTGCAGGCCATGGACGCCGACGTCATCAAGACCTATGTCGAGCTGGGCATCGGCGTGGGCGTGATCGCCGCGATGGCCTTCGACGAAGCGCGCGATGCAGGCCTCGTGGCGCTGGACGCGCGCCACCTGTTCCCGATGCAGACCACCCGCGTGGCCGTGCGGCGAGACGCCTTCCTGCGCGGCTACGTGTTCGACTTCATCGAAACCTTCGCGCCCACGCTCACGCGCGCGCTGCTGCAGCGCGCGCTGGCGGCGCCCGAAGGCGACGCCACCGACTTCGACATCTAGGAGCGTGGGCGGCAGCCGCCCACGCTTCTAGGCCGGCGCGCGAAAGCTCGTCACGCGCCGCGGCTTCAGCCACAGCTGCTGGCCGCGCTGCAGGCCCAGGCGCTGGCGCAGCGCGTGGAACTCCTCGCGCGGCAGCTCCACGTCGAGCCAGTGGCCCTGGCCGGCAGCGTCGGTGCGCTGGAACTCGATGCGCGTCTGTGCGCCCACCGTCAGCGTCTGGCTCAGCGTCGCGGCCCAGGCGCCGTCGGCGGGCTCGCCGACGATCTCGAGCTCGTGCGGGCGCACGTACACCGTGTCCTGCGCCCCTGAACGGGCGAGCTCGCCGCCGCCCGGCGCGTGCTCGCTGCGGCCGTGGAACAGGTTCACGTCGCCCAGGAACTGCAGCACGAAGGGCGTGGCCGGGCGGTCGTAGACCTCGTCGGGCGCACCCACCTGCTCGATGCGGCCTTCGTTCATGACGACGATGCGGTCGGCCACTTCCATGGCCTCTTCCTGGTCGTGCGTGACGAACACGCTGGTCACGTGCACCTCGTCGTGCAGGCGGCGCAGCCAGCGGCGCAGCTCCTTGCGCACCTTGGCGTCGAGCGCGCCGAAGGGCTCGTCGAGCAGCAGCACCTTGGGCTCCACAGCGAGCGCGCGGGCCAGCGCGATGCGCTGGCGCTGGCCGCCGGAGAGCTGGTGCGGGTAGCGGTCGGCCAGCCAGTCCAGCTGCACCAGCTTCAGCAGCTGGTGCACCTTGTCCTGGATCTCGGCCTCGGAGGGCCGCGTCGCAACATGGGAGCCCGGCTTCGCCGTGCGGGGCCGCACGCGCAAACCGAAGGCCACGTTCTCGAAGATCGTCAGGTGGTTGAAGAGCGCGTAGTGCTGGAACACGAAGCCGACGTTGCGCTCGCGCACGTCGGTGGCGGTGGTGTCCTCGCCGTGGAACAGCACCTCGCCCTCGTCGGGCACCTCCAGCCCCGCCATGATGCGCAAGAGGCTGGTCTTGCCCGAGCCCGAAGGCCCCAGCAAGGCCACCAGCTCGCCCGAGGGGATGGTGAGGTTCAGGTGATCGCAGACGACGGTCTTGCCGAAGGCTTTGGTGAGGTTGCGGACTTCGATGCTCATGTGGGCGTGCCTGGTTTCAGTGCGGGCGTGGCTTCATTCGGCACGGTCGTGGGCTTCGCGCTTCTGCCCCTTGACGCGCTGTTCGACGATGTACTTCAGCACCAGCGTCACCAGGGCCAGCAGCGCCAGCAGCGAGGCCACCGCAAACGCCGCCGCGAACTGGTATTCGTTGTAGACGATCTCGATGTGCAGCGGCATGGTGTTGGTCTGCCCGCGGATGTGGCCGGAGACCACGCTCACCGCGCCGAACTCGCCCATCGCCCGCGCGTTGCACAGGATCACGCCGTACAGCAGCGCCCACTTCACGTTGGGCAGCGTCACGCGCCAGAAGATCTGCCAGCCACCGGCACCGAGCACGCGCGCCGCCTCTTCCTGCTCGATGCCCTGGGCCTGCATCAGCGGAATCAGCTCGCGGGCGATGAAGGGCACGGTGACGAAGACGGTGGCCAGCACGATGCCGGGCAGCGCGAAGATCACCTTCATGTCGTTCTCGATCAGCCAGGCGCCGAACCAGCCCTGCAGGCCGAACACCAGCACGTAGATGAGGCCGGCGATCACCGGGCTCACGCTGAAGGGCAGGTCGATCAGCGTCAGCAGCACGTTCTTGCCGCGGAACTCGAACTTGGCGATCGACCAGGCCGCGGCCAGCCCGAAGGCCAGGTTCAACGGCACGCTGATGGCCGCGGCGATGAGCGTCAACTTGATGGCCGAGAGCGCATCGGGCTCGACGATGGCCGCGAGGTAGACGTCCCAGCCCTTCTTCAGCGCCTCGTAGAACACGGTGACCAGCGGGATGAAGAGGAACAGCGTCATGAACGCCAGCCCCAGGCCGATGACCGTGCGGCGCACCCAGGGCGCCTCGGTGGTGGCGGCGCGCAGCGAGCGCGGGCGCACGGCGGCCGCTGCCGGCCCCTGGGCCACGGTGGCGGTGTTCATGCAATGCCCCCTTGCCGCCGCCGCGCCCAGGCCTGCAGCGCGTTGATGATCAGCAGCAGCACGAAGCTCGTCACCAGCATCACCACGGCAATGGCGGTGGCGCCTGCGTAGTCGTACTGCTCGAGCTTGGTGATGATGAGCAGCGGCGTGATCTCGCTGATCATGGGCATGTTGCCGGCGATGAAGATGACGCTGCCGTACTCACCCAGCGCACGCGCGAAGGCCAGCGCAAAGCCCGTCAGCAGTGCCGGTGCCACGATGGGAAAGACCACGCGGCTGAAGGTCTGCCAGCGGTTGGCGCCCAGCGTGGCGGCCACTTCCTCGAGCTCGCGGTTCACGTCTTCGAGCACCGGCTGCACCGTGCGCACCACGAACGGCAGGCCGATGAACACGAGCGCCACCCACACGCCGATGGGCGTGAAGCTCACCTTGAACGGCAGCCACTGGCCCAGCGTGCCGTTCTGCGCCCAGATGGCGGTGAGCGCGATGCCGGCCACGGCGGTGGGCAGCGCGAAGGGCAGGTCCACCAGCGCGTCGACGATGCGCTTGCCGGGGAAGTTGTAGCGCACCAGCATCCACGCGATGAGCAGGCCGAAGACGGCATTGAGTGACGCCGCCAGGAAGCTGGCGCCGAAGGTGAGCCGGTAGCTCGCCATCACGCGCGGCGTGGTCGTGGCATCGAGAAACTGCTGCCACGTCATCGTGAAGGTCTTCAGGAAGGCCGCCGACAACGGGATCAGCACGATCAGGCTGATGTAGAGCAGCGCGAAGCCGAGCGCCAGGTCGAAGCCCGGCAGCACGGTGTGGCGCTTGAGGAGGGCGCGGGAGAGGATCACGAGTGACTCACCGGCCTTTGGCGGCGAGGATGACCTGGTCGTAGTGGCCGCCGTCGTTGAAGTGCTCGGTCTGTGCCTTCGTCCAGCCGCCGAAGACCTCGTCCACCGTGAACGTGCTCACCTTCGGGAACTGCTTCGCATGACGAGCCAGCACCTGGGCGTTGCGCGGGCGCAGGTGGTGCTTCGCGGCGATCTCCTGGCCCTCGGGGGTGTACAGGTACTGCAGGTAGGCCTCGGCCAGCCTGCGCGTGCCGCGCTTGTCGACGACGCGGTCGACCACGCTCACCGGGTTCTCGGCCAGGATGGTGCGGCTCGGGTAGACGAGCTCGTAGCCGTCGCCGAACTCGCGCGTGATCAGCGGCGCCTCGCTCTCGAAGGTGACGAGCGCGTCGCCCAGGTTGCGCTGCGCAAAGGTGGTGGTGGCGCCGCGGCCGCCGCCGTCGAGCACCGGCACGTTGGCGAAGATGCGCGTCACCAGCGCCTTGGCCGCGGCGTCGCTGGCGCCGCCCTTCACGCCCGCGCCCCAGGCCGCGAGGTAGGTGTAGCGGCCGTTGCCGCTGGTCTTGGGGTTGGGGATGATGACCTGCAGGCCCGCGCGGCCGAGGTCGCTCCAGTCGCGGATGTTCTTCGGGTTGCCCTTGCGCACCAGGATGACGGTGATGCTGGTGGTGGGGCTGGCGTTGTTCGGCAGCCGCGTGGCCCAGTTCGCCGGCACCAGGCCACCCCGCGTGTGCAGGATGTCGATGTCGTTGTGCTGGTTCATCGTGATGACGTCGGCCTCCAGGCCGTCGGCCACGCTGCGCGCCTGGCGGCTGCTGCCGCCGTGGCTCTGGTTCAGCGTCACGTCCTGGCCGGTCGTCTTCTTCCAGTGCGCGGCGAAGGCGAGGTTGAAGTCCTTGTAGAACTCGCGGCTCACGTCGTAGCTGACGTTGAGCAGACTGGTGGCCGACTGGGCACGCGCGGCAGGCAGGGCCAGGGCCAGCGGCAAGGCCGCGGCAGACAGCAGGTGACGACGGGAAAGCACGGGCAGCGCCAGTCTTCAGTGAAACAAGGAGCGCGACTCTAGGCAGCCGCTTTACATCGCCCAACGAATTCAAACGACATTGCACATACGAAAATCGCATCAGCATGTCGACTCCACCAACCACGATCGTGATCGTCGGCGCCGGTTTCAGCGGCGCCGCCACTGCGGTGCAACTGCTGCGCCAGGCGCGCGTGCCGCTGAATGTGGTGCTGCTCAATGAATCGGGCCGCATGGCGCGCGGCCTGGCCTATGGCACCGACAGCCTGGAGCACGTGCTCAACGTGCCGGCCGGCAACATGAGCGCGCTGGCCGACGACCCCGACAATTTCCTGCGCTACTGCCGCTGGGTCGACGAGCGCTGGCACGCCGGCTCCTTTGTGCCGCGGCGCATCTACGGCGCCTACCTCGAGAGCCTGCTGGCCGCGGCCGAAAGCGCCACCGGGCCACAGGGCGCGCGGCTGCAGCGCGTGGTGGGGCGGGCGCTGCGCGTGCGGCCCCCGCAAGGCGGCGCGCCGGCCGCGGTGCGGCTGGAAGACGGCCGCGAGCTGCCCGCCGACCACATCGTGCTCGCCTTCGGCCACGTGGCACCCGAGCACCCGCTGGACGAGGCCACGCGCGCCCTGCTCGGCAGCGCCTACACCGGCGACCCCTGGCGCCAGCCGCTGGCCGGCTGCGTGGCGCCCGGGGCCCGCGTGCTGCTGGTGGGCGCCGGGCTCACGGCGCTGGACATGCTGATCTCGCTGGACCGCGCCGGCCACCGCGGCCCGGTGCACCTGCTGTCGCGCCGCGGCCTGGCGCCGCAGCCGCACCGGCCGCAGCGCGAGCGGCCGTCGCACCCCGACATCGACGCCCTGCGCGCACGCATGGGCGCCACGCTGCGCGGCCAGGTGCGCGCGCTGCGCCAGGCCATCGATGCCGCCGTGGCGGCTGGCGAGGACTGGCGCGACTGGATCGGGGCGCTGCGCCCGCACATGCCCGGCTGGTGGCGCGCCCTGTCGGCCGCCGACCGCCGCCGCTTCATCCGCCATCTGCAACCGCACTGGGACACGCTGCGCCACCGCTGCGCGCCCGAGGCGCACGAGGTCTTCACGCGCTGGCGCGCGAGGGAGCAGCTGACGCTGGATGCCGGCCGCATCGCCGAGGTGCAGCCCGCGCCTGGCGGCGGCTTCGTGCTGAGCTGGCGGCCACGCAGCGGCACGGCGCTGCGCGAGCGCCCCATCGACCACGTCGTCAACTGCACCTCGCCCTCGGGGCGGCTCGCGGGCAGTGCGTCGCCGCTGGTAGCTGCCCTGTGCGCCGACGGCCTGGTGGTGCCCGACGCGCTGGGCCTGGGCCTGCTGGTAACCGACGACTACCGCGTGCCCGACGCCCAAGGCCGCGCCGCGCCCTGGCTGCATTACGTGGGGCCGCTCCTGAAGGCACGCGACTGGGAAGCAACGGCGATCCCCGAGCTGCGCCAGCACGCGGCGGCGCTGGCGCGGCAGTTGGCGGGCGCCGACTGAGCGCCTGAAGGGCCGAGTCAAGGAAGCGCGCGGCCTACATTCGCCTTTCGCATCAAGTCAGTCGTTCTGATTCGTTGGTGGCCCCAGGCGTGCCACCTAGCCTAGCGGCCCGATCAGAACGATACCGGCCCGCTTTCCCTCGGGCCTGAACGACGATGAGCACCGAATTGCTGGACGCGGCCACGACCGCGTCGACCGGGGCACTCACGCTGGCGCGCGCCCGCGAAGCCGCCCGCGCGAGCGGCCTGCCCTTTGCCGGCAGCGTCACCCCTCGCGAGGCCTGGGCATTGGCCCAGGCCGGTGAGGCCGTGCTGGTGGACGTGCGCAGCGCCGAGGAGCGGCACTTCGTCGGCCAGGTCGCCGGCAGCGTGCCCGTGCCCTGGGCCACGGGCACCTCGCTGACGCGCAACCCGCGCTTCGTGAAGGAACTCGAGGCCAAGGCCGGCCATCCCGGAAAGAGCGGCAAGCCGCTTTTGCTGCTGTGTCGCAGCGGCAAGCGCTCGGCCGCCGCGGCCGAGGCCGCCACCAAGGCCGGGCTGACGGATGTCTTCCATGTGCTCGAAGGCTTCGAGGGCGACCTCGACGACAGCACCCAGCGCGGCCACTTCAACGGCTGGCGCTTCCACGGCCTGCCGTGGACGCAGGACTGAGCCGCATGCCCGCGGACACGCTGCCCCTGCAGGCGGTGGTGGAGGGCCTGCGCGAGGTGCGCCACGCCTGGCGCCAGTCGCAGGGCCGCGCGCCCGAGGCCGGCGCGCGCGAGCTGCCCTCGCGCGAGGTGCTGGCCACCGTGGTGGACCAGCTGCGTGGCGCGCTGTTCCCGATGCGCCTGGGCCCGCCCGACCTGCGCCCCGACCATGAGGACTTCTACGTCGGCCACACGCTGGCCGCCGCCTTGACGGCGCTGCGCCAGCAGGCCGAACTCGAGCTGCGCCACCACGCCCGCCAGGGCGGCGCCGACGCCACCGAGGCCGCCCCCGGCCCGCGGGCCGCCGAGGCCGTGCAGCGCTTTGCCGAGCGGCTGCCCTCGGTGCGGCGGCTGCTCGACAGCGACGTGCTCGCCGCCTTCAAGGGCGACCCGGCTGCCCGCAGCGTCGACGAGGTGCTGCTGTGCTACCCGGGCCTGCGCGCCGGCATCAACCACCGCCTGGCCCACCAGCTCTACCAGCTCGAGCTGCCGCTGGTGGCCCGCGTCGTGGCCGAGCTGGCCCATGCCGAGACCGGCATCGACATCCACCCGGGCGCGCAGATCGGCCCCGGCTTCTTCGTCGACCACGGCACCGGCGTCGTCATCGGCGAGACGGCCGTCATCGGCGCGCAGGTGCGGTTCTACCAGAACGTCACGCTCGGCGCGAAAAGCTTCCCCGCTGGCGCCGACGGCACGCTGCGCAAGGGCCTGGCGCGCCACCCCATCGTCGAGGACGGCGTCGTCATCTACGCCGGTGCCACCGTGCTGGGCCGCGTGACCATCGGCCGCGGCTCGGTGATCGGCGGCAACGTGTGGCTCACCCACAGTGTGCCGCCCTTCAGCCACGTGACCCAGGCCGACGCGACCCAGGCCGACAGGCCGTCGGCCCCGCGCCCTGCGGCCTGAGCCCGCCTCTCTCTGATCCGCTCCCCCCACCGACCCGACACACCCACCATGGCTGACACCTCCTCCACGACGCCGCAGCAGCTGGCGCTCGGCGACGCCGCCGCTCGGCAGCTTGCCAACGCGACCAAGACCGTCCCGCAGCTGTCCACCATCACGCCGCGGTGGCTGACGCACTTCCTGCAGTGGATCCCGGTCGAGGCCGGCATCTACCGCCTGAACAAGGTGCGCGACCCCGAGGCCGTGAAGGTGCTGTGCGCCAAGCGCGACGAAAGCGAACTGCCCGTCACCTACGTCGACTACCAGGACCAGCCGCGCGAGTACTTCCTCAACTCCGTGGCCACGGTGCTGGACGTGCACACGCGCGTGTCCGACCTGTACAGCAGCCCGCACGACCAGATCAAGGAACAGCTGCGCCTGGTGATCGAGACGATCAAGGAGAAGCAGGAAAGCGAGCTCATCAACAACGTCGACTACGGCCTGCTGGCCAACGTGGCCGACGAGCAGCGCATCAGCACGCTCACCGGCGCGCCCACGCCCGACGACCTCGACGACCTGCTCACCAAGGTCTGGAAGGAGCCGGCGTTCTTCCTGACGCACCCGCTGGGCATTGCCGCCTTCGGGCGCGAATGCACGCGGCGCGGCGTGCCGCCGCCGACCGTGAGCCTCTTCGGCAGCCAGTTCCTCACCTGGCGCGGCATCCCGCTGATCCCCAGCGACAAGGTGCCGGTGACCGATGGCAAGACCAGCATCCTGCTGCTGCGCGTGGGCGACAAGCGCCAGGGCGTGGTCGGCCTGTACCAGCCGGGCCTGCCCGGCGAGCAGGGGCCGGGCCTGAGCGTGCGCTTCATGGGCATCAACAAGAACGCCATCGCCAGCTACCTGATCAGCCTGTACTGCAGCCTGGCGGTGCACAGCGACGATGCGCTGGCGGTGCTCGAGGACGTGGAAGTCGGCAAGTACCATGCCTATCCCGACACCTACCGCTGACGTCTCGCCCTCGGCCAGTCCTGCGGCCCACGGTGGCGCGGGCGGGCCGCCGATCGACGTCGACGCGCTGGCGCGGCTCGCGCAGCAGTTCTTCTCGGCGCTGCCCGGGCAGCCGCCGGCTTCGGCCGCGTCGGTGCCCTCACCCGCCGCGGGCGGGCTGCCGGTGCCGGGCAACCCGCTGCCGGCCGGCGTGCCCAGCGGGCCGCTGCCGAGCCCGACAACGACGCAGTTCGGCGGCTTCGGCGCCGCCGCACCGGGGCTCAACCTCGTGCCCTCGGGGCCCGACCAGGCCGCGGCCCTGGCGCGGCCCTCGCCCAACCGACTGCCGCATGCCACCGCGGCCAACGGGCTGCCCGACGTGCTGGTGACCTCGGTGCCGGGCCTCGACAGCCACCTCGGCGGCCCGCTGCTGGGCGTGCCCGCGTCCGTGCGCCCGACACCACCGGCGACGCAGCCTTCGCTGCCGGCCCTGGCCTCGGCGGCCCCGGCTGGCGGGTTCTACTTCCTCGACGCGCCGGCGGCCCCGGCCGACCCCGGCTTCTACTTCGTCGACACCGCCCGGCACCCGGGCCCGCACGGCCACCATGCCGGCGCCGTGCCTGATCTCTCGGCCCGCAGCGCCACGCGCACACCGTTCGACGTGCACGCCATCCGCCGCGACTTCCCCATCCTCGCCGAGCGCGTGAACGGCAAGCCGCTGGTGTGGTTCGACAACGCGGCCACGACGCAGAAGCCCCGGGTCGTGATCGAGCGGCTGACGCACTTCTACGAGCACGAGAACAGCAACGTGCACCGCGCGGCGCACACGCTCGCCGCACGCGCCACCGACGCCTACGAGAAGGCCCGCGCCACCGTGGCGCGCTTCCTGAACGCCGGCTCGGCCGAGGAGATCGTCTGGGTGCGCGGCTGCACCGAGGGCATCAACCTCATCGCCAAGAGCTGGGGTGCGCAGCATATCGGCGCGGGTGACGAGATCGTCGTCAGCCACCTCGAGCACCACGCCAACATCGTGCCCTGGCAGCAGCTGGCGGCACAGAAGGGCGCGGTGCTGCGCGTCATCCCGGTCGACGACAGCGGGCAGATCATCCTGTCGGAGTATCAGCGGCTGCTGGGCCCGAAGACCAGACTGGTGTCGATCACGCAGGTGAGCAACGCGCTGGGCACGGTGGTGCCGGTGCACGAGGTGGTGCAGATCGCGCGCCGCCAGGGCATCACCACCCTCGTGGACGGCGCGCAGTCGGTGTCGCACATGGCGGTGGACGTGCAGGCCATCGGCTGCGACTTCTTCGTCTTCAGCGGTCACAAGGTGTTCGGACCCACCGGCATCGGCGCGGTCTACGGCCGGCGCGAGGTGTGGGAGCAGACGCCGCCGTGGCAGGGCGGCGGCAACATGATTGCCGACGTCACCTTCGAGCGCACGGTCTACCAGCCCGCGCCCGCCCGCTACGAAGCCGGCACCGGCAACATCGCCGACGCCGCCGGCCTGGGCGCCGCGCTGGAGTACGTGGAGCGCATCGGCCTGCCCGCCATCGCGCGCTACGAGCACGAGCTGCTGGCCTATGCCACCGCGGCACTGAAGCACATCCCGGGCCTGCGCCTCATCGGCACCGCCGACGACAAGGCCAGCGTCGCCAGCTTCGTGCTGCAGGGCCACGAGCCCGCCGAGGTGGGCCGCGCGCTCAGCGAAGAAGGCATCGCCGTGCGCTCGGGGCACCACTGCGCGCAGCCCATCCTGCGCCGCTTTGGCGTGGAGGCCACCGTGCGGCCGTCGTTCGCCTTCTACAACACCTGCGAAGAGATCGACCGGCTCGTCGCGGTCGTGCGCCGCCTGGCGCGCGCCTGAGTTCAACCACCCTTCCATCAACACCCGATGAAGTCTCACAGCCTGACCCTGGCGCTGCTGCTGGCCACCGCGGCCGCGCACGCGCAGACCACAGCCCCCGTCGACCGCCAGGCCCGCGTCTGGGCCGCCAGCTGCGCTGCCTGCCACGGCACCACTGGCCAGAGCGTGGGCGGCATCCCGCCCATCGGCCGCAATGCCGATGCGATCTACCGCGCGCTGCTGGAGTTCAAGAACAACCAGCGCCCGGCGGCCACGGTGATGCACCAGCACACCAAGGGCTACACCGACGACGAACTCAAGCGCATCGCCGCGGTGTTCGGCGCCACCAAGTGAGGAGAACCCGATGAGCCTGAACCGACGTCAGTTCCTGCTCGCCGGCGTGGCCGGCAGCACCGCCGCCCTCACCGGCTGCGCCAGCGTGGTCACCGAAAAACCCATCGCCCGCGTCGTCGTTATCGGCGGCGGCTTCGGTGGTGCCACCACCGCCAAATACATCCGCCTGTGGGAGCCGCGCATCGAGGTCACGCTGGTCGAGCGCAACCCGGCGTTCGTCAGCTGCCCGATCAGCAACCTGGTCGTGGCCGGCTTCCGCAACATCAGCGAGATCACCGTGCCCTACGACGGCCTGGCCAGGCACGGCGTGAAGCTGGTGCAGGACGAGGCCACAGCCATCGACTTCGACAAGAAGCAGGTGCGGCTGGCCAAGGGCAATCCGCTGCCCCACGACCGGCTGGTGGTGGCGCCGGGCGTGGACTTCCAGTTCGACAAGATCGGCGGCCTGGCCACGGCCGGCCCCGAGGGCCGGGTGCTGCATGCGTGGAAGGCCGGTGCACAGACGAGCGAACTGCGCGCCCGGCTGGACGCCTTGCCCGACGGTGGCGTGTTCGCCATCAGCATCCCCAAGGCGCCCTACCGCTGCCCACCTGGGCCCTATGAGCGCGCCAGCGTGGTGGCGGCGTACTTGGCGTAATCGTATCTTTCCAGCAAATTGACACGGTTGCCGCTGACCAGCCCATCGCGTGCCCGAGCCGGCCACCGGGCAGGTAGGGATTCGCGCCGCGCTCGACGCAGGTAGATTGGCGGTTTCGACTGCCCGAAGGGTGTCACCGTATCCTTCGCCAAGCGCTTCATTGGCGCGGAGAGCCTGCCCACGAGGCTGTCGGAGTTCGACGTCCAGCAATCGTTCTGCCTGAGTGCAGACGACATCGCCTCGGTCGCCGAGCGGTTCCG
>JADCGQ010000019.1 GCA_020248945.1 Rubrivivax sp.
CGTCCAAACTCGACAGCCTCATCGGTACACTTTGGCATCGGCGGTCCTCGGTTTTCATTGGCGTCAGATACCTATGAAAACGCGCTTCGGCACGAGGCCGCCGACCTGCTGCTGGTGAAATATCCGGGTTAGTCGAGTTCACCTGCCACGGCCCGCCGGAAAACTGCGCTGGGCTCCGCGGAGCCTAGAAGAGACTGGGCTGCAGCCTGTGGGCCAGCGGCGCGTGTTCGGCATCGAAGCGGCCGCCGCGCCACAGCAGCGCCCACACGATGCGCGCGTTCTTGTTGGCCATCGCCACCGCGGCCTTCTGCCAGCCCACCCGCTCGCGCAGCTGCACGGCCCAGCGCGAGATGGCGTCCTCGCGCTTGTGGGCCGTGAGCACCGCGCCCTTGGCACCCTGGATCAGCAGCGTGCGCAGGTAGTCGTCGCCGCGCTTGGTGATGCGCCCGAGCCGGATGACGCCGCCGCTGGAGTACTGGCGCGGCGTGAGCCCGAGCCAGGCCGCGAACTGCGGGCCGTTGCGGAAGACGCTGAAGTCGCCGACCCCGGCGATCAGCGCCGAGGCGCTGACCGGCCCGATTCCCTGCAGCTGCGCCACCGCGCGGGCGCGCTGGTCGTCGCGGGCGTGGGCGCCGATGGCGCGGTCGCACTCGGCCAGCTGGCCGTCGAATCCGCTGAGCTGGCGCGACGCAAGCTTCAGGCCGAGCAGGCCGTTCGGGTCCACCGCCTGCGGCTGCGTGGTGATGACCTCGTCGAGGCCTTCGCGCAGCGCCTGCGGGCTTTTCGGGAACACGAGCCCGAACTCCGACAGCAGCCCGCGGATGCGGTTGATGCAGGCGGTGCGGTCGCGCTTGATGCCCTCGCGCAGGCGGTGCAGCGTCATCAGGCCCTGCTGCGCGGTGCTCTTCACCGGCACGAAGCGCATGTGCGGCCGCGATGCCGCCTCGCAGATGGCTGCGGCGTCGTTGGCGTCGTTCTTGCCGGTGCGGCCCTGCACGCGGTAGGCGGCGGTGAACTCGGCCGAGATGAGCTGCGCCTGCAGCCCCATGGCGCGCAGCTGGCGTGCCCAGTGGTGGGCGCCGGTGCAGGCCTCCATCACCACCAGGCAGGGCCTGGGCAGCTGGGCGCACCAGGCCAGGAAGCGCTCGCGCGCCAGGGCGCGGTTGACGAGCAGCTGCCCCTCGGCCGACACGGCGTGCACGTGGATCACCTGCTTGGCCAAGTCCACGCCCACGCGGACGACTCTCTCCAGTGCCTGGGACAACGCGCTCTCCTCGCAAGTTTTTGGGGGGCGCGATGATAGGCGCGGCCCCGGCCATAATGCGGCCATGTCTGCGTTCCGCCCGATCACCGCAGCGCGCACCGGTTGGCGTTGGCGCAAGCCATCAGCCTGACCCACCCCCATGCGCCCCGCCGCGGGCGCCACCAACCCCCGGCCAGCCCCGCGCCGCCGCCTCCGCGCTGCGCAACCAGGCCCGGCGGGACTTGAGAACCCGGGTGTCGGCCACGACGCCGACGCGCACTCAGACAGGGTAGAGCGCACATGCTGCTGATGATCGACAACTACGACAGCTTCACCTTCAACCTGGTGCAGTACTTCGGCGAACTCGGCCAGGAGGTGCGGGTGTTCCGCAACGACGAGATCGATGTCGCCGGCATCGCGGCACTGAAGCCCGACCACCTGGTGCTCTCGCCCGGGCCGTGCAGCCCGGCCGAGGCCGGCATCTGCGTCGAGGCCATCCGCCACTTCGCCGGCAGGCTGCCGCTCTTGGGCGTGTGCCTGGGCCACCAGGCCATCGGCGCGGCGCTGGGCGGCGAGATCGTGCGCGCCCGGGTGCAGATGCACGGCAAGGCCAGCACCATCCGCACCGATGGGCTGGGGGTGTTCAGCGGCCTGCCCGAGCGCTTTTCGGTCATCCGCTACCACTCGCTGGCGATCCGGCGCGAGACGATGCCGGCCGAGCTGCTGGTGACGGCCGAGACCGACGACGGCGAGGTGATGGGCGTGCGCCACCGCGGCCTGCCGCTCGAAGGCGTGCAGTTCCACCCCGAGAGCATCCAGAGCGAACACGGCCACGCGATGCTGCGCAACTTCCTGGAGCACGTGCGATGAGCGCCCTACCGATCGACCTGCGCAGCGACACCGTCACCCGGCCCACGCCCGCCATGCGTGAGGCCATGGCACGCGCCGAGCTGGGCGACGACGTCTTCGGCGACGACCCCACCGTCAACGCGCTGCAGGCGGCCGTCGCCGCGCGGCTGGGCAAGGAGGCCGCGCTCTTCGTGCCCACCGGCACCATGAGCAACCTCTGCGGCCTGATGGCGCACTGCCAGCGCGGCGACGAGTACATCGTCGGCCAGATGGCGCACACCTACCGCTGGGAAGGCGGCGGCGCTGCGGTGCTGGGCAGCATCCAGCCGCAGCCGCTGGCGCAGCAGGCCGATGGCTCGATCGCGCTGGCCGACATCGAGGCCGCCATCAAGCCCGACGACGCGCACTTCGCGATGACCCGGCTGCTGGCGCTGGAGAACACCTGGGGCGGGCAGGTGCTGCCGCAGAGCTACGTCGAGGCCGCCTGCGCCTTGGCGCACGGCCGAGGCCTGGCCACGCACCTCGACGGCGCCCGGCTCTTCAATGCCGCGGTGGCCAGCGGCCGCACGCCGGCCGAGCTGGCGGCGCCCTTCGACAGCGTATCGGTGTGCTTCAGCAAGGGCCTCGGCACGCCGGCGGGCTCGGCACTGGTGGGCTCGAAGGAGCTCATCGCGCGTGCCCACCGTATCCGCAAGATGCTCGGCGGCGGCATGCGCCAGGCCGGCGTGCTGGCGGCGGCGGCGCTGCACGCGCTCGATCACCACGTCGAGCGCCTGGCCGACGACCATGCCCACGCCCGCTTGCTCGCCGAGGGCCTGCAGGGCCTGGACGGTGTGAGCGTGACGCCCCCGCAGACCAACATCGTGTTCGTCGACATCGTGCCCGAGAAGGCCCGTGGCCTGGTCGAGCGGCTCAAGGCCGGCGGTGTGCTGTGCACGGGCCTGTACCGTGTTCGCCTCGTCACTCACCTCGACCTGAGCCGCGCCGACATCGAGCGCGCCATCCCGATCATCCGCGCCGCGCTGCAGTAAGGAGACACCTGCCATGTCCATCACCAACACCGAGGCGCTGACGCGCGTCATCGAGCACCGCGAGATCTTCCACGACGAGATGCTGGCGCTGATGCGCCGCATCATGAGCGGCGAGATGAGCCCGGTGATGATCGCGGCACTCGCCATGGGCCTGCGCGTGAAGAAAGAGACCGTCGGCGAGATCGCCGCCGCGGCGCAGGTGATGCGCGAGTTCGCCACCCCCGTGCCGGTGGCCGACCGCAGGGGCCTCGTCGACATCGTCGGCACCGGCGGCGACAGTTCGCACACCTTCAACATCAGCACCGCCAGCATGTTCGTGGCCGCCGCCGCCGGCGCGCGTGTGGCCAAGCACGCGGGCCGCAGCGTCAGCAGCACCAGCGGCTCGGCCGATGTGGTGGAGGCGCTCGGCGCCTACATCATGCTGAGTCCCGAGCAGGTGGCCGAGTGCCTGGCCGAGACCGGCATCGCCTACATGTTCGCGCCCAACCACCACGCGGCCATGAAGCACGCCGCGCCGGTGCGCAAGGAGCTCGGCGTGCGCACCTTCTTCAACATCCTGGGCCCGCTCACCAACCCGGCCGGTGCGCCCAACCAGCTGCTGGGCGTGTTCCACCCTGATCTGGTGGGCATCCAGGTGCGCGTGCTGCAGCGCCTGGGCAGCGAGCACGTGATGGTGGTCTACGGCATGAACGGGATGGACGAGATCTCGCTGTCGGGCGAAACGCTGGTGGGCGAGCTGAAGGACGGCACGGTGCGCGAGTACGCCGTGCATCCCAGCGACTTCGGCCTGCCGGTCTACGACAGCCGCGTGCTGAAGGTGGCCAACAAGGAAGAGAGCGTGGCCTGCATCAACCGTGCGCTGGCCAACGAGGACGGCCCCGTGCGCGACATCGTGCTGCTCAACGCCGGTGCGGCGCTGTACTGCGCCGGCACGGCGGCCAGCGTCACCGAGGGTGTGAAGCGGGCCCGCGAGGCCGTGGCTTCGGGCAAGGCGATGGCCAAGCTGAGCCAGTTCGTGGCCTGCACGCAGCGCTTCAAGCCGGCGGCTTGAGGCAGGACGGGAGATCGCGCGCATGGCCGACATCCTCGAACGCATCGTCGCCGTCAAGCGCGACGAGGTCGCCACGGCGCGCCGGGCGCGGTCGTTGCAGAGCTGGCGCGCCGAGGCCGAAGCGCCCGAGCGCCGGGCCGACCGGCGCGATTTCGCCGGTGCGTTGCAGCGGCGCGTGGCGGCGCGGCAGCCGGCGGTGATCGCGGAGATCAAGAAGGCCAGCCCGAGCAAGGGCGTGCTGCGCGAGCACTTCGTGCCGGCCGACATCGCCCGCAGTTACGAGCGCGGTGGGGCCGCGTGCCTGAGTGTGCTCACCGACGAGCCCTTCTTCCAGGGTGCGCCGGCGTTCCTGGTGCAGGCGCGCGCGGCGTGTGCCTTGCCGGCGCTGCGCAAGGACTTCATGGTCGACGAGCTGCAGGTGCACCAGGCGCGCGTGTGGGGTGCCGACTGCATCCTGCTCATCGCCGCCTGCCTGGACGACGCGCAGATGGCCGACCTCGAAGCCGTGGCGCTGGCGCTGGGCATGGACGTGCTGGTCGAGGTGCACGACGGCGACGAGCTCGAGCGCGCGCTGCGGCTGAAGACGCCGCTGCTGGGCATCAACAACCGCAACCTCAAGACCTTCGAGGTCTCGCTGCAAACGACGCTGGGCCTGCAGGCGCGCGTGCCGGCCGAGCGGCTGCTCGTCACCGAAAGCGGCATCCTCGCGCCGGCCGACGTGCGCCTGATGCGCGACCGCGGCGTGCACGCCTTCCTCGTCGGCGAGGCTTTCATGCGCGCGGCCGACCCGGGCGAGGCGCTGGCAGCGCTGTTCGGCTGAGGCGGGCGTGGCCGACAACCGGCTGCGGGGCTCGCTGGCGCAGCGGCTGGAGGCCGAGCTGGGCGCAGCGGCGGAGCACTCCGCCACCTACGCCGACTGGACGCCCGTGCTGCAGCGCTGGCGCGCAAGCCCGGAAGGGCGGGCGACGCTGGCAGCGGTCGATGCCCGGGTGGCGGCCGGCGCGGTGGTTTACCCGGCTGATCCGTTCACGGCGCTGCGGCTCACGCCGCGGGCTGCGACCCGTGTGCTCATCCTCGGCCAGGACCCGTACCACGGGCCCGGTCAGGCCGAAGGCCTGGCTTTCTCGGTGCCGGCGGGCATCAAGCCGCCGCCGAGCCTGCGCAACATCCACGCCGAACTCGATCGCGATCTGGGCCTGCCGCGGCCCACGCACGGCAGTCTGCGCGCCTGGGCCGCGCAAGGTGTGCTGCTGCTGAACACCACGCTCACCGTGGAAGACGGCCAGGCGGGCAGTCATACCGGCCTAGGTTGGCAATCGCTTACTTCCGCGATTTGCCATGTTTTGGCTGTGGCGGACACGCCGATCGTCGTCATGCTGTGGGGCGCCCATGCCCAGCGGCACTGGCAGGCTGCAGCAGGCTCCGAGTCTTCGACACACACCGTGCTGGCCTGCAACCACCCGTCGCCGCTGGCCGCGCGCCGGCCGCCGGGGCCCTTCTTGGGCTGCGGCCACTTCGGCCGCGCCAACTCGGCGCTGGCCGCCGCCGGCCGGCCGGGGGTGGACTGGCGCTTGCCGGCTGCTGCTTGAGCGGCGCCGGCATGCTATAGTCACGGGCTCTCCGGAGGGGTGCCCGAGTGGCTAAAGGGGGCAGACTGTAAATCTGTTGGCTTACGCCTACGCTGGTTCGAATCCAGCCTCCTCCACCAGAGAGACCCCGATCCTTGCAACGGGCTCTTTGCAGCGGGCCTTGGCGGGTTCGGGCAAGTTCTTGCAGCAGGCGGGAGTAGTTCAATGGCAGAACCTTAGCCTTCCAAGCTAATGACACGGGTTCGATTCCCGTCTCCCGCTCCACGAAGTTCCGGGTTCTGTCCGCAAGCGTTGAAGTGTCGTTTCCAGCGTCGTTACAGGTCTGTCGTCCGCCCCGTCGCCAGACCCGTACCGATGCCCATGTGGCTCAGTGGTAGAGCACTCCCTTGGTAAGGGAGAGGTCGCGGGTCCGATTCCCGCCATGGGCACCACGTTTTTCTCCGTCTTTTCTTCGCTTTTCAGCCAGGAGCTCTCGAGATGGCAAAGGGTAAGTTCGAACGCACGAAGCCGCACGTGAACGTGGGCACCATTGGTCACGTGGACCACGGCAAGACGACGCTGACGGCGGCGATCACGACCGTGCTGTCGGCCAAGTTCGGTGGCGAGGCCAAGGCCTAC
>JADCGQ010000002.1 GCA_020248945.1 Rubrivivax sp.
AGGGGCAAATACGGCCATGCTCGCCCCGTCGCCTGCACCCTGCGCAGCAATCGCCTCATTACTGCGCCCGTGGGCTCAAAAAGCCTGCAGATCGGCGTCGCAAACGCATCCAGTACAACGCTCATGAAATATCCGGGCTAACCCTCTGTTGCGCCCGTGCGGGCGTCAACGCAGAGCGAACGGAGTCCTGCCACGCCTCGCCGGCCCTCGGGCTCAGAACCCTTCTTCGACCAGCTCCGCGGCGCGGATCAGCGCGCGCGCCTTGTGCTCGGTTTCGCGCCATTCCATCTCGGGCACCGAGTCGGCCACCACGCCGGCCGCGGCCTGCACGTACAGCGTGTTGTCCTTGACGATGCCGGTGCGGATGGCGATGGCCAGGTCCATGTCGCCGGCGAAGCTGACGTAGCCGCAGGCACCACCGTAGATGCCGCGCTGCACGGGCTCGAGCTCGTCGATGATCTCCATCGCCCGCACCTTGGGCGCGCCGCTCAGCGTGCCGGCCGGGAAGGTGGCGCGCAGCACGTCGAGCTGCCCCACGCCAGGCTTGAGCACGCCCTCGACGTTGCTGACGATGTGCATCACGTGCGAGTAGCGCTCGACCTCGAAGGCCTCGGTCACCTTGACGCTGCCGGTGCGCGCGATGCGGCCGATGTCGTTGCGTGCCAGGTCGATGAGCATCAGATGCTCGGCGCGCTCCTTCTCGTCGGCGCGCAGCTCGGCCTCCAGGCGCGCGTCGTCAGCCGGCGTGGCGCCGCGCGGGCGCGTGCCGGCCAGCGGGCGGATCGTCACCTTGCGGCCGCCATCGGGCAGCTCGGCGGACGCGGGCACGCGCTCCTCGCGCACCAGGATCTCGGGGCTCGCGCCGACGATGTGGAAGTCGCCCATGTCGTAGTAGTACATGTAGGGCGACGGGTTCAGCGAGCGCAGCGCGCGGTACAGCGACAGCGGGCTCTCGGTGTAGCGCTTCTTCAGCCGCTGGCCAATGACGACCTGCATGCAGTCGCCGGCAGCGATGTACTCCTTCGCGCGCTCCACCGCCTGCATCAGCTGCGCCTGCGAGGTTTCGCGCTCCACCGCGTACGAGGTGCCGCGCTTCACCGCCGGCACGGTGACGCTGTAGCGCAGCCGGTCGGCCAGCTCACCGAGGCGGCGCTTGGCGCGGTGGTAGGCCTCGGGCCGCCCGGGGTCGGCCCAGACGATCAGGTACAGGCGACCCGAGAGGTTGTCGATGACCGCCACCTCCTCGGTGAGCAGCAGCTGCAGGTCGGGCGTGCCGATGCCGCCCGTCTTCTGCACCTTCGCCAGCCTGGGCTCGATGTGGCGCACGGTGTCGTAGCCGAAGTAGCCCGCCAGCCCGCCGCAGAAGCGCGGCAGCCCGGCGGCGATGGCGGGCTTCAGCCGCTCCTGCCAGGTCTCGACGAAGGCCAGCGGGTTGCCCTCGACACGCTCGACGACGACGCCGTCGGTGACGACCTCGCTCACGCCCCCGGTGGCGCGCAGCAGCGTGCGCGCCGGCAGGCCGATGAAGCTGTAGCGCCCGAAGCGCTCGCCGCCGACCACGCTTTCAAGCAGAAAGCTGTAGCGCTGGCCGCCGGCCAGCTTGAGGTACAGCGACAGCGGCGTCTCGAGGTCGGCCAGCGCTTCGTTGATGAGCGGGATGCGGTTGTAGCCCTCGCGGGCGAGCGATTGGAATTCCAGTTCGGTGATCACGGTGGCGGTCTCTTGCTCAAGCGGTGCGGGGCGCGGTGGGCAGCCTCGCGAGCAGCCGCGCTGCACGCGCGGCCGGTGGCGGTCAGGCTCGGTGCGAGCGACGCCAGGGCCAGGCTCCCCGGCTGCAGCAGCCGGGTCGCGAGCCTGCGGGCAGGCTCGGCAGACAGTGAGGGGTGATCGGCAAGGGGGTCACGCAGCCAGTCTAGCAGCCGGGCAAGGCCGGACTTGGCGGGCGGGCGCTGGCGCTTCACACTCTCGCCCTTTGATCGACTCCATTGATCGACTGTGAGCGCCAATCGAATGATGATCCGCCGTCAAACCCTCTTCGCCCTGGCCGCACTGGCCCCGCTGCTGAGCAGCCTGCCACAGGCCGCGTGGGCACAGGCCGCCGCGCCGGCCGTCGAGCTCGCGGGCGTCAAGTACCCGCCCACGGTGGCCCTGGCCGGCAGCACCTTGCAGCTCAACGGGGCGGGCATCCGCACCCGGTTCGTCGTCAGGGTCTACACGGCCGGGCTGTACCTGCAGGGCAAGGCCAGCACGGCGGAGCAGGCGCTGGCCGCACCCGGCCCCAAGCGCATCCAGGTGCACATGCTGCGCGAGATCGACGCCAACGAGCTCGGCCGGCTGTTCACGCGCGGCATTCAGGACAACGCGCCGCCAGGGCAGTTCAGCAAGTTCATTCCAGGCACGCTGGCGATGGCCGAGCTGTTTGCCGCACGCAAGCGGCTGCGCGTGGGCGACCACTTCTCGATCGACTTCGTGCCCGGCACCGGCACGCGCGTGCTCATCAATGGCAAGCCCGAGAGCGATCTGATCACCGAGCCAGAATTCTTCAACGGGCTGCTGCGCATCTGGCTCGGCAACAAGCCGGCCGACGACACGCTGAAGGACGCATTGCTGGGCAGGGCCGCGCCGGCACCCGTCACTGGCCAGAACTGAGCTTGCGCGGCCGCTGCCTCGGCCGCTGGGCCGGCGCGGTGTAGGTGGCCACCCAGTCGCGGAACTCGCGCGTCCACTGAAGCGCGTTCGCCGGCTTGAGCACCCAGTGGTTCTCGTCCGGAAACCACAGCAGGCGTGCCGGCACGCCACGCGCCTTGAGCGTGTGGAAGTAGGCCAGACCGTTGGCGTCGGGCACCCGGTAGTCGCGCGCGCCGTGGATCACCAGCGTCGGCGTGGCCATCTGCGCGGCAAAGGCGTGCGGGCTCTGCGCCAGCACGCGCGGCATGTCGTTCCAGTACTCGGCCGCCAGGTCCTTGGGCCGCACCGGCCAGCTGTCGGCGCTGAAAGTGCTGATGCGGTCGAAGACACCCGCATGGCACACGTACGCCCGGTAGCGCCCCTCGGGCCAGGCCGGCACGTGCCCGTTCATCCACGCCACGAGGAAGCCGCCGTAGCTGCCGCCGGTGGCGACGATGCGATCGCGGTCGACCCAGCGCTGTGCGCAGAGCCAGTCGGTGGCGGCCTCGATGTCCTGCAGCTCGAGCTCGCCCTGGCGGCCGATGAGGCTGTGGCGGAAGGCGTGGCCGAAGCCGCTGGAGCCGTGGAAGTTGACCTGCGCGACGACGCGGCCGGGCTCGCCGGTTTGATCGGGCGCCGCAAACACGTGCGAGTTCCAGCGCCAGCCGAAGCTGTCGCCCGCGGCCGCGAAGGGCCCGCCGTGGATCATGTGGATCGCGGCATGCTTCTTCTTCGCGTCGAAGCGGGGCGGGAAGGTGAGCCACACCTGCACCGGCTCGCCCAAAGCGCCGGTGACGCTGATCTCGCGCACCTCGCCCAGCGTCACGCCGGCCAGTTCGCGGTCGTTGAAGTGCTCGATGCGGCGGGGCGCTTCGTCACCCTGGCGTGCGAACACACGCGCCGGGTGCTGCGCCGAATCGGCCAGCACCAGCAGGGTGTCGCCGGCGGTGTCGAAGGCCTGGACCCAGCCGCCTTCGTGCACAGACGCAGGTGCTGCGGCGTCGTCGCCGAGGGCCAGGCGCCAGAGGTGGCGCCGGCCGCGGTCTTCGGCGCCGAACAGCAGCGCAGTGCCGTCGGATGCCCAGCGCAGCGGCGCATCGACGGCGCGGTCCCAGCCGGTGGCGAGCGGGCGCAGCGTGCCGTCGGCCGCCACCAGCGCCGGACGCGACAGCGCGGTGTGCGCGCGGCCGACCTCCGCCGCCAGGCAGGCCAGTGAACGCCCGTCGGGCGCGTAGGCCGGCGCGTCGAGATCCCAGCCCGCGGGCGCCGCACGCGGCGTGATGCGCCGGGTGGCGACGTCGAGCTCGGCCAGCGCCAGCGGGTTGCCCAGCCGCGGCTCGGTGGCGGGGTCGAAGACGAAGCAGACCTTGCGGCCGTCGGGCCGCACGTCGTAGCCGCTGTTGCCGTCGTTGGTGCGCGGCAGCTCGTAGGTGCTGCCCGCCGTGAGCGGCGTGATGCGGCCGGTGTCCACGTCGAGCAGCCACAGCTGCAGCCGCCGGCCGGCGGGCATCTCGTGGTCCCAGAAACGGTGGAGGGCCTCGGAGGTGGCCACGCCGGTGGCCTTGTCGTCCTTCTGCGCCTTCAGCGCCTTGGCCTGGGCCTCGGGCGTGCGCGCCTGCGGAAAGCTCCACGACGCGAAGACGATGCGGCGGCCGTCGGCAAACCACTTGAAGCTTTCGATGCCGGGCGCGAAGTGCGCCGCGCGCCGGGCTTCGCCGCCGTCGGCCGCGATCAGGTAGAGCTGCGGCGTCTCGTCGAGCGTGCCCGCGGCGTCGCGCCGGCGCGCGATGAAGGCGATGCGGTCGCCGCGCGGCGACCACGCCGGCTGGCCGTCCTTGTCGCCGGCCAGGGTGAGTTCGCGCGGCGGGCTGCCATCGACGAACAGCCGCCACAGGCAGGATCGGCCCTGGTTCTTGTCGGCGTCGAAGCGCGTGACGCTGCACACGGCCTGGCGGCCATCAGGGCTGATGGAAGGGGCGCCCAGGCGGGCCAGGCGCCACAGCGTGGCGGCGTCGAGGGGACGGGACTTCTTGCTCATGCGCCGGAGTGTGACCGCTGCCGCGCCCCCCGCTCCCGCCCCCGTTCGAGGGCCCTTGCTCAGCCGATGCTCTCGACCTGCCGGCTCTGCTGGTACGCCGCGCCGAAGCGGTTGGCCAGGAAGTCCGGCAGCGCCACCTGCTCCTGGCGCACGAAGCCCTGCTGCGGCAGCTTGCCTTCGCGGAACAGGTCGACCGCGGCGCAGATGCCGGCGGCGGTGGTGATCTGGATGGCGCTCAGTGGCGCGGCCTCGGAGCGGTCGGCGAAGATCTTGCGCGCGAAAACCTCCTGCACCAGCTGCCCGTCGCGCAGGCCGCTGACGGTGACGAACACCAGCACGACATCCTGCATCGTGCTCGGGATGCTCTTGCGCATGATGGCCTTCAGCGTCTCGGTGTCCTGGTTGAGCTGCAACTCCTCGAGCAGCATCTTCATCAGGTCGCGGTGGCCGGGGTAGCGCACGCTCTTGTAGTCGAGCGTCTGCACGCGGCCGGCGAGTGTTTCGCACAGCGTGCCCAGGCCGCCGCTGGTGTTGAAGGCCTCGTACTCGGTGCCGTCGAGGCTGAAGTGCTCCAGGCCCTCCAGCGGCAGCACCTCGATGTTCTTGCCGCCGCGGATGGCCTCGCAAGGGTGGCAGTACTCGTTGATGAGGCCGTCGACGCTCCAGGTGAGGTTGTATTTCAGCGAGTTGGTCGGGAAGGCCGGCAGCGCGCCGACGCGCATCTTCACGTCGACCAGCGTGTCGAAGCCCTGCGCCAGGTGGTGCGCGACGATGCCGATGAAGCCCGGCGCCAGCCCGCATTGCGGCATGAAGGCCGTCTTGGCCCCCGCCGCCAGCTGCTGGATGGCGCGCGTGGCCGCCACGTCTTCGGTGAGGTCGAAGTAGTGCACGCCGGCCTCGCGCGCCGCGGTGGCAGCGATGGTCGCCAGGTGGTACGGCAGCGCGTTGACCACGGTGTCCTGCCCGCGCAGCACGGCCAGCACCGAGGCCGCATCGGCCGTTTCCGCCACGAGCGTCTTCACGCCGGCACAGGCCGGATCGGCGCTGATCTTGGCCAGTGCCTCGGCACTGCGGTCGACCACGGTCACCGCGTAGTCGCCGCTGCCGTGCAGCAGCCGGGTGATGGTCTGGCCGATGTGGCCGGCGCCGAGCAGGGTGATGCGCATGAAATCCTCCGAGGTGAACAAGCCTGAACTGCCGGGCAGTCTAGGCAAGCCTCACGTCAGAAGAAACGGCAGAATCGTCGAAACAATGCGACGCTACGTCAAAACGTAGCGTCTGTTACGACGATGAGTCAGCTACAGCGCACCTTCGGCCTTGAGCTTCTGGCGGTACTCGCGGGCTTCCGCGCGCCGCGCCTTGGTGGCGGCGGCCTCGTAGGTTTCCACCGCTTCCTGGCGCAGCAGCACGGCTTCCTTCAGCGCTTCCTTGAAGCGCTTCTGGGTGTACGTGTTCTCGGTGCCGATGTAGACGCTCTTGCGCTGCGGCGTACCACCGAAACGCGGAATCAGCACCGCCAGGCTGCAATCGCGCAGTTCCGAACCGCGGCGTTGCCGCACGATCGGGCCCGAGATGCCCACCGGCAAGCCGCTGCGCTTGTTGACACTGGGCCCCCGCTGCAACAACGAAGGCGCGGGCAGCTCGGCGATGCGCTTGAGCAACTCGCGGGTCGCCAGGCGCAGGGACTCGGTGGCGCCGCTGCCGTCGTTGGTGTGATCGGAGTACAGCTTGGTGCCGCCGTAGCGGAGCTGCCAGCCGTGCGTGGCGCGATGATCGATGCGCTGGATGCTTTGCGGCACCTCGAACACCTGACCGCTGAAGATCGTGACTGTGCGGGTCTTCACATGGGCCCCTTTAAGAGTCTGGTTCGGGTCCCTCCCTGAACTTCGGACGCGGATGCTCTGTGGCCCCTCGCGCGGATGCAAACATGCATGGTGTGAATATGCACGTGCCGCCGACCCCGGAATGTAGTCCATGCCGCCGCGGCCACCTTGCGCGGGCTTTACCGAATGTCGCGGCGGCACCGCAACACGTGCAGGAGAAGACCGATTGGACCTTGACGAACTCGACCGCCGCCTTCTGGCCCTGCTGCAGGCCGACGCCCGCACACCGGCCGCCGAGCTGGCCCGCCGCTTGGACGTGGCCCGCACCACCGTGCTGGCCCGCCTGGCCCGGCTCGAGAAGCAGGGCGTCATCGTCGGCTACACCGTGCGCCTGGCGCGCGACGACGACGCTCGCGGTGTCGAGGCCTATGTCGGCATCAGCGTGCAGCCGCGCGCCGGCGCCGGCGTGACGGCGCGGCTGGCGACGCTGCCCGAGCTGCGCCAGCTCAGCAGCGTCAGCGGCGAGTTCGACTACCTGGCCCTGCTGCGCGCCGAGAGCACGACGCGGCTCGATGCCGTGCTCGACGAGATCGGCAGCTTCGAGGGTGTGCTCAAGACGATGACCAGCGTCGTGCTGGCCCGCCGCATCGACAGGACCTGAACTCAGCGGGCCAGTTCGGCCCGCATCGCGTCAATCACGGCCTTGTAGCTGGGCTGGCCGAAGACGGCGCTGCCGGCCACGAAGGTGTCGGCGCCGGCATCGGCCACACGGCGGATGTTGTCGACCTTGATGCCGCCATCGACCTCCAGGCGCACGTCACGGCCGCTTTGCTCGATGAGCCGACGCGCCTGCTCGCACTTGCGCAGCGTGTGGTCGATGAAGCTCTGGCCACCGAAGCCAGGGTTCACGCTCATCAGCAGCACGACGTCGATCTTGTCGAGCGTCCACTCGAGCACGTCCAGCGGCGTGGCCGGGTTGAACACCAGGCCGCACTGCTTGCCCTCGGCCTTGATGAGCTGCAGCGTGCGGTCCACGTGCGTGGTGGCGTCGGGGTGGAAGGTGACGATGTCGGCACCGGCCTTGCAGAAGGCCTGCGCGAGCGCATCCACCGGCTGCACCATCAGGTGCACGTCGATGGGCACCGTGGTGTGCTTGCGCAGCGCCTGGCAGACCATCGGCCCGAAGGTGAGATTGGGCACGTAATGGTTGTCCATCACGTCGAAGTGGATCCAGTCGGCGCCGGCCTCGACCACGGCGCGCACCTCCTCGCCCAGACGGGCGAAATCGGCGCTGAGCAGGCTGGGGGCGATGCGGTAGGTGGTCATGCCCGGCATTTTAGGAGGGGGCTCCTAGAATGACCCGCATGAGCGAGCGAGCCGAATTCACCTGCAGCGTGCGTGTGCAGTACCTTCCCGAGCAGTCGCAGGAGCCCGACGGCCCCTACGCCTTTGCGTACACCGTGACCATCCACAACACCGGCGGGGTGGCCGCGCAGCTGGTGGCCCGCCAATGGCTCGTGACCAACGCCCACGGCCGCACCGAAGAAGTCCGAGGCCTCGCCGTGGTGGGCCATCAGCCCTTGCTGAAGCCGGGCGAGCAGTTCGAATACACGAGCTGGACCCGCATCGACACGCCTCACGGCAGCATGAGCGGCACCTTCTTCTGCATGAGCGAGCAGGCACACGCCTTTGAGTCCCCCGTGGCCGAGTTCGTGCTCGTGCATCCCAATGCACTGCACTGACACGCGGCACTGACGCGCGGCCCCCACGCGCCGAGCCGACGCGCCGCCTCGATGTCCGGCTCCTGAGATCTCACCGCCCTCGTCAACGCCGCCGACCCCCAGGCCGGTCTCGCCGAACGCCACCTGTGGCTCGCGCGCCTGACCGAATGGCTGCGCCACGCGCCCACGACCGCGCTGCTGCGCACCGACGACAGCACGCCACTGCCCGCCCTGCGGCTGCGGCCGTTGCTGCGGCAACTCGACCAGCACCCCGAGCCCGCGGCCCGGGTGCGCGGGCTCGCCGACGCCTTCTGGCGCGACATCGACACGCCCTCGCGTCTTGCCGACTTCGGCCTCGGTGCGCGCCTGTCCTTCGGCAGCGAACAGCTCGCACGCGTGCAAGCGCGGCTGCTGCCCGGTACGCCGGAAACGCGCGACCTGGGCACGCTGTTCAAGCTGCTGTTGGAGGGCGCTGACGCCGCCTGGATCGCCGCGCTCGACGACGACAACGGGCAGCGCGCGCTGCTCGACCACTGCCGCCGCGCCTCGGCCAGCGTGATGCCGCAGCTCGAGAGCCAGGGCGTCTCGGTGAACATCGTCTACGACCTCGACCAGCTCGACGCGCGCTGCCAGCGCATCGAGGCCCTGCTCGATGCGCTGCTGGCGCGGCAGGTGGCCGAGCGCAGCGCCAAGACCGGCGAGCACTACATCGCACGCGATCGCGCCGAGCACCGGCTGATGCGGCAGCGGGCCTATGGCGGCGGCGCCCTGATCGCGGCGACCGCCTTCGCCAGGTTCGCCATCGGCGCGCTCGGCCTGTCGGCCTTCTGGACCGGCTGGTGGAGCGGCGTCAACTGCGCGCTGAGCTTCGTCATCGTCATGCTGCTGCACTGGACGGTGGCCACCAAGCAGCCCGCGATGACGGCACCGGCCCTGGCCGCCACCCTGCCGAACCAGCGCTCGGGCCGCGAGAGCACGGCCGAAGAGATCGAAGGTTTCGACGACCGCGCCCGTGAACGCCGACGCGGCGCGCGACGTGCTCGATTCACAAACCTTGCTGGGCCCGACGCTGCTGTTCGCGGCCTTCACCGGCGTGCTGCTGTTCGCCAGCTCGCTGATCGCCGGCTGGACGGAGAACTGGTTCGTCTTCCACCGGCTCGACAGCGCCATCGCCTGGAACCCGCGTGTCGAGGCGCGGCTGGGCACCGCGCGCGCGCAGCGCTGGGCCCACTGGTGGCGCCGCCACGTCTCGGGGCTGGCGGGCAGCGTGTCGCTGGGCTTCATGCTGGGCCTGGTGCCAACGGTGGCGGGCTTCTTCGCGCTGCCGCTGGAGGTGCGGCACATCACGCTGTCGGCGGGACAGCTGGCGGCGGCACTGGGCGCCCTGGGCTGGGACGTGCTGCGCGAGCCGGCGTTCTGGTGGTGCGTGGCGGCAATCCCGCTCATCGGCGCGCTCAATGTCGGCGTCAGTTTCCTGCTCGCCTTCCGCGTGGCGCTGCGCTCGCGCGGCGTGCGCGTCGGCGACCGCTCGCGCAGCTACGCCGCGAACCGGCTGCGCCTGCGCGAGCGGCCGATGAGCTTCTTGCGGCCACCGAGGTTCGGCTCATGTGCTGCGCTTGGAGTCCTTGAACCCATTGGCGTAGGGCAGCGTCGGTTTCACCGCGGGCCGGCTTCACGCAGTCGGTCCGGAGCGGCCGTTCAACCTACACCTGCTCACCCCCCCTCCGTTCGGGCTGAGCGTGTCGAAGCCCTGTCCTCAGCATCGCCCGTCGCGGCAGGCGGTACACGGTGCGGGCGCTAGGTGTGGCGGTCGGTGCTGCGCACCGACTCCCCTGCGCTGCTCGACTTGAGGGGGCACCGCAAAACTCGCTGCGTTCGCTGGCGCGAACTCCGCTCAAACACTTGCGGTGAGTCAGTCCACGATGCGCGCTGCGCGCGCCCCCCTCAAGCCTGCGCTGCTCGGCGCCCCACATAGCGCCCGCACCGTGCACCGCCTGCCGCTCATCCA
>JADCGQ010000020.1 GCA_020248945.1 Rubrivivax sp.
GACACTGCCTCTGCTGGGCTGGCGGCTGGATGGCAGCGACCCCAGGCCGGCGCACTTCGTGGCAGCCCATCTGATGCAAGCCCTGCCGTTGGCGGCCGTGTGGCTGGCCCGCGCGAGCCAGCCGGCCCGCCAGGGCGTCCCTGTGGGCGTCCTGCTCGCGCTGACAGCCGGCGGCGTGCTGCTCACGATGTCGCTGATGCCTTGAGGCGGCATGCGCAACGCTGCAAGACCGGCCGACGGCGCTTCGCTTCATGCGGTCGGCAGACGGTGCGCCCTGAACTGCTCGCGCAGCTTGTTCTTCTGCATCTTGCCCGTTGCTCCCAGCGGGATGGCGTCGGTGAACACGACGTCGTCCGGGATCCACCACTTCGCCACCCTGCCCTCGTAGAAGGCAAGCAGTTCCTCGCGCGACACCTCCATGCCCGGCTTCTTGACGACCACCAGAAGCGGGCGCTCGTCCCACTTGGGATGCGGTGCCGCGATGCATGCGGCCATGGCCACGGCCGGATGGGCCATCGCGATGTTCTCCAGGTCGATGGAGCCGATCCACTCGCCGCCGCTCTTGATCACGTCCTTGCTGCGGTCGGTGATGACCATGTAGCCCTCGGGCGTGATCTTCGCCACGTCTCCGGTCGGGAACCAGCCGTTGCCGTCGGCGTCGGTCGCCAGCGGGTCACCACCCTCGCCCTTGAAGTAGGTTGCGATGATCCAGGGGCCGCGGACCAGCAGGTCGCCCGCGGCCTGGCCATCCCAGGGCAGATCCGCTCCGTCCTCGGCCACGATCTTCATGTCCACGCCATAGACGGCGCGGCCCTGGGTGCTCATCACCGCAAGCCGGCCCTCGTCGTCCAGACGCGAGTGCGGCGCCTTGAAGGCCGCGACGGTGCCGATCGGGCTCATCTCCGTCATGCCCCAGGCGTGTATCACGTGCACCCCGTAGGCGTCGCGGAACTTGCGGATCATGGCCGGTGGGCACGCCGACCCACCGATGCCGCTCCTGCGCATGGTGGTGAAGATCAGGCCGTTCGCCTCGACGTGCGCGAGCAGTCCTTGCCACACCGTCGGCACGCCGGCGCTGATGGTGACGCGTTCGCTCTCCAACAGCTCGTACAGGCTCTTCCCGTCGAGACCCGGGCCGGGAAGCACGAGCTTGGCGCCCGTCATCGGCGCCAGGTACACGATGCCCCAGCTGTTGACATGGAACATCGGCACCACGGGCAGGATGGCGTCGGTCGCACCGCAGCCCAGGCAGTCGGGCAACGCCGCAGCCATGGTGTGCAGCACGGTGCTGCGGTGGCTGTACAGCACGCCCTTGGGGTTGCCCGTGGTCCCACTGGTGTAGCACAGGCTGCTCGCGGTGTTCTCGTCGAGCACTGGCCAGGCGTACCGGTCGTGGGTTGCGGCGAGCAGCTCCTCGTAGCACAGCAGGTTGGGCACCGTGGCCGCCTGCTCGACGGGCGGCATGTGCGCGCGGTCGGTCATCGCCACCCAATGCCTCACCGTCCTGGTGCGGCCGGCGACGGCCTGGATCAGCGGCCAGAAGGTCATGTCGAAGAACATCACGCGGTCCTCGGCGTGATCGACGATGTAGACGATCTGGTCCGGGTGCAGCCGCGGGTTCACCGTGTGCAGCACGCGGCCGCTTCCGCTGACCCCGTAGTACAGCTCCATGTGGCGGTGCGTGTTCCAGGCCAGCGTGGCCGCGCGCTCGCCCGGCTGCACGCCCAGGGTCTGCATCGCATTGGCCACGCGCCGTGCACGCGCGGCCACCTCGCGATAGCTGATGCGGTGGATGTCGCCCTCGACCCGGCGCGACACCACGAGCTGGTCGCCGTGGTGGCGTTCGGCATGAACGATGAGGGACGAGATCAGCAGCGGCAGCTGCATCATTTGTCCGAGCATGGGTGGTCTCTCCAGGTTGGGGCGCGCCGTGCAAGGCGCGCGGTATCGGGCAGTTGCCGTCGTCACTCCGCAGCCATCGGCAGCCGCAGCGTGGCGCCGCCCAGGCGCACGGTGCCGGCCAGCGCCGGCAGATCCGACCGGTAGGCCGGCAGCGACGCCCCGGCCACCACCAGCCCCGGCGCGCTGCCCGCCTCGAACCCATAGGCCAGCGGCGCAAAGCTCACGCTCAGCGTGCCCGCCCCGGCCAGCGCCACCACCGCCTCGCGCAGCAGACGCACCTCGCCGTCGGGCCGCCGATCGACCAGCTTGACCACGATGTCGCCCGTGCCGGCCTCCAGCACCGTCAGCTCCGCCTCGGCCGTGCCCAGCATCAGCGCAGCCGCCGACAGCGCGCCGCCCTGCAGCTCGACCACGTCGGCGCGCTCCAGCAGCGGCGTCTGATCCTCCATCCCCGCGCTGACCGTCAGGTGGCTGCCGCCCAGGGTGGGAGCCGGTGCAGCCGGGTCGATCGCCAGCGCGCGCTGCGGCGCGCCCAGCGCCGATGCCGTCGATGCGGTGCCCGCGGGCGGCCACACCGGCGAGCTGCGCAGCGGCCCCTCGGGCTGCCCGGCCAGCACGTACTGCACCGTGGGCCAGGCGTTGGCGCCATTGGCTTCGCCCTTGAGCCAGTGGTCGAACCACGCGAACATGGGCTTCGTCGGCCACAGCTCGGGGTCGTCGATGTCGTAGTGCGTGCCGTCCAGCACGATCAGCTTCTGGTCGCCGCGGGCAGCCTGCAGCCGCCCGAAGGCCTTGAACGCACTGGCCTGGAAGAAGTCGTGCCACATCGACACGTGCAGGACCGGCGCGCGGATGCGGTCGGTCACGTCCAGCGCAGCCAGCGCAGCGGGGTTGCGCCCGGTGGCCAGGAACTCGCCCCAGCGCGGGTACAGCTGGCTGACGATGGGGAAGTCCGGCGTGATGGCGCGCGTCCACCAGCTCGACTGCGACGGGTCGCCGGCCTCGACCGCGCCGAACATCTCCTGCCGCGCCTCGCCGGCCTGGTCCTTCAGCGCCGCGACCTGCGCGGCCGAAAGCCCCAGCCTGGCGTCGTGGTCCTTGCCGTTCTCGGCAGCCTGGTTCAGCACGAAGGGCAGCAGCGCCTCCCACTTGATGCGGCCCTCGGGGAAGATCACCCCGCCCACGAAGTCCGGCGAGGTGTTCTGTGCGTACACCGCCTTGATCGACGAGCGCCCCGAGGCCGCCGCCTGCAGCGAGGCCACGCCGCTGGCTGAGTCGCCGAAGATGCCGATGCGCCCGTTCGACCAGGGCTGCGCCTCGACCCAGCGGATCAGCGCCTCGCCATCGGCCACCTCCTCGCCCAGGAACAGGCTGAACACGCCGTCGGACTTCAGCCGACCGCGGACGACCTGC
>JADCGQ010000021.1 GCA_020248945.1 Rubrivivax sp.
TCGACCACGGTTGATGACCCCCCGCCCCCCCCAGCCCCCAATCCGGGGCCCCAATACACTGACCAGACCTACAACGGATCGACTCGCTGCGCGTCGTCGATCTCAGGGCTCTCCAGGCTCATACCTGCTTTGGAAAAGACTGGCCCGTGACGGCGCCGAGGTGCCGGTGACGACGCTGCGCCTGAAGTCGACGGCGCGCCACAGCGGCGCGCCCGTCATGCTGTACGGCTACGGGGCCTATGGCCTCGGCCAGGAGGCCACGTTCAGCACGACGCGGCTGAGCCTCGTCGACCGCGGCTGGGTGTGGGCGATCGCCCATGTGCGCGGCGGCGACGAAAAGGGCCGTGGCTGGTTCGAAGACGGGCGCAAGCGGAAGAAGCTCAACACCTTCACCGACTTCATCGCCGTGGCCGAAGGGCTGGTGGCGCGCGGCGATGCCCGCAACGGCCGCATCGTGTCCTACGGCGGCTCGGCGGGCGGCCTGCTGGTCGGCGCGGTGGCCAACATGGCGCCGCAGGGGCTGTTCGCCGGCCACATCGCGGTGGTGCCCTTCGTCGACCTGATGAACACGATGAGCGACACCTCGCTGCCGCTGACGCCGCCGGAGTGGCCCGAGTGGGGCAACCCGATCGAAAACGCGGACGACTACGACACCATGTGGGCCTATTCGCCCTACGACCAGGTGGCCGACAAGCCCTACCCGCCGATCTTTGCCTACGGCGGCCTGACCGACAGCCGCGTCACCTACTGGGAGCCGGCCAAGTGGATCGCCCGCCTGCGCGACCGCGCGCCGCGGGGTGGCCCGTACCTGATGAACATCGACATGGACGCGGGCCACGGCGGTGCGTCCGGCCGCTTCAACCAGCTCAAGGACATGGCGCGCGAATTCGCCGCGGCGCTGAAGATCGTCGGCGACAAGGCGGCCGGGGCGCCCTTGAGGTAGCGGCTCAGCTGGCGGCTCAGCTGGCGGCCGGATGCGCGCGCGACACGATGAGCCCGGCCTGCAGGTACAGCCCGTTCAGCAGCCGTGAGGCGCGCTCGCGGTTCATGCCGGGCCAGCGGGCGATGTCGTCGAGCGCGGCGGTCTCGCGCTGCAGCCGCGCCACGGCGACGCCGAGCACGTTGCCGAGCTCGAGTGCGGCCAGGTCGGTGGTCGGGGCGATGCGGTAGGCGGCGGGGCCGACGATCTCGGGCAGGAGTTCCGCCCGCGCGCCCCGCAGGGCCAGCGCCCACAGCACAGGCCCCAGCGGAATGGCCGGCATCGCGGCGCTGTTGTCGCCCGGCGCCGGCCCGGCGGGCTCGACCTGCAGCACACGCAGTCCGGGCCAGTTCAGCGCGTCCCAGGCGGCGGCCGGCAAGGGCGCCTGCACCAGGCGCTCGCGCGGCCGCACGGTGAGCGGCAGGATGTGCTCGCCGTGCTCCACCATCAGGCGCAGCGGCCGGTTGTGGCGCACCGCGGCCGCCAGCACCTCCACCACTTCCAGGCCCTCGCCGGCGCGCGCACGCGCATCGAAGCGCTGCAGGTCCTTCAGCAGCAGCGGCTCGAGCGACGACAGCCGCGTCGCGCCGGCCAAGGTGTCGGTGCCGAGCGGCAGCGCGCGCTGGTGGCGACGGAAGTCGCTCGAGCGCGGCAGCAGCGTCGGGATGGCGCTGGAGTCGGGGGGCATCATCGGGCCGGGCCCGGGCGCCTGGGGGCGGGTGGCGGCAAACACAAGCGTGATTGGACCGCAGCCACCGCGCCGCAGCGGTGTTTCAGCGGTGACCGGATGTGTGCGGCGCCGCCACCGGCAGCCGCTTGCGCAGCGCCGCCAGCCGCTGCCAGAAGCGCGGCTCGTCGGCGCTGGCGAAGTTCACGCGCATCAGCGTCGTCGGCCGTGGCGTGGCGTGGAACAGCGTGCCGGGGGCCGTGAGCCAGCCCTCGTCGAGCAGCGGCTGGGCCAGCGCCTCGGTGTCGCAGCCCACGTCGACCCAGCCGAACAGGCCTGCGGGTGGCGCCACGAAGCGGCAGCCGGCCGCCTCGGCCAGGCGCACGCTGCGCGTGCGTGCGGCGTCGAGCCGCTCCACCAGCCGCTCGGCGTGGCGGCGCAGCAGGCCCTGCGCCAGGCAGTCGGCCACCGCCGCTTCCAGCGGGCCGGGGCTGGTGAGCGTGCTCAGCAGCTTGGTGTCGATCACGCGGTCCACCAGCGCCGGCGGCAGCGCCGCGAAACCCACGCGCCATTGCGGCGCCAGCACCTTGGAGAAGCCGCTGATGCTGATCGTGCGCTTGAGCCCGTCGAGCTGCGCCAGCCGCGTCGCGTGCGGGCTGGCCAGCCAGGCGTAGGTGTCGTCCTCGACGATGATCAGGTCGTGCGCCTCGGCCAGCCGCAGCACCTGGTGCGCCTGCGCCGGCGTGAGGCTGTGGCCGGTGGGGTTGTGCAGCACCGACACCGTCACGTACAGGCGTGGCCGGTGGGCGCGCAGCAGCTGCTCCATCGCCGCCAGATCGGGCCCGTCGGGCGTGCGCGGCACCGGCACCAGGCGCATGCCGGCGCGCGCCAGCCGCGCGAACTCCACCGCCCAGCCGGGCTCGTCGACCATCACGGCGTCGCCCGGCTGCAGCAGGGCGCGCGAGACCATGTCGAGCGCGTGCGTCGCGCCCACCGTGGTGACGATCTGCCCCGGCGCGGCCGCAATGCCCAGATCGGCCAGCCGCCGCGACAGCGCCTCGCGCAGGCCGGCGTCGCCCGCCGGGTGGCCGTAGTCGAGCCAGCCAGCGGGTTGGCGGCACACCCGGCGCAGCGCGCGCTGCAGCAGCGGCGCATCGAGCCAGGCCACCGGCAGCGTGCCCATGCCCGGCGCCGGGCGACCCTGCGGCGCCTGGAACATGCTGCGGATCAGCGCCGTGGCATCCACCGGCGGGGGCAGCGGCGGCGTGGCGGCGGGCGGTGATCGCCGCGCCGGCTCGGCCGCTGCGTCGCGCACGAAGAAGCCGCGCTGCGGCCGCGCCACCACCAGGCCGCGGGCCTGCAGCAGGTCGTACGCGCCGACCACCGTGCTCGGGCTGACGCCGTGGCGCGTGGCGGCGTCGCGCACCGACGGCAGGCGCGCGCCCGGGGCCAGCAGGCGCTGATCGATGCGCTCGGCCAGCCGCGCCGCCAGCTGCTCGGCCAGGCCCGCGCGGGCCCCACGCAGGGCGCGGGTGAGCGGCAGCTGTATGGTCGTGTTCATGAGTACAGATCCTCGCTCTGTGCCGAAAAGTGTACTGCTGCTGTATTGCTTGCCGCGCCTACACTGCCGCTGACCATGACCTTGCCGATGCCCTGGCCCGAACTCGCGGCGCTGCTCGTCTTTGCCACCGCGATGGCTTTCACGCCGGGGCCGAACACCACGCTGGCGGCGGCGCTGGCGGCCAACCGCGGCCTGCCGCACGCGATGCGCTTCGTCTGCGCCGTGCCGGTGGGCTGGGGCCTGCTGCTCGTGGGCTCGGCGCTCGGCCTGGGTGCACTGCTGGCGGCGGCGCCGGTGCTGCGCGATGCGCTCAAGTTCGCGGGCCTGGGCTACATGCTGTGGCTGGCCTGGAAGCTGGCGCGCACCACCGGCCAAGGCAGCACGCTCGGGCAGGCCGATCCGCGCCGCTTCGATGTCGGCTTCGGGCAGGGCGTGCTGCTGCAGTTCATCAACATCAAGGCCTGGATGAACGCGCTGCTCATCAGCGCCGGCTGGATCACCGTGGCCGATCCGCCCTGGGCCCGGCTGGCGCTGGTGCTGCCGCTGATGATGGCCTACGGCTTTGCCAGCAACTTCACCTACGCGCTCGTGGGCCACGCGCTGCGCGGCTGGCTGTCGCAGGGCACGCGGCTGGTGTGGTTCAACCGCACGCTGGCGGCGGTGCTGGTGGCCACCGCAGCCTGGATGGCCGGGCTGTGACAGAACCAACCCGCCGTAACGTGACCCGCGGCTTGCTGCTCGGCGCGCTCGGCGTGGCCATCTTCGCGATGACGCTGCCGATGACGCGCCTGGCCGTGGGCGACACCAGCGCGCCGCAGCTGCCGCCGGCCTTCGTGACCGCCGGGCGCGCGGCCGTGGCCGGGCTGCTGAGCGTGCTGTACCTGTGGGCCGTGCACGCATCGCGGCCGGCGCGGCGGCACGGGCCGGCGCTGCTGGTCAGCGGCCTGGGCACGGTGCTGGGGTTTCCGTTCTGCCTGGCGATGGCGCTGCGCGAGGTGGAGGCGATGCACGCGGCGGTGGTCAGCGGCACCATCCCCTTGGCCACGGCGCTGGTGGCGGCCTGGTCGCTGCGCCAGCGGCCTTCGGCCGGCTTCTGGGCCTGCGCGGTGGCGGGTTTCGCGCTGGTGCTGGGCTTTGCCGCCTGGCAGGGCGGCGGGCGGCTGGTGGCGGCCGATGCCTGGTTGCTGGGCGCGGTGCTGTCCACGGCCTTTGGCTACGTGGCCGGCGCGCGCGTGTCGGCCGAGCTGCCGGCGGCGCACGTGATCGGCTGGATCCTCGTCTTCAGCCTGCCCTTCACCGTGCCTGCCGCACTGTGGCTGTGGCCGGCCGATGCGGCAGCGGCGCGCCCCTCGGCCTGGCTCGGCTTCGCCTACGTGAGCGTGTTCTCGATGTGGCTGGGCTTTTTCGCGTGGTACCGCGGCCTGGCGCTCGGCGGCGTGGTGCGCGTGAGCCAGGTGCAGCTGCTGCAGCCGTTCCTGGCGCTGCTGTTCGCGGTGCCGGTGCTGGGCGAGCCGCTGGACGTGGCGGCCGTGGTCTGTGCGCTGGCGGTCATCGCCATCGTGTTCATCAGCCGGAAGATGCCGGTGCGAAAGGAGACTGCGACATGAAGACCCTGGGTGTGCTGGGTGGCATGAGCTGGGAGAGCACGGCCGTGTACTACCGCCTCGTCAACCAGGCGGTGGCGGCGCGCAAGGGCGGACTGCACAGTGCGCCGCTGGTGCTGGCCAGCGTCGACTTCGAGACCATCGCCGCGCGCCAGCGCGAGGCCGACTGGGCCGGCGCCGCCGCGCTGCTGGCCCAGGCCGCGGCCGGGCTGCGCTCGGCCGGCGCCGAAGCGCTGCTGATCGCCACCAACACCATGCACAAGGTGGGCGACGAGGTGGCCAAGGCCGCCGGCCTGCCGCTGCTGCACATCGCCGACGCTACCGCCGCGGCCTTGCGCGCGGCCGGCGTCAAGCGCGCCGCCCTCCTGGGCACGCGCTTCTCGATGGAAGACCGCGCCATCGTCATCGACCGGCTCGAGCAGCACGGCGCGCCCATCCTCGTGCCCGAGGCCGAGGACCGCGCGCTGATGCACCGCGTGATCTTCGAGGAGCTGTGCCGTGGCATCGTGCGCGACGACACGCGCACGGCCATCGCTGCGCTCATCGCCCGCCAGGCCGCACGCGGTGCCGATGCCGTGGTGCTGGGCTGCACCGAGATCGGCCTCTTGATCGACGAGCGCTCGAGTCCCTTGCCTTGTTTCGACACCACGGTGCTGCATGCCGCCGCCGCCGTGGACTGGATGATGGAGAGCCCCCGATGAACACGAGCTGGACCCTGGCGCGCCGCGCCGAACGCCTGAACCCGAGCACCATCCGCGAGCTACTGAAGCTGACCGAGCGCCCCGGCATCATCAGCCTGGCGGGTGGGCTGCCGAGTGCCGACACCTTCCCGGTGGCGGCGCTGCGCCAGGCGTGCGAGGCCGTGCTCACCGAGGCCCCGCGCGAGGCGCTGCAGTACGCCGCCAGCGAAGGCTTCGGCCCGCTGCGCGAATGGGTGGCGGCGGAGCTCGAGTCGCAAGGCCTCAAGGCCGACCCGGCGCGTGTGCTCATCACCAGCGGCTCACAGCAGGGCCTCGATCTGGTCGGCAAGGTGCTGCTCGACCCCGGCAGCGCGGTGGCCGTCGAGTCGCCCACCTACCTGGGCGCGCTGCAGGCCTTTGCGCCCTACGAGCCGGTGTTCGCGGCGCTGGAGGGCGACGACGAAGGGCCGCTGCCGGCCTCTCTGGCCGCCCAGCGCGGCGCGCGATTCGCCTATCTGCTGCCGAACTACCAGAACCCCACCGGCCGCTGCCTGGGGGCCGCGCGCCGCGAGGCGCTGGCTGCGGCGGCACTCGAGGCCGGCCTGCCGGTGGTGGAAGACAACCCCTACGGCGAGCTCTGGTACGACGCGCCGCCGCCACCGGCGATTGCCGTGCACCTGGGCGAGCAGGCGCTGGTGCTGGGCTCGTTCTCCAAGGTGCTGGCGCCGGGTCTGCGCCTGGGCTATCTGCTGGCGCCCTCGGCGCTGTACCCCAAGCTGCTGCAGGCCAAGCAGGCGGCCGACCTGCACACGCCCACCTTCAACCAGCGCCTCGTGCACCAGGTGCTGGCCACCGGCATGCTGCCGGCGCACGTGGCGGCCACGCGCGAGCGCTACCGGGTGCAGCGCGATGCGATGGCGGCGGCGCTGCTCCAGCACATGCCCGCCGGCGTGCAATGGCAGGTGCCGCAGGGCGGCATGTTCTTCTGGCTCACGCTGCCGGCACAGATGGACGCCAGCGCGCTGCTGCCGCGGGCCGTGGCCGCGGGTGTGGCCTTCGTGCCGGGCACGACCTTCTTTCCGCAGGGCGGGCACGCGAACACGCTGCGCCTGAGCTTCGTCACCGTGCCGCCGGAGCGCATTGCCGAGGGCATCGCGGCGCTCGGCAGCGTGCTGCGCGCGGGCTGAACGGGGGCCGACGATGCAACGCCGATTCCATCAACTCGACGTCTTCAGCGCCCAGCCGCTGAAGGGCAACCCGTTGGCCGTGGTGCACGCCGCCGAGGGCCTGAGCGATGCGGCCATGGCCGCCTTCGCGCGCTGGACGAACCTGTCCGAGACCACCTTCCTGCTGCCGCCTTCTGACGCCGCCGCCGCCGCAGCCGATTACCGTGTGCGCATCTTCACGCCCGGCGGCGAGCTGCCGTTTGCCGGCCATCCGACGCTGGGCAGCTGTGCCGCCTGGCTGGCCGCCGGTGGTGTGCCGAAGCAGGCTGGCGTGGTCGTGCAGGAGTGCGGCGTGGGCCTCGTGCGCATCCGCCGCGACGGCACGCGGCTGGCCTTCGCCGCGCCGCCGCTGAAGCGCACCGGCCCGCTCGACGAGGCGCTGCTTGCGCGCATCGCTGCCGGCATCGGCGTGGCGCGCGAGGCGCTCGTGCAGCACCAGTGGGTCGACAACGGCCCGGGCTGGTGTGCAGTGATGCTGCCGAGCGCCGCCGAGGTGCTGGCGGTGAAGCCCGACTGGGCACGCCTGGGCGCCATCAAGCTCGGCCTGGTCGCGCCGCAGCCTGCGGGTGCCGACACGCAGTTCGAGGTGCGTGCCTTCGTGCCCACGCTGGGCGTGCCCGAAGACCCCGTCACCGGCAGCCTGAACGCGGGCCTGGCGCAATGGCTCATCGGCGCCGGCTTCGCGCCGCCGGCCTACGTGGCCGCGCAAGGTGCCGCGCTCGGCCGCGCCGGCCGGGTGCACGTGCAGCACGACGGCAGCGACTGCTGGATCGGCGGCGACGTGGCCTTCTGCATCGAGGGCACGGTGGCGCTGCCCTCGACAATGGGTGCATGAGCAACCGACTCGACCATCTCGTCGTGGCCGCCGCCAGCCTGGAGCAGGGCGTGGCCTGGTGCGAGGCCACGCTGGGCATCACCCCCGGCCCCGGTGGCGTGCACGCCACGATGGGCACGCACAACCGGCTGGCCTTGATCAGCACCGAGGCCTACCCCGACAGCTACCTCGAGATCATCGCCATCGATCCCGCCGCGCTCGCGCCCGGCCGGCCACGCTGGTTCGGTCTCGACGACGAGGGCCTGCGCGAGCGCGTGGCCCAGCACCCGCGGCTCGTGCATGCCGTGGTGCGCACGCCGCTGGTGGAGATGCACCGCTGGGGCCTCATCAACGTGGGGCTGCACCCGGGCGAGCCCATCGCCTTCGAGCGCGCCTCGCCGGCCGGGCCGCTGGCCTGGCGCATGCTGGTGCGCGACGACGGCGTGCTGCTGCACCGCGGTGCGCTGCCGACGCTGATCGAGTGGAAGGGCGAGCGCCACCCGGCGCAGGCCATGGCGCCCTCGGGCTTGGCACTGCAGTCCTTGCGGCTGGCGGGCATCCCGAAGCGGGCGCAGGAGGTGCTCAAGCTGCGCGGCATCGAGGTGCTCGCCGAGCCCGAGGGGCCTGCGCTCAGCGCCACCTTCGCCACGCCGCGCGGCGTGGTGACGCTGACCAGCGACGACTGATCGCCTTCGCGCGCCCGGCGGCACCCCCGGGTTAGCGAGCACGCCGCGGCGATGCCCCGGCGCCGCGCTCGGCGCGCTGCCGAGCCCAGAATCCGCGGCTTCGCGCGCCACTCACTTTCAGCCATGAAGCCGATCCGATTCGCCCCCACCTCGGTGCTCGTTGCCGTCCTTGCCCTGCTGCTGACTGCCCCTTCGCACGCACAGGACCTCGACGACGAGCTCGACAGCGACACCCAGCCCGCCGCCGCACCCGCCGGTGCGGGTGGTGCCGTGGCCAACGACCCGCGCTACGTCTGGGACCTGAGCACGCTGTTCAAGGACGATGCCGCCTGGGAGGCCGAGCGCCAGGCGCTGCTGGCCGAGGCACCGAAGCTGGCCGCGCTGCGCGAGGGCTTCGGCCGCGACGCCGCCAGCCTGCGTGCCGGGCTCGACCGCCTCTCGGCCGTGAACCAGCGCGCCCGCCGCCTCTTCACCTACGCCAGCGCGCTGGCCAGCACCGACAACCGCAGCCAACGCAACCAGGAGCGCAGCGGCCAGGCGCGCGCCCTGTGGGGCCAGATCAGCAGCGCCTCGGCCTGGGTGGACGGCGCCCTGCGCGAGCTGGGGCCGGCGCGCGTCGACAGCTTCCTGCGCAGCGAGCCGGGCCTGGCCAAGCACCGCGTGCGGCTGCAGGAGGCCCAGCGCATGGCCCGCCACCAGCTCACGCCCGAGGCCGAAACGGCCTTGGCCACGATGTCGCCCGCGATGGGCGCCACGACGCAGATCCGCACGCTGCTGGTCACCACCGACATCGAATGGCCCACCATCACCGTCGACGGCCAGCCGGTGCGTGTGGACAACATCGGCTACCAGCGGCTGCGCACCCACCCCGACCGCGCCGTTCGCCTGCTGGCCTTCGACGCCTTCTTCAAGACCTACGCGCGCTTCCAGGGCAGCCTGGGCGCGGCGCTGGCCCAGCGCGTGGAAGTGGGCGTGGCCGGCGCGCGCCTGCGCCAGCATCCCAGCGCGGTGGCCGCGAGCCTGGCCAACGACGCCATCCCCGAGAGCGTGTACCGCACGCTGGTGGCCGAAACCAACAAGGCCCTGCCCACGCTGCACCGCTACTTCAAGCTGCGACAGCGCCTCTTGAAGCTGCCCGATCTGGCCTACCACGACATCTACCCCGACATCGTGACCGCGCCGCGCCGCTACACGCCCGAAGACGCGGCCGAGCTGACGCTGGCCTCGGTGGCGCCGCTGGGCGCGGCCTACCAGCAGCAGCTGAAGCAGGCCTTGGCCGCGCGCACCATGCACGTGTACCCGGCGCCGGGCAAGAGCTCGGGCGCCTACCAGAGCGGCATCTACGGGCAGGTGCCGCTGATCTTCCTGAACCACCAGGACACCTTCGACAGCGTCAGCACCTACACGCACGAATGGGGCCACGGCATGCACACGCTGCAGGCCAACGGCACGCAGCCCTTCGAGACCGCCGGCTACCCGCTTTTCCTGGCCGAGATCGCCGCCTTCACGCACGAGCTGCTGCTGGCCGACCACATGAAGAAGACCGCCAAGACGCGCGAGGAGCGGCTCTTCTACATCGGCGAGGCCATCGAGCGCATCCGCGGCGCCTTCTTCCGCCAGGCCATGTTCGCCGAGTTCGAACTGGCCACGCACGACGCCGTGCAGCGCGGCGAGGCGCTCAGCGGCGCGCGCATGACGCGCCAGTTCTGCGAGGTGCTGCGCAAGTACCACGGTGCCGACGCCGGCGTGATGCGCATCGACCCCACGGTGTGCACCGAGTGGGCCTTCATCCCGCACTTCCACCGGCCGTTCTACGTGTACCAGTACGCCACCAGCATGGCCGCGGCGACGCACTTCACGCAGCAGATCCTCACCGGCTCGGCGGCCGCGCGCGACACCTACCTGGGCATCCTGCGCTCCGGCGGCTCGCGCCACCCGGTGCCGCTGCTCAAGGACGCGGGCCTGGACATGGACAGTGCCGCGCCCTACCAGGCGCTGGTGCGCCAGATGGAGCGGCTGATGGACGAGATGGAGGCGCTGCTGCCCGCCAACCCCGCCTGAGTGGGGCCGAGCGGGGTCACCAGCCGCCGAAGCGGCTCCAGCTCTCGACGCCGCCGCGGGCCAGCAGCACGGCATAACTGTCGAACTGCGCTGCCGTGGCGCAGGCGTGGTTGGGCAGCACGCGCAGCCGCGTGCCCACGGGCAGGCGCTCGGCCAGCGTGGCATCGGCCACGCCGTCGGCCCGGGTGATGGTGCCGTGCTCCTGGTTGGCGCCCGTCACCAGCAGGCCGGGCAGCGGCACGCCGGCCTCGTCGCAGACAACACCGTAGCCGCAAGTGCCGGCGCCCATGTCGCGGCTCATGGCCATCCAGCCGGCATCGACCAGCACCCAGCCCTTGTCGCGCTGGTGGCCGATGACGGTGGTGAGCACGCTGAGCGCGATGTCCTCGGTGGCGCACACGCCCAGGCCGCGCATCACCAGGTCGTGGAAGGCGTAGACGCCGGCGCGCAGCTCGCTCACGCCTTCAAGATGGCGCGCGGCCAGCGCGGTGGGCGTGCTGCCGACGCTGACCTCGGGGCAGACGAAGCCTGCGGCACGCAGCACGGTGGCAGCTTCGACGCAGCGCGAGCGTTCCTGCTCGGCCATGGCGGCCAGTTCGTCGGCGCCGCGGCAGCCGTAGCTGGCGCCGCAGTGCGTCATCACGCCCAAGAGCCGCGCGCCGCCGTCCACCAGCGTGCGCGCCACCTCGGGCAGCGCAGGGGATTGCGGCGGCAGGCCGGCGCGGGCGCCATCGGTGTCGATCTCGATCATCACGTCGAACACATGGCCGCGGGCCTGGCCGTGCGCCACCAGCGCCCGGGCGGCCTCGACCGAATCGAGGATCACCGTGAGCCGGCAGCCCTGCTCGCGCAGCGCCTGCACCGGGGCCAGCTTGCCAGGCACGATGCCGACGGCGTAGAGGATGTCGGCCACGCCCAGCACGAAGAAGGCCTCGGCTTCCTTGAGCGTGCTGACGGTGATGCCCGCCGCGCCCGCGGCGAGCTGGCGCTGCACCACGGGGCCGCACTTCGTGGTCTTCACGTGCGGTCGCAAGCGCACGCCGAGGGCGCGCGCGCGGGCCTGCATCGTGGCGATGTTGTGGTCGAGCCGGGCTTCGTCGAGCAGCGCGGCGGGCGTGGGGAGTTCGGCGAGCGTCATGACGGCGATGCTATGCCTGCGCGGACGCCGGCCCGTCCGGTCCACGGCCGTACCGGCTGGGCTTGTCGACAGGCGCAGGAAGGGCTTGTCACAGCCCCTTGCGCGGCAGTCGGGTACCGTCATGCCATGAACCCGCGACGCCGTCCTCGCCTGCCCCGCCCCGTGTCCATCGATCTGGCGCTGCAAGGCGGCGGATCGCACGGCGCCTTCACCTGGGGCGTGCTCGACCGCCTGCTCGAAGACGACAGCCTCGTGTTCGAGGGCGTGTCGGGCACCAGTGCCGGGGCGCTGAATGCCGCCGTGCTGGCCACCGGCTTGGCCGAGGGCGGGCGTGCCGGGGCGCAGGCGGCGCTGCGGGCGTTCTGGAGGGACGTGGCCTCGCAGCATTCGGCCTTCCAGGGCGGCTGTTTCGGCCGTTGGCCGGGCGCGGCGGCGCCGGGGCTCGAGAGCTTCAACCTCGACCGCAACCCGTTCTACCAGTGGACGCAGCAGTGGCTGCGCTGGGCCAGCCCCTACCAGTTCAACCCGCTCGGCGACAACCCGCTGCGCGCCGTGGTCGAGCGCCATGTGCGGCCGGCGCAGGTGGCGCGCGGCGAGCTGGCGGTGTTCGTCACGGCCACGGCCGTGCACACCGGGCAGCCGCGCGTGTTCGGGCGCCACGAGCTGTCGATCGACGCGCTGCTGGCCTCGGCCTGCCTGCCGCAGTTGTTCCGCGCCGTGCAGATCGACGGCGAGCCCTACTGGGACGGCGGCTACAGCGGCAACCCCGCGCTGTGGCCGCTGATCTACGAGACGCAGGCGCTCGACGTGGTGCTGGTGAAGATCAACCCGCTGCTGCGACCGGCCACGCCCGACACGCCGGCGGAGATCGCCGACCGCGTCAACGAGATCACCTTCAACGCCGGGCTGGTGTCGGAGTTGCGGGCCATCGGCTTCGTGTCGCGGCTGGTGGGCGAGGGCCGGCTCGAAGGCCGGCAAGAAGGCCGCGATCAAGGCGGCGGCTACAAGAACCTGCGCCTGCACATGGTGGCCGACGACGACGGCCTGGCGCCGCTGACGGCCTCGAGCAAGCTCAACACCGAGCGCGGCTTTCTCGAGGCGCTGCACGCGCTGGGCCGCGCCGCCGGCGAGCGCTGGCTGCAGGCCCACCGCGCCGACCTGGGCGTGCGCGGCACGCTCGATCTGCAGGCGGGTTTCCTCAAGCCGCAGCGCAGCCGGTGAACACCGACGACCTGGTCGTGCTGCGGCCGCAAGGCCTGTATTGCCCACCCGGCGACTTCTACATCGACCCCTGGCGCCCGGTGGAGCGCGCCGTCATCACCCACGCCCATGCCGACCACGCGCGGCGCGGTCACGGCGCCTACCTGGCCACCGCGGTGAGCGAGGGCGTGCTGCGCGCGCGGCTGGGCGAGATCACGCTGCAGGGCCTGGCCTACGGCGAAGGCGTGAGCGTGAACGGCGTGCGCGTCAGCCTGCACCCGGCCGGCCACGTGCTCGGCTCGGCGCAGGTGCGCATCGAGCATGCCGGCCGCGTCTGGGTGGCCTCGGGCGACTACTTCACCAGCGGCCACACCGACGACGTCAACGCCACCTGCACGCCCTTCGAGCCGGTGCGCTGCGACTGCTTCATCACCGAGAGCACGTTCGGCCTGCCCATCTACCGCTGGCGGCCGCAGGCCGAGCTGCTGGCCGAGGTCAACGCCTGGTGGCAGGCCAACGCCGACGCCGGCCGCGCCAGCCTGCTGCTGGGCTACAGCTTCGGCAAGGCGCAGCGGCTGCTGGCGGGCCTCGACCCGGCCATCGGCCCCATCGCCACGCACGGCGCGGTGGTGCCGCTGAACGAGGCCTACCGCGCCGCGGGCGTGGCGCTGCCGGCCACCGAGACGCTCGACGACCTGGTGGCCGACAAGGCGCGGCTCAAGCGCGCGCTGGTGCTGGCGCCCCCGGCGGTGCTGGGCAGTGCCTGGGCGCGCCGGCTGGGCGAGCACAGCGACGCTTTCGCCAGCGGCTGGATGCAGCTGCGCGGCGCGCGCCGCCGCCAGGGCGTGGACCGCGGCTTCGTGCTGTCGGACCACGCCGACTGGCCCGGCCTGCAGCGCGCCATCGCCGCCACTGGCGCCCACCGCGTGATCGTGACCCACGGTTACGAGGCCGTGATGGTGCGCTGGCTGCAGCAGCAGGGGCTGCAGGCCGGCAGCTTCCGCACCGAGTACGGCGACGAGCGGCTGGTCGACGAGACCGAGGCCGCCGGGCCGGCGCCCGCCCCGGCCTGACCGGAGCTGACGGGGTGATGCGCCCGGTCAAGCCCGCAAGCCGCCGCAGGGGCTAAGGTCGGGGTTCCGACATCCTCTTACCGGAGTGGCCATGCCCAAGCCCGACCCGCTGATCCTGCTCGTTGCCGTCGACGGCTCGCCGGCTTCGCTGGCCGCCGTGCAGCAGGCGCTCGACCTCGCCGAGCGCGGCCTGCCGCTGCAGCTGGTGCTGCTGAACGTGCAGCCGCCGCCGACGCTGTACGAGGTGGTCGTGGCGCACGACCGCGAGCGGCTCGACGACATCCGCGCCGGCGCCGGCGCCGACCTGCTGGCCCCCGCGCTGGCGCTGGTGCGCGCGGCCGGCATCGAACCGCAGCACGACGTCATCGGCGGCGAGCCGGCGCACGCCATCGTCGACTTTGCCGAGAGCATCAGCGCGCAGCTGCTGCTGCTGGGCGGGCGCGGCGAAGGCGGCACGTCCGAAGCCCTCGGCGGCACCGTGCAGGCGGTGCTCGAGATGGCGCCGATGCCGGTGATGGTGGTGCGGCTGCCCGAACCGGCGCCGGACGCCGACGCCTGAGCTGCAGACCCCGGCTTGCCGCGCAGGCAGCGGGCATCATCGGCGCGCATGCACGACTTCGCCGCGCTCTACGCCGCGCTCGACGCCCACACCGGCACCACCGACAAGGTCGACGCGCTGGTGGCCTACTTCGCGCGCACCGCCGAGCGCGATGCCGACGATGCCGCCTGGGCGGTGTACTTCCTGGCCGGCGGCAAGCCGCACCAGCGCGTGCCGACGGCGGTGCTGCGCGAGGCCGCCTGCGCCGAGGCCGGCATCGACGACTGGCTGTTCGAGGAGTGTTACCAGGCCGTCGGTGACCTCGCGGAGACCATCGCGCAAGTGCTGCCGCCGGCCGAGCCGTCGCCCGCCGACACCGCCCGGCCCAGCCGAGGCCTCGCGGCCTGGATGCACGAGCGCGTGTTGCCGCTGCGCGGGCTGCCGCCGGTCGAGCAGCGGGCGCGGCTCGTGGCCGCCTGGCGCGAGCTCGACGCCGCGGGGCGTTTTCTGCTGACCAAGCTCATCGGCGGCGGTTTTCGTGTCGGCGTCAGCCGGCTGCTGGTGCAGCGGGCGCTGGCGCGGCACAGCGGCCTGGATGCACAACTGCTGGCGCAGCGCCTCGTGGGCTGGACCGATGCCCGCACGCTGCCCGACGCCGCCCGCTGGCACGCGCTGGTGGCGCTGGCCGGGCAGGGCACGGCGCCGCCGGGGCAGCCGTATCCCTTCTTCCTGGCGCACGCGCTGCAGGCGGCGCCCGAGACGCTGGGCGACCCGGCCGACTGGCTGGTGGAATGGAAGTACGACGGCATCCGCGCGCAGGTGGTGCGGCGGGGCGGCGGCTGCTGGATCTGGTCGCGTGGCGAGGAGCTGGTCACCGAGCGCTTCCCCGAGGTCGTGGCGGCAGCCGCCGCCTGGCCCGACGGCACGGTGCTCGATGGCGAGCTGCTCGTCTGGCCCGCGGGCGCCGAGCACCCGGCGTCGTTCCAGGCGCTGCAGCCGCGGCTGAACCGCAAGACGCTTCCGAAGAAGCTGCTGGCCGAGGCGCCGGTGGTCTTCGTGTCTTACGACCTGATTGAGAGCGATGGCGTCGACCGCCGCGCCGAGCCGCAGGCCGAGCGGCGCTCGCGCCTCGAGGCCCTGCAGCGGCAGGTGCCGGCCTTGCGCGTGTCGCCGCTCGTGCCGGCTGCGGCCTGGGGCGACTGGGCCAGCGCGCGGGAGAGCGCACGCGAACGCGGCGTCGAGGGCCTGATGCTGAAGCAGCGCCAGGCCCGCTACGGCAGCGGCCGCACCAAGGCCGATGGCACCTGGTGGAAGTGGAAGATCGAGCCCCTGCGCGTCGACGCCGTGCTGGTGTACGCGCAGGCCGGCCACGGCCGCCGGGCCAGCGTCTACACCGACTACACCTTCGCGGTGTGGAGCCGCGCGCCGGCCGATGCCGCCGAGGCGGCCGCCGTGGTGGACGCCATCGCGCGGCGCGAGCCGGCGCCGTCGTTCTCTCTCGATGAAGCCGGCCCGGCCTTGCAGCTGCTGCCCTTCGCCAAGGCCTACTCGGGCCTCAGCGATGCCGAGTTCAAGGCCGTCGACCGCGTGATCCGCGCCACCACGGTGGACAAGTTCGGCCCCGTGCGCAGCGTGCGGCCGAGCCTGGTGTTCGAGATCGGGTTCGAGGGCATCGGCGCCAGCCCGCGCCACAAGAGCGGCGTGGCGGTGCGGTTTCCGCGCATGTTGCGCCTGCGGCCCGACAAGCCGCTGCACGAGGCCGACACGCTGGCCACGCTGCGCGCGCTGGCCTGCCTGCACTCGATCTGACCCACACTTGCAACGCCGGACGACCAACACCTCGGTGGCAGGGGCCGAGGGTCCGTCTGCGACCGCACCCTCAGTTCACGACAGCCTCCGCGCAGGCCTGCGCCCGCATCGCCCTCGCCGCCGCGCGCGCCCGTCGCTGCCGTCGCCCAGATCATGCAGTCGGAGAGCTCACGCACCCGAGAGCTCGGCGGGAAGTGGCTGGCCAGTGCCGGCCATGCGGCCAAGCTGAAAGAGTCGCCGCTGGTGATGCGCGACTTCGAGATCAGGCACAGCCGCGCCACCGACACGAGCCACCACGGCGAGTACGAAGGCAAGATCACGGAGTCGGCGAAGTCGGTCGCTCAATCGATCGATGCGCTGAGGCCGCTGCTCCAGGGCGAGCAGGAACTCGCGATGATGAGCAAGCTCGGAACGGGCTGGGCCCAGTACAGCAAGGCCATTGAGTAAGCCCTGCACCCACTCGGACAGTTCACCGCGCATGTGTTCGACCGCGCCCGTGAAGCGGTCTTGGCGTGGCAGGCGGAGTTCCGCCGCGGCGCCGCCACCATGGCCAGCCTCGAGCGGATGCAGCGCTCACTGTTCGATACCGTGCGCAAGGTGCGTGTCGGCTCCGGGCACGTGGCCACCGCCAGCGTCGAGATCGTCCAGGGCAACAGCGACCTGGGCTCGCGCACCGAGCAGCAGGCCCGAAGCCTGCAGCAGACAGCCGCGACGATGTCGCAACTCGGCACCACCGTGCGCCACAACGCCGACAGCGCGTTTCAGGCCGATCGGCTGGCCAGGGGTACGGCGCGAGTGGCCTTGCAAGGCAGGCAGCGTGGCCGCCATCGGCCGCGTCAGCGACACCGTCGCCGAGCTCTGCTCGGCCAGTGCCGAGCAGAGCTCGGGCGTCCACCGGGTCAGCCAGACCGTGACGCAGATGGACCAGACGACGCAGCAAGACGCCGTGCTGGTGGAAGAAGGCGCTGCCGCGGCCGAGTGCCTGCGCCAGCAGGCGCAGCAGCCGGTGTAGGCAGTGGCGGCTGCGGCTCAGTGCAGACGGCCGATGTAACGGTCGGACCGGTCCTCTTTCTTCTGGGGTGCCTGCGACTCCGCAGCCGGCGCGGGCGGTGCCGCCGGCGGGTCGAGGCGGACCATGCCGAGCGCCTGCATCAGCTCGAGCCCGAGCACGATGAGCGCTTCATCGTCGGAGTCCATCAGCTGCTGCAGCGTGGCCTTCGCAAACGCCGGGTCCTGCGCGAAGCGGACGACGTCGAACGCCCTTCCGGAGCGCGCAGCGTGCGTGCGCAGGCGGGCGATCTTCAGGAGCGTCTGCTGTTCCATGGCGGTCGCGGGCGGGGCTGAGGGTCGAGGGGCGGTGGCCTGAGCTCGGCTCAAACTCAAGAGACTGGGCGCGTCAGATATTAGGTCTGTGGCGACCCGGCGACACAGGAACAAACCCGTCATCAGACCTGCATTCATGGGGACCCGGGGCGCGCTTCCATGCGCGGCCTCGGGCTTGGCATCGAACAGGCAGGTCGGCACGCCGCTTCTCGCGGCCTTCTTCCCGGGGCCTGCTGCCTACGATCTGGCGCATCTGCATCCCCGTGGAGGAAGCCGGATGGACTCCGCCATCGCCGAACCGACCGCCGAATCGACCGCCGAACCGACAGTCGAGACCGATCGCCGCCTGAGCGCCGCTGTGCGCGACGGCAGCGCCACGCTGCAGCAACTGATGGACGAGGCGCAGCGCCTGCAATCGGCCGGCGAAGCCGCCGCCGCCGCGCGCGCCTACGAGGTCTGGCTCGGTGCGACGCGCCAGCCGCTGCAGCACCTGGCCTGCTTCAACTGGGGCACGCTGCTGTCGGCCCAGGGTGACGAGGCCGGCGCCGAGCGCGCCTACCGGCGTGCGCTGGCGATCGATGCCGGCTTCGCCCCCGCGCTGCTGAACCTGGGCCACCTGATGGAGCGCCGCAGCGATGCCGATGGCGCGCTGGCCACCTGGCGCCAGGTCTTCGATGCCGTGCCACCCCCCACGCTCGACCACCGCCTGCATGCGCTGAACAACAGCGCGCGGCTGCTCGAGACGCAGCGCCGCTACCCCGAGGCCGAGGCGCTGATGGGCGCGAGCCTGGCGCTGAAGGCGGCGCAGCCCGACGTCATCCAGCACTACGTGCACATCCGCCAGAAGCAGTGCGCCTGGCCGCACGACAAGCCGGTGGGCGAGGTGACGCCGAACCAGTTTCTCTGCGGCACCTCGCTGCTGGCGATGATGGGCCTGAGCGACGACCCGGCACTGCAGCTGATGGCGGCGCAGCGCTTCGTGCACGACAAGGTGCCCAAGGCCACCGGCGTGCCGCTGTTCTTGCGCACGCCGGCGGCCACCGGCCGCATCCGCGTCGGCTACCTCAGTGGCGATCTGCACATGCACGCCGTGGGTCTGCTGACGCCCGAGTTGTTCGAGCTGCACGACCGCAGCCGCTTCGAGGTGAGCGCGTTCTGCTGGACGCCTGAATCCGCCACGCCGCAGCGCCAGCGCATCCTCAAGGCCTTCGACCAGGTGCTGCGCATCGGCGGTGTCGACGACCTCACTGCGGCCAAGCAGATCGCGCTGGCCAGCGTGGACGTGCTGGTCGACCTGCAAGGCCTGACGGCCGGCGCGCGCCCCGGCATCCTGGTGCAGCGGCCGGCGCCGGTGCAGGTGAGCTACCTCGGGCTGCCGGGCACCTCGGCCGTGCCGGGCGTGGACTGGATGATCGTCGACGACTACACCATGCCGGCGGCGCTGGAGCCTTACTGCACCGAGCGGCCGATCAGGCTGCCGAGCTGCTACCAGGTGAGCGACCGCCAGCGCGAGGTGGCACCGATCCCTGACCGAGCCGAAGGCCGCGCGCGCTACGGCCTGCCGCAGGACGCCTTCGTCTACTGCAGCTTCAACAACAACCACAAGTTCACCGCCGAGGTCTTCAGCGGCTGGATGCGCATCCTGGCCGCGGTGCCCGGCAGCGTGCTGTGGCTGCTGGCCGACAACGACACCTGCCGCGCGAACATGCTGGCCTGCGCGGCGGCACACGGCGTGGCGGCGGAGCGCCTGGTGTTCGCGCCGCGCGTGGCACCGGCCGAGTACCTGGCGCGCTTCACGCTGGCCGACCTGATGCTCGACACCTTCCCGTTCAACGCCGGCACGACGGCGTCGGATGCGCTGTGGATGGGCCTGCCCATCGTCACGCGCAGCGGCCGCACCATCATCAGCCGCATGGCCGGCAGCCTGCTCACCGCCGTGGGCCTGCCGGATCTCATCACCGACACGCCGGCCGACTACGAGCGCCTGGCCATCACGCTGGGCCGCCAGCCGGCGCGTGTGGCCAGCCACCGGCGCTACCTGGCCGAACACGGCCGCGCCTCGCCGCTGTTCGATGTGCCGCGCATCGTGCGCGACATCGAGCAGGCCTTCGAGCGCCTGGCGCTGCAGGCGCGAGAGAAGCGCGCCGCGGGGCTGGCCTCGTGAACTCGGCCTAGACGCGGGCCCCGCACACCCGCCTTCCGATGAGCACCGCCCCGGCCGCCTGGGACCTCGAGAACGACGCGCTCGCGCACGCGCTCGGCTGGCTCACGCGCCACCACGGCCGCGAGCGCAGCCCCGAGTCGCTGCTGGCGACGCTGCCGGTGCACGGCCGGCTGGCGCCCGACTTGGCCATCCGCGCGCTCGGCGAGGCCGGCTTCAGCGCCGGCCTCGTGCAGCGGCCGCTGGCCGAGATCAACGAGCTGCTGCTGCCCGCGGTGCTGCTGCTGAAGGAAGGCGACGCCTGCATCGTCGTGGCGCGCCACGCCGACGGCGGCCGCTACGACATCGTCATGCCCGGTCGCGAGCACCACGCCTGCCAGGCCAGCGAGGCCGAGCTGGCGGCCGAGTACACCGGCATCGCGCTGGTGGCCACGCCGCGGCCGCAGGTCACGGCCGGTGGCAGTGGCGGCGAGGGCGACGCGCGTCTGCTGGCCGACCCCTCGCAGCACTGGCTCTGGGGCACCATCCGCCGCTTCGTGCCCTACTACCGCAGCGCGCTGCTGGCGGCGCTGCTGTCGAACGTGCTGATGCTGGTGACGGGCCTCGTCACCTCGGTCATCTTCGACAAGGTGATCCCGCACCAGGCCTTCGTCACGCTGTGGGCGCTGGCCATCGGCGGCGCCTTGGCGCTGGTGTTCGACCTCACCGCGCGGCAGCTGCGCACCCATCTCATCGACATGGCCGGCCGCAAGGCCGACCTGCTGGTGGGCAGCATCCTCTTCCGCCAGACCCTGGGCCTGCGCATGGAGCAGCGGCCGCAGTCGGCTGGTGCCTACGCGCACCACCTGGCGCAGGTGGAGCAGGTGCGCGAGTTCTTCGCCTCGGCCACCTTGTCGGCGATCTCGGACCTGCCCTTCATCATCATCTTCGTGGCCATGGTCTTCGTCGTCGGCGGGCCGCTGGGCTGGGTGCTGGTGCTGGCGATACCGACGCTGCTGCTGGGTGCGGCGCTGCTGCAGGGCGCGATGCGCCGCGCCACGATGGTGCAGATGCACCAGATGGCCGATCTGCACGGCGTGCTCGTCGAGGCGGTGGACGGCATCGAGGATCTCAAGGCCGCTGGCGCGCAGGGCCGCTTCCTGCGCCAGTACGAAGAGGCCACGGCCGCCCAGGCCACGAGCCAGCTGAAGATGCGCCGGCTGCAGGCGCTGACGATGAACGTCTCGGCCGTGGCGCAGCAGGCGGTGACGCTGGTGCTGCTGGTCTGGGGCGTGTACCTGATCCACGCCCAGGTGGTGACGGGTGGCGCGCTCATCGGCGCCGTCATGTTCGCGGGCCGAGCACTGGCGCCGCTGGCGAGCGTCGTGCAACTCGCGACGCGCTACCAGGGCGCACGCGCGGCGATGCGCGCGCTCGACCACGTGATGAGCCAGCCCACCGAGCGCGAGGCCGGCAAGGTCTACGTGCCCAAGCGCGAGCTCTCGGGCCAGCTGGCGTTGGTGGAGGCTTCGTTCGCCTACCCCGCACCCGCGCTGCCGGGCGCGGTGGCCCAGGGCCAGGGACCGATGGTGCTGCAGCGCGCGACGCTGCGCTTCGCGCCGGGTGAGCGCGTGGCGGTGCTGGGCCGCATCGGCAGCGGCAAGAGCACGGTGCTGCGCCTGCTGGCGGGCCTGTACCTGCCGACGCAGGGGCAGGTCGAGGCCGACGGCGTGGACCTGCGCCAGATCGACCCCGCCGACTACCGCGCGAAGGTGGGCTTCGTGGCCCAGGACCCGCGCCTCTTCAGCGGCACGCTGCGCGACAACATCCTGCTCGACAGGCCCGCGGCCGACCCGTCCCGCCTGGGTGAGGTGGCGGCGCTCACGGGCCTGGACCGCCTGGTGAGCAGCCACCCGCAGGGCTGGGAGCTGCCGGTGGGCGAGGGCGGCTCGCTGCTGTCGGGCGGCCAGCGGCAGCTGGTGGCGCTGGCGCGCTGCCTCGTCACGCGGCCGCGCATCCTGCTGATGGACGAGCCCACGAGCAGCATGGACGCGCAGAGCGAAGTGGCCTTCTTGCGCCAGCTGCGCCAGGCGGCACAGGAGACGACGCTGATCGTCGTCACGCACCGGCCGGCGGTGCTGGAGCTGGTGAACCGCATCGTCGTGGTCGATGCCGGGCGCGTGGTGATGGACGGGCCGAAGGAGCAGGTGCTGGCGGCGCTGTCGGGTGCCAAGCCTTCCGCGCCGCCGGCCGGCGCGCCCAGCAACGTGCACCTGCACCCGAGCTCGCAGCCGGTGCAGCGCGAGGCGTCGGTATGAGGCGGCCCGGCAGCTCCGTTCGGGGTGAGCCCATTACCTCCGTTCGGGCTAAGCCCATTACTTCCGTTCGGGCTGAGCCTGTCGAAGCCCTCGCCCCCGGCGCGACACCATGAGCCTCTTCTCCAAACCCAGCGGCCGCGAGCTCGGCCGCGACGACATGGCCTACGTCAGCCCAGTGGCGGCGGCGCAGGTCGTGGAGCCCGCGCCGGCGGCCATCTGGGCCGTGTACCTGATGCTGGCCGCGCTGGCGGTGGCGCTGGCCTGGGCGGCGTTTGCGCAGGTGGACATCGTCGCCAAGGCACCCGCCCGCGTGGTGCCCGAAGGCCGCGAGCAGGTGATTGCCAGCCTCGAGGGCGGCATCCTGCGCGAACTGCTGGTGCGCGAAGGGCAGGTCGTGGCCAAGGGGCAGCCGCTGGCGCTGCTCGACCCCACGCGCGTGGAGGCGCAGCAGGCCGAAGGCCAGACGCGCCGCTCGGCGCTGCAGGCCGCGGTCATCCGGCTGACGGCCGAAGTGGCCGGCAAGGCGCCCGGGTTTCCCGACGAACTGCCGGCCGCCGTGGTCGAGGCCGAGATGGACAGTTACGCCGCCCGCCAGCGGTCACTGTCGGAGGCCGTGGCGGCGCAGCAGCGCAGCATCGCGCTGCTCAACCGCGAGCTCGGCGTGGCCGAGTCGATGTCGAGCAAGGGCCTCATGAGCGAGGTCGAGGTGATGCGCCTGAAGCGCCAGGCCAACGAGCTGCAGCTGCAGGTGGCCGAGCGCGGCAACCGCTTCCGCCAGGACGCGCAGGCCGAGCTGGTGAAGGCGCGCAACGAGCTGGCGTTGCTCGACGAGCAGATGGTGGTGCGCGACGACGCGATGCGGCGCAGCACGCTCGTTTCGCCTGTCAAGGGCATCGTCAAGGTCGTGCGCCACCACACGCCGGGTGGCATCGTGGCCCCGGGCGCCACGGTGATGGAGGTGGTGCCCATCGCCGACAGCGTGCTGATCGAGGCGCGGGTGCAGCCGGCCGACATCGGCTTCGTGCGCGTGGGGCAGCCGGTGGAGATCAAGCTCAGCGCCTACGAGTACACGATCTTCGGCGCGCTGAAGGGCCGTGTCGAGGTGCTGAGCCCCGACGCACTGGGCGACCCCGAGCGCGCCGCGCAGCCGGGCGGCACCTGGTACCGCGCGCTGGTGCGGGCCGACGTCGCGGGCCTGGAGCACCTGGGCCAGTTGCTGCCGGTGATGCCCGGCATGGCCGGCAGCGCCGAGATCCGCACCGGCCAGCGCTCGGTGATGCGCTTCCTGCTGACGCCGATGCTGAAGAGCGGCGAGGCGTTTCGGGAGCGCTGAGCGGCGTTCAGCGCAGCTCGGTCACTTCGTCGCCCTCGGCCGCCACGCAGCCGTCGGCAATCGGCGTCCAGCCCTGGCGCAGCACCATGCGGCTCTTCGTGTGGCAGACCTCGAAGCGTTCGGCTTGCGGATGCAGCCGCTGCACGAAGGCCTCGATGGCCGCCGGCATGCTGACTTCGAAGCGCGCCTGCGCCAGCTGTTCGGGCGGGTGATCGTCGCGGTTCAGCCAGGGGCTGAAGGCGGTGAGCCAGAGGAAGGGGCGCGCCGGCAGCTGGAAGTCGGCGCCGCGGTAGCCCTGCTGGCGCAGCCAGCGCTGGGCCTGCTCGCGCGGGGGCGCCGCGGCGCTGAAGGGCCCGCCCCAGGCCGAGGCCATCAGCTCGGCCAGCCACTGGTTGCAGTTCTGGTAGACCAGTCCGTGGGCGTAGGCGTTGGCGCTGTAGCGCCCGCCGAGCAGCGACAGCGCCTTCGGTGCGTCGAGCGCCTCGGCCTCGAGCGAGCGGGCGGCGTCGCGCGGCAGCACCACCACCGAGAGGTAGCCCAGTTCGGGCTCCAGCGTGCCCATCAGGAAGGCCGTGAGCCCCTGGTCGAACAGGCGCGGCTGCTGCTCGTCGCAGGCGAAGTACAGCTGGCGCACGGCCCAGGGCGTTTCGGGGCTGGCCCGCAGCGCCAGGCCGGCGTGCGAGTAGCGCATGTCGAACCAGCTGAGTGCCAGGCCGCTGCGCGACACCAGCGCCACGTCGGCGCCGCGGCGCTCGAGCTCCGTCCGCACTCGCTGGCTCACCTGCAGCAGCACGTTCTGCTGCGCGGCGCTGAGCTCGGGGCTGTCGGTGCAGGACTGCAGCGACGCTGCCGCAGCCGGGCCGGCCGCGAGCGCGGCCAGGCAGCCCGCCAGCAGCAGGCCGGCCGCACGCCGGCGCACGCTCAGGCGCCGAGCTTGCGCGTGGCGAACTCGCGCCGCTGGGCGTCGTGCACGATCAGGAAGAAGGGCTCGCGCGCCTCGGCGGCAGTGCCGGCCGCCAGCGCCCAGCCGTAGCTGCGCTCGCGGGCGTGCAGCGTGCTGCCTTCGGCCAGCGCGGCCTGGCGCACGGCGGCCTCGGGCAGCACCAGCTCGAGCGTCGTGCTGGTGGTGGCGTCGAGCGCAGCCAGCGTCAGCTGCAGCCGGCCGGTGGTGCCGACCTCGGCCACGCGCACGATGCGGTAGTGGCCCTCGGCGATCTTCTTCTCGCCCTTGGACGAGTCGCTGCTCGAGCCGAAGGAGTCGGAGACGCTGCCCGACGAGGCCGACGAGCCCTCGGACGAGGCCGAGGAGGCCGAGCTCGCGGCGTGCGCCGGCAGCGTGGCGAGGGCCAGCGTGGCCAGCAGGGCGGTGACAGCGAGGGCGGCGGACTTGCGACGGACCATGGGCGTGCTCCTGGGGGGACGGGTTGCCGTCGATGCTACGGCGCAAACCGGCGCCGTGGCACGGCGGCTGCGGTCAGCCTGCAACAGCCGGTGCCACGGGTGTCGAGCCCTTCACGCCGGTCTCCTGCTTCACGCCCGGGCTGGCCCCGAGGCCCCGGGCAGAGCGCCTGACTACACTCGCCGCGCATGGAGACCAAGTGGCTTGAGGACTTCGTGAGCCTGGCCGAGACGCGCAGCTTCTCGCGCTCGGCGCAGTTGCGGCATGTCACGCAGCCGGCGTTTTCGCGCCGCATCCAGGCGCTCGAGGCCTGGGCCGGCATCGACCTGGTGGACCGCTCGGCCTACCCCACGCGCCTGACAGCCGCCGGTGAAACGCTGCACGCGCAGGCGCTCGAGGTGCTCGAGGCCCTGCAGGCCACGCGCAACATGATGCGCAGCCACCAGGCGGCCGACCAGGACATGATCGAGTTCGCGGTGCCGCACACGCTGGCCTTCACCTTCTTCCCGCACTGGCTGATGGACCTGCGGCAGAACTTCGGCGCCGTGAAGACGCGCCTGACGGCGCTGAACGTGCACGACGCGGCGCTGCGCCTGACGGAAGGCGGCTGCGACCTGCTCATCGCCTACCACCACCCGAGCCAGCCGCTGCGCCTGAGCGACGACCGCTACGAGATGCTGGCGCTGTCGAGCGAGACGCTGGCGCCCTATGCCAAGGCCGGCGCCGACGGCCGGCCGCTGTTCACGCTGCCCGGCCGGCCCGGCGAGCGCGTGCCCTTCCTCAGCTACGCCTCGGGCGCCTACATGGCCGGGCTGGTGGAGGCCATCCGCAAGCAGGCCGGCGAGCCGCTGGCGCTGGAGGCCATCTACGAAACCGACATGGCCGAGGGCCTGAAGGCGATGGCCCTCGAAGGCCACGGACTGGCCTTCCTGCCGCACAGCTCGGTGCGCAAGGAGCTGAAGGCGCGACGGCTCGTGGCAGCCTCGGCCGACCCGGCGCTGTCGCTGACGATGGAGGTGCGCATCTACCGCGAGCGCCCGGAGGCGGCGCGCCACCGCAAGCCGGCGGTGCAGGCGCTGTGGGACTACCTCGGTTCTCAGGGACAACCCTGATCGTGCATGCCGCTGCCGCATGGCGCGCATGCGCATCGGCATTGGCAGCAGGGCGATGTCGGCCGCTACAGTCCGCCGCCGTTCCCCACCAACCGCCTTTTGGCCACGGTGGCACGCCCCGTGCATGCACGGGCTTCCACCCGGACGAACAACGGGGGCTGATTCCTAGAATCAGCGTCGGTGTCGTCCGTCGACGATGTTTCCAGGAGTCTCCATGACGAAGTCTTTCCTCACCGCTGCCGTGCTGGCCTTGCTGGCCACCGGTGTTGCCCAGGCCGATACGCTGGCCAAGATCAAGCAGTCCGGCGCGGCCTCAATGGGCGTGCGCGAGTCCTCCGGCGCCTTGTCGTACACGCTGGGTGACGGCAAGTTCGCCGGCTTCCACGTCGAGGTCTGCTCGCGTGTGCTGGCCGACGTGCAAAAGCAGCTCGGCCTGGCCAAGCTCGACGTCAAGTTCGTGCCCGTGACCTCGCAGAACCGCATTCCGCTGGTGCAGAACGGCACCGTCGACATCGAGTGCGGCAGCACCACGAACAACGCCACGCGCCAGAAGGACGTGGCCTTCGCCGTGACCACCTACGTCGAGGAAGTGCGCATCGCCGTGAAGGCCAACTCCGGCATCACCAGCATCGCGCAACTGGCCGGCCGCAACGTGGCCACCACCACCGGCACCACCTCGGTGCAGCACCTGCGCCGGCACGAGCGTGGTGCGGGCATCAACTTCAACGAGGTCTACGGCAAGGACCACGCCGACAGCTTCCTGCTGCTCGAAACCGGCCGCGCCGACGCCTTCGTGATGGACGGCCAGATCCTGGCCGGCAACATCGCCAAGGCCAAGAACCCGGCCGAGTTCCGCATCGTTGGCGAGGTCCTCTCGGTCGAGCCCATCGCCATCATGATCCGCAAGGACGACGCGCCCTTCAAGAAGGCCGTCGACGACAGCATCATCGCCATGATGCGCAGTGGCGAGATGGGCCGCCTGTACAACAAGTGGTTCACGCAGCCGATCCCGCCCACCAACACCAGCGTCGGCCTGGCCCTGAGCGAAGCCACCCGGGCCGCCTGGGCCAACCCGAACGACAAGCCGCTCGAGGACTACCTGAAGAAGTGATCGCCGGCCCCGCGGCTTGATGGCTGCGGGCCGCCAGGGGGCCTTGCCGGTCACGGCGGGCCCCTCTTTGCAGGCGGCGACGGCTCGAAAGAGCCGCGTCGACAGGAGGAGAGCGCCGCGTGGCGACTTGGGATTGGCAGGTCTTCTGCAAGGAGACCGTGACGGGTGAACAAATCGCCGGCTGCTTCGGCAAAGGCGGCAACATCACCTACCTCGACTGGATCATCTCCGCCTGGGGCTGGACGCTGAGCGTGGCGCTGCTGGCGCTGGTGGTGGCGCTGGCGGTGGGTTCGTTGATGGGGATCCTGCGCACCGCGCCCGACAAGCGGCTGGTGTTCATCGGCACGGCATGGACGGAGCTGTTCCGCAACGTGCCGCTGCTGGTGCAGATCTTCCTCTGGTACCACGTGCTGCCGTCGATCTTCAAGCCGCTGCAGGCGTTTCCGAGCTTCATCCTCGTGGTGCTGGCGCTGGGCTTCTTCACCAGCGCGCGCATCTCCGAGCAGGTGCGTGCCGGCATCCAGAGCCTGCCCAAGGGCCAGCGCTACGCCGGCCTGGCGATGGGCCTGACGCTGCCGCAGACCTACCGTTTCGTGCTGCTGCCGATGGCGTTTCGCATCGTCATCCCGCCGCTCACCAGCGAGAGCATGAACATCATCAAGAACTCCTCGGTGGCGTTCGCGGTGAGCATCGCCGAGCTGACGATGTTCGCGCTGCAGGCCGGTGAGGAGACCTCGCACAACATCGAGATGTACCTCGCCGTCACGGGCCTGTACTTCATCAGCGCCTTCAGCATCAACCGCGTCATGCTGTTCGTCGAGGGCCGCGTACGCGTGCCCGGCATGATCGGCGCGAAGTGAGGAGGCGGGCATGAATCTCGACTTCTCCTTCCTCACCTGGGACGTCATCTCCAGCTTCGTGCTCAAGGGGCTGGTGTTCTCGTTCCAGCTCACGCTCATCGCCATGGTCGGCGGCATCATCCTGGGCACGCTGCTGGCGCTGATGCGGCTGTCGGGCAAGGCCTGGCTCGTGATCCCGGCGGCGGCCTACGTGAACACCATGCGCAGCATTCCGCTGGTGATGGTGATCCTGTGGTTCTTCCTGCTCATTCCGCTGATGACCGGCAAGCCCATGGGCGCCGAGCTGTCGGCCATGATCACCTTCACGCTGTTCGAGGCCGCGTACTTCTCGGAGATCATGCGCGCCGGCATTCAGAGCGTGCCCAAGGGCCAGGTGCACGCGGGCTACGCGGTGGGCATGACGTATCCGCAGACGATGCAGCTGATCGTGCTGCCGCAGGCCTTCCGCAACATGCTGCCGGTGCTGCTGACCCAGACCATCATCCTGTTCCAGGACACGAGCCTGGTGTATGCCATCGGCGCCTACGACCTGCTCAAGGGCTTCGAGATCGCCGGCAAGAACTTCAACCGCCCCGTCGAGACCTATCTCGTGGCGGCCGTCGTGTACTTCGTCATCTGCTTCTCGCTGAGCTTGCTCGTGCGGCGGCTGCAGAACCGAATCGCCATCATTCGCTAGGGCAGCCCCCATGATCGAGATCAAGAACGTCAGCAAGTGGTACGGCAGCTTCCAGGTGCTGACCGACTGCACCACCGCCATCCAGAAGGGCGAGGTCGTGGTGGTCTGCGGGCCTTCGGGCAGCGGCAAGAGCACGCTGATCAAGACGGTGAACGCACTGGAGCCCTTCCAGAAGGGCGACATCACGGTCGACGGCATCAGCATCTCCGACCCCAAGACCAACCTGCCCAAGCTGCGCAGCCGCGTCGGCATGGTGTTCCAGCACTTCGAGCTGTTCCCGCACCTGAGCGTGACGGAGAACCTGACGCTGGCGCAGATCCGCGTGCTCGGCCGCACGCCCGACGACGCCAAGGCGCGCGGCCTGAAGATGCTCGACCGCGTGGGCCTGATGGCGCACAAGGACAAGTTCCCGGGGCAGCTCTCCGGCGGCCAGCAGCAGCGCGTGGCGATCGCGCGTGCGCTGAGCATGGACCCGATCGTGATGCTCTTCGACGAGCCCACCAGCGCGCTCGACCCCGAGATGGTGGGCGAGGTGCTCGACGTGATGGTGCTGCTGGCCAAGGAGGGCATGACGATGATGGTCGTCACGCACGAGATGGGCTTCGCGCGCAAGGTCAGCCACCGCGTCATCTTCATGGACGCCGGCAAGATCGTCGAAGACTGCAAGAAGGAAGAGTTCTTCGGCAGCCCCGAGAAGCGTTCGCCCCGCGCGCAGGAATTTCTGTCGAAGATCCTGGCGCACTGAGAGGCCGCGGCCGGCGGCCGCGCCAACAGGCCAAGGGGCAGCCCGGCTACGCCGCCTGCCCGCGCCGAGGCATCATCGGCCCATGCCGCGAGTGGTCTTCACCCCCCAGCTGCGCCGCTTCACCGAAACCCCCACGGTGGACAGCGGCGCCACCACGTTGCGCGCCGCGCTCGAAGACGCCTTCGCCCTGAATCCGCGCCTGCGCGGCTATGTGCTCGACGAGCAGGGCCACGTGCGGCCCAACGTCGTCATCTTCATCGACAGCCACCGCTGCGACGACCGCATCGCACTCACCCAGCCGCTGGCCGCCGACTGCACGGTGCACGTGCTGCAGGCGCTGTCGGGCGGTTGATCGCCACCGTCCACCCCGAGGCCCGCCATGACGAACCCCGCCCGCGACGACCGCGCCTGGATCGGCACCCGCAAAGGCCTCGTCGAGATGCACCGCCGCGGCGCCACCTGGCAGGTGGCGCGCACGCACTTCGTCGGTGACCCGGTGACGATGACGCTGCCGCCCGCTGGCCCTGGCCGGCCGATGCTCGCCGCGCTGAACCTGGGCCACTACGGCGCCAAGCTGCACCTCAGCGAAGACGAAGGCGCGACCTGGACCGAGGTCGACGCACCCGCCTACCCGCCGCAGCCCGAGGGCGCACCCGGCCCGGCGTGGAAGCTGCTGCAGGTGTGGGCCCTGGAGCATGCCGATGGCGCGGTGTGGGCCGGCACGCTGCCCGGTGGCCTGTTTCGCAGCGCCGACGGCGGCCGCCACTGGAGCCTGGTCGACAGCCTCTGGCGCCGCCCCGAGCGCGAGCAGTGGATGGGTGGTGGCAACGACGCGCCGGCCATGCACTCCATCTGCCCACACCCTGGCCGGCCGGATGAGCTGCTGGTGGCCATCAGCTGCGGCGGCGCCTGGAAAACCACCGACGGCGGCCAGACCTGGGCGCTGTCAGCCCGCGGCATGCGCGCCGACTTCATGCCGCCCGAACTGGCCGAAGACCAGAACGCACAAGACCCGCACCGCATCGTGCGCTGCGCGGCCGCACCCGAGGTGCTGTGGTGCCAGCACCATGGCGGCATCTGGCGCAGCACCGATGGCGGCGCGAACTGGCACGAGCTGAAGGCGCCGCGCTCGAGCTTCGGCTTCGCGGTGGCCGTGCACCCGCAAGACCCCGACACCGCCTGGTTCGTGCCCGCCGTGACGGACGAGTTGCGCATCCCGGTGGACGGCGCGCTGGTGGTGAACCGCACGCGCGACGGTGGCAAGAGCTTCGAGACGCTTACCACCGGCCTGCCGCAACAGGACTGCTTCGACCTCGTCTACCGCCACGGCCTCGACGTCAGCGCCGACGGCCGCACGCTGATGATGGGCAGCACCACCGGCCACCTGTGGGCCAGTGGCGACGGCGGTGACTCGTGGCAGATGGTGGCGGCGCACCTGGCGCCGATCGGCACCGTGCGCCTGGGCTGATCAGGCCGTGGCCGGCTCGGCCTTCGCCACAGGGGCCGGCGCTTCGACGCTGTTGCGCATCATGAAGTCGAAGGCGCCCAGCGCGGCCTTGGCGCCATCGCCGGCGGCGATGACGATCTGCTTGAAGGGCACCGTCGTCGCGTCACCTGCCGCAAACACGCCGGGCAGGCTGGTGGCGCCCTTGGCGTCGACCTCGATCTCGCCGTAGCGGCTGAGCGCCAGCGTGCCCTTGAGCCATTCGGTGTTGGGCACGAGGCCGATCTGCACGAACACGCCTTCGAGTTCGACGGTGTGCACGATGCCGGTCTGGCGGTCCTTGTAGACCAGCGCGTTGACCTTGCCGCCCTCGCCGGTGATCTCGGTGGTCTGCGCCATCACGTGGATGCTGACGTTGGGCAGGCTCTTCAGCTTGGCCACCAGCACCGCGTCGGCGCGCAGCGCGTCACCGAACTCCAGCAGCGTGACGTGGCCGACGATGCCGGCCAGGTCGATGGCGGCCTCGACACCCGAGTTGCCACCACCGATGACGGCCACGCGCTTGCCCTTGAACAGCGGGCCGTCGCAGTGCGGGCAGTAGGCCACGCCCTTGTTGCGGTAGGTCTGCTCGCCCGGCACGCCCAGCTCGCGCCAGCGCGCGCCGGTGGCCAGGATGACGGTCTTGCCCGAGAGCTCGGCGCCGCTTTCCAGCAGCACCTTCACCGGCGCGCCGGGCACCGTGGCCGGCACCAGCTTTGCGGCCCGTTGCATGCGCGTGATGTCGACGCCGTACTGCGCGGCGTGCGCCTCCAGCGCGGCAGCGAACTTCGGGCCTTGTGTTTCGAGTACGCTGATGTAGTTCTCGATGCCCAGCGTGTCGAGCGTCTGGCCGCCGAAGCGCTCGGCCACCACGCCGGTGCGGATGCCCTTGCGCGCGGCATACACGGCCGCGGCGGCGCCAGCGGGGCCGCCGCCGACGATCAGCACGTCATAAGGCTCCTTCTGCGAAAGCCCGGCGGCCGCGCGCTGCGCCGCGCCGGTGTCGACCTTGGCCAGGATCTCGGCCAGCTCCATGCGGCCCGACGAGAACACCTCGCCATTGAGGAACACCAACGGCACGGCCAGGATCTGGCGCTCTTCGACTTCCTGCTGGAACACGCCGCCGTCGATGGCGGTATGGCGGATGCGCGGGTTCAGCACGGCCATCAGGTTGATGGCCTGCACGACGTCGGGGCAGTTGTGGCAGGTCAGGCTCATCCAGGTCTCGAAGACCAGGTCTTGCTCGGGCTCGAGCGCCTTCACCTGGTCGAGCAGCGCCTGCTCGACCTTGGGCGGGTGGCCGCCGGCCTGCAGCAGGGCCAGCACCAGCGAGGTGAACTCGTGGCCCATCGGCAGCGCCGCGAACGAGATGCCCATGTCGGCGCCGCGGCGGGTGATCTGGAACGAGGGCTTGCGCGCAGCGGTGCCGTCGAAGCGCGCCGACACCATCGTCGGGTGCAGCGCCGCGATCTGCGTGATCAGCGAGCGCATGTCGGCCGCCGTCTCGCTGTCGTCGAGCGAGGCGATCAGCTCGATCGGCTGCTGCAGGCGCTGCAGGTAGGCGGTGAGCTGGCTCTTGATGGCGTCGTCGAGCATGGTGTGCACCTGGTGTGTGGTGATCCGTTGGGGCTGGGCCCGCGAAGCCGGGGCTTCGACAGGCTCAGCCCGAACGGTTGGGAAGAGGGGCGCTACAGCGCTCCAAGCAGCCGCCGCGGAACCGGCTTTGCCGGGCCGCTGGCGGCGCCCCCTTGAGGGGGAGCGCCGTCAGGCGCTCCGGGGGTGGGCGATCAGATCTTGCCGACCAGGTCCAGCGAAGGCGTCAGCGTCTTGGCGCCTTCGTTCCACTTGGCCGGGCACACCTGGCCGGGGTTCTTGGCGGTGTACTGTGCGGCCTTGAGCTTGCGCACGGTTTCCTTCACGTCGCGGGCGATCTCGTTGCTGTGGATCTCGGCCGTCTTGATCACGCCATCGGGGTTGATGACGAAGGTGCCGCGCAGCGCCAGGCCTTCTTCAGGGATGTGCACGCCGAAGGCGTTGGTCAGCGTGTGCGTGGGGTCGCCCACCAGCGGGAACTTGGCCTTGCCGACGGCGTCGCTGGTCTCGTGCCACACCTTGTGCGAGAAGTGCGTGTCGGTGGTGACGATGTAGACCTCGGTCTCGAGCTTCTGGAACTCGGCGTAGTGCTCGGCCGCGTCTTCGATCTCGGTCGGGCAGTTGAAGGTGAAGGCCGCCGGCATGAAGATCAGCACGGACCACTTGCCCTTCAGCGTGGCGTCGCTGACTTCGATGAATTCGCCCTTGCCGCCGCGGTTGACGAAGGCGGTGGTCTTGAAGGCGGGAACGGTGGTGTTGATGATTGACATGTGTAGCTCCTATGGAGAAAGAGAAGTTGATAGACGAAGCGGATGCTACGGCCCTCGATAACGCCCGTCGATTGATTCGCCCAATGACGGCCTTCGTACTCTTCAATCGCTGACGCGGTGTGTTGACCCGCCTGAGTGGGTCGGAGGCCTCATCTCGGGGGGGGGCGAACCAAGGCCTTGACGTACAAATGAGACAGGCTTCCTGTACCGGGCGTTCCACAATCGGCCGCGGTTCCTGGTCCTCCGGTCAGAGCCGATTCAGCAAGCAAAGTCAGGAATTGCGGCAGCGGGCGACATTGGCGGCAGATGCATTGGCAAGCGCGTGGCTGTGTGTCCGCGCGCCGGCGCTCGCTTTGCTGGGCATCTTCTCGGCGCTTCCCTCGTGGGCCGCCTTGACGGTCAACTCGATCGACTTGCCCACACGCATCGGTCGCGGGCAGACGGTGCTGGTGCAGGTGCAGGTCACTCGCGTCAGTGGCAGCGGGCCGGAGACGGTGACCGTCGACTCCCCCTCGGTGCTCGAGGTCGTGGCGCCCTTGCCGGCGGGCTGCTCGGTCAGCGGGGCGGTGGGTTCGGCCCAGGTGTTGACCTGCACCGCCATCAACCCGGTCGGCACCGGCGCCATTGCCAACTTCAGCTTCAATATGCGCGGTCGGGCCCTGGGTGGCGGAAATGTCACCGCCACTTTCGCTGGGCCGCCCGTGAGTTCGGCTTCGGACTCGTTCACGGTCGTGTCCGGTGGTGACCTCACCGTCGCCAAGACCATGGCCCCGAGCACCACGCTGCTCAACGGGCAGACGGCCACGTTCACGCTGACACCTGCCATCGTCACGGGCGACAGCATCCCGGTTGGCAGCAGCGTCACGGTGACCGACCAACTGCCCGGCTCGGTTTCCGAGTTCACCTTGACCAGCGTCAGTGCACCTGGCTACAGCTGCGACAGCGTGGCCGATGCGCAGGCCACGCGGCTGCTGCGCTGCACCGCCAGCGGGCCCCTGGCCAGCCTGGGGCCGATCATCTTGCAGGGCCGGCCCACGCTGGCCGGCAGCGGGGGACTCGTCAACAACGCCGCCATTGCCCCGGTGGGCAGCGACTACATCGACATCAACCCGCTCAACGACAGCGCGTCGCGGCCATTCACGGTGGAGCCGGGAAGCGATCCGAGCCCCGCGGGCAGCTTCCCAGCGCCGACCATGGTGAGCACGCCGCACACGCTGCTGGCGCGCTACATCAACGGCGGGCCCCAGACGCTGAGTGGAGGCTTGCTGCGCTTGGGTATCCCGGCGGGCTTTGTCATCGGATCGCTGCCGCCGGACTGCGTGAACAGCGGCCCGGGCACCGTGAACGGCATCACCGGCACGGTGCTCACCTGCACCGCTGGCACGATCGCAGCGGGTGGCGAACAGGTGTTCGCGTTTCCATTGACCACGCCTGCCACGCCGGGCAGCGGCCAGTTCGGCCTTCAGGTGGTGACGGGTCCGGGTGGGGCGCTGCCTGGCGGCGTCACCGATATCGACACCGGCAACAACCTGGCCCTGGTGCCGTTCGAGGTCATCCCGCCGTACGCTGACTTGGCCCTGAGCAAGAGCAAGACGCCCGGCCCCCAGCCACCCGGCGCATTGCTGACGAGCACGATCAGCGTCACCAACACCGGCGTCGTGGCCGCTGTCTACACCGCCGGCGCCGGGCCGCGGCCGCTGCGCGTGGTCGACACCATGTCCAACGACGAGCTGTTCGTGTCGGCCAGCGCGGGCTGGAGTTGCACCGACGGCGGCGTCAACTCAGCCGGAGCCGGCCAGCGCCGCGTGGCCTGCCTGCGAGACGCCGCGGGCACGTTGGCCGTGGGCGACAGCCTGCCGTTGACACTGACGACGCGCGTTTCACCGGCACTCGGTGCGCCGCGCACACTGGTCAACCGGGCGTGCACCGGTGCCACGGTGCTTAGCGATCTGGGCCTGCCGGGCACGGCCGGCCCGCAGCCCCCCGATGGCAACCAGAACGCGGGTGCCGACTGCGCTGACGCCAGCACGGTGGGCACGCCTGTGATCTCCGGCCAGGCGCAGGCGGGGGTGCGGAAGGAGTCGTCAAGCGACGGCAGCACCTGGGTCGACTCGCCCGCCACGCCGCCCGTGGTGGCCGGCGCTGCGCTGTCGCACTTCTGGCGCATCACCATCACCACGCCCTCCACGGCGGCCAACCCCGCGCAGCAGCCGATCCCGACGCTGAACCTGAACGACACGCTGCCGGCCATCCTCAACACCACCGGCCCGGCGGTCGGTGTGCCCAGCCACCAGACCCCGGCCCCGGTGGTGTCGTTCAGCGTGCCCGCGGGCACTGCGGGCGGCAGTTGCACCGCACCGGCCGCGGGTGCGGCGCAGCTGGACTGCCGATTCACCGGTGTCGCCCCGGGTACCACGATCACCGTCCTCGTGCGCGTGGACCGCCCGTTCGAGGCCGGCACCTTCACCAACACGGCCACGGTCAGTTCGCCCGACGCCATCCTCACGCCCGCGGCGGGTGCGGCGCTGTCCGATGCGGCGGCCATCACGCTGGCGGGCCGCACCGATCCGTCGGTCACCAGCAAGACGGTGACGCCGCCCAACAGCGCCACCGAGCCGCGCGTCGGCCAGGTGGTGAGCTACACCATCGTCGCCCGCAACCTGGGGCCGAACCTCGTCGACGGGCCGCTCACCGTGAGCGACAGCCTGCCCACGAGCCGCTTCCTCATCCTCGATGCCACGCCTGTGGGCAGCGGGGCGGCGCCGCCGATGACGTGCAGCGTCAATGCCGGCGCCGGCACGGTGAGCTGCAGCACCCCAGTGGGCTCGCAGGTGCCGCGCTACGACTTCTACACGGTGGTGATTCGCGCGCGGGTGCTCAAGACACCCGGCATGCCGCCGACCGGCATCGTCGAGACCTTCACCAACACGGCTTCGGTGGCGCTGGATGCGTCGCGCAACTGCGAGTTCCGGCTGCGCCTGCCGGGTGACCTGTCCGGTGCCTGCAATGACGCCGAGGCGCTGAACAACAACCAGGGCCAGGTCACGGTCGACATCAAGGTGCCGCTGGTCGACATGGTGCAGAAGAAGGCGCGTGTGCTGCCGGCGGGGCAGTCGGCATTCGGCTTCGGCGACACGTTGCGCTACCGCTTCCGGGCCCAGGCCAGCGGCGTCTCGCGCGCCGAGGGCGTGCGCGTGACGGACCGGCTCAGCGTGCCGGCCGGCTACAGCGTCAACCTGGTGGCCGTGGCCGCCGTCAACGCTGTGCCGGCGGAGAGCGGCTTCACGCTCGACACCAGCAAGAACGCCGGCACCGTGACTTGCACGCAGGCGGCGGCCAACGCCGATGTCGAGTGCACGCTGGCGGCGGGTGCGGCCAACTTCCTCGATCCGGCCAGCGAGGTGAACTTCGACCTCGCGTTCTCGCTCACCGGCCCAGCTGCCGTGATCTCGCTCGGCAACACGGCCCGCATCTGCTCCGACGAGTCGCTGCTGGGCTACGAGAGCTCGGGCAGCTGCGTGTTCACGCCGGCTGCAGCAGCCGGCAACAACATCGCCGCGGTCAACGAGGTGATCTTCCCGAAGACCGACCTCGCCATCACCAAGTCACGCCTCACCGCCAGCCCTGTGGCCGTGAACCAGCCGGTGCAGTGGTCGCTGGTGCTGCAGAACCGCGGCGCCGACGAGACGGCCCAGGTGCGCGTGAGCGACCAATTGCCCGCAGGCTTCGAGTTCATCGCCGGCTCGGTCACGGCCACGGCGGGCAGCCACCCGGGATTGAGCGTCGGCACGGTCAGCTGCACGGCCACGCCGGCCAGCGTGACAAGCCCCGCCACGCGCCAGACGGTGGACTGCACCGTGAACGGCAGCTTCCCTGGCAGCACCGCGGCCGCCAACACAGTGACGCTGCTGCTCTCGGCGCGTGCCAAGGAAGGCGTGTTCGTCGGCCCGTACGGAACCGACCTGGCCAATGACGCCAGCATCTCTCCGGGGCTGGATGGCGGCGGCCAGCCGCTGTCGATCGACACCGTGGCGGGCAACAACACCAGCACGGCCAGCGTCCAGGTGGTGAACAGCGCCATCACCGGCCTGGTGTTCGAAGACCGCCAGCGCGGGGGTGCCGACGCCGGCACGCCGCAAGGCGCTGCGGCCGAGCCGCGGATCGCCGGCGTGACCCTCAACCTGAGCGGCACCGATGCCTTCGGCAGTGCCGTCACGCGCAGCGTCGTCACGGATGCCGATGGCCGCTACACCTTTGCCAACCTGCCGCCGTCGAACGGCGCCGGCTACACCCTGAGGCAGGGCCAGCCGGCCGGCTTCGACAACGGCCCGGCCGCACCGCCCGTGCCCGCCACCGGCGGCAGCTACGTGCGCGGCGGCAGCGCCGGCAACAGCCTCTACACCGGCGTCGTGCTGCCGGCCGGCGTGAGCACCGGCGACTACCTGTTCCCCGAGCTCCGCCGGCCGTCGCTGGGCGGCTTCGTCTACATCGATGTCGACGCCAACGGCACGCGCTCGCCGGGGACTGACCTGCCCATCAGCGGCGCCACCGTTCGCCTGCTCGATGCCGTCACCTTGGCCGTGATCGCCACCACCACCACCGACGGCAGCGGCGCCTATCGCTTCGACAACCTCGACCCGCTGCGCGCGCTGACGCTGGAGCAGCCCTTGCCCGCATCGCCCACGGGCCTGGCCAACGGCCCGGTGAACGCCGGCCTCATCGGCGGCGCGGCCTGCGCCTCGGGCTGCACCGCGCAGCCCGACACGCCAACGGCCGGCACCGACCGCATCGCCGCCATCGACCTGGGGGCCGGTGTCGACGGCACGGTGTTCAACTTCGGCGAGGTGCAGCTCAGCTCGGTCAGCGGCCTGGTCTGGATCGACCGCAGCCGCGACGGCGTGCTCGATGCCGCCGAGAGCGGCCGCCTGCCAGGCGTGACGCTGCGCCTGGTGCAGGGCGCCGACTGCACCAGCGGCACGGTGCTGCAGACCACCACGACCGATGCCACCGGCGCCTGGCGCTTCGACAACGTGCGCGCGTTCCAGAACTACCTGGTCTGCCAGACGCAGCCGCCGGGCTATGGCACGGGCAGCGCCGCGGGCGTGGCCGGGGCCAACAGCATCAGCGTCAGCAACCTGCCGGCCGGGGGCTCCAATGGCAACAACTTTGGTGAAGTGCTGGCGGCGCTGTCGGGTTCGGTGTACCAGGATACGGGCGCTGGCACGGCGGCCAACTTCGACAACGGGGTGCGCGATGCCGGCGAGCCGGGCATCGAGGGCGTGCCGGTCACGCTCAGCGGCACCGATGTGCTGGGCAACGCCGTCAGCCTGAGCACGCTCACCGACGCCACGGGCAACTACCGCTTCGACGACCTGATCGCCCCCAACGGCGACGGCTACACGGTCGTGGAAGGCGCCATTCCGCCCGCCGCCGGCAGCTTCCTCGACGGCCGCGACCGCGCCGGCACGGCCGGTGGCACCGTGGGTGCCGACCGTGTCGACAGCATCGCGCTGGCGGCCGGCCAGGTGGTCAGCGGCTACACCTTCGGCGAGCTGCCGCAGGCCGCCATCAGCGGCACGGTCTACATCGACCGCGACCGCGACGACACGCTCGACGCGACACCGACCGATGGCCGCATCGCCGGCGTCACCCTGCGCCTGGTGCAGGGTGCCGACTGCAGCAGCGGCACGACGCTGCAGACCACCACGAGCGATGCCACGGGCGGCTATGCCTTCAGCGGCGTGGCCGTGGGCGGCAGCTACCTGGTCTGCCAGAGCCAGCCGGCGGGCTATGCCAACGGCAGCCAGAACCCGGGCACGGCCGGCGCCAGCCCGGCGGCCAACGTGATCGGCATCACCAGCCTGCCGGCGGGGGGCTCCAGCGGCAACCACTTCGGCGAGCGCGTGGCCTCGCTGGCAGGCGCCGTCTACGCCGACTTCACGCCGGGCAGCCCGGCGCTCAGCGACAACGGCCAGCGCGATGCCGGCGAGACGGGCATCGCGGGCGTGACGGTCAACCTGAGCGGCATCGATGCCGCCGGCAACCCCGTCAGCCGCAGCACCACCACCGACGCCACGGGCGCCTGGCGCTTCGATGACCTGCTGGCCGCCGGGCCGGGCGGCTACACCGTGGTCGAAGGGCCGATCCCGCCCGCGGCCGGGGTGTTCAACGACGGCCGCGAGCGCGTGGGCACGGCCGGCGGCAGCAGCACCGTCAACGACCGCCTGGACAGCATCGCGCTGGCAGCGGGCGCCGACGCCACCGGTTACCTGTTCGGCGAGCTGCCGATTGCGCCTATCACCGGCACCGTCTACCTCGACCGCGACGGTGACGGCCTGCTCGACCCCAGCCCCACCGACGGCCGCCTGCCTGGCGTGGAGCTGCGCCTCGTGGCGGGCGACGACTGCAGCGCCCCGGCGTTGGCCACCACGAGCACCGACGCCAGCGGCAACTACACCTTCAGCGGCGTGTCCGCCGGCCTGCGTTATTCGATCTGCCAGACCCAGCCCACGGGCTACGGCGATGGCGCCACCAATCCGGGCGCGGCCGCCGGCAGCACGCTGGCCAACCGCATCACCATCGACAGCCTGCCGGTGGGCGGCTCGGCGGGCAACCACTTCGGCGAACGCGGCGCCAGCCTCGCGGGCCGCGTGTTCCTCGACGGCAACAACGACGGCAGCCCGGGTGCCGGCGAGGCGGGCATCGCGGGGGTGACGGTCACGCTCAGCGGTGTGGATGCGGCCGGCAACCCGGTCACCCGCAGCACCACCACCGATGCGACGGGGGCCTGGCGCTTCGACGACCTCGTGGCCGCCGGCCCGGCGGGCTACACCGTCACCGAGCAAGCGGCGCAGCCGGTGGTCGGCGGCATTGCTACGCTGAACGGCCGCACCACGGCTGGCAGCACCGGCGGCAGCGCCAGCGCGGTAGCTGCCACGCCCAGCGTGATCAGCGCCATCGCCCTGCCGGCCGGCGGCAGCAGCACCAACCACCTGTTCGCCGAGATCCTGCCCGTGGGCCTGGCCGGCACGGTGTTCATCGACCTCGACAACAACGGCCTGCAGAACCTGCCGGCCGACCTGGGCCTGGGTGGCGTGCCGCTGGTCGTGACCGGCACCGACGACACCGGCACGCCCGTCACGCGCAACCTCGTCACCGCCCCCGATGGCCGCTTTGCGGTGGTCGACTTGCGCCCCGGCGTCTACACGATCACGCAGCCCACGCAGCCCGCCGGCACCACCAACGGCAGCACGCTGCCTGGCAGCGCGGGCGGCACGGCCACGCCGCCGGCCACGCTGCCGAGTGCCATCAGTGGCATCGACCTGCGCACGCCGGGCACCCAGGGGAGTGCCAACAACTTCGCCGAGATCCCGAACAACAGCGTCATCGACGGCCGCGTCTGGCTCGATGCCGACAACGACGGCAGCATCGGTGGCGCCGAGCGCGGCATTGCCGGCGTGACGATCGAACTGACCGGCACCGACACCGCCGGCCGCCCGGTGACGCGCAGCACCGTGACCGACGCCGACGGCCGCTGGCGCTTCGACAGCCTGGCGCCGGGCAACTACACCGTCACCGAACCGGCACAGCCGCCGGGCACCGTCAACGGCACCACGTTGGCAGGCCCGACCGGCGGCACGCCCAGCGCCGTGGCCAGCACGCCCAGCCGCATCAGCGGCATCGTGCTGGGCGTGGGCGAATCGAGCACCGACAACCGCTTCGGCGAAGTGCCGGCCGGCGCGGTGGCGGGCCTGGTATGGGCCGACAACGACAACGACGGCCGCGTCGACCCCGGCGAAAGCGGCCTGGCGGGCGTGACGCTGGTGCTCACCGGCACCGACGACCAGGGCAACCCGGTGAACCGCACCGTCGTCACCGACGCCGACGGCCGCTACCGCTTCGACGGCCTGCGTCCGGGCACCTACCTCGTGACGCAGCCGGTGCAGCCGGCCGGCACGGTGGATGGCCAGACGCGCCCCGGCTCCGCCGGCGGCGCTGCCACGGCCCCCGGCGCAGGCGCATCGGTCATCTCCGGCATCGTGCTCGCCCCGGGCGTGGCCAGCATCGACAACAACTTCGGCGAACTGGCCGAGTCGCCCGACCTGCGCGTGAGCAAGAGCCTGGGGCTGGACCGCTTCACGGTGGGCTTCCCGGGCCGCTACACGATCCGCGTGCGCAACAGCGGCGAAGTGGCCACGCGCGGCGAGTACACCGTGCGTGACCGCCTGCCCCCGGGCCTGACGCTGGCGGCCGTGCCCACGGGCGCCGGCTGGGCCTGCACGGGCGCGGTGGGCGCGACGCAGCTGTCGTGCAGCCGCGGCGACGCGCTCGCGGCCGGGGCCACGGCCGTGGGCGACATCGAGATCGTCGTCGCGGTGGCGGCCGCCGCAGCCGACGCCGGCAGCGTGGACAACGCGGTGCTGGTCGAGGGCGGCGGCGAGATCGAGGCCCGCGGCCCGACGCCCGCGCAGCGCGACGCCTTCGCCGGCAACCCGGCGGCCTTGCCGGTGTGCGGCGCCACGCCGGTGCACGAGGCCTGCCGCCGGCCGACGCCGGTGCAGCGGCCGGGCGCGGTGTCGGGCACCGTGTGGCACGACGTCGGTGCCGCGTCGCGGCTGCTCGATGGCGGCGACCGCCGCCTGGCCGGCTGGCTGGTGGAGGTGGTGGATGCCGCCACCGGCACCATCGTCGGCCGCGCCACGACCGACCGCAACGGCGCTTACCGCGTCGGCGATCTGCTGCCCGGCACGCCGCTGGCGGTGCGCTTCCGCGAGCCCGGCTCCGGCGTGGTGTTCGGCTACCCGGTCAATGGTGAGACCGCGCCGGGTTCCTCGGGCGCCAGCTGCCTGGCCACGCCCACCCTCGGCAGCACCAGTTCCTGCGCCGGCGCCGGGGCCGATGCGACGCTGACCGTCGTGCTCGCACCCGGGCAGGAGCTGCCGCAGCAAAGCCTGCCGGTCGACCCCAGCGGCGTGGTCTACGACTCCGGTTTGCGCCAGGCCGTGCCGGGCGCGGTGGTGACGCTGCGGCCCGACGGCGTGTGCAGCGGCTGGAACCCGGCCACGCAGATGGTGGGCGCCGGTGCCGGCGGCTACACCATCGCCGGTGACCGCATCTCGATGACGGTGGGCGCCGACGGCTTCTACCAGTTCCTGTTCACGCCGGGCGCGCCGCCGCGCTGCAACTTCGCGCTCGAGGTCGTGCCGCCGGCGGGCTACAGCTTCGTGTCGACGGCCATTCCGCCGTCGGCCGGCCCGCTGCTGCCGCCGGGCGGGCCGGGCTCGGTGTTCCCCGTGCAGCCCAACGCGGGTGCGCCCACGGGCCCGGTCGGCCCGGCCACGAGCTACTTCCTCACGCTCAGCAGCGGCTCGGCGGGCGCCAACGTGATCCACAACCACATCCCGCTCGATCCGGCCCTGCCCAGCGCGGTGACGCTGGCCAAGACCGGCGACCGCGCCCAGGCCGAGATCGGTGACAGCGTGCGCTACGCCATCACCGTGCGCGCAGCCGTCGGCGCGCTGCCGCGCCAGACCACCGTGGTCGACCGCCTGCCGGCCGGCTTCACCTACATCCGCGGCACGGCCACGGCCAACGGCGTGGCCATCGCCGATCCGCAGGGGGGCATCGGCCCGCAGCTGGCCTTCAACCTGGGTGCCATGCCGGCCAGCCGCGAGATCGTGCTGCATTACCGCGTGCGCATCGGCGTCGGCGCGGCGGAAGGTGACGGCCTCAACCGCGCGCGGGCGCATGCCTGCGGCGTGCCGGCCGGCTGCGTGGGGGCCGACTTCTCGCCGCTGCCGGGCTCCATCGCCACCAACGAGGGCCAGCACCGGGTGCGGGTGAGCGGTGGCGTCTTCGGCACGGCGGCCTGCTTCGCCGGCAAGATCTTCGTCGACTGCAACAACAACCATGTGCAAGACCCCGAGGAACTGGGCATCCCCGGCGTGCGCCTGGTGATGCAGGACGGCACCAGCTTCGTCAGCGACAGCGAAGGCAAGTACTCGATGTGCGGCCTGCCGCCGAAGAGCCATGTGCTGAAGGTCGACGGGCTGACGCTGCCGCGTGGCTCGCACCTGACCACCACCTCGAGCCGCAACCTCGGCGACGCCCACAGCCGCTGGCTCGATCTGAAGAACGGCGAGCTGCACCGCGCCGACTTCGCCGAAGGCAGCTGCAGCAACACCGTGATCGAGCAGGTGAAGGCGCGCCGGGCCCAGGGAGAGGTGCGCGCGCCCGAAACCGAGCGGCGCGACCGCCCCGCGCTGCGCTTCGACAGCAAGGCCCACGGCCTGGACACGCTGCGCTCCCCGGCCCAGGGCACCGACGGCGCCAACCAGCAGGCGCCGAAGCCGCGCCAGCCGGCTGCGCCCTCGGGCCCGGCGAAGGACGAGACGAACACGCCGACGCCCGCGCTGCCGATGAACCGGCCGCCGCCTCAGGGCCGCCACAGCGGCCAGGCGCCAAGTTCGCCTTCGGCCGCCGCATCAGGAGGCGCCCGATGAAGCGCCTGATGAAGAGGCTGCGCGGCCTGCCTCGCTCCTGGCCGCTCTGGTTGCCAGTCTGGTTGCCGCTGGCCGCAGCCGCGCAGACGGCGGCCACAGGGTCGCCCGCCGACGTGCGCTTCACGCCGCTGGCCGCCGGCGACGCCGCGCTGCACCCGCGCGACCCGCAGGCCGACAACATCCGCCCGGCCTTGTTCCGCGGGGAGGGCACACCGGCGGTGGTGGTGGCGCGCATCGTCGTCGAGGTCGACCGCGACGGCCTGCCCGCCGACGGCCAGAGCGCCGCCACGCTGAGCGTGCGCCTGTTCGACAAGGACGGCCGCCCCGTGCAGGGCAAGGCGCTCATGACGGTGGAGCACAGCGGCGGCCGACTCCTGCTGCCCGGTGCCCGCACCGACGAAGCCGGCCCGCGCGGCCGCGACGCCGACCGCGTGCAGCCCGGCGTGCAGATCGAGGTCAACGGTGGCGTGGCCACCTTCACGCTGCTGGCGCCGGCCGAACCGCAGGACGTGCGCGTGCGCGTCAGCGCCGGGGGCGAGGTGGCGGCCGGCGTCATCAGCTTCCTGCCTGACCTGCGCCCGATGATCGCCGCCGGCCTGCTGGAAGGCGTGGTGCGGCTCAGTGGCAAGGTGGCTGTGCAGCCGGTGCGGCGTGGCGATCCCTTCGAGCGCGAACTCGAGCGCTGGTCGCGCGACTTCAGCAACGGCCGCGGCCGTGCCGGCGCCCGCGCCGCGTTCTACCTGAAGGGCACGGTGCGCGGCGACGTGCTGCTCACGGCCGCCTTCGACAGCGACAAGGAAACCCGCAGCCGGCTGCTGCGCGACATCCGCCCCGACGAGCTGTACCCCGTGTACGGCGACAGCGCGCTGAAGAGCTTCGACGCGCGCTCGGCCGAACGCCTGTACCTGCGCCTGGACAAGGGCAAGAGCTACGTGCTCTACGGCGACTTCGTCACCGGCGACGGCTTTGCGCAGCCGCTCGGCCAGGGGGCGGTGGCCTCGCTCAAGCAGCGCAGCCTGGGCAACTACAACCGCAGCGCCACCGGCGTGCGCCTGCACCACGAGAACCGCCAGCTGACGGGCAATGTGTTTGCCTTTCGCGACTCGCTGCGCCAGGTGGTGGAGGAGTTCTCGAGCCAGGGCTCCGGCCCCTATGGCCTGCGCAACAGCGGCCTGCTCGAGGGCAGCGAGAAGGTGGAGGTGCTGGTGCGCGACCGCAACCAGCCCTCGCGCATCGTCGAGGTGCGCGCGCTCGTGCGGCTGGTGGACTACAGCTTCGAGCCCTTCTCGGGCCGCATCCTGCTCAACACCTTCCTGCCCTCGGTCGACGCCGATCTGAACCCGGTGTCGCTGCGCATCACCTACGAGATCGACCAGGGCGGCGAGCCCTTCTGGGTGGTGGGTGGCGACGCGCAATGGCTGCTCGGCGGCGGCCTGGAGATCGGCGGCAGCGCCGTCAGCGACCGCAACCGCCTCGGCCCCTACGACCTGCGCAGCGCCAACGCCACCTGGCGCATCGGCGAGCGCACGGCGCTGGTGGTGGAGGTGGCCGAGAGCACGAGCACCGTCAACACCAACCCGACCAACCAGAACGGCAGCGCGGCGCTGGCCGCGCGCGTGGGCGAAGTCGATGGCCGTGCCGCGCGCGTGGAGCTGGCCCACGAGGGCGAACGCACCGAGGCGCGCCTGTTTGCGGGCCGCTCCTCGCCGCTCTTCAACAACCCCACGGCACCGCTGCAGGGCGGCCGCGACGAGCTTTACGCCAAGGGCGGCTACCAGCTGACCGAGACCGTGAAGCTCTACGCCGAGGCGCTGCAGAGCGAAGACCGCAACCCCGGCGGCGGCGTGCGCGGGGCCGAGTCGCTCGGCCTGCGCTGGCGGCTGGCCGAGCGGCTGACGCTCGACGCCAGCCTGCGCCACAGCGACGAGACCGTCGGCACCCAGGGCAACGGGCTGCTGAGCTGGCCCTTCGACAACACCAACGGCCTGAGCGGCAGCGTGGCCAGCGGCAGTGGCGGCGGCGCGCTCGGCTACGGCCAGCAGGTGCTCGATCCGGCCACGGGCCTGCCGGTGGTGCGGCAGGGCGGCCTGCCGGCGGCGACCAGCTCGCTGGCCGCGGGCACACAGCTCGACAGCACCAGCGTGCGCCTGGGCCTGGGCTGGCGCGCCACCGAGCGGCTGACGCTCGGCGGCGAGCTCGAAGACAGCGTCGACGGCGACCGCCGCCGCCGCGCCGCGCTGGGCGCCGAGCTCACGGTGGCCGAGCGCACGCGCCTCTTCGGCCGCCTGGAGCGGCAAAGCGGCTGGGTGCAGATGGGCGGGGTGTCCGACACCGGGCGCAGCGCGCAGGCGCTGGTGTTCGGCGTCGAGTCGAGCTACTGGCGCGACACCCAACTCTTCAGCGAGTACCGGCTGCGCGATGCCATCGCCGGCCGCGACGCCGTCATGGCCTCGGGCGTGCGCCAGTTCTGGACCGTGGCCGAAGGCGTGCGCGTCAACGCCGCCTACGAGCAGCTGCGCGTGCTGTCGGGTGCCACCGCCAAGGTCGATGCCATCAGCACCGGCATCGACTACAGCGCCAGCGAGCTGTGGCGCGCCGGCGGCCGGCTGGAGCTGCGGCGCTCGGGCGACATCGCGGCCACGCCCGACAACGAGCGCTTCGACACCACGCTGGCGCAGGCCACCGTGGCGCGCAAGCTGGCCCGCGACTGGACGCTGCTGGCGCGCAACCACACGCTGCTGACCGACTACGCCGCGCGCGGCGACGTGCTGCAGAACCGGGCGCAGCTGGGCCTGGCCTTCCGCGAGACCGACCGCAACCGCGTCAACGCGCTGGCCAAGATCGAGCACAAGTTCGAGCGCGATGCCAGCAACGCCTTGACCGGCGAGCTGCGCAGCGCGGCCTGGATCCTGTCCACGCACGCCGACTGGCAGCCGTCGCGCCCCTGGTGGCTGAGCGGCCGCGCCGCCGCCAAGTGGCAGCGCGACCGTTTCGAGGGCGGTGTGCCGAGCAGCTTTGCCTCGCAGCTGCTGGCCGCGCGGCTGGTGTACGACATCACCGAAGACTGGGACCTGGGCCTGATGGGCGCGGCGCAGTTCGGCCAGCAGGGCGCGCGCCAGCAGGCGCTGGGCGTGGAGGCCGGCTACCTGCTGAAGCAGAACCTGTGGCTGTCGTTCGGCTTCAACGCCAGCGGCTTTGCCGGCGACGCCGACCTCGTGGGCTACGAGTACACCCGCGCCGGCGCCTACGTGCGGCTGCGCTTCAAGTTCGACGAAAACCTGTTCAAGGGCCGCGACCGCGAGGTCAACCGGAGTCTCGACCGATGAAGAACGTCTCTGCCTGGACGCTGGCCGGCGTGCTCGCGGCGGCTGTCGCCCCGATGCACGGGGCCCTGGCGCAAGCGGCGCCCTCCGCTGCCCCTGCCGCCACCGCACCCACGACCCGCCTGCACAGCCCCAGCCAGCGCATCACCGACCGCGCGATCCAGGCCGACCAGCAGGCCTACGAGGCGCTGCAAGGCCGCATCAAGGGGCTCAACGACCGCGGCCGCCCGGTGCGCGACTACCACCTCAGCAAGGCGCAGTGCTGGCTCGACGTGAGCTTCCACGAGTACACGCGCAACGACCGCAGCGCCTTCACGCAAGAGGCGCTGACCGAGTCCGAGAAGCTGATCATCGGCATGGAAACCGGCGTGTCGCCGCTGCCGATGGACACGCCACTGGTCAACGGCTCGGCCCGCCTACGGCCTGATCTGTGGGAGCGCGCCTTCGCGCTGCGCAAGCACGCCGGCTGGGCCTGCGCGCAGGCCAAGGCCTCGTGCGCTGAGGTCGAGCTGGTGCATGCCGGCAACGAGATCAACCAGCAGCAGTGGCGCCACGCCAAGCCCTACGTGCAGATCGCTGAAGACCTGCTGGGCGAGGCGCAGTCGCTGGCTGACGGCTGCTTGCCACCGCCGCCCCCGCCACCCCCGCCGGCACCTCCGCCCCCGCCCCCACCGGTGGTCGTGCCGGTGCCCGTGCCCGAGCCGGTGGCCCGCGCGGCGCCGATGCCGCCCGTCCGCGAACGCCAGCTCGAACTGGCCGCGCATGTGCTGTTCAACTTCGACCGCTACCGCGCCAACGACATCCGGCCGTTCTCGGTGGTGCAGGTCGAGAACCTCGTCAAGCGCATCCAGCGCGAGAAGCTCGATGTCGTCAGCGTCAAGCTGTCGGGCCACGCCGACCGCCTCAACCGCACCGGGCAGAACGACTACAACCAGCGCCTGTCGGAGCGCCGGGTGCAGACCGTGCGCGAGATGCTGGTGCGGCTGGGGCTCGATGCCCAGCTCATCAGCGCCGTGGCCAGCGGCGACTCGCAGCAGGTCGAAGGCTGCGAGCTGCGCTTCACGCGCCGCGTCGATCTGCAGGAGTGCCTGCTGCCGAACCGGCGCGTGGAGATCGTGGTCGAGCTGCGCGGGCGCTGATCTCAGGCCACGTCGCCGCCCACGTAGTACCAGCGCCCGGCTTCGCGCACGAAGCGGCTGGTCTCGTGCAGGCGGTGCGCGCGGCCACCGAGCTTGCTGCGGGCCACGAACTCCACCGTGGCGTGATCGTCGTCGGTGCGCTGGTGGCGCTTCACGTCCAGCCCCAGCCAGCGAAGGCCGGGCTCGAAGGTGGGCGGCTCGCCGGGCCGTGTCGACGGGTGCCAGGTGAGCTGCAGGTACTCGGCCCGTTCCTTGACGAAAGCGCTGTAGCGCGAGCGCATCAGCGCCTCGGCATCAGGCGCCTGCAGGTGCAGCGGGCCGCTGTGCCAGCGGCCGCAGCAGGCGTCGTACGCGGCCGGGCGGCCGCAGGGGCAGGGGTCGGTGCTCATGGGGCCGACGATGCCACGCCGGCCGGCTGCGGGCCCGGCAGCGGCTGCCGCAGTTGCTCACGCAGGCCAGCGAACAGCCACGAGCGCTGCGCCAGCACCAGCGTGAGGGCGCGGCGCTCGTGCGCGGGCAGTTTCTGGTCGGCCAGGTGCTGCTGGGCGAAGTCCTGCGCCAGGCGCTGCAGCCGCTCTTCGAAGTGCAGCGCCTGCGCCGGTGCGAGCTGGCCGTGCACCAGCATCAGCGTCTCGCCCGCGCCGCCGAAGTCGCCAGCGAAGTAGTCGGCCATCGCGCGTTCGCGGAAGAAGCGCATCACCGGCCCGTCGGGCCGCCAGCGGAAGGTCTTGTCGATCTTCAGCCGGTAGCGCAGCTGGCTGCCCGGGCCCTGGCGCAACTCGATCAGGCCCAGCTGGTGCAGCGCCATCAGGCAGGCCGTGGCCTGCGGTCGGCTGAGCGTGTAGGTGGCGACGATCTGCTCCACGCTCCACTGGCTCAGCACGCACAGCGCGGTCAGCAGCAGCCGGGGATCGCGCACCACGGCCTGTTCCTGCGCCTCGGTGAGTTCGCGCCGCGGCGGCGTGGCCTGCGCCACCTGGCGCGCCAGCTCGGCGAAGTCCATGCGCAGCACGGCCAGCACCTCGTCGATGCGCGACAGCGTCAGGTCGCCCTTGGCGAAGATGCGCTTGACGCTGCTCTCGGCCAGGCCCAGCTCGGCGGCCAGTTGGGCGTAGGTGATGCCGGCGCGGCGCAACTCGGCCTTGAGGGCGATGACGAGGTCTTGCGTGCTGCTCATGGGCGGTGGCTCAAGAAGTATCGCCAGACGATACCGCAAGGCTCAAGCAGCGCCACGCCAACCAGGGCGATAGATACCCAGCGGCGAGATCGGCACGATGCGCCCCATGTTCAACCCCGCCGCATCGCCGGCCTCGATCATGCAAACCGCCCTCCGTCTTGTCCGCCACGACACCCGCGCCTGGAAGCTGCAGGTGTGGGCCAGTTTCGGCACCGCCGTCACGCTGGCCGGCATCGGCCTGGCCTGGCTGCCGGGCGAGGACCTGGACCGTGCGTTCATGTTCATGGGCTACCTGTTCACGCTGTCCAGTGCCTTTGCGCTGGCCAAGCACGTGCGGGACAACGAGGCCCGCCGCGTCGACACGCCGATGTGGAACCTGGTGGTCTGGAGCGGCTTCGCGCTCGCCATGGGGCTTACCGCGTGGGGCCTGTGGCGCATGGACATCAACCCCACCTACAAGGCCTTCCTGGGGGTGAGCTGGCTGTTCCTGGTGAGCGCCGCCTTCACGCTGGCCAAGACGCTGCGCGATGCCCACGAGGCCGCACTGGCCGAGGCCGTGCGCGCCAGCCGCAGCGAATGAACGCCCACCTTCACTCCTGGAGAACAAGCATGTGGAAGCAGTTGATCGTGTCCGCGGCCTGCGCCGCCTTGCTGGGCGCCGGCGCGGCCGGCCCGGCGCGGGCGCACGGTGGCCTGTCGGAAGCCAGCGCCTTGTCGATGCTGCCGCTGGCGGTGTCGGTGGCCGCGCCGGCCCTGCTGCTGTCGGCCGGCGTCGGCCTCACGGTGGTGGCCGTGGAAGCCAGCGCCCATGGCACCGTGTGGGTGCTGGAGCGGGCCTCCGACGGCGCACGCGCCAGCGTCACCGTCAGTGGCGCGGTGGTGGGCGGCACCTCGCTGCTGATCGGCGCGGCCGTCACCGTGACGGCGGTGTCGGCCGGCTGGGTGCTGTCGACAGCCGGCCAGGTGATCGCCTTCGTGCCGAATGAACTCGGCAAGGCCTTGCTGCACAACGAGCGGATCACGCGATGAAGCGCACGCTGCTCATCCTGGTGCTGGCGGCAGCTGCCGCTTCTGCCCACGCCGGCCGCCCCTGCGAACCCTGGCGCCCGGCCGTGCACGACGTGGTGCAGGCGCTCGACCTGGCCACCCGCACCGCGAAGGCGCTCGACGCCACCGGCGCGCAGGTGGTCGTGATCGCCCGCGCCGGGCAGGACCTCTCGCGCTGGCGGCTGCGCTACAGCCACCTGGGCTGGGCGGTGAAGACGCCGCAGGGCTGGCGCATCGTGCACAAGCTCAACCACTGCGGCAGCGCGCGGGCCGATCTGTATCGTCAGGGTCTGGCCGAATTCTTCATGGACGATCTGCACGACCCCGTTGCCGCCTATGCCGTGCCCACGCCCGCGGTGCAGGCCGCACTGCAGCCGCTGCTGGCCGACGACTTCCGTGCCGGGCAACTGCATGAGCCAGCCTACAACATGGTCGCCTACCCCTGGGCGCAGCGTTACCAGCAGAGCAACCAGTGGGCGATCGAGACGCTGGCGCTGGCGCTCGAGCCCAGCGCTGGCACCCGCCCGCGTGCCCAGGCCTGGCTGCGCTTCAAGGGCTACGAGCCGACGGTGCTGCGCATCCCCGCCTTCACGCGGCTGGGTGCGCGCGTGGGCAGCGCGCACATCGCCTTCGACGACCACCCGAACGCGCTGCGCTATGCCGATCACATCGAGACCGTGACGGTGGACTCGGTGCTGGCCTGGCTCGAACGCGCGCAGCTCGCCGGCCGCGTGTTGACCGTGAGATGAGGACACGATGAAACGCCGCCACCTGCTGCTGGGCTGCTGTGCCGCGATGGGCGCCGGGCTCTTCACGGGCCTGGGCCTGCGCGCCGCCGGGCCACTTGCCAACCCCTGCCGCGGCACGCTGCCGCCCGAATTGGCGAATCACGATCTCGTGCGCCGGGCGCTCGAAGGCCTGGACCTCACGCGCCTGGTCGACACCCACGCCCACCTGCTGGGCACCGGCGACGGCGGCAGTGGCTGCAGCGTGCACCCGAGCCTGCACCAGTGGTGGCAGCCCAAGGAAGTGTTGCGCCGCAAGGGCATCCTCAATGCCGCGTGCATCGACGAAGACGCCGTGGCCTCCATCGACCACGCCTACGTCGAGCGCCTGCACGCGCTGGCGGCGGATTTCCCGGCTGGCGCGCGCTGGTGGCTCTTCGCCTTCGACCGGGCGCACGACGACGCCGGCCGCGCCGTGCCCGACTGGAGCACCTTCCACGTGCCCGACGCCTACGCCGCGCAGGTGGCCCAGGCCAGCGGCGGGCGCTTCGCCTGGGTGGCCTCGATCCACCCGTACCGCGACGACGCGCTGCCCGCGCTCGAGGCCGCGCTGGCCGCGGGCGCCGTGGCCGTGAAGTGGCTGCCCAGCTCGATGAACATCGACCTGCGCGACGCGCGCTGCCGCCCGTTCTGCGAGCGCCTGGCGCGCGCCGGCGTGCCGCTGGTGGTGCACAGCGGCGAAGAGAAGGCCGTGCCCGGCGCCCACCGCGAGGAGTTCGGCAACCCGCTGCACGTGCGCGCGCTGCTGGCCCACGGCGCGCCGGTGATCGTGGCGCACTGCGGCTCGCTGGGCAGCGCCATCGACGAAGACCTGCCGTCCAAGCCGGTGGTGCCGGCTTTCGACCTGTTCGCGCGCTTGATGGACGAGCGCGCCTACGAGGGCCGGCTCTTTGGCGATCTCTCGGCCGTGTTCCAGCGCAACCGCACCGACGCCGTCTGGCACGCGCTGCTCTCGCGCCCGGCCTGGTACGGCCGCCTGCTGCACGGCTCCGACCACCCCCTACCCGGCGTGATGCCGCTGGTGAGCTTCAAGCGCTTCATCCGCGCAGGGCTGCTGGACGAGACGGCCGCCGCGCCGCTGCAACGCCTGCGCGAACACAACCCCTTGCTCGCCGATCTCGTGATCAAGCGCACGCTGCGCCACCAGGGCCGTGGCCTGGCGGCGGCGGTGTTCGAGGGTCGGGCGCTCGACACTCTGGCCTCCTTCAAGACCACTCCCGCATGAGCCATCCCAACCAGTTCGCGCTGCTCGGCCAACGGCGCTTCGCCCCGTTCTTCTGGGTGCAGTTCCTCGGCGCCGGCAACGACAACGTCTTCAAGTTCGCGTTCACGGTGATGGTCACCTACCAGCTGCAGGTGAGCTGGCTGCCGGCCTCGCAGGCGGGGCTGGTGATCGGGGCCTTGTTCATCCTGCCCTACCTGCTGTTCAGCGCCACCAGCGGGCAGCTGGCTGACAAGCACCCGAAGGAGGTGCTCATCCGCTTCGTCAAGACGCTGGAGATCGCCATCATGGCCGTCGCGGCCTGGGGCTTCGCGCAGCAGAACGTGCCGCTGCTGCTGGCCTGCGTCTTCTTGATGGGGCTGCACAGCACGCTGTTCGGCCCGGTGAAGTTCGCCTATCTGCCGCAGCACCTGAACGAGCGCGAGCTCACCGGCGGCAACGGCATGGTCGAGATGGGCACCTTCGTGGCCATCCTGCTGGGCAACGTGGCCGGCGGGCTGCTGATCGCGGTGCCGCAGGTCGGGCCGCAGTACGTGGCCGCGGCCTGCCTGCTGCTGGCGGTGCTGGGCCGCGTGATGGCGCAGGCGATTCCCGCGTCGCCGCCCACCGATCCCGGCCTCGTCATCAACTGGAACCCGTTCACCGAGACCTGGCGCAACCTGAAGCTCGCGCACGGCAACGTGGTGGTGTTCCGGTCCCTCTTGGGCATCAGCTGGATGTGGTTCTTCGGCGCCGTGTTCCTGAGCCAGTTTCCGGTGTTTGCACGCGAGGTGCTGCATGGCAACGAGCAGGTGGCCTCGCTGCTGCTGGTGGTGTTCTCCATCGGCATCGGCACCGGCGCGCTGCTGTGCGAGATGCTGAGCCGCCGCCATGTGGAGATCGGCCTCGTGCCGCTGGGCGCCATCGGCATGACGGTGTTCAGCGTCGACCTGTACTTCGCCTCGCGTTCCTTGCCGCCGGCCGAGGCGCTGACGCTGGGCGCCTTCATGGCCATGCCGGCGCACTGGCGCGTGCTGGCCGACCTGTTTGCGCTGAGCCTGTTCGCCGGCATCTTCAGCGTGCCGATGTACGCGTTGATCCAGTTGCGCAGCCAGCCCACGCACCGCGCCCGCATCATCGCGGCCAACAACATCCTCAACGCGCTGTTCATGATCGTCAGCTCGCTGATGGTGGGCGCGCTGCTGGCGGCCGGCTTCACGGTGCCCGAGGTGTTTCTGGTCGTGGGGCTGCTGAACGCGGTGGTGGCGGGCTACATCTTCCTGCTCGTGCCGGAGTACCTGCTGCGATTCCTGGCCTGGCTGCTGACGCACGGCGTGTACCGCTTCAAGGTGCGCGGCGACGAGCACATCCCTACGCAGGGTGCCGCGGTGCTGGTGTGCAACCACGTGAGCTATGTCGACGCGGTGCTGCTGATGGCGGCGAGCCCGCGGCCCATCCGCTTCATCATGGATCACCGCATCTTCGCCACGCCGGTGATGGGCACGGTGTTCCGCCTGGCCAAGGCCATCCCGGTGGCGCCGCAGAAAGACGACCCCGAGGCCTACGAACGGGCTTTCGCCGAGGCGCGGCAGGTGCTGGCCGACGGTGACCTGCTGGCCATCTTTCCCGAAGGCGGCCTCACGCGCGACGGCGAGCTGGCCGAGTTCAAGGGCGGCATCATGAAGATCCTGCAGACCCACCCGGTGCCGGTGGTGCCGATGGCGCTGGGCAACCTGTGGGGCAGCTTCTTCTCGCGTGTCGAGGGAGGTGCCGCGATGCGCCGCCCCTTCCGCCGCGGGCTGCTGAGCCGCGTGACGCTGGACGTGGCGGCGCCGCTGCCGGCGGCCGAGGTGTCGCCGAACGGGCTGCGCGAGCGGGTCGCGGCGCTGCTGGCCTAGCCCGCACGCCCGCTCGGCCCGGCTCGGCTCGGGCGTGCTGCCGGCTACCGGTGCTGGTCAACGAGGATCGGATTGCCGTCGGGGTCGGTGATCGTGAAGAAGCCCGGTCCGCTGGCTGCAGCCGGGTCGACCGTGCTGTCGAGCGTCACGCCGGCCGACTTGAGCATCGCCTGCAGCTGCCGCACGTCGGTGAACGGGTCGACGTTCTGCGCCGCCGCGTCCCAGCCCGGGTTGAAGGTGAGCATGTTCTTCTCGAACATGCCCTGGAACAGGCCGATGACGGTGGCGCCGTTCTTCAGGATCAGCCAGTTCTGCGCGATGTCGCCGCCCAGTGTGCTGAAGCCGAGCTTCTCGTAGAAGGCCTTCGAGGCGGCGATGTCCTTCACCGCCAGGCTCAGGGAAAAGATGCCGAGATCCATGCCCACTCCTCCAGCACCGAAGCGGGTGCCGGGGTGGAGCGTAGACCTTTCTCGCTCAGGCTTCCAGTGCGGCCACCTCGGCCGTCAGCCGCTCCACCGCTTCGGCGCTGGTGGCCAGCAGGTTGTGCAGCAGGCAGATGGCCAGCGGCGGGCAATCGCGCCGGATCTGCGCAAAGGCCGCCGGCGTGAGCGCCAGCGCCTCTACTTCGGTGTCGGCCACGACGTCGGCGCTGCGCCGCCCACCGGCCAGCAGCGCCGATTCGCCCAGCGCCATGCCAGCCGACAGGGTGGCCAGCCGCCGCGTGCCACCCTGCGCCAGCGGAACGACCACGCTGAGCTCGCCGCGCATCAGCAGCACCAAGGCTTCCGAGGGCTCGCCACGCCGCATCAGCACCTGGCCGGCGCTCAGGCTGCGGCGCTGCAGCGCGGCCTCGAGCAGCGTCAGTTCGTCGGCACTGGCGCCGGCGCACAGCCGGTGCTCGGCCAGCGAGGCCAGCCGGGCCGGCGCATGGCTGCCGCCATGGCGGGCCAGCAGCGCGCGCTCGCAGGCCTCGATGCCGAGGTCGAGCTGCGACTGAAAGCCATAGGCCCGCGCATGCCGCGGGTCGACCTCCTGCCCCAGGCCGGCCAGCAGTTCGCCGCGCTTCACGCGCGTCAGCACCACCTGCTCGCCGCGCGCCGCGCAGTCGTCGATCAGGCGCGCCAGCAATCGCGTGGCGGCCTCGTCGGCGTGGTTCACTCGCTTGAAGTCCAGCAGCAGGCACTCGCGCCCGGCCGCCGAGTGCGCCACCTGGCGCAGCACCGGCTCCAGCGTCGCAAAACGCAGGTCGCCCTGCAGCTCGAGCACCTGGGCGGCGCCGCCGTGCGCGGCCAGCAGCGCGGCTTCGGCGGGCGGGCGGCGGCGGCGGCTGCGCACCTCGGCCAGCGTGTAGTGCGCCCGCACCGTGGCCAGCGCCACGCGCGGCGGGCGCAGGAAGTGCAGGCCGAGCTCGGCCGACAGCGCCGCGCACACCGCCACGCCGCGCACGCTGTTGCCGCGGGGGTCCAGGCGCGGTGAGTACACGCCGATGCCCAGCTGCCCCGGCAGCACGGCCATGATGCCGCCGCCGACGCCGCTCTTGGCCGGCAGCCCCACGCGGTAGACCCACTCGCCGGTGAAGTCGTAGATGCCGCAGGTCGTCATCACCGACAGGATCGACGGCACCGTGGCCGCCGACACCGCGCGCTCGCCGCTGATCGGGTTGACACCGCCCCCGGCCAGCGTGGCGGCCATGAGGGCCAGATCGCGGCAGCTCACCTGCACGGCGCACTGGCGGAAGTACAGCTCGAGCGCGGGCTCGGGGTCGCCATCGACGATGCCGTAGTTGCGCAGCAGGTGGCCGATAGCGCGGTTGCGGTGGCCGGTGTCGCGTTCGCTGGCGAACACGGCCTCGTCCACGGCCAGCTCGCGGCCGGCGTAGGCCGAGAGCGCGCCGATCAGGCGCTCCAGGCGCGCCGCTGGCGTGTCGCCGCCGATGAGCCCGGCCACGGCGATGGCGCCGGCATTGATCATCGGGTTCAGCGGCCGGCCGGTGCCGGGCTCCAGGCTGATGGAGTTGAAGGCCTCGCCCGAGGGCTCCACGCCCACCGCCTGCGCCACGCGCTCAGGCCCGCGGTCCTCGAGCGCCACGCCATAGGCCAGTGGCTTGGACACCGACTGGATGGTGAACGGCAAGCGGCTGTCGCCGACCTCGTAGACCTGTCCGTCGACGGTGGCGATGACGATGCCGAAGCCGTCGGCATCCACCTTGGCGAGTTCGGGGATGTAGGTGGCGACCGCGCCGTCGCGCAGCGGCTTGAAGCGTTCGAGGAGTTCTTGGAGGAAGGCCTGGACGGGCGAGGCTGCAGATGCCCTTGGGGGTGTCACGGTCATGGACGACCCCGAACGCAACTTCCGTGCGCAGCCCGTCGCACGCCGCGGGGGCGCTGGCGCACGTCTGCGGTGCGCGCAGTCGCGGCGGGCACCAGGGCCGAGCGCCTGGCGCTCAGGCCGCGGGTGGGCGCAGAGGCAGTTCGACCCAGAGCCGGTTCAGGCCGTCCACCCGTTCATGGCGCAGGGAGCGTGCCGACTTGCGCACCAGCACGAGCCCCAGGCCGCCGACACGCGCCTCGGCCAGCGATGCCGGCGTGGCCGGCAGGGGCGCGGTGGCGGGGTCGAAGGCCACGCCGTCGTCCTCGAGGCACAGCAGCAGGTGGTCGCTATGCAGCTCCGCACCCAGCCGCAGCGAGAAGCCGTCACCCGCCGCCGGTCGGGGGTGGCCATGGCGCACCACGTTCATCAACAGTTCTTCGAGCACCAGCTCGATGCGGAACAGCGAGCCCGGCGCCACGTCGGCGGTCTGCAGCTGGGGCTGGAGCCACTGCCGCGCCGCCTCGACCGAGGCCAGCCGGGCGGGCAGGCTGATCCAGGCGTCCATGGGCCAGCCGCAGCCTGAACGGGCGCCCGGGCGTGCGGGGCTAGGCCGTGGCGCGGGCCACCGCGTCGGCCTGCGTCGCCACGCACGGGATCAGCTGGTCGATGGCGGCGTCGTGCAGCACGCTGGCCACCTGGTCGCTGGCGCCGAACAGCACCATCGTCGTGCCCTTCTGCGACAGCGAACGGGCATTGGCGATCAGCAGCCGGATGCCGAGCGAGGCGATGAAGCTCACCCCGGCGAGGTCGACCACCACCGGCCGGCCCTGCGCGGCCGTGGCAGAGGTGAAGCGCATGCCGATGGCGTCAGCTGCCGCCGCGTCGAGGCGCCCCTCGAGAGCGACACAGGTGATGTCGCCCGGCAGATCGGTGATGGTGATGTTCAAGAGGCGTCCTCCGGCACCCAGGCCCCGACGGCCCGGCCAACCGGGTAGGGTATGACGCGCACAAGACGGTCTGATGACAGCCTCATGCCAAGCTCACACACGCCTCACGCCAGGCGCCGCAGCAGCAGCATCGTCATGTCGTCGTCCTGCGGCGCCCGCGCGTAGGCCTGCACGGCGGCCACCAGGGCGGCGCCGGCCGCGGCCACGCCGTCGCCGCGGCGCACGGCGGCATCGAACAGGGCCTGCACGCGCGCGCGGCCGAAGTTCTGCCCGTCGGCGTCTTCGGCCTCGTAGAAGCCGTCCGACAGCAGCAGCAGCGCATCCCCCGGCGCCATCGCCTGCTCCACCGCGCGGGGTGCAGCGGGCAGCAGCGCCGCGCCCATCGGGAACACCGTCGCCCGGTGCACGGTGACGGCGCCATCGGCCGCCCGGTGCAGGATGGGCGACTGCCCGCCGCTGATGAAGCGCAGTTGGTGTGTGGCCGGGTCGAGCAGCCCGACGAAGGCGGTGACGAAGCGGCCGTCGGGCAGCGTCTGCACGAGCTGGTCGTTGACGTGGCGGAAGGTCGTCTCGAGATCGGCGCCCAACCGCAGCGCCATGCGCAGCAGCGCCTGCATCTGCGTCACCGCCAGCGCCGCCGGCACGCCGTGGCCGGCGGCGTCGGCCAGCACCAGCAGCAGGCCCTGCGGCAGCAGCGCGGCATCGAAGGTGTCGCCGCCGGTTTCGGAGGCCGGCATGAAGCAGCCGTGCAGCTCGTAGCCGGGGCAGTCGGGCATGGTGGCCGGCAGCGTGGCGCGCTGCAGCTCGCTGGCCAGCGCCAGCTCGTGCTGCACGCGCTCGGCGGCCAGCAGCTGCTCGGTCATGCGGGCGCGGGCCAGCGCCGCGGCACAGGGCGCGGCCAGCGCGGTGGCGAGCTGCTCGTCGGCGTCATCGAAGGGCCCGCCGTGGCGGTTGAGCACCTGCAGCACGCCCACGAGCGTGCCGCCGCGGTCGAGCAGCGGCAGCGCCAGGATCGAGTGCGTGACGAAGCCACTGGCGCGGTCGACCTCGCGGTTGAAGCGCGCGTCGGCGTAGGCCTCGGGCACGTTCACCACCTCGTGCGTGGCGGCGCAATGGCCGACGATGCCGCGGCCCCAGTCGACGTGGATCGGCGGCAGGTCGCGCGCCACCTGCAGGCTGAGGCGGCGGCCGGCTTCGTCGGCCAGCCAGACGGAGGCGCGCTCGGCCTGCAGCACGTCGCAGGCCGCCTGGGCCACGCGTTCGAGCAGGGTTTGCAGCGAAAGCGGCTCGGCCAGCGCGCGCGTGGCATCGAGCAGCGCGCGCAGCGCGGCCGGCGGCAGGGTTGGCAGGGTCTCGAGGGTATCGGGCACCTGCCCATTCTGGCGCCGCTGGCGCCGCCGGCGGCGCGGGCCTCAGACCTGCCAGTGCGCGCGGTGGTCTTCGGCGTAGCGCTCGAAGGCGATCGGCGCGCGGCCGGTGATGCGCTGCACGGCGTCGGTGGTGCGCTCCGCGTAGCCGGCCTTGAAGTACCCGAGGATGAGGTTCAGGAACTCGGCGTACGACTGCGGCAGGCCGGCGCCGAGCAGGCCTTGCAGCATGGCTTCGGGCGGGATGTCCTGGTAGCGGATGGTGCGGCCGGCGGCCTTGGACAGGATCGCGGCCACCTCGTCGTGGTCGAGGGCCCGCGCGCCGGTGAGGTCGAAGTCGGCGTTGTCGTGGGTGTGGCTGCTCAGCAGCTCGGCGGCCACGGCGGCGATGTCGCGCGCGTCGATGAAGCTGCCCTTGGCGCTGCCGGTGGGCAGGAAGATGGTGGCGGCGTCGCGGATGCCGGCCAGCCAGAAGGTGTGGAAGTTCTGCATGAACCAGTTCGGGCGGATCACGTTGAACGGCACGCCGCTGGCTTCGAGCTGCAGCTCAGCCTGGCGCAGCGGGGCGCTCGGGTCGGCGTTGGCGCCCATGGCCGACATCAGCACGACCTTGTCCAGGCCTTGCACACGCGCCTGCTCGATCAGCGGGCCGAGCAGTTCGTTCTGGTTCACGTGGCCGGGCGGGGCCAGCAGGAAGGCGCGGTCGACGCCCTCGAAGGCGTGCTTCAGGCCCTGGTGGGTGACGAGGTCGAACTGCACCTGGTCGGGCGCGGTGGGCGCGCGGCTGGTGGCGCGGCGCACGGTGTGGCCGGCGGCGGCCAGACGGGTGGCGAGCTCGCTGCCGACGGTGCCGCTGGCGCCGACGATGAGGGTGGTGGTCATGTGAGGTTCCTTCTTCAGGGGTTGTCGATGGATGGACGATATGGACAAAATGTAGTACCAGGAATGGCTTAGAATTCACTTTTCATGTCCGTGCGTACTTCAGGATCGATACGTGTGACAATCCGAAGATGGATCTTCTGAGCGACGTTCTCCAGCAAGCCGGCCTGCAGCGCCGCCTGCTCGATCTGCGCCACCTGCCTGCGGCCACGGCGCTGCGCTTTCCCTGCGAGCGCAGCATGGGCTTCCATGTCGTCACGCAGGGTCGGGTGTGGGTGCACACGCCGGGCGCGGCCGAGCCGCTGGCACTGGCGGCCGGCGACATCGCCTTCATGGCGCGTGGCTGTGTGCATGTGCTGGCCACGGTGCCGCAGCTGCACGGCCTGCAGCCGCAGCCCATCACCGGCACCTGGGGCGGCGCGGCGGCCCCGGGTGGTGCCGGGCCCGAGGCGGCCTCGGTCATCAGCGGCGCCTACCAGCTGTGGCACACGCCGCTGCACCCGCTGTTTGCCGAGCTGCCCGAGTGGTTCGTGCTCACCGCGGCCGAAATGCCGCGGCTGGGCCCGCTGGCGCTGGCGGCCTCGATGCTGGCCGACGAAGCCGGCCGCGCCCATGACGGCGCCGCATCGCTGGGCAGCGACGTGCTGGTGCACGGCCTGCTCGACGTGCTGTTCGTGCACCTGCTGCGCGAGCTCGTGGCGCGGCGTGGCGGCGCCGGCAGCGGCTGGAGCCAGGCCGTGCGCGACGCCGCCATCCACCGCGCCGTGGCGCTGCTGCAGGCCGACGTGGCGCGGCCCTGGACGCTGGAGCTGCTGGCGCAGGAGGCCGGTCTGTCGCGCACGGCGCTGGCCGAGAAGTTCCGCGATGCGATGGGCGAGACGCCCCTGGCCCACCTGCGCACGCTGCGCCTGCAGAAGGCCATGCTGCTGCTTGGCGAGCCGCGGCGCAAGCTCGACGAGGTCGCGCGCGCCGTCGGCTACCAAGACGCCTTCGGCTTCTCGAAGGCCTTCAAGCGGGCCGTGGGCGTGTCGCCGGGCGAGTTCCGCCGGCGCGACGCGGCCGAACGTGCCTCGCCCTGGCGCTGGGGCGCCTCGGCGACCGGCACCTGATCACACGCGCGGGCGATTCAGGATGCCATTCCGGCTTGCGTCGGATACTGGATAAACATACAGTTGTCTGGTGAGCCCTCCAGACCTGTTTTCCGAGCCCCTCCCAGTGCCGTCCGCGGCGCCGGCCGTGGTGCCAGCCGCATCGCCGGCCGGCATCGGCGAGCGTGCGGCGCTGCACCCGTCGGTGTGGCGCGCCCACGAGCTCGGCCGCCCGCTGGTCACGGATGGCCGCCAGGCCATCGCCAGCGGCCACCGCGCGCTCGATGCCCAGCTGCCCGGCGGCGGCTGGCCGCTGGGCGCGCTCACCGAACTGCTGCTGCCGCACGACGGCATCGGCGAGCTGCGCCTCCTGGCCCCGGCGCTGGCGGCGGTGCAGCGGCGCAGCCAGGCCAGCCGCGGCCTGATGTGGTTCGACCCGCCGGCCGAGCCCTGTGCCTGGGTGCTCACGGCGCTGGGCCTCGATCTGCGCCGGCTCGTCGTGGTGCGGCCCCGCCCGCTGCTGCCGGGGCGGCCGCCGCTGCAGCGCCGCGGCAGCCGCACCCAGCTGCCGGCGGCCGACATCCTGTGGGCGCTCGAGCAGGCGCTCAAGAGCGGGCAGGTGGGTGGCGTGCTCGCCTGGCTGCCGGCGCGGCTGCCGGCCGATGCGCTGCGCCGGCTGCAGCTGGCGGCGCAGGCGCACGAAGGGCCGGTGTTCCTGCTGCGCCCGGCCTCCGAGGCGCGCCAGCCGAGCGCGGCGCCGCTGCGCATCACGCTGGCCAGCGCCGGGCCCGACCGGCTGCGCCTGGTGCTGCTCAAGCGCCGCGGCCCGCCGGTGGCCGAGCCGGTGGAGCTGTGGTTGCCACCGGTGCTGCCCGATTCCCCGCTGCACGACCGCGGGCTGCTGCCTGCCCCCGCATCGGCACCCGATGCCGTGGTCCGTTCGGGCTGAGCCTGTCGAAGCCCTGGTGACCCCCCGCCGCTCTCTTGCTCTGCGCCAACGGTACGGATGTCCGTTTTCTTCTCATGCACTGGATCGCCGTCCACCTGCCCCTGCTGCCGCTCGAGGCCTGCTGCGCCACGCTGCCAGCGGGCACGGGTGATGTGCTCACCGGCCTCGATGCCCGCCCGGTGGTGCTGGTGCTCGACCACGCCGTGGCGCAGGTCAACGCCGCGGCGGCGGCGCGGGGCATCCGCGCCGGGCTGAAGCGTGCCACCGCGCAGGCGCTGGCGGCCGACGTGCTGCTGGCCGAGTCCGACCCCGCCCGCGAGGCCGCCGCGTTGCGCGCCGTCGTGCACGCCGCACTCGCCTTCACGCCCGCCGTCGCCGAGCCCGACACCCGCGAGCCTGCCACCGTGCTGCTTGAGGTGCAGAGCAGCCTGCGCCTCTTCGGCGGCCCGGTGGCGCTGGCGCGGCAGCTGGCGGCGGCGCTGGCGCCGCTGGGCCACCGGCTGCAGATGGCCGCCGCGCCCACGGCCGCCGGTGCGGCGCTGCTGGCGCGCTGGGCGCCGCGGGGTGTGGATGTGCTGCACGGCCCGCATGCCACCGACCGCGTGGCCCTGGCCGTGCTGCTGGCGCGCGCGCCCGTGGCGCTGCTGCCCGCGCCGCGCGCCACCATCGCCGCCGAGATGACGGCCATGGGTCTGCACCGGCTGGCCGAGCTGCGCGCGCAGCCGCGCAGCGGCCTGGCGCGGCGCTTTGGCGAAGGCCTGCTCGACACGCTCGACCGCGCCTTCGGCGACACCGCCGACAGCCGCCGCTGGGCCACGCTGCCGGCGGTGTTCGAGGCCCGGCTGGAGTTGGCCGCGCGCGCCGAGAACACCGAGCAGGTGCTGCACGGCGCCGGCGTGCTGCTGGCGCGGCTCGTGGCCTGGGCGCAGGGGCGGCAGGTGCGCGTGGGCCGCTTCGTGCTGCGCTGCCTGCACGAGCGCGCGCGCCAGGAACTGGTGCCGCCCACCGAGCTGGCGGTGGAGCTGGCCGAGCCGGCCATCGAGCTGGCCCACCTGCAGGGCCTGCTGAAAGAACGCCTGGGCCGCCTCGAACTGCCCGCCCCGACGCTCGACCTGCAACTGCACTGCCACCACGTCGTGGCCGCGCCGGCGCCCAACGGCGAGCTGTTCCCCACGCGCACGAGCCGCGCCGAGGGCCTGCTGCGCCTGCTCGAGCGGCTGCGCGCGCGGCTGGGCGACGCGCAGGTGCAGCGTCTGGTGGCCGTGGCCGACCACCGCCCCGAACGCGGCAGCCGCGCGCTGCCGGTGCAGGGCGAGGGCGCGCTGCCGGCGCTGCCCGCGGTGCCGCCCGGGCCGACGCTGCTCGACCCGGCGCTGCCGCTGCACCGCCCGGCCTGGCTGCTGCCCGAGCCGCAGCCGCTGGCCGAAGGCGCCGACGGCACGCCGCTCGTCGGGGGCCGGCCGCTGCGCATCCTGGCCGGCCCCGAGCGCATCGAAACCGGCTGGTGGGACGAGCACCCGGTGCTGCGCGACTACTTCATCGCCGAGGCGCACGACGGCGCGCTGGTCTGGGTGTTCCGCCACCGCCTGCCGCAGCCGCCGAGCGAGCCGCAGTGGCATCTGCAGGGGCTGTTCGGTTGAGGCGCGGCTCACCGCGACGCTCGTCAGCGAAGCCCATGCGATAGTCCGCGCCCGATGAAGACCGCCCCCGAAGAACCCGACGTGCCCCCCGAGGTGCGGCGCCAGATCGACCGCAGCGTCCCGGCGTTCCCCGGCATGCCGTGGCGCCGCCGCCTGTTGTTCGTGGCGCTGGCGCTGGCCATGGGCTGGGCGGTCGTGTCGACGATCGTCGATCCGCCCGGCGGCTTCAAGCGCAACCCCCCGCCCCGCCCCGACGCCGCGGCCTGCGCGCCCGGGCAGACGCAGGGCTGCGTCGGCGGCACGGCGCAGATCATCGCGGCGCCGGCCGCGCCGGCGGCCTCGCGCTGAAGATCTGCGCTGAACCCCGGGCCTCAGCCCAGTTCGATGCGAAAGCGCAGCCCGTCGCTGTGGCCGTAGGCCGCGCCCTTGCTGAAGGCGCCCATGGCCACGCCGCCGTTGGCCGTGATCACCTTCTGCGACGGCAGGTTCTCGGGGTCGGTGGTGAGGTCGATGAAGCCCATGCCCAACTCGCGTGCCACGGGCAGCAGCAGGCCCAGCGCCCGCGTGCCGTGCCCACGCTGGCGCTGCCAGGGCACGAGGCTGTAGCCGACGTGGCCCAGCACGTAGGGCGGCAGCGGCGCATGGCCATGGTTCCAGCGCAGGTTGATGAGGCCGACGAAGCCTCCCGGGCCCTCGTCGGCGGCGTCCCAGATCCAGCGCTGCAGGCTGGGCACGCGCGGCACCTGCGAGCCGTCGGGCAGCGTCACCAGCGGGCCGCCGCCCTGGCGGTTGTCGGTGAGCGCGACGAAGCCGGCGGGGTCTTCGGCGATGCGCGCCAGCGTCTCGCGGTTGGCGGCCTCGCCGCGCACGTTGTCGGGCGTCCAGCCGCGTTCGAGCGCGGCGCGGTAGGTGGGCAGCAGCGCCGCGGTGGGAACGCGCAGAAAGGTGCCCGTCATGGCGGGGCCTTGCCGGGCCGCAGGTCGAGCAGCGTGCCGCCGCCTTCGGACAGCAGTTTCAGCTTGCCGCCCTCGATGCGCCAGCCGCGCACTCCGCCGAGCGCCGCGAGGAAGCGGTCTTCGCTGCCGTCGTCGTCGGCACAGGCGCGGCGCGAGGCGCCGATGCCCTCGAAGCGCAGCCGCGGGCCTTCGAGCGTGTAGCCGCCGAGCAGCCGGTTGCAGCCGCCGTAGCCGACGAAGCGCGGCTCCTTGTCGTCGAGCCGGATGTGCGGGGCGCGCGGGCCGTCGGCGCCAAGCTGCCACACGGTGCCGCGCAGCGGCGGTGCGTCACCGCCCGCGGTCGCGGCGCAGGCCGACACCAGGGCGAACAGGGCCGGTGCCAGCAGCACGCGGAAGAAGCGGTGGGAGGTGGGTGCGTTCATGCCCCCAACCTTAGCGCAGCGGCGCCGACGCACACCTCTGCCGTCGGGCAGAGGCGGTGGCCTTGTTCGATCAGCCGATCAGGCCAGCACCTGCTTCAGCCAGGCCTCGAGGTCGCGCACCTCTTCCAGGCACACCGAGTGCTCCATCGGGTACTCGTGCCACTCGACCGGCTGGCCGAGCGCGACGAGCGCATCGCGGCTGTCGCGGCCGCGCGCCGGCACGACGATGCCGTCGCGGCTGCCGTGCGCGCCGAACACCGGCGTGGCGGCGTTGGCCGCGTGGCGCTCGGCCGCGGTGTGGCCGGCCAGCGGCAGATAGCCCGACAGCGCGGCCAGCCCGGCCAGGCGCTGCCCGTAGCGCAGACCGGCGCCCAGCGTGATGGCGCAGCCCTGCGAAAAGCCCGCCAGCACGATGCGTTCGGCCGGCACGCCGCGCGCGACTTCGCGGTCGAGCAGCGCGTGCACGCCGGCGAAGCTGTCGCGCAGGCCGGCCTCGTCTTCCTGCCGGCTGAACGGATCGCGCGCGTCGGTGCCCGCGTAGATGTCGTACCAGGCGCGCATGCGGTGGCCGTTGTTCACGCTCACCGGCCGCACCGGCGCGCGCGGAAACACCCAGCGCAGCGGGCCCAGCGACTCGAGCCGCATCTCGTCAGCCAGCGAGAGGAAATCGGTGCCGTCAGCGCCCAGGCCGTGCAGCACGACGATGCTGGCGCGCGCCGGCTCGGCCGGGTGGAGTTCGATGGTCTGGATCGGGGTCGTCATCGTTGGCTTCAGTAGTTCAGGCCCATGGCGCCGCGCACGTCCTTCATCGTCTGCCGCGCCACCGTGCGCGCGCGCTCGGTGCCCATCTCGACGATCCAGTGCACCTGCTTCGGGTTGGCGAGATACGCCTCGGCGCGCTCGCGCCAGGGCTCTTGTTCCTTGACGATGGCGTCGATGACCGGCTGCTTGCATTCGAGGCAGCCGATGCCCGCGGTGGTGCAGCCCTGCTGCACCCACTGGTGCGTGGCCTCGTCGGTGTAGACCTTGTGGAACTGCCACACCGGGCACTTGGCCGGGTTGCCGGGGTCGGTGCGGCGCGCGCGCGCGGGGTCGGTGGCCATGCCGCGCACCTTCTTCGTCACCTCGGCGGGTTCGTCGCGCATCAGGATGGCGTTGCCGTAGCTCTTGCTCATCTTGGTGCCGTCGGTGCCGGGCAGGCGCAGCACCTCGGTGTGCAGCGCCTGCGGCTCGGTGAGCACGCTCTTGCCGCTGCCCTTGAGGTGGCCCAGCAGCAGCTCGCCGTCGTCGGGCGTCCAGCCGCTCACGGCCACGGCGGCCTTCTTCACGATGCCTTCGCCCTTGGCGTGGGCCTCGGCACTGCCGGTCTCGCCGAAGGCCTTGCGCTGCTTCTCGAAGTAGCGCTGGTCGTCCTTCGGCAGCTTGGCCAGCGTGGCGGCCACCAGCGCGTCGAAGTCCTTGTGGCGGCCATACAGGTTGTTGAAGCGGCGCGCCACCTCGCGCGTGAGCTCGACGTGCGAGCTCTGGTCCTCGCCCACCGGCACGTGGTTGGCCTTGTAGATCAGGATGTCGGCGGCCTGCAGCAGCGGGTAGCCGAGGAAGCCGTAGGTCGCGAGGTCGCGGTCCTTGAGCTTCTCCATCTGGTCCTTGTAGGTTGGCACGCGCTCGAGCCAGCCCAGCGGCGTGCCCATGGCCAGCAGCGTGAACAGCTCGGCGTGCTCGGGCAGCCGGCTCTGGATGAAGATGGTGCAGCGGTCGGGGTCCAGGCCGGCGGCGATCCAGTCGATCACCATCTCGTAGACGTAGCGTTCCATCACGTCGCGCTCTTCGTAGTGCGTGGTGAGGGCGTGCCAGTCGGCGACGAAGAAGAAGCACTCGTGCTCGTTCTGCAGGCGCACCCAGTTCTTCAGTGCGCCGTGGTAGTGGCCCAGGTGCATGGCGCCGGTGGGGCGCATGCCGGAGAGAACGCGGGATCGCATGGCAGGCAGTCGGTAGCTTCAGGCGGCGCGGATTGTGTCAGGCGGGGAGCGCCGCCCGCCGAATCGGCGCCGACAATGCCCACCCCATGACGCAGCGCATCGCCATCCTGATCTCCGGCCGCGGTTCCAACATGGAGGCCATCGTGCGCGCCTGCACCGCCGAGCGATGGCCGGCGCAGGTGGTGGCCGTGGTCGCCAACCGGCCCGATGCCGCCGGCCTGGCCTTCGCCGCCGGGCACGGCATCGCCACCGCGGTGGTGGACCACAAGGCCCATGGGCCCGGAGCCTCGGGCCGCGAGGCCTTCGACGCCGCGCTGGCCGACGTGCTCGACCGCTTCGCGCCCGATGTCGTGGTGCTGGCCGGCTTCATGCGTATCCTCGGCGCGGCCTTCGTGCGGCGTTTCGAGGGCCGGCTGCTGAACATCCACCCCTCGCTGCTGCCGGCGTTTCCGGGGCTGCACACGCACCGGCGGGCGCTCGAGGCCGGCTGCAAGGCCGCAGGCGCCACCGTGCACTTCGTGACACCCGAGCTCGACCACGGGCCGATCGTGATGCAAAGCGTGGTGCCGGTGCGCGCCGATGACGACGAGCACACGCTGGCTGCGCGCGTGCTGGCCACCGAGCACGTGATCTACCCGAAGAGCGTGCGCTGGTTCGTCGAAGGGCGGCTGCGCCTGGTGGGCGGGCGCGTGGAGCAGGCTCAGGGCGCGTCTCAGCTGCTGCTGGATCGGGGCACCGTGCCCGGCGCCGCAGGCGACGAGGGCCCGACGTAACGCGATTGCACCCACATGCGGCGCCCGTGCTGGCGCTGCTCCAGCGCCTGCGCCAGCATGCCGGCACTGCGGGCCATGTGCACGAGGGCCAGCGCGCCGTGGCGCGGCGCCTTCAGGGCCCGGCGCAGGGCCACCATGCCGAAGTCGAGCGTCGGATGCATCACGTGGCCCTCGGCCGACGCCAGCTGCCAGCGCGCGGCCTTCGAGCCCAGCGAGCCGGCCAGATCCACCAGCGCGGCAGCCCGCGGGTCGCCTTGCACGAAGAGGTGGTGGTTGAAGCCGGGCAGGATCTCGCCACGCGCCCGGTACGAGTCGGCCACCCGTCGCAGCGAGCCGGCGGCCTCGACTTCGTCGAACAGCGCCTCCACGGCCTCGAACTCGCCGCCGCTGAGCCGCACGAAGCCATAGCCCATGGTGGCGAGCAGGCAGGCGGCGAGGCTGCCTTGCATCGACGCCATCATGCGGCCCGACAGCGCCATGACGTTGGTCATCACGTCGGCGCACAGCACCAGCGCCTGGCGCAGCGCCTCGTGGTGGCGCGCCGGCAGGCGCCAGGCGCGCGCCACCTGCACATGCAGCGGGGCCGCACTCGGGGGCTGCAGCAGCCAGCACGCGAAGGCCAGCCGCAGGTGCTGCCCCAGGGCGGCGGCCAGCTCGTCGCCCTGCAACTGCGCGTCGCCTCGCAGCTGCGGCATGCCCAGCCCCCACAGTGCCACGGCACGGGCCACCGGATCGGCCTGGCGCAGCCCCGCTGCCGTGCTGTGCCACAGGGCAGGCACGACCGGTGCCTCAGGGCCGAACGCGGCGCGGGCCGAGGTGCCCCACAGCAGCGCGGCGGTGTCTTCCAGGCTGGCGGCCCGGGCCCAGGCCACCAGCGGGTGGCCGCGGATGACGAGCACGCCGTCGACCACGCCGCTGAGCGCGGTGTCGACCAGCGGCCGGCCTTCGAAGAGCGTGTTCTCGGCCCCGGGCGCGGCCTTGCCGCGGGCCCGGGGCCCGCGTTGCTGCAGTTGCTCGACCTCGAAGGCGGGGTAGCGGCTGCAGCGCGGATCGTGCGGGTCGGGCACGGCCGTCAGCAGGCCGCGGCTGACGTAGGCGTACAGCGTGGCCTTCTGCACGCCCAGTTGTGCGGCGGCCGCGTCGGCGCTGAGCAGCTCGCCGCTGGAACGCGGTGTTTCCGGAGGGCGGTGGCGAGGTCTCCGGGTGGTGGCGCGGCTCATGTATTGACGATGTTGATCAAGATTGACGCGGCATGCCAGTGTCGGTGCAATGCGAAGCAGGGTCCAGCCTTCACGCGGCCCGCCACGCCACACCATGCGCTTCCGATCCCGCCCGCTCGCTCGCTTCGTTGGCGCCATCTTTGGCGCAGTCTTGGCGCAGGCGCCCACGGTGGCGTCGCCCCAGGAGGCCGCGCCCACACCGCAGCCGGGTTCGCGCGTGGAGATCCGCTCCGACGCCGCTGCCCAGCGACGTGCCGACACCGCCGGCCGGCAGGTGGTGGCGCGGAGCGAACTGCTTCGGCACGGCGACGCCCGCCTCGTCGACGCCTTGGCCCGCGTGCCCGGCATCACGGTGGACGGGCGTGGCCTCGGCACCGAACTCCAGCTCGGCGGCCTGGGCAGCGGCCAGACCCTGGTGCTGCTCAACGGCGAGCCCCTGCCGCGTGGCACGTCGCTCGACTCCATCGCACTGGACTCCATCGATCGCGTCGAGATCACGCGCGGCTCCAGCGTGCAGGCCGCGCAGGCGATTGCCGGCACCATCAATCTCGTCACGCGCCGGCCCAGCGTGCAGGCCACGCGCGAGCTCAAGCTGCAGGGCGCCAGCCGCAGCGGCCGTCCGCAGGCCAGCGCCACGCTCAACCTGGCCGGCAGCGAAGGCGCAGCAACCTGGGGCCTGGGCCTGGTGGCCAGCCTGGAAGACCAGGTCTGGCGGGCCACGTTCGACCAGGAGCGGCAGCAGGGCGCCGCCGCCACGCCCACGGCCCGCAGCCGAACCCACAAGCTCGAGTACGACCGCACCCAGGCACTGAGCCTGAATCCGCGACTGGCCTGGAAGCACCCGCTGCCCGGCGGCGGGCAATGGCAGCTGAGCACCGACCACACGCTGCGCCTTGCCGATTCACGCGGGGGCGTGGCAGACGAGCGCCGGCCTGAATTCGGGCCGCCACCGGCGCAGCAGCGCAGCGAGATGGCGCTGAACTACCAGCGCCTGTTCTGGCGCGGCCGGCTGCAGGCGCAGCACCGCAGCGCCGAGGGCGCGCGCAGCGAATTGCGCCTCAGCGTCACCCACGCGAGCCGCGACCAGCAGGCGCGCGCGCAGGGGCGCGACAGCGCGGCACGGCTGGTGCAGGACACCACGGTCGACGGGCTGGCGCTGGACCAGTCGGCCGTGCTCAACCTCAACCACCAGCGCCCCTTGGGTGCGGCGCACCGGCTCGATGTCGGTGCCGAGTGGGAGGCGGCACGGCGCCATGAAGACCGCGTGCAGACCGAGCCCAGCCTGCCGGGCGGCCTGCCGCCCGAGAACTTCGACGAGCGCTTCGACGCCCGCGTGCAGCGCCAGGCGCTGTACCTGCAGGACGACTGGTCGCTGGGCACCGATTCCTCCCTGCAGATGGGCCTGCGCCTGGAGCGGCTGCTCACCCTGAGCGAGGGCAACGTGTTCGACCGCGTGCGCCAGACCCACGAACTGGTGGGGCCGGTGTTGCGTGTCTCTACCCAGCCGCGGCCGGGGCTGGGCACCTTCAAGCTCGGACTGTCGCGCGGCTTCCGGCTGCCGACCCCGCGCGACGTGACGCCGCGCCGCTACGTGCCCATCGAGGTGTCGCCTACTTCACCCGCGCAGGCGGGCAACCCCGATCTGCGGCCCGAACGCGCCTGGAGCGTGGACGCCAGCTGGCAGGGGGCTCCCAAGACCTGGGCCGCGGATCTCGTGCTGTCGGCGTCGTTGCGGCGCATCGACGACGTCATCCTCGACCGCCTGATCGAGCAGCCCGCCGTGTTGACCGCACCCTGGCTGCTGCAGCGCTTCAACGCCGGGCGTGCTTGGAGCGCGGGGCTCGAAGTCGAGCTGCGCGGCCAACTCGCCACCGCCCTGGGGCCGGCTTCGCCCTTGCGCTGGCAGGCGAGCGTGGCGCTGGCGCGTTCGCGGCTCGACGACGTGGTGGCCGAGCGTCCGGCCCTGGCCGGGCAGGCCGCCTGGCACTTGAAGCTGGACCTGACCCAGGCCCTCGCGCCCGCCTGGAGCGCGCAGCTGGGCCTGGACGCCCGCGGCCCGGCGCGGGCCGATCAGCCCAGCGGCCGGCGCTCGGAGCAGGCTGCGCGCCACCACCTCACGGCCGGCCTGGGCTGGCAGCCCCGGCGTGGCCTGAGTGCGCGGCTGTCGGTGGCCCAGGCGGCGGCGAGCGACGCGGTCGAGCGCAAGTCGGTGCGGGTGACCGAGGCCGGGCAGCCGGTGCGCTACCTGGCGCGCGAGGCCTGGCACACCGACGCGACCTGGCGCCTCGGCTTCGACATCGCTTTCTGATCGGCTCTCAGTCGCCGATGCGCTCGAAGCGAGGCCGGGTGATGCCGTCGATCGTCACGGTCTCGAAGAACATCGCGTGCGGGCGCACCCAGTCGCCGCGGTCACCGTACAGCGGCCGGTACAGCACCAGCGGCTCCAGCGTCTCGGAATGGCGCACCACGCCGAGCAGGCGGTACTCGCCGCCCTTGTAGTGCCGGTAGCGGCCGGGCGGGGCCGGGGGCAGGGCGGGCAGGTCGTCGTCCATGCGCCGCATTGTCGGCCGGGATAATCGGGCCGATGCACCCTCATTCCCTGTTGGAACTCGCCACCGAGCTGCTGCGCTCGGTGCTGAAGTTCGATTCGCCGGCCGACGGTCTGGTCTCGATGTTCTTCCGCAAGCACGCCAAGCTCGGCGCGCGCGAGCGGCACACGCTGGCCGAGACGCTGTACGCGCTGCTGCGCCAGCGCCTGTTGTTCCAGCACCTGGCGCAAAGCGGCAACGGCCCGCTGGAGCGCCGGCTGGCCATCCTGGCCTGGCAGGGCAACGCCGGCTTCCTGCGCGGTGCCCTCACGCCGCCCGAGGTGGCCTGGCTCGACGAGGTCTCGGCCATCGACCGCGCCTCGCTGCCCGAGAAGCTGCGCCACAACCTGCCCGACTGGCTGGCCAACCCGCTGAAGGAGTCGCTCGGCGATCAGTTCTGGCCGCTGGTCGAGGAACTGGCCCGCGCCGCGCCGCTGGATTTGCGCGTCAACAGCCTCAAGGCCAAGCGAGAGGACGTGCAGCGCGCGCTGGCCGAGGCCGGCATCGAGGCGCGGCCCACGCCGCACTCGCCCTGGGGCCTGCGTATCGACGGCAAGCCGGCGCTCAGCAAGCTGGCGCTGTTCACCGAAGGCCATGTCGAGGTGCAGGACGAAGGCAGCCAGCTGCTGGCCCTGCTGACCGACGCCAAGCGCGGCGAGATGGTCGTCGACTTCTGCGCCGGCGCCGGCGGCAAGACGCTGGCGCTGGGCGCCTCGATGCGCAACACCGGGCGGCTGTACGCCTTCGACGTGTCGGGCCACCGGCTCGAGAACCTGAAGCCGCGGCTGGCGCGCAGCGGGCTGTCGAACGTGCACCCGGCGCAGATCGCGCACGAGCGCGACGACCGCGTCAAGCGGCTGGCCGGCAAGATCGACCGCGTGCTGGTCGACGCACCCTGCTCGGGCCTGGGCACGCTGCGCCGCAACCCCGACCTGAAATGGCGCCAGAGCCCGCAGGCCCTGGCCGAGCTGCAGGTCAAGCAGAAGGCCATCCTGGCCTCGGCGGCGCGGCTGCTCAAGCCGGGTGGTAGGCTGGTCTACGCCACCTGCAGCCTGCTCGCGGCCGAGAACGAGGCGGTGGCCGAGGACTTCACGGTGACAGAAAAGGACCGTTTCGAGCCCTTGCCGGTGGCCGAGCTGCTCCAGGCGGCCCATGTCGCGGAGGCCGAGTCGCTGGTCGCGGGCCCGTTCCTGAGGCTGTGGCCCCACCGCCATCACACCGACGGATTTTTCGCCGCGGTTTGGCAGCGGCGTTGAAAGACGCCTCATCTGCCCCCATCTGCGCGTAAGTTGCAGGGTTGATCCGCGTCAAACCCGCGGCTTGCCGGGTTTTGCCCGGCTGCTTCAACCCTTTGTCCGCACCGGGGCGGGGCCTACAATGCTGTTCGCCGACAGTCCGGCAGTCTTGAAAGACTCTTTACATGGATTCGCTTTGGTTGGCCCACGACGCCCTCGTGCAATGGCTCGCGCACGGGCTCCTGGAGGCCACCTGGTGGCAGGTCGTGATCTACACGCTGATCACCACCCACATCACGATTTCGGGCGTGACGATCTTCCTGCACCGCGCGCAGGCGCACCGGGCGCTCGATCTGCACCCGATCGTGTCGCACTTCTTCCGCTTCTGGCTCTGGATCGGCACCGGCATGGTCACGAAGGAATTCGTGGCCGTGCACCGCAAGCACCACGCCAAGTGCGAGACGGTCGACGACCCGCACAGCCCGCAGGTCAAGGGGCTGAAGGCGCTGCTGCTCACCGGAGTGGAGCTGTACCGCGTTGAAGCCCTGAACAAGGAAACGCTGGTCAAGTACGGCCACAACACGCCGGACGACTGGATCGAGCGCAACCTCTACACCCGCTACAGCTGGCAGGGCGTGGGCCTGATGCTCATCCTGAACCTCAGCCTTTTCGGCGCCATCGGCGCCCTGGTCTGGGCGGTGCAGATGGTGTGGATCCCCTGGTGGGCCACGGGTGTCATCAATGGCATCGGCCACTTCTGGGGCTATCGCAATTTCGAGGCGCCCGACGCGTCGACCAATGTGTCGCCCTGGGGCATCCTGATCGGTGGCGAAGAGCTGCACAACAACCACCACACCTACCCGACCTCGGCCAAGTTCTCGGTCAAGCCGTATGAGTTCGACATCGGCTGGGCCTACATCCGCGCGATGGAGATGGTGGGTCTGGCCAAGGTGAAGAAGGTGCCGCCGAAGCTGGCGCTGGGCGGTGTGCGCCCGGTGGCCGACAACAAGACGCTCGAGGCCGTCATCGCCAACCGTTACGAAGTGATGGCGCGTTACGCGGCCGAGATGAAGCGGGCCGCCGAAGCCGAGGTCGAGCGCCTCAAGGCGCAGGGCCCGGCAGCGGCTGCGCGCCTGAAGGAAATGCGCCTGGCGCAGGCCTGGTTGCACCGCGACGACGACAAGATTCCGCAAGGCGTGAAGCCCATCCTGAAGGCGGCGCTGGGCCAAAGTCCGCAGCTCGCCAAGCTCGTGGCCATGCGCGAAGAGCTGCGCGCGCTCTGGACGCGCACCGGTGTCAGCGCCGAACAGCTGGTGGTCGATCTGCAGGCCTGGTGCCGCAAGGCCGAGGAAAGCGGGATCGCCGCGCTGCAGGACTTCTCGATGAAGCTGCGCGCGGCCCAAGCGGCCTGATTGCGCCCCCAAGCTCGCTAGCGCTCGCTACCCCCCGAGGGGGCCGCCCCGCAGCGGCCCGGCACAGCCGGTTCCGCGCGGGGGGCTTGGCTGGGGCCTTCAGCCGATGTCGGCCACGTGGATGCCGAAGCGGCCCTGGCGGCGGTCGTCGAAGAACAGCTCCAGCGTGCGCCGCACGGTGCGGAACGCGAGCTCGTCCCAGGGCACCTCGTCTTCGCGGAAGAGGCGCGCTTCCAGTGTTTCAGGGCCCGGCGCCAGGTGCTCGCTGAGCAGGCGCGCGCGGTAGAACAGGTGCACCTGCCCCACGCGCACCACGTTCAGCATCGTGAACAGGCCTTCGAGCTCGACCTGCGCACCGGCTTCCTCGTCGGTTTCGCGCAGCGCGCCTTCGGCCACCGTCTCGCCGAGTTCCATGAAGCCGGCCGGCAGCGTCCAGAAGCCGTGGCGGGGCTCGATCGCGCGGCGGCACAGCAGCACGCGCTCGCCGAACACCGGCACGGTGCCGACCACGTTGAGCGGGTTCTCGTAGTGGATCTCGCCGCAGCGTGTGCAGGTGGCGCGCTCGCGGTTGTCGTCGGCCGGTACGCGGTACTCGGCAGGGCTGCCGCACACCCGGCAATGCTGGATCCGGCGCGCCGTGAGAAGCATGCGGACGAGTGTAGCGGCCGGCGGTGGCATCATCGCCGCCCACCCCGTACTTGCCCCGCCGCACCATGAGCCTTGTGATCCCCGCGCCTGCAGCCGTCCTTGTGCCCGTTCTGGGCGGGGGCGAGTTTCCCGTTCGCCGCGTCTACTGCGTCGGCCGCAACTACGCCGAGCACGCGCAGGAGATGGGCTTCACCGGCCGCGAGCCGCCGTTCTTCTTCCTGAAGCCGGCCGACAACATCGTCGTCGTGCCCGAGGGCGAGACCGGCGCCATCGACTACCCCACGCTGACCACCAACTTCCACCACGAGATCGAGCTCGTGGCGGCCATCGGCACCGGCGGCCGCAACATCAAGGCCGCCGACGCGCAGGCCCACGTCTACGGCTACGCCGTGGGCCTGGACATGACGCGCCGCGACCTGCAGAGCGACATGAAGAAGCAGGGCCGCCCCTGGGAGATCGGCAAGGCCTTCGACCAGAGCGCGCCCATCGGCCCCATCGTGCCGGCCACGCAGACCGGCCCGCTGAACAGCGGCGCGATCACGCTGCACGTCAACGGCCAGCCGCGCCAGAGCAGCGACGTGAAGGAGCTGATCTGGAACATCGCCGAGATCATCGAGCACCTCAGCGCCGCCTGGGAGCTGCAGCCCGGCGACCTCATCTACACCGGCACGCCGGCCGGCGTGGCGGCCGTGGTGCGCGGCGACGTGATGGAAGGCCGTGTCGCCGGCCTGCCGCTGCTGCGCGTGACGGTGCGCTGAGCAGGCGGGCCCGGCGATGGAGCTCTTCAACTACTTCCGCTCGTCGGCCTCGTACCGGGTGCGCATCGCGCTGGCGCTCAAGGGGCTCGATTACGTCTACCGCCCGGTGCACCTGGGAAAGAGCGAGCAACTCGCCGAGTCGTATGCCGCCGTGTCGGCGGCGCGCCTGGTGCCCCTGCTGCACGACGGCGACGAGGCGCTCACCCAGTCGCTGGCCATCATCGAGTACCTCGACGAGACCCACCCGACGCAGCCGCTGCTGCCGCCCACGCCGGCCGAGCGCGCCCGCGTGCGTGCGCTGGCGATGGACATCGCCTGCGAGATCCACCCGCTGAACAACCTGCGCGTGCTGCGCTACCTGGTGCGCGACCTCAAGGTGTCGGAGGACGACAAGAACCGTTGGTACCGCCACTGGGTCGAAACCGGGCTCGAGGTGGTGGAGCGCCGCCTGGTGGAAGGCCTGGCACAGCGGCCGTCGATCTTCTGCCATGGCGACAAGCCGACGCTGGCCGACTGCTGCCTGGTGCCGCAGATCTTCAATGCCAAGCGCTTCGACTGCCGGCTCGACCACGTGCCGAACGTGATGCGCGTGTTCGAGGCCTGCATGGCCTTGCCGGCCTTCGAGGACACCCGCCCGGAGAAGTGCCCTGACGCCGAGTGAGGCGCCGGCACCGTTGCTGACTCCGGCCTGGTCGGGCGAGCCGCCGCTCGGCGTGGGCGCGGCCATGAGCACCCGCGCCGGCGGCGTCAGCGGGGCGCCCTGGCAGGCGCTGAACCTCGGTGTGGCCGTGGGCGACGACGCCGAGGCCGTGGCCACCAACCGCCGCCGTTTCGCGGCCGCCCTGGGCGCCCGCCCGGTGTGGCTGCGCCAGGTGCATGGCGTGGCCGTGCTGCGCCTGGACGCCGGCACGCCACAACACCCGGCAGAGCCTGCCGACGCCGCCTGGACCACCGAGCCCGGCATCGCCTGCACGGTGCAGGTGGCCGATTGCCTGCCGGTGCTGCTGGCCGCACGAGACGGCCGCGCCGTCGCCGCGGCGCATGCCGGCTGGCGCGGCCTGGCCGCTGGCGTGCTGGAGGCCACGGTGGCGGCGATGCAGCGCGGCGCGGGCCTGGCACCCGGCGATCTGATGGCCTGGCTGGGCCCCTGCATCGGGCCTGCGGCCTTCGAGGTGGGCGCCGATGTGCTGCAGGGCTTCGGACGCCAGGCATCGCCGGGCGATCAGCCCGCCTTCCGTTGGGCGCCGCAGGCCGATGGCAGCCCGCGCTGGCGGGCCGATCTGCCCATGCTGGCCCGCGAACGCCTGCAGGCGGCGGGCGTGTCGGCGGTGGCGGTGCAGGGGGCCTGTACCGTCAGCGAGGCTTCAAGCTTCTTTTCGTTCCGCCGCGACGGTGTCACCGGCCGCATGGCCGCCGCCGTGTGGCGGCGCGGCGGCAGCGGCCGCAGTGGCTGAGGCCGCTGCCGCCTCGGCGGCCTGCCGGGCCCGCCGCCGGTGCGGCGTGCCACCGATGTAGATGATCAACACCACCGGCAGCAACCCGTAGAACAGAAAGGTGATCACGGCGCCGAGCACGCTGCCCTGGGTCGACAAGGCCTCGGCAACGGCCATCATCAGCACCACGTAGAGCCAGCCGATCACCACTAAGTACATGCCGCTGCCCGCCCGGCGGTTGAAATGGAGAGAATTCTGTCATGCCGTCGTCAGCCCTTCCCCGTACAAACCCGAGGCGCCGCTCCCCGATCGCGGCCACCGGAGACACGCCCTTGAAGAGCAAGAAGACCGCCAGGCCCGCAGCCCCCAAGCCCGCGGCCGATACCGCCGCGCTGCCCCCCTCGGCCGAGGCCTTTGGCGCCGCGCTGACCGACTCCTTCAAGGCCCTCGGCGGCCTGGCGGTGCCGGTCGACCGCCTGGCCGGCATCCAGGGCGACTACCTCAAGAACGCCACCGAGATGTGGAACCAGGCGCTGCACCGCCTGCAAGGCGACGCGCCCTCGGCCACCGCCCAGCCGCTCGCCGACCGCCGTTTCGCCCACAGCGAGTGGGCCGCCAACCCGGTGGCCGCGACGATGGCGCAGCTGTACCTGCTGAACGCGCGCACCCTGATGACGCTGGCCGACAGTGTCGAAGGCGACGCCAAGACCCGGGCGCGCATCCGATTCGCGGTGCAGCAGTGGGTCGATGCCACGAGCCCGAGCAACTTCCTGGCCTTCAACCCCGAGGCGCTGAAGAAGGCCGTCGAGACCCAGGGCGAGAGCATCGGCAAGGGCCTGCAGCACCTGCTCGAAGACGTGCGCAAGGGCCATGTCTCGCAGACCGACGAGAGCGTGTTCGAGGTCGGCCGCAACGTCGCCACCACCGAAGGCAGCGTGGTGTTCGAGAACGAGCTGTTCCAGCTCATCGAATACAAGCCGCTCACCGCGAAGGTGCACGAGCGGCCGATGCTCTTCGTGCCGCCGTGCATCAACAAGTACTACATCCTCGACCTGCAGCCCGACAACTCGGTGATCCGCTACACCGTCGAGCAGGGCCACCGCACCTTCGTCGTGAGCTGGCGCAACCCCGACGAATCGCTCAAGGGCAAGACCTGGGACGACTACATCGAGCAGGGCCCGATCGAGGCCATCCACACGGTGCAGGCCATCACCGGCGCCGAGACCATCAACACGCTGGGCTTCTGCGTCGGGGGCACCATCCTCGCCACCGCGCTGGCGGTGCTGGCGGCGCGCGGTGAGCAGCCGGCCGAGAGCGTGACGCTCCTGACCACGCTGCTGGACTTTGCCGACACCGGCATCCTCGACATCTTCGTCGACGAAGGCAGCGTGCAGCTGCGCGAGATGACCATCGGCGCGCAGGCGCCCGCCGGCCCCGGCCTGCTGAAGGGCCAGGAGCTGGCCACCACCTTCAGCTTCCTGCGGCCGAACGACCTGGTCTGGAACTACGTGGTGGGCAACTACCTCAAGGGCGAGACGCCGCCGCCCTTCGACCTGCTCTACTGGAACGGGGACAGCACCAACCTGCCGGGCCCGTTCTACTGCTGGTACCTGCGCCACATGTACCTGCAGAACGAGTTGAAGAAGCCCGGCGCGCTCACCGTCTGCGGCGAGCGTGTCGACCTCGGCGCCATCGAGGCACCGTTTTTCGTCTACGGCAGCCGCGAGGACCACATCGTGCCCTGGCAGTCGGCCTACGCCTCGGTGCCGTTGATCAAGGGCGAGCGCACCTTCGTGCTCGGCGCCAGCGGCCACATCGCTGGCGTCATCAACCCGCCGGCCAAGGGCAAGCGCAGCCACTGGGTGAGCACGCAGCCCTCGGCGAAACTGCCGGCCAAGGCGGACGACTGGTTCAAGACCGCCACCGAACACCCGGGCAGCTGGTGGCCGGTGTGGAGCGGCTGGCTCAAGAGCCGCGGCGGCAAGCTCGTCAACGCGCCCAGGGCCGCCGGCTCGGCGCGCTTCAAGGCCATCGAACCGGCCCCGGGCCGCTACGTCAAGGCCAAGGCCTAGACTTCGAAATCAGGAGATCCCTCACATGGCTCAACAGGACATCGTCATCGTCGCGGCCGCGCGCACCGCGGTCGGCAAGTTCGGCGGCTCGCTCGCCAAGGTGTCGGCGCCGGAACTCGGCGCCACGGTGCTGAAGGCGCTGCTCGAGCGCAGCGGCCTGAGCAGCGAGCAGATTGGCGAGGTCATCCTCGGCCAGGTGCTCACCGCCGGCAGCGGCCAGAACGTGGCGCGCCAGGCCGTCATGAAGGCCGGCTTCAGCCACGGCGTGCCGGCCATGACCATCAACAAGGTCTGCGGCTCGGGCCTGAAGGCCGTGATGCTGGCCGCGCAGGCCATCCGCGACGGCGACAGCGACATCGTCATCGCCGGCGGCCAGGAGAATATGAGCGCCGCGCCGCACGTGCTGCTCGGCAGCCGCGACGGCCAGCGCATGGGCGAGTGGAAGATGGCCGACAGCATGATCACCGACGGCCTGTGGGACGTCTACAACCAGTACCACATGGGCATCACGGCCGAGAACGTGGCGCGCCAGTACGGCATCTCGCGCGATGCGCAGGACGCGCTGGCGCTGGCGAGCCAGCACAAGGCGGCCGCGGCACAGGAGGCCGGCCGCTTCAAGGACGAGATCGTGCCGGTGGTGATGCCGCAGAAGAAGGGCGACCCCATCGTTTTCGCGGCGGACGAGTTCATCAACAAGAAGACCAGCGCCGAGGCCCTGGCCGGCCTGCGCCCGGCCTTCGACAAGGCCGGCTCGGTGACCGCCGGCAACGCCAGCGGCCTCAACGACGGCGCCGCCGCCGTGATGGTGATGACGGCTGCCAAGGCCGCCGCGCTGGGCCTGAAGCCGCTGGCGCGCATCGCCAGCTACGCCAGCGCCGGTCTCGACCCGTCGATCATGGGCATGGGCCCGGTGCCGGCGGCGAAGAAGGCGCTCGAGCGCGCCGGCTGGAAGCCCGCCGATCTCGACCTGCTCGAGATCAACGAAGCCTTCGCCGCCCAGGCCTGTGCCGTGCACCAGGAAATGGGCTGGGACACGAGCAAGGTCAACGTCAACGGCGGCGCCATCGCCATCGGTCACCCCATCGGGGCCAGTGGCTGCCGCATCCTCGTGACGCTGCTGCACGAGATGATCAAGCGCGATGCCAGGAAGGGCATCGCATCGCTGTGCATCGGCGGGGGCATGGGCGTGGCCCTGACCGTCGAGCGCTGACGCCATCCAATCCAGTCAACACACCCCGCAACGGGAAGGAGAGAGACATGTTCGATCAGAAGGTAGCCTACGTCACGGGCGGCATGGGTGGCATCGGCACCGCCATCTGCCAGCGCCTGCACAAGGAAGGCTTCAAGGTCATCGCCGGCTGCGGCCCGAGCCGCGACCACGTGAAGTGGATCGACGAGCAGAAGGCCCTGGGCTACACGTTCTACGCCAGCGTCGGCAACGTCGCCGACTGGGACAGCACCGTGGCGGCGTTCGGCAAGGCCGTGGCCGAACACGGCCCGATCGACGTGCTCGTCAACAACGCCGGCATCACCAAGGACCGCATGTTCCTGAAGATGACGCCCGAGGACTGGAAGGCCGTCATCGACACCAACCTGAACAGCATGTTCAACGTCACCAAGCAGGTGGTGCCGGGCATGGTGGAAAAGGGCTTCGGCCGCATCATCCAGATCAGCTCGGTCAACGGCGAGAAGGGCCAGGCCGGCCAGACCAACTACTCGGCCGCCAAGGCCGGCATGCACGGCTTCACGATGGCGCTGGCGCAGGAACTGGCCGCCAAGGGCGTGACGGTGAACACCGTGAGCCCGGGCTACATCGGCACCGACATGGTCCGCGCGATCAAGCCCGAGATCCTGGAGAAGATCGTCGCCACGATCCCGGTCAAGCGCCTGGGCACGCCTGAGGAGATCGGCTCCGTGGTGGCCTGGCTGGCCGGCCCGGATTCGGGCTTCACCACCGGCGCCGACTTCAGCTGCAACGGCGGCCTGCACATGGGATGAGCACGGACGTGGGACCGTCCTGAGGACGGTTCCTCGCCGTGCGAACGACGGCGCGCGTCCCGCGCGCGCCGGCTGGGGCAAGTCAGGACGTGAAGGCCCGAAAAGGGCCTGAACGCCTGACGAACGACCACGGGCGATTTCACGCCCGTGGGCTGGGGCGAACGACGGCGCGCTCTCCCCCGCGAGAGGGGGGCCGCCCCCCAGGTCATCCCCTCGCGAAGTCTTGCGGTGGCCGCGGCCTTTCTCTACAACCCGAGATACAAATCACCGGTGGTGCGGCAGGTGCGTGGGCGAACAGCCTGGACCTGGGCGCCGCCCGGCCCGGCCGATACCGGCGGGCCCTTGAGAACGCGGGTGCAGCATGGGGGAAGGGCCAATGGCTTGGCGCAGACAAGCATGTGCGGGGCGGTGGGCGGCCGCACGGCTGCTCGCCCGGTCTGTGGCACTCAGCGCGCTCGCGCCGGCGCTGGTGCTGGCTCAGACCCCGACCCCGAGCCCGACCCCGCCCGCTGAACCACCGCGCGCCGCCGCCGAGGCCGGCCCCGAGGTGCAGGTGCGTGGCTTCGTCGTCGAAGGCAACACCCTGCTGGCGCAGGAGCGGCTCGATGCCGTGCTGGCGCCCTACATGGGCCCCAACCGCCTGGCAAGGCTGCGCGAAGCCGCTGCGGCGGTGCAAGACCTCTACCGGCTCGAAGGCTACGGCGGCGTCGTCGCCTTCCTGCCCGGGCAGACGGCGGCGGACGGCATCGTGCGCATCCGGGTGGTCGAAGGCAAGCTCAGCAAGGTCGGTGTCAGTGGCCATCGGCTGTACAGCGCCGACGCCATCCGCGCCGCGCTGCCGGCGCTCAAGGAGGGCCGCACGCCTGAAGTGCGCCTGATCGACGCCCAGTTGCAACTGGCCAACGAGAACCCCGCGCGCAACGTGCAGGTGCTGCTGCAGCCCGGCAGCGAGCCGGCCACGGTCGAGGCGCAGCTCACCGTCACCGAGCGCTCGGCCACGCGCACCACGCTGCGGGCCGACAACACCGGCAGCCAGTCGAGCGGGCGCTGGCGCACCGCCCTGGGCTGGCAGCACGCCAATCTCTTCGGCACCGACCAGGTGCTCAACCTCGAAGCCCAGACCGCGCCGCGCGACGCCCGCAACGTCAAAATCCTCAGCGGCGCCTGGCGCCTGCCGCTGCCGGCCCAGCTCAGCACCATCGACGCCTTCGCCGCCTGGAGCGATGTGAAGAGCGGCGCCACCGCCACCGCTGCGGGCGACCTCGACTTCCAGGGCCAGGGCACGGTCATCGGCCTGCGCGGCACGCGCTACCTGCCGCGTTGGAACACACTCGACCAGCGCATCAGCCTCGGCCTGGAGTCGCGCGAGTACCGCAACCAATGCACGATCGAAGGCCTGCCGGAGGCCGCCTGCGGCTCGGCCGGTGCCAGCGTGTCGCTGCAGCCGGTCAACCTCACCTACACGGCGCAGTCCGCCGGCGAACTGCCCTGGGGCCTGAGCCTGGGCCTGCACGGCAACACCGCGATGGGCGGGCGCCACGGCAAGGCCGCGGACTTCGAAGCCGTGCGCGCCGGCTCCACCCGCATCTACAAGCTCGGCCGCGTGGCGGCCAACATCGGCACCGGCGCGCTGCCCTGGCTGTGGGAAGCTGGCTTCACCTTGCAGTTCAGCGCCCAGGCCACCCGCTCGACGCTGGTGCCGGGCGAGCAGTTCGGCATCGGCGGCGCGCAAAGCGTGCGCGGCTATGACGAGCGCGAACTCAACGGCGACAACGGCGCGCAGCTCAGCATCGAACTCGTCACCGCCAACCTGCTCGACAAGCTCTTCGGCGAGCCGGCGCTGCTGCGCCTGCTGCTGCTGGCCGACGCCGGCCACGTGAACAACCCCAATGGCGACAACTGCCAGGAAAACCGCACCAGCTGCCGCATCGGCTCGCTCGGCCTGGGGCTGCGATTTGCGCAAGGCGACTTCGCGGCCCGGCTGGACGTGGCCCGTGCCTACGCCGCCGGCGCGCGCACCGACAAGGGCGACATCCGCGCCCACGCCACCTTCACCTTCGGGTTCTGACGCTCGAGCCCCAGGGAGCCCACGATGCACTGCCCGCCGCCCGCCCCGCCCCGCCTGAAGCCCCTGGCCCAGGCGCTGATCGCGGCCAGCCTGCTGAGCGCCGGCCTGCCCGGGCTGGGCCCCGTGGCGCATGCCCAGAAGACGGCCCCGCTGGCACCGCCCACCGCCCTGCCCAGCGGGCTGAACGTCGTGGCCGGCCAGGCGCAACTGGCCGTGCAGGGCGCACAGATGACCGTGCGCAACACGCCCGGGGCCATCCTGAACTGGCAGCGCTTCGACATCGGCGCGGCCGCCGGCGTGCACTTCGATCAGGCCAACGCCGCCAGCAAGGTGCTCAACCGCGTCGTCGGCAACGACCCGAGCCAGATCCTCGGCCGGCTGTCGAGCAACGGCCAGGTGTGGCTGCTCAACCCGCATGGCGTGCTCTTCGGCCACGGCGCGCGCGTCGACGTGGCCTCGCTGGTGGCCGGCAGCATGCGCATGCTCGACAGCGACTTCCTCGCCGGCCGCTACCGGCTGAGCGCGCCCGAGGCCCTGGCCGGCAGCGTCGTCAACCAGGGCTTGCTGAGCAGCCGCTTCGGCGGCCAGATCCTGCTCGTCGGCGGCAGCGAGGTGCGCAACGAGGGCCAGATCAACGCCCCGGGCGGCCACGCCGGCCTCGTGGCCGGGCGCAGTGTCGAGCTGGTCGACACCGGCCTGCCCAACCTGGCCGTCAAGGTGACGGTGCCCGACCACAAGGCCGAGGTCACCAACCTCGGCCGCCTGGCCACGCCGGGCGGGCGCATCGACATCTATGCCGGCATCGTCAACCAGCAAGGCCTGCTCGAGGCGCAGAGCCTGAGCGTGGGCGAACGTGGCGAGATCGTGCTGCAGGCCAGCGACACGCTGATGCTGCAAGCCGGCAGCCGCACCGATGCCAGCGGGCAGGGCAAGGCCCAAGGCGGCCGCATCGACTTGAGCGCACCGCAGATCGGCCTCGTGGGCGATGCCCAGGTCGACGCCTCGGGCGCCACCGGCGGTGGCATCCGCATCGGCGGCGGGCTGCGCGGGCAGGAAGCCGACATCACCCACGCGCGGGCGCTGTTCATGGGCGAGCAGGCCCGCGTCAACGCCGACGGCCGCGACGGCGACGGCGGCCGCATCGTGCTGTGGAGCGACCAGGTCACGCGCGGCCACGGTCACCTCAGCGCCCGCGGCGGGCTGCTGGGGCAGGGCGGCTTCATCGAGGTGTCGAGCAAGGGCGTGCTCGACTGGGGCGGCGGCGCCGACCTGCGCGTGGCCGACCTGAACCCGGCGCGCTACGGCACGCTGCTGCTCGACCCCGAGTTCATCGTCATCCAGCAAAGCAGCCCCAGCCTGGACGGCGTCGGCACCGGCGACCTCGCCAGCCCGAACCTGCTGTTCGGTGCCTTCCCCGGCGCCACCAGCGTCATCACCGCCAGTGCGCTGAACACGCAACTGGCCAGCGCCAACGTGGTGCTGCAGGCCAACCTCGACATCACGGTGGGCGTCACGACGACGCCCATCAGCGGCACGCGCGCACTGACGCTGCAGGCCGGGCGCGACATCATCGTCAACGGCGCCATCACGGCCAACAGCGGCATCACGCTCAGCGCCAACGATCCCGCCGGCACCGACACCGGTATCGGCCGCGTCATCGTCAACGCCGCGCTCAACGCCGGCGCCAACCCGCTCGTCATCACCAACAACGGTGGCAGTGGTGTTCACAGCGTCGCCGCCAACCTGACGGCGGGCAACCTCGCCATCACCGGCGAGACCGCGCTCAGCGGCACGCCCACCTTCAGCCTGACCAGCGGCTCGGCCACGACCGGCGCGCTCTCGGGCACGGGCAGCCTCGTCAAGGCCGGCACGGGCACGCTCACCGTCAACGGCGCGGCGACGCTGGCGGGCGCCACGCTGAACGGCGGCACGCTGGCCTTCAACGGCAGCACCTCGCTGGGCGCGCTTACGCTGAGTTCGGGCACGCTGGCCGGCAGCGGCAACGTCACCGTCGCGGGCGCGTTCAACGCCACCGGCGCCAACGTGGCGCTGGCTGGCGGGGGCACCTTCACGACCTCGGGCGCCAGCCTCGTCAACCTGACCACGGCCGGGGGCTCGCTGGAGTTCGGCGGAACCAAGCGCTGGGTCAACCAGGGCACGCTGACGATCGGCGGCGACGACCTGCTGCGCTTCACCAACGGCGGTACGCCCGAGCTGTTCAACGCCCTGGGCGCCACGATCGACATCACGAGCACGGCGGCGACGCCCATCCTCAATGACGCCGGCACGACGCCGGCCCTGGTCAACGAGGGCCAGATCAACAAGTCTGCAGCCGGCCTGCAGGCGATCACGCTCAGCGCCAGCGGCTGGGTCGGCCGCTTCGACAACCGGGGCGATGTGACGGTGGCCGCCGGCGGCAGCTTGCGCATTGCCGGCAACGGCACCGACACCGGGCGCTACATCCTGGGCGCCGGGGCCGAAGTGGACTTCAGCAGCGCCACGCGCAGCCTGTCGCTGAACAGCGTGCCCAGCGCCGGCACCCTGCGCGTCAGCGGCGCGACGGTGTCGCTGGATGCGGGTGCCAGCCCGCTGACGCTGCCCAGCCTGGCCGTCACCAGCGGCTCGCTCACGGCCTCGAGCGCCGGCAACGTCACGGTCCCGGCGCTGGTGCTCAGCGGCGGCACGCTGACGCTGGGTTCCAGCTTCGGCAGCATCGCGCTGCCGGCCAGCGTCAGCGTCAGCGCGGCCACGCTGAACCTGAACGCCACGCTGCCCACCAGCATCACCGACCTGAGCCTGAGCACCGCCACGCTGGGCGGCAGTGCGACGCTCAATGTCGCGGGCAGCTTCAGCGCCGCCGGCACCAGTGCCGTGCTGGGCGGCACCGGCACGCTCAACACCGCGGGCACGTCGACGGTCAACTTCTCGGCGGCCGACGCGGCGCTGCAGATCCAGGACAGCCGGCGCTGGGTGAACAGCGGCACGCTCAACCTGGACGGCGACGACCGCCTGCTGTTCGACCGCACCAGCGGCACACCCTCGCCGACGTTGGTGAACACCGCCAGCGGCATCTTCAACTTCAACACCACGGCGGCCAACGCGGTGTCGATGAGCAGTTCGCTGACGGCCATCTTCGACAACGCCGGCACCATCAACAAGCCCGGCAGCGCCGATCAGACGCTGTCGCTGAGCAGCGCGGGTTGGCTGGGCAGCTTCAACAACAGCGGCACCGTCAACCTGGGTGGGGGTTCGCTGAGCATCCTTGCCAACGGCAACGACAGCGGCAGCTACGTCCTGGCGCCCGCGGCCACCTTGTCGTTCGCCGGCGGCACGCGCACGCTCGACGCGACCGGCTTGCCGACCAGCGGCGCGCCGCTGCGCGTGGCCGGTGGCACGCTGACCGTTGCCGGCAGCGGCGCGATCACGCTGCCGTCTCTGCTGGTGAGCGCGGGTGTGCTCAACGTGGCCAGCAGCGGCAGCCTGACCGTGCCGAGTCTGGTGCAGTCCGGCGGCACGTCCAACCTGTCGGCCTCGGGCAACCTGGCCCTGGATGCACTCGACCTGAGCGGAGGCACCGTTTCGCTGGCCTCGTCGTTTGCCGACATCACGCTGCCGGCGGCGCTGGCCGCCCGCAACGCCACGCTGTCGCTGAGCGCGCCGCTGGGGTCAACGGTCACCAGCCTGGTGCTCGACAACGCCACGCTCGCGGGCAATGCCTCGCTCACGGTGTCGGGCACCTTCACGGCGCAGGGCACCACCGCGGTGCTGTCGGGCACCGGCACGCTCGTCACCCAGGGCACGTCGACGGTCGACCTCTCGGCTGCCGAAGGCTCAATGCAGATCGTCGACAGCTGGCGCTGGCGCAACGAGGGCACGCTCAACCTCAACGGCGACGACCGGATCTGGTTCCGCCGCACCACCGGCACGCCCTCGCCCACGCTGGAGAACGCGCTCGGCGCTGTCTTCAACCTGAACACCAGCGACCCCAACCCGCTGATCAACGACGGCGCGGTGCTGCCGGTGTTCAACAACGCTGGCACGCTTAACAAACCTGGCAGCGGCGTGCAGGCGCTGGCGCTCAACGGCAGTGGCTGGATCGGCGCCTTCAACAACACCGGCAGCGTCAACGTCGCGGCCGGCACGCTGCGCGTGCTGGCTGACGGCACCGACACCGGCGTCTACAACCTGGCCTCCGGCAGCCTGCTCGAGTTCGGCATCGGCGACCGCAGCCTCGTCGCCACCAGCCTGCCCGCCACGGGTGGCAGCCTGCGCATCAGCGGCGGCGCCGTCACGGTGGCCGGCGCGGGCGCGATGACGATGCCGGCGCTGCAACTCAGCGGCACGTCGAGCTTCACGCTCACGGGCGCGGCCAGCCTGAGCGTGCCCAGCCTCACGCAATCGGCCGGCACGATGCTGCTGGGGGCCACTGGCGGCATCACGGTGTCGAGCCTGGCGCTCACCGGCGGCACGCTGACGCTGCGCTCCGACTTCGCCGGCAGCACGCTGCCCTCGGCGCTGGCGGTGGCCAACGCCGTGCTCAACCTGGACGGCCCCGTCACCACCACCCTGGCCAGCCTGCTGCTGGACAACGCCACCCTCGGCGGCAATGCCTCGACCACGGTGACGGGCGCGTTCACGGCCCAGGGCCCCACCGTCGTGCTGGGCGGCACCGGCACCTTGCGCACCGAGGGCACGTCCACGGTCGAGTTCAGCGGCGCGGGCGGCGCGCTGCAGATCTTCGACTCGCGGCGCTGGCTCAACGCCGGCACGCTCAACCTCAACGGCGACGACCGGCTGTGGTTCCGCCGCAGCGGTGGCACGCCGATGCCGACGCTCGAAAACGCGCCGGGCGGTGTCATCAACCTCAACACCAGTGACGCGACGCCGCTGCTGAACGACTTTGCCTCCGCCCAGTTCATCAACGCCGGCACGCTCAACAAGACCGGCAGCACGCTGCAGACGATCGCGCTGTCCACAGGCGGCTGGATCGGCAACTTCAACAACACCGGCACCGTCAACGCGGCGGCCGGCACCTTGCGCGTGCAGGCCGACGGCATCGACACCGGCGTCTACTCGCTGGCCGCGGGCGCCTCGCTGGAGTTCAACTCGGGCGCGCGCAGCCTGGTCGGGGGTGGTTTGCCCACCAGCGGTGCCTTGCTGCGCGTGTCGGGCGGCACCCTCACGATCAGTGGCGACGGGGCCACGGCCTTGCCGCCGCTGGAAGTGTCGGGCACCTCGGTCGTCACGCTCGCGGGGGCGGCCAGTTTCAGCCTGCCGTCGATCACGCAGACCGGCGGCACGGTCAGCCTGTCGGCGCAAGGCAACCTGTCGGCGGGTGTGCTGTCGCTCACCGGCGGCACGCTGACGCTGGGCTCTACCTTCGGCGCTCTGAGCCTGCCGGCCGATCTGGTGGTGACCAACGCGACGCTGAACCTCAACACCGCAGCCCCGCTGACGGCCGCCACGCTGCGGCTGGACAACGCCACGCTGGGCGGCTCGGTGTCGCTCACGGTCACCGGCGCCTTCAATGCGCTCGGCGCCGGTGCCGGCCTGCGCAGCAACGGCACACTCACGACGCTGGGCACGACCACGGCCGAGTTCAGCACGGCGGGCGGCTTGCTCGGCGTGTTCGACGGCCAGCAGTGGGTGAACCGCGGCACCATCAACATCAATGGCGACGACCGCCTGTGGTTCGAGCGAACGATCTGCTGCAGCCAGACGCCGACGCTCACCAATGCCTCGGGCGCGGTCATCAACTTCAACACCACCAACGTCACGCCGCTGGGCATGGACACGGGCATCGTGCCGTCGTTCACCAACGCGGGCACGCTGAACAAGAGCGCCGACGTCGCGCAGACCTTCGACTTCAACGCGAGTGGCTGGCTCGGTCGCTTCAACAACACCGGCACGGTCAACGTCACGGCGGGCACGCTGCGAATCGAGGGCAACGGCAGCGACACCGGCAGCTACGCCCTGGCGCCGACTTCCGAACTCGAGTTCGCCCTGGGCACACGCACGCTGGCCTCGGCCAGCATTCCGGCGGCCGGGGCCGCGCTGCGCATCACCGGCGCCCTGGTTACCCTCACCGGCGTGGGGCCGACCACGCTGCCCACCACCGTGGTCAGCGCCAGTGGCGATCTGCGCCTGAACAGCCCAGGCAACGTGAGCCTGCCTTCGCTCTCGGTCACTGCGAGCGATGTCAGTGTCAGCACGCCGGCCGCCATCTCGGTGGGCAGCTACACGGTGACTGGCGCGTCTAACGTGAACCTCAGCGCGGCCGGCAACATCGCCATCGCCACGCCCAGCTTCGGCGGCGGCACGACCTCGCTGAGCAGCACCTTCGGTGCCATCGCCATGCCGGCTGCGCTGCAGGTCAGCAACGCCACGCTCAACCTGAACACCGCCACGGCGATGAGCTTCTCGAGCCTGCTGCTCGACAACGCCACGCTGGGCGGCACCTACTCGGGCACCGTGAGCGGTGCGTTCAACGCACGCGGCGCCGCCGCGGCGCTGCGCAGCAGCGGCACGCTCACGACGCTGGGCACCACGACCACCGACTTCGCCGGCACCGCGGGTGACCTGCAGGTCTTCGACGGCCAGCAGTGGATCAACCAGGGCACGATCAACATCACGGGCGACGACCGGCTGTCCTTCCGGCTCGCCGTCTGTTGCAGCCTGACGCCGACGCTCACCAATGCCACGGGTGCGGTGATCAACCTCGACACCAGCAATGCGTCGCCGGTGGTGATGGACACCGGCCTGGCCCCGGTGTTGAACAACCTCGGCACGCTGAACAAGAACAACAGCGCCGACCAGACCATCAACCTGTTTGCCAGCGGGTGGTTCGGCAGCTTCAACAACACGGGCACCGTCAACGTGGCCGGCGGTCGGCTGAGCATCGCCGGCAATGGCAACGACATCGGCACCTACGCACTGGCGTCGACGGCGAACCTGGCGTTCCTGCAAGGCACGCGCACGCTGGCCGCCGCCAGCAACCCGGCGGCCGGCACGCGGCTCACGGTGAGCGGCGGCAACGTCACCTTGCAGGCCGCGGGCGCCGCGACGACCTTGCTGCCGTTGTTCGTCGACAGTTCGGCCAGCTTCACGGTGGCCAATGCCACCGACCTGACGCTGCCGCGGCTGGACGTGAGCGGCGGTGCGGCCGTCACCCTGGGCGCCAGCGGGCGCATCGCCCTGGCCACGGCCAACCTGGCCGGCGCCTCGACGCTGAACGCCACCGCCGTGGGCGAGGTGGCAGTCCCCTCACTGGCCATCACGGGCAATTCGGTCGCCACGCTCACGTCGACGGCAGGCGCGCTGGCGCTGGCCCCGGCGCTGGTGCTCAACGCTGGAACGCTGACGCTGAACACGCCCACGCCGCTGGTGTTCGACAGCATGGCGCTGACCAGCGCCACGCTGGGCGGCAATGCGGCCATCACCGTCAGCGGCGCCTTCACGGCCGCGGGCACGGGCGTCACGCTGCGTGGCACGGGCGGGCTCACGACCCAAGGCACATCGACGATCGACTTTGCGGGCGGTGTTCGCGAGCTCACGATCCTGGAGCGCCAGGTCTGGACCAACACCGGCACCATCAACCTCAATGGCGACGACGCCATCTTCTTTGCGCTCTCGAGTTGCTGCAGCCTCGAGCCGACGATCAACAACGCCTCGGGCGCAGTCATCAACCTCAACACCAGCCACGCCAACCCTTTCAGCATGGACGGCGGGGTGCTGCCGGTGTTCAACAACGCCGGCACCCTGCGCAAGACCACCCCCGGTGCGCAGACCGTCAACCTCCAGGCGGGCGGTTGGGTCGGCAGGTTCAACAACACCGGGCTCGTCGATGTCACGGCCGGCACGCTCAACTTTGTCGGCAACTTCAACCAGGGCGGCACGCTGCGGGTGGGCAGTGGCGCCACGCTGGGCGTTCTGAGCAACTTCACCAACGCCGCCACAGGCCTGATCACCGGCAGCGGCACGCTCAACCTCAACGCGAGCGGCTTCACCCACACGCTCACCAACCTGGGCACGCTGCAACCGGGTGGCGCGGGCAGCGCGGGCACGCTGGCCATCGTCGGCAATGTCGACCTGACCGGCGGCACGCTGGCGCTCGACCTGGGCGGCACCACCGCCGGTGCCTCGGACCGTCTGGCCATCACCGGCAATGCCACGCTGGGGGGCACGGTGGCCACCAGCCTGATCGGCGGCTACACGCCGGCCACGGCCGACTTCGTGCCCATCGTCACGGCCACCGGCACGTCCAGCGGCACCTTCGCGGCGCTGACGGGCGCCGAGGGCTTCGTGGCCGGCTACCGGCTGGCGGCCAGCGAGGCCTCGCGCCTGGTGTTCGGCGGCGCCTCCGGCTTGCCGGTCCTGGTGTTCAGCAACGCCGCGGGCGACCTCAACTGGGGCAACGCCGCCAACTGGGGCGGCAGCCTGCCCGGCGCCGGCCAGACGGCGGTGCTCAGCAGCGGCTTTGCTGTCACCCACGCCAGCGGCACGACCACGCTGGGCGGCCTGCGCATCTCCAGCGGCAGCAATGCGCTGGCGGTCACCGGTGGCAGCTTTGCCGTCAACTTCGACGCGCAGCTCGATGGCAGCCTCAGCATCGGCGGCACCGGCAGCGTCACGCTGGGCGGCCCGGTCAGCGGCACAGGTTCGCTGGTGGTGGGCAACGGCCGCAGCCTCACGGTCAGCGGCAGCGGCCGCATCGGCAGCCTCACGCTCGACGGCGGCCGGCTCGACGGCACCGGCAGCCTCACGGTGACCGGCGCCTTCAACGCCCAGGGCACAGGCGCGACGGTCTCGGGCACGGGCACCTTGCGCACGCAGGGCACGTCGACCGTCAACTTCACCAGCACCGGCGGCAGCCTCGTGGTGCAGAACAACCGCCGCTGGGTCAACGAAGGCACGCTCACCATCGGTGGCGACGACCGCGTGCTGCTGGGCTCCGGCGTGTGCTGCACGGCGGACAACCCGCTGCTGGTGAACGCCAGCAGCGGCACGATCGTGCTCGCCAGCAGCAACACCTCTGCGCTGACGGGCAACACCTATGCCGTGGCCCGGGTTCAGAACGAGGGCCTGATCCGCAGCACGCTCGCCAGTGGCAGCGGCCTCTTCATCATTCCGCCAAGCGGCGGCTCCAGCACGGGCTTCTTCGACAACCAAGGCACCGTGCGGGTCGAAGCGGGCGCTTTGGCGATCAGGGCCGATGGCACCGACACCGGCCGCTACGAAGTGGCCACCGGCACTGGCTTGCGTTTCGAAGGCGGCGTGCGCAGTCTGCCCGCCAGTGCGCTCGACCTGGGCAGCGGCACGCGCCTGTCTGTCACAGGCGGCACGACGACGCTGGCCATGACAGGCGCGGCCGTGTTGCCGCCGGTCACGGTGTCCGGTGGTGTGCTCAACGTCGGCACCACCGGGTCGATCAGCGCGCCTGATTTCCTGCTGTCCGGCACTGGTGTGCTCAACCTCGGATCGGCCGGACTGCCGGTGATCCTGTCCAGCAGCGACCTCGTCATCAGCGCGGGCACGCTGGGCTTCGATGGCGACATCACGCTGTCGAGCCTGGTGCTCAACGGCACGGGTCGGCTGGGTGGAGCAGGGCAGGTCACGGTGACGGGGGCCTTCCGCGCCGAAGGCAGCAGCCACGCGATCACCGGCCCGGGCACGCTGCGCACGCAGGGCACGAGCACGGTCAACCTGTCCAGCATCGGCGCAGCGCTGTTCGTGGAGCGCGGCCGGCAGTGGATCAACACCGGCACGCTAACGCTGGCCGGCGACGACCAGATCAACTTCGGCGGCCTGAGCTGCTGCAGTGCCGACACGGCCCGCTTCGTCAACGCCAGCGGCGCGACACTGAACCTGACGACCAGCCACACCAATCCGTTGGTTGCGGCGGGCGTGCTGGCGGCGACGGTCGAGAACCAGGGCGCGCTGAACAAGTCCTTCGACGGCGCCCAGTTCATCGCCCTGAGGTCCAGCGGCAACGAAGGCCGCTTCGACAACACCGGTACCGTCAACGTGCTGGCCGGCAGCCTGCGCATTGGCGCCAGCGGCAACGACACGGGCCGCTATGTGCTGGCGCCCGCAGCGAGCCTGGCCTTCGGCACCGGTGCGCGCGTGCTGTCGCCGGCCAGCAACCCCACGGGGGGTGCCGGGCTGCTGATCAACGGTGCCGCCGTCACGCTCGACGCGCCGGGCGGCGTGACGCTGCTGCCGTTGACGGTGAGCAGCGGCAGCCTGACAGTCGGCACCACCGGCAACTTCGTGGCGCCCAGCGTGCTCGTCAGCGGCGGGCAACTGGCCGTCACGGCCGCTGGTACCGTGAGCGTGCCGAGCCTCACCGTCAGCAGCGGCAGCGCGGCGCTCACGGCCAGCGGCGCCTTGAACGTGCCCACGCTGAGCCTGACCGGCGGCACCATTGCGCTGAGCTCCAACGCCGCGGCGCTGACGCTGCCGGCCAGCCTGACCGTAGTCAACGCCGACCTGACGCTCAACTCGCCCATCGGCACCACGTTCACGGACCTCACGCTGGACAACAGCTTTCTGAGCGGCTCGAACGCCATCACCGTGAGCGGCAACTTCATCGCGCGCGGCGCCATTGCCCGGCTGTTCCAGGGCAACGGCACGCTCACGACCACAGGCACCTCGAACATCGACCTGTCGACCGTCAACGGGCGCTTCGGCATCTACAACAGCTGGCGCTGGATCAACACCGGCACGCTGAATCTGGGCGGAGACGACCAGATCTACTTCTACTACACCACGCCGTCCGGCCAGAGCCCGACGCTGGTGAACACCGCGGGCGGCATCGTCAACGTCAACAGCACGAGCGCCACCCCGTTGTCGATGGACGTTGGCGTGACGCCGGTGTTCGACAACGCCGGCACGCTGAACAAGAACGCCGCAGGCGACCAGCTCTTGCAGGTGGCCAACGGCGGCTGGTTCGGCCGCTTCAGCAACACCGGCCTCGTGAACATCAACGCCGGCACGCTGCGCGTGGCCGGCAATGGCGTCGACACCGGCCGCTACGTGCTGGCCACCGACGCCCGCATCGGCATCACCGCGGGCACCCGCAGCCTGAGCAGCCTGAGCAACCCGAGCGGCGGCGCCGGCTTGTCCGTCAGCGGCGGCGCGGTGACGCTGGCCGGCGTGGCCGCCACCACGCTGCTGCCCATGACGGTGAGCGGCGGCAGCTTCACGGTGGACAGCATCGAGTCCTTGTCGGTGCCCAGCGTCACCGTCAGCGCCGGCAGCTTTGTCGGCCGCGCCACGACCACGGCCACCGCCACGAGCGTGGCCGTCAGCGGCGGTTCGTTCAGCCTCGAAGGCGGCGGCAACGTGTCGGCGCCGAGCTTCTCGCTCAGCGGCGGCCAGGCCAGCTTCAGCTCGACGCTGGGTGCGCTCAGCCTGCCGGCCAACCTGACCGCCACCAGCTCGACGCTGACGCTCGATGCGCCCGTGGCGACGAACTTCACGAACCTGACGCTGGAGTCGTCCGACCTGAATGGTGGCAACACCGTCAACGTCAGCGGCAACTTCATCGCGCGTGGCACCGGCGCCCGCCTGTACCTGGGCAGCGGCACGCTCAACACCGCCGGCACCTCGACGGTCGAGTTCTCGACCGCCGGCGGCCGCATGAGCATCTACAACAGCTGGCGCTGGAACAACAGCGGCACGCTCAACCTCAACGGCGACGACCAGTTCTACTTCTACTACACCACGCCCTCGGGGCAGACGCCCACGCTCGCCAACACGGCCAGTGGCGTCATCAACTTCAACAGCAGCAACGCCACGCTGGTGGCGATGGACGGCGGTGCACTGCCGCAGCTCATCAACGCCGGCGTCATCAACAAGAACGCGGCTGGCGTGCAGACGCTGCAACTGGCCATGAGCGGCTGGGTCGGCAACTTCAGCAACACCGGCACGGTGAACCTCAACGCCGGCACGCTGCGCGTGCTGGGCAACGGCAACGACTCGGGCGCGTACCAGATGGCGGCATCGACGCTGCTGGAGTTCGGCCTCGGCACGCGCACGCTGTCGGCCACGGCCAGCCCGAGCGCCGGTGCCGGGCTGCGCATCACCGGCGGCGCCGTGACGCTGGACGTGGCCGAGAGCCTGACGCTGCTGCCCACCACCGTGACGGCCGGCTCGCTCGCGGTCAGCAGCACCGGCACGTTGAACCTGCCGAGCCTGGCCGTCAGCGGGGGTACGGTGAGCCTGGCGTCGTCCGACACGCTGACCGTTCCCAGTCTGGCACTGACCGGCGGCACGACGTCGCTGCGCTCGGGCCTCGGCGGCCTCGTGCTGCCGGCCAACCTGACCGTGACGGGCTCGACGCTGGAGCTGAACGCCCCGGTGGCCACGAACTTCACCAACCTGACGCTGGAGTCGTCCGACCTCAACGGCGGCAACACCGTCAACGTCAGCGGCAACTTCGTCGCCCGCGGCACCGGCGCCCGCCTGTACATCGGCAACGGCACCCTCAACACCAGCGGCACCTCAACGGTCGACTTCTCGACCGTGGGCGGCTCGATGGGCATCTTCAACAGCTGGCGCTGGGTGAACAGCGGCACACTCAACGTCAACGGTGACGACCGCGTCTACCTCTACTACACCAGCACTGGCGGCCAGGTGCCGACGCTGGTCAACGCCAGCGCGGGCACGATCAACCTGAACACCAGCAACGTGTCGCCAGTGGCCATGGACGGCGGGGTTTCGCCGCTGTTCAACAACCTGGGCACGCTGAACAAGAACGCGGGGGGTGTGCAGTCCTTGCAGGTCACTGCCGGGGGCTGGATCGGCCGGTTCAACAACACCGGCACCGTGAACGTCAACGCCGGAACGCTGCGCGTGCTGGGCGATGGCGACGACACCGGCCGCTACACGCTGGCCGCGGGTACCGAGATCGACTTTGCCCTGGGCACGCGCGAGCTGTCGGCCCTGGCCAACCCGACGGGCGGCAACCTGCTGCGCGTGAGCGGTGGCAGCCTGTCGCTGGCCACCGTAGGCACCGCGTCGACGCTGCCCTGGGTGGTGAGCGCGGGTGCGCTGGCGGTCACCTCCACCGGCACGCTCACCGTGCCTTCGCTCACCGTGACGGGCGGCAGCGCATCGCTGTCGGCCGCCGACACGCTCACGCTCGCTGCGCCCACCCTGAACGGCGGCACCACGACGCTGTCGGCGGGCCTGGGCGGCCTGCAGTTACCGGCGACGCTGACGGCCACCAACGCGACGCTGTCGCTGCAGTCGCCGACGCCCACGAGCTTCACGGCGCTGACACTGGACAACAGCCGCCTGGCCGGCAGCAACAACGTGCTCGTCAGCGGCGCCTTCCGCGCCCAGGGAGCGCGGGTCGATCTGCAGGGCACCGGCTCGCTCACCACCCAGGGCACGAGTTCGATCGAGATGACGGGTACCGCCCAGGCGCTGTACGTGATGGACAGCTGGCGCTGGATCAACAGCGGCACGCTGGCGCTCAGCGGCGACGACCGCATCTACTTCAGCTACACCGGCGCCACCAGCCTGGTGCCGACGCTGCGCAATACCGCCACCGGCGTCATCAACATCAGCAGCAGCAACGCCACGCCCTTCTCGATGGACGCGGGCGCCTTGCCGCTGCTCGACAACGCGGGCACCATCAACAAGACGGCGGCAGGGCTGCAGACCTTCCAGCTGTCTTCGGGCGGCTGGGTCGGCAGCTTCAACAACAGCGGCGAGGTCAACGTGTCGGCGGGCACGCTGCGGCTGCAGGCCAGCGGCAACGACACCGGCCGCTACACGCTGGCAGCGGCGGCCGAACTGGATCTGAACAGCGGCACGCGCGCGATGAGCGGCAACGCCAACCCCACGGGCGGCGCGGCGCTGCGCATCACCGGCGGCGCCACCACGCTGAACGTCGGCAGTGCCACCACGGTGCTGCCCACCATCGTCAGTGGCGGCAGCCTCGCCGTCACGGCTGGTGGCGCGCTGACGGTGCCCAGCCTGACGGTGAGCGGCGCCAGCACCACGGCCAGCGTCAGCGCTGGCGGGACGCTGACGCTGTCGACTCTGGGCCTGACCGGCGGCACGACCACGCTCAGCTCCAGCCTGGCCGGCATCGTGCTGCCCAGCAATCTGGGCGTCACCAACGCCACGCTGCAGCTCAACGCGCCCGTCGGTACGGCACTGAACGACCTGACGCTCGACAACGCCGGGCTCGGTGGCTCGGCCACCGTCACGGTGGGTGGGCTGTTCAGGGCGCAAGGGGCGGCGGCCGAACTGCAAGGCAGCCTGGACTTCATCACCACCGGCACGACGACGATGGACATGGCCGGCACGACCGGCGCGATTTCCATCGTCGACAGCGCGCGCTGGACGAACCAGGGCACCCTCACGCTGGGCGGCGACGACCGCATCCTGTTCGCCTTCAGCGCCGCCACGAACCTGGTGCCGACGCTGGTGAACGCCGCGAGCGGCGTCATCAACATCAGCTCCACCAATGCCGCCCCGATCACGATGGTCCCGGGCACGCGGCCCCTGCTCAGCAACGCCGGCACGATCAACAAGCTGGCCGCTGGCACGCAGAGCCTGACCGCGGCCAGTGGGGGCTGGATCGGCACCATCCGCAACACCGGCACGCTCAACGTCAACCTCGGCGAGCTGTCGCTGGTCGGCGACTTCTCCAACGCCGGCACGCTGGCCATCGGCAACGCCGCCACGCTGGTCACCGACCGCGCCTTCACCAACGAGCTCGGCGGCGTCATCCGCAACACTGGCAGCTCGACGCTGCGCGTGGCCACGGGCTCGGGCGTGCTCGTCAACGAGGGTGTCATTGCGCCTGGCGGCGAGGGTGCCGTGGGCACACTCACCATCAACGGCAGCCTCACGCAAGCCAGCGGGCAGCTGCGGGTCGATGTCGGTGGCACCGCGCCTGGCAGCTTCGACCGCCTGGCCGTGGTGGGCGGCATGACCATCGGCGGCGGGCTGCGCATCAGCCAGCTCGCCGGCTACACGCCCGCGGTGACCGACTTCGCGCCGGTGCTGGCCGTCAGCGGCACCTCGACCGGCACCTTCTCGTCCATCACCGGCGCCGGCGGCTGGAGCGCCGGTTATCGCCTGGCCGCGGGCGAGGCGGCGCGTGTCATCTTCGGCGGCGGCAGCGGCACGGTGGGTGGCAGTTCGCTGGTCTTCACCAATGCCGGTGGCGACCTGAACTGGAACAACCCGCTCAACTGGAGCAGCAGCCTGTTGCCGGGCTTCGACGACAGTGCCGTGCTCAGCAGCGGCTTCACGGTCACCCATGCCAGCGGCAACACGCGCATCGTCGGCCTGCGTGTCAGCGAGGGCAATGCCCTGGCCATCAGCGGCGGCAGCTTCAATGTCGCCGGCCTGACTCAGCTGGGAGGCACTCTGTCGCTCAGCGGCACGGGAGCGGCCACCTTGGGAGGCGGGCTGGTGATCGATGCCGGGCGTCCGGGCACGATCAACGTGTCCAGCGGCCGCAGCCTCTTCGTGCGCGGCGGCGCCACCATCGGCGTGGCCGATGTCAGCGGTTCGCTCATCCTGGACGGCACCTCGAGCATCGCGACGCTCAATCTCATTGGCGGCACCGTGCGCGGGCTCGGCGACATGACCGTGTCGACGGCGTTCAACGTCGGCGCCGGCGCAGCCACGCCCACTCTGGGCGGCACCGGCTTGCTGACGACCAGCGGCACGACGGTGGTCAACCTGTCCGGCGCGGCGGGTTCACTTCAGGTCGACGGCTCGCGGCACTGGCTCAACACCGGCACCATCAGCCTGCCCGGCGACGACAGCATCGTGCTCGGCGTGTCGGGCACTCCGGGCCTGTTGACCAACGCCAGCACGGGCGTCTTGTCGATCACGGGCACCGATGCGCAACCCTTTGCGCAATCCACCGCCAGCACGCTGGTCAACGCCGGCACCATCAACAAGACCGGCAGCGCCACGCAGCGCATTGCGCTGACCACCTTCGACCACACCGGCACCCTCTCGATCGGTGCCGGCACGCTCGAGATCGGCGGCGGCAACGGCAGCGGTGCCATCGCCGTGGGCGAAGGCGCCACGCTGACGCTGTTCGCGGGCACGCGCCGCGTCGGCGACACCGGCTTGCCCGATGGCGGTGGCCGCCTTCGCATCGCCGGCGGCACGCTGGAGATGAGCTCGGCCACGACCATCGACCTGCTGCCCACGAGCATCACCAGTGGCGCGCTGCGCGTCACCAGCGGTGGCGCCATTGACGTGAGCGAACTGTCGATGAGCGGCGGCTCGGCCACGCTCGACGCGGCCTCGGTGGTGACGCTGGTCTCGCTGACGCAGGCCGACTCGTCGCTGACCGTGCGCTCCGGTGCGCCCTCGGTGTTGCCGGCCGTGCTGTCGCTGAGCAACAGCACGCTCACGCTGGAGACGCCGGCGGTCGCGTTGGCGTCGCTGACGCTCGCGGGCAGCCGAATCGGGGGCACAGCCGACATCACGATCGGCGACTCGCTGACCATCGGCGGCAGCGCCAACAGCGGCTTCACGGGCAGCGGCCTCATCACCACGGCCGGCACGACGCTGATCAACATCCCGGGTGCCGGGGGCACCGTCGAAGTCACCGGCACGCGAAGCTGGGTCAACAGCGGCGATCTGACGATTGCCGGCGACGACAGCATCACGCTGGGCTTTGGCGGCAGCGCTGGGAGCTTCGTCAACGATTCCGACGGCTTCGTGACGCTGGCAGGCAATGCAGCCAACCCGTTCACGCAGAGCGCGGCCAGCAGCATCGACAACCTCGGCACGCTGAGGAAGACCAGCGTGGGCACGCAGACGCTGAACGTCAGCACCTTCAACAACATCGGCAACGTGATCGTGTCCGCGGGCACGCTGCGCGTGGGCGGCGGCAGCGGCGCGGGCGGCTTCAGCACCGCGGCCGGCGCCACGCTGGCCTTCCACAGCGGCAGCCGCACGCTGCCGAGCACCGCCGTGCCCAGCGGCGCGGGCAATCTGCTCATCAGCGGCGGCACCATCAGCATCGACGACCGCTCGGGCGCGCCGCTGACGCTGCTGCCGCTCAGCGTGAGCAGCGGCAGTCTGCGCGTGAGCAGCAGCAACGCCATCGTGCTGCCCTCGCTGGCCTTGACGGGCGGCAGCCTGTCGCTCGACGCCGCCACCTCGGTGACGCTGCCACCGCTGAGCCTGGCCAGCACGGGCCTGAGCGTGCGCGCCGGCACGGGCGTCAGCCTGCCTTCGGCCGTCAACCTGGTCGGCAGCACGCTGACACTGGAAAGCCCGGCCGTCACGTTCTCGGCGCTCACGATGTCGGGCTCGAGCATCGTCGGCGCCACCGACGTCACCGTCAGCGGCAACCTGTCGGTCATCGGCAGCAGCAACTCCACCATCGGCGGCAGCGGCAGCTTCACGACCGCCGGCACCACCACCGTCAATCTCACCAGCGGCACGGGCAGCCTCGTCGTGGCGGGCGGCCGCAACTGGATCAACACCGGCACCATCGTGCTGCCGGGCGACGACGGCATCGTGCTGGGCAGTGGCACGGTCGGTGCGACGCTGACCAACACCTCGACCGGCACCTTCTCGGTCACCGGCAACGTGAGCAACCCGGTGTCGCAGACGGCGGCGAGCACCTTCAACAACGCCGGCACCTTCACCAAGAGCGGCAGCGCGCTGCAGCGCCTGAACGTCAGCACCTTCAACCACACCGGCTCGCTCGACATCGGCGCCGGCACGCTCGAGCTGACTGGTGGTGTGCACGCCGGCACCACGACGCTGGGCGCCGGCGCGGTGTTGTCTTTCGTGAGCGGTGAACGCACCCTGGCCGGCGCTGCCGTGCCCAGCGGCACCGGCGGCACGCTGCGCGTGGCCGGCGGCACGCTGACGCTCGATGACGCCGGCAGCGGCAGCCTGCCGCTGCTCGCCATCGTGCAGAGCGCCGGCACGCTGAACATCAGCAGCACCGGCGCGCTGACCACGCCGAGCCTCTCGCTCACCGGTGGCGCGGCCTCGCTGACCAGCGGCGCCGACATCAACCTGCCCGTGCTGGGCATGGCGGGCGGCTCGCTGAGGCTGGACGCCGCGACCACCGTGACGCTGCCCAACCTGAACCTCTCCGGCACCACCCTGAGCGTGCGTGCGGGCACCGGCGTGTCGCTGCCCTCGGCGGCCACGCTGTCGGCCAGCACGCTGGAGCTCACGACACCCGCCGTGAGCTTCAGCAGCCTGTCGCTGGCCGGCTCCACGCTCTCGGGCACGGCCAACATCGACGTCACCGGGGCCTTCGACGTCATCGGCACCGCGGCGTCCACCGTGGGCGGCAGTGGCAGCCTCATCACCCGCGGGGCGACGCGCATCGACATCGCCGGCGCGGCGGCCAGCCTGCAGGTGGCGGCGGCACGCAGCTGGACGAACACCGGCGCCCTGAACGTGCTCGGTGACGACAGCATCCAGCTCAGCGTGGGTGGCAACGGTGGCTTCTTCACCAACGCGGCGGGCGCCACGCTGACGCTGGCCAGCAGTGCCACCAACGTCATCAACCAGAGTGGCACAGCCACCTTCAACAACGCCGGTGCGCTGGTGAAGACCGGGCCGGCCACGCAGCGGTTCAACGTCGGCACCTTCAGCCACACCGGCACGCTGGCCGTGGAGGGCGGCACGCTCGAGCTGCTGGCCGGCGGCCATGCCGGCACCACCACGGTGTCCAGCGGCGCCACGCTGGCCTTCAGCAGCGGCACGCGCAACCTCTCGGGCGCGGCGGTTCCTACCGGCGCCGGGCGGCTGCTCGTCAACGGCGGCAACCTGTCGCTGGGCGACGGTGGCAGCGGCACGCTGAGCCTGCTGCCCACGGCGATGAGCAGCGGCTCGCTCACGGCCATCAGCAGCGCGGCGCTGGTGGTGCCCGATCTCCTTGTCAGCGGCGGCGCAGCCGCGCTGACCGCCGGCACCACGGTGGCCCTGGCGGCCCTGGGCCTGACCGGCGGCAGCCTGGCCATCGATGCCGGCACCGTGGCGTCCCTGCCGACGCTCACGCTGGCCGGCACGGCGCTGTCGGTGCGCGCCGGCAGCAGCGTCTCGCTGCCGTCGAGCGCCTCGCTGGTGTCGACCACGCTCACGCTGGACACGCCCAGCGCCACGCTGGGCAGCTTGAGCCTGGCCAACTCGACGGTCAACGGCAGCGGCGAGCTCATCGTCAGCTCGGCCTTCGATGTGTCGGGCAGCGGCGCATCGATCTTGGGCGGCACCGGTGTGCTGCGCACGCTGGGCTCGTCGAACATCAACCTCGCTGCTGTCGCCAGCGGCCTGCAGGTCAACGGCACGCGCGCCTGGGTCAACAGCGGCACCGTGACGATCGGCGGCGACGACAGCGTCACCCTCGGCGTGGGCGGGGTGGCCGGTTCGCTGCTCAATGCAGCCGGCGGCACGCTGGTGCTGGCCAGCACCAACGCCACGCCGCTGACGCAATCGACTGTCAGCGTGCTGACGAACGACGGCGCGATCACCAAGACCAGCCTCGGCACCGCCTCGCTGAACCTCGGCACCTTCAACCACCGCGGCTCGCTGACGGTGGCGGCGGGCACCCTGGTGCTGCCCGGCACGCTGGTGCAGGCCGGCACGCTGAACACCGTCACGGGCGCGACGCTGCAGACCGCCGGCAGCCTGGTCAACACGCCCAGTGGCGTGATCACCGGCACTGGCACGCTGCGCCTGGGCGCAGCCGGCACCGGCACGCTCACCAATGCGGGCACCATCCGCCCCGGCGCCAGCCCGGGCACCACCACCATCGCCGGCAACCTCGATCTCACCGGCGGCACGCTCGACCTCGAGCTCGGCGGCACCAACCCGGGTGTCGACTCCGACCTGATCATCGTCACCGGCAACGTCGTGCTGGGCGGCGCGCTGAATGCCACGCTGTTCGGCTCGTACGTGCCGGCCGATGCCGACGCGATCCCGTTCCTGCGCCACGGCGGCACCAGCACCGGCCTGTTCGGCGTGCCCTCGCTGCCCGGCGGCTTTGCCGTCGGCTACCGCCTGGCGGCCGGCGAGAGCGCCCGCATGATCTTCTCGGCCTTCGGTGCCACGCGGGTGTTCACCAACGCCGGCGGCGACCTGAGCTGGAACACGCCGACCAACTGGGACAGCGGCTTCATCCCGGGTTCGCTCGACACGGCGCTCATCAGCAGCGGCTTCTCGGTCGTGCACGGCAGCGGCAGCAACAGCATCACCGGCCTCACGATCAACAGCGCCAACGCGCTGAATGTGACCGGGGGCACGCTGGTCGTCAGCGGCGACACGGCGCTCGGCGGCACGCTGCGCGTCTCGGGCACCGGCACGGTGCTGCTCAGCGGCCCGGTCACCAGCGGCGGCACGGTCGAGCTCAGCGGCGGCAACCTGCAGTTCGGTGGCGCCACCAGCCTGCGCAGCCTCGACCTGAGCGGCGGCACGCTGGGCGGTGGCGGCAGCCTGACGGTGACCGAGAACTTCGCACGCAGTGCGTCGGCCACGGTCGGCAGCAGCCTCACCGCCCTGAGCCTGACACAGGCGGCCGGCACGCTGAGCCCCGGCGCCTGGACGGTGGCCGGCCCGGTCGATCTCGTGGCCAGCGCCGGCTCGCTGGAGCTGGGCGGGGCCATCTCGGCGACGCAGATCAGCGCCACCAGTTCCGCCGATGTTCGCCTGCTCGCAGGTGGGCAGCTGAGTGCCTCTGATCCAACCGGGGATGCCCTCGTCGTCAATGCCGCGGGCGCGTTCAGCAATGCCGCGGGTGCGTCGGCGCTGGTCACCAGTGGTGCGGCGCGCTGGCTCGTCTACTCCGCCGCGCCGGCGGGCGACAGCCCCGGCGGCCTGGTGCCGGCCTTCCGCCAGTACGCGGCCACGGCCGGCACGACGCCCGTGCTGGGCAGCGGCAACGGCTTCCTGCACGAGCTGGCGCCCACGCTCACGGTCGGCCTGACGGGATCGGTCAGCAAGGTCTACGACACCAACACCAGCGCCAACCTGGCGGGCGTCGGTGCCAGCTTCAGCGGCATCGGGGCCACCGAGGTGGCGGTGCTGGTCTCGCCGCTGGGAGCGGGCGACTTCGACGACCGCAACGTCGGCACCGGCAAGCTCGTCAGCACCTCGGGCCTGTCGGCCGCGGTGAGCGATTCGGTCGGCGGCTTCCCGGTGTTCGGTGTGGCCTACGACGGCACCGCCAGCGGCGCCATTGGCCAGATCACGCCGGCGCCCTTGTCGGTGCTGGGCCTGGTCGGCGGCCGCCGGGTGTACGACGCCACGCTCAGCGCGCCCGTCACCGGCACGGCGAGCTTTGCGCCGCTGGGCACCGATGTCGTCACGGTCGTCGGCACGCCGACGGCGGTATTCGCCGACAAGAACGTCGGCAGCGGCAAGCCGATCACCATCACCGGCATCTCGCTCGGCGGCCCGGACGGTGCCAACTACACGGCGGTGGCCCCGCTGGGCCTGAGCGGCGAGATCACGCGGGCGCCGCTGTCGCTGCTGGGGCTGGTGGCGCTGGACCGCGTCTACGACACCACCGTGGTGGCGGCGCTGGGGGGCACGGCCAGCATCACGGCGCTGGGCAGCGACATCGTCACGCTTGCCGGCAGCGCGACGGCCGTGTTCGACAGCCGCAACGCCGGCAGCCGCACCGCGGCCGTCTCGGGGCTCACGCTTTCGGGTGCCGACGCGGCGAACTACGACCTGGTACTGCCCACTGCGCTGCCGGCCACCATCAGCCCGCGGCCCCTGCCGGTGCTGGGCCTGTCGGCCGCGTCCCGGGTCTACGACGCCAGCACCTTGCTCGTGCTCGGCGGCACCGGCAGCGTCGTGCCGCTGGCGGGCGACACGGTCACGCTGGCGGGCACGCCCGTGGGCAACTTCGCCGACAAGAACGTCGGCATCGCCAAACCGGTGGTGCTGTCGGGCCTGTCACTCGACGGTGCCGACGCGGCCAACTACGTGCCGGTGGCGCCGGCGGGCCTGACGGCCGACATCACGCCCCGGGCGCTGTCGATCAGCGGTCTCGTGGCCAACAACAAGGTCTACGACGGCACCCTGGCTGCCACCTTGGGCGGCACGGCGCTGTTCACGGCGCTGCCGGGCGATGTCGTCACCCTTGCGGCGGGCAGCTCGGCCAGCTTTGCCGACAAGAACGCAGGCGCTGCCAAGCCAGTGAGCCTGACCGGCCTGTCGCTGGGTGGCGCGGACGGCGGCAACTACACCCCGGTGCTGGCGGCCGGCCTGGTGGCTGACATCACGGCGCGGCCGCTGCCGCTCAGCGGCTTGGTGGCGCTGGACAAGGTCTATGACGCCACGACGCTGGCCACGCTGTCAGGCGCGGCCACCATCGCGCCGCTGGCGGGTGACGTCGTCGACCTCACGGGTACCGCGCTCGGTGGCTTCGATGACAAGAACGCGGGGCTGGCCAAGCCGGTGCGGATCTCGGGCTTGGGCCTGGCGGGCACCGATGCCGCCAACTACACGCTCGAGCTGCCCGCCGGCCTGGTGGCCGGCATCAGCCGCGCGCCCCTGGCGCTGACCGGCCTGTCGGCTCTGGACCGGGCCTACGACGGCAGCACCGTGGCGCTGCTGGCCGGCTCGGCCAGCGTGGCGCCGCTGGCCGGCGACACCGTCTCGCTGGCGGGCAGTGCCACCGGTGCGTTTGCCACGCGCGGCATCGGCGTGGGCAAGGCCGTCAGCGTGGGCGGCGTCTCGCTGGCCGGCGCCGATGCCGACAACTACACGCTGGTGGTGCCCAGCTCGCTGACCGCCACGGTCAGCCCGGCAGCGCTGAGCCTCGGCGCCGTCAGCGCGGCCGACAAGGTCTACGACGGCCTGAGCACGGTGGTGATGAGCGGCGTGCTGGGCGGCGCCGTCGTCGGCGACATCGTCAGCGCACCGCTGGTCGGCAGCTTCACCAGCGCCGACGTCGGTGCGGGCCTGCGCGTGGACTGGACGGCCGTGCTGGCCGGCGCCGACGCGGCCAACTACACGCTGGCCACGCCGGCCGGCAGCACGACGGCGACGATCACGCCGGCCACGCTGAGCTACGTCGCCACGCGCCAGACGGCGGTGGCCGGCGCGCCGCTGCTGCTGGGCGGCACGGTCGAAGGCTTCCTGGCCGGCCAGACGCTGGCCACGGCCACCACGGGCACGCTGACCTGGAGCACGCCGGCCACCGCCGCCAGCCTGGCCGGAAGCTACGCCATCACCGGCTCGGGCCTGAGCGCACGCAACTACGTCTTCGTGCAGGCCCCGGGCAATGCCGACGCACTGAGGCTGACGCCGGCCTTCGTGCCCGATTCGCCGGCCGTCGTCACGACGACGGTGCTGACGGCCGCCGTCACGGCGGTGTCGGTGCCGCCGGTGTTCTCGGCGCCGACCTTCGGCCGTGTGCTCGACGTCATGCCGACCCTCGACTTCGGCAATGGCAACGGCTTCAAGCGCATCAACACCGCGGAGATGACGCGCGACGAGATCGCCGCCTTGCTGGCTGCGCGCGCCAACTTCAAGCGCCGCATCTTTGCCGACAGCCTCTCGCGCCTGGAGCAAGACCCGACGCTGGCCGACGCCCGCGCCTGCCGCAGCCAGCGCGAGATCGAGTCCGGCAGCTGCCTCGTCACCGAGGCGCTGCTGAAGGAGGTCCAGGCGCTGCGCGAAGCCGAACGTTCGCGCGCCGAAGCGGCGGCTGCCGCGCAGGCGCAGGCGGTGCTGCAGTCCGCGGCGCAGTCGGCCTCGCAGGCGGGGGTGCCCTCAGCCGCAGCCACTGCGGCCCCGGCGGCCGCCCCCTTGCGGGTGCACAGCTCGCGCGTCATCGAGGCGGCGCTGCCGACCATCGAGCGCAAGTACGCGCTGGTCATCGGCATCAACAAGTACGCCGATCGCCGCATCCCCGAGCTGCAGTCGGCCGTCAACGATGCCCAGGGCGTGGCGCGCGCCCTCGAGCAGCGCTTCGGCTACGAGGCCGAGGTGCTGCCCGATGCCAGCCGCGAGAGCCTGCTGCGTGCGCTCAACCGCCTGGCCGTCGAGGCGCGCCCGAGCGACTCGGTCGTCATCTACTTCGCCGGCCACGGCGTGCTGCTCGACGACAAGCAGCAAGGCTTCTGGCTGCCGGCCGACGCCCATGCCGAGAAGCCCGAGAGCTGGCTGTCCAATGCCGACATCAACCGCCTCGTCGGCCTGATCTCGTCGCGCCAGTTGCTGCTCATCGCCGACAGCTGCTTCTCGGGCCAGCTGGTCGGTGGCGAGCGTGTGCAGGTGGCCAGCGGTGTCGAGGCCAGCACGCTGCTGGGCAAGCGGGCCGCGGTGGTGATGAGCTCCGGCGGTGACGAGCCGGTGTCCGACGAGGGCCGCGACGGCCACTCGGTGTTCACCTGGCACCTGCTGCAGCGGCTGAACGCGGTGGATGCGTGGCGCGCGGGCTCCAACGTCTTCGAGACGCTGCGCGACGCCGTGCGCCGCGAGTTCCCGCAGACGCCGCAGTACGGCGCGGCGCGCAGCGCGGGCCACGAGACCGGCAGCGACTACGTCTACGAGCGCCGGTTGCTGGAGCGCAACCCGCCGCAGCCGACGCCAGCGCCTGCACCGGTGGCAGCCCCTGTGCCGGCCCCGGCGCCGCAGCCCGTGACCACGCCTTGAGTGCCGGTGATGGGTGTCACTCGACGCCCATCACCCACTTGATGATGCCCTTGGCGATGAAGCCCACGAGGCCCACGCCGAGCGCCAGGAACAGCACGAAGGTGCCGAAGCGGCCGGCCTTCGACTCGCGCGCCAGCTGCCAGATGATGAAGGCCATGTAGAGCATGAACGCGCCGACCCCGAAGGTCAGCCCGAACTGCGCCACTTGCTCTTCGGTGATGTTGCCCATGTCCCTGGCCGCCCCTCAGCCGGCCTCGCCGGCCGAGCCCTCGGGCCCGACCAGATCGCGGTAGGCGTGCCAGCTCGCGTGCGCGAGCCACGGCACGGCCACCACCAGGCCGACGAGCCCGGTGACCATGCCCAGCAGCGTGAGCACCAGGATCAGCGTCGCCCACAGCGCCATCGGCAGCGGGTTGGCCAGCGCGGCGCGTGCGCTCACCAGCACGGCAGGGCGCACCGCGATGTCGCGGTCCATCAGCAGCGGAATGGCCACCACGCTGCTGGCGAAGATGGGCGCCGACAAGGCGGCTCCGAGGATCAGCCAGATCTCGAACAGGCCCGCCAGGCCGGTGTCGGACGCCAGCACGACGACGCGCACGAAGTCCATCGGCGTGTTCACCGGCGCGGCAGCAAAGCGGGTGATCAGGGCCGCCGAGGTGAGCACCCAGCCGGTGCCGGCCAACGCCAGCAGCAGGCCGAACACCACCAGCCGCCCGTCGCGCCGGGTGCGCGGCCGCCAGGTTGCCAGCGCCGTGGCCAGCGTGGCACGCCGGCCTTGCTCGAGCTCGCGGCTGACGGCATACAGGCCCGTGGCCACCACCGGCGCCACCAGCAGGAAGCCGCTGAAGGCGCCGGCCAGCAGCCAGAAGCGGTCGCGCGCCAGGGCCACCAGCACGGCGCCGAACAGGGCCATCGCCAGGCCGTGCACCAGGCCCGGCAGCGGGCAGCGCATCAGGTCGCGCCAGCCCAGTGCCAGCCAGCGCAGCGGCGCGCCGGCCGTCAGCTGGCGCACCGGGTTGGCACGGATCGCGCGGCCCACCTCGTAGGGCAGGCGGCGTGGGTCTTCAGGGGCTTGCGTCATCGGCGCGACAGGTTCACGGGAGAGCGACGACTGTAGGTCGGCGCGCCGACGGCTGGCTTGACCTGGCGCAGCCGCTCAAGCCTGCTCGGCGGGGGCAGGCAGGGCGTCGATCAGGGCGCGGGCGGCTTCCGCGAGCGTGGCCGGTGCCGCATCGGCCAGTTCGACGGGCTGCGCCGCCTCGAAGTGGGCGAAGTGCCGCTGCATCGACTTGGTGTAGACCGGGTCGTAGTGCTGCTCGAGCAGCTCGCGCACCAGCGTGTGGCCGTCGCCGCCGCGCGCCAGCGTCTGCCAGCGGGTGATGGTCTCGGTGCCGCGAAGATCACGCAGCACCTGCAAGCGCGCGCAGAAGGCATCGACGTCGGCGACGAAGTGCGCGTAGTCGCCCAGCAGGAACTCCACGCGCGCGGCCAGCGGCATCTGCACCTGGCGCACCGGCGCGTCGCGCAGCCGCAGCAGCAACGCCTCGGGCAGACGCAGGCGGCCGATGGTGCGGCTTTCGCCTTCGGCGAACACCGGGCGCGCGGGGTCGAACGCAGCGAGTGCGCGCCACAGCGCCGTCTCGAAGGCCTTCTGCGAGGGCTGGCGATCGCCGGGCACCAAGCCGAGCACGCTGCCGCGGTGATGGGCCAGGGCTTCGAGATCGAGCACCTGCGCGCCGGCCTCGGCCAGCGCCTGCAGCAGCCGGCTCTTCGCGCTGCCGGTGCGGCCGGCCAGCACCGTGAACTGCAGGCGATCGGGCAGCCGCTCGAGCTCGGCCATCACGGCGCGGCGGAAGGCGCGGTAGCCGCCGTCGAGCACGGTGACGGCGAAGCCGATCTCCGACAGCACCATCGCCAGGGAGCCGCTGCGCTGGCCACCGCGCCAGCAATACACCAGCGGCCGCCAGCTGCGCGGCAGCGGCAGCACGTGCTGCTGCACGTGGCGGGCGATGTTGATGGCGGCCAGCGCGGCGCCGCGCTTGCGGGCGTCGAAGGCCGAGATCTGCGCGTACTCGGTGCCCACCAGCGCACGCTCGGCGTCGTTGAGCACCGGCCAATTCACGGCGCCGGGCAGGTGGTCTTCGGCGTGTTCGCTTTCGCTGCGCGCGTCGATGAGGGCGTCGAAGCCGGCCAGGCCGGGCAGGGCCTCGTCGGCGCCGATGCGTTTGAGGCCCACGTGGCGGCTCTCAGGTCGGCGAGGTCAGGGCGTCGAGCAGCTCGCTCTCGATGCGCAGCTGCGCCTTCGGCTTCTGCAGCTCGGGGCCGTCGACGAGGAAGGTGTCTTCGACGCGCTCGCCCAGCGTCGTGATCTTGGCCAGCTGCAGGTTCACGCCGTTGCGGGCCAGCACCCGCGCGATGGCGTAGAGCAGGCCGGTGCGGTCGGAGGCGCTCACCGTGAGCAGCCAGCGCTGCGCGCGCTCGTCGGGCGACAGCGACACGCGCGGCGTGACCGGGAAGCTCTTTACGCGGCGCGACACGCGGCCGCTGCGCGGCTCGGGCAGCGCGCCGGTGGCCGCCAGCGCCGCGCCGAGCTGCGTCTCGACGAGCGAGATCAGGTCGCGGTAGCCGGCCGGTGCGTTGGGCGTGAGGCCGTTGGTGCCGATGACCTGGAAGGTGTCGAGCGCAAAACCGGCGCGCGTGGTGTGGATGCGCGCGTCCTGGATGCTGAAGCTGGCCGCTTCGAAGTAGCCGCAGATGCGCGCGAACAGGTCGGGCAGGTCGGGCGAGTACACCAGCACCTGCAGGCCGTCGCCCACCGACGAGGCGCGGGCCTTCACCACCGGCGTGTCGGTGGCGACGTGGCGCCACAGGCTGCGCGCGTGCCAGGCGATCTCGGCGGCGTCGTGGCGCGCGAAGTAGCTCACGTCGAGCGTCTTCCACAGCGGCTCTTCGGTGCCGGGCAGCGCGCTGTGCAGCGCCAGGTTCTGCTGCGCCTCGAGCTTGCGGGCCTCGATCTCGGTGTCGAAGTTCGGCTGCGCGCCACCGAGCGAGCGCAAGGTGAGCCGGTAGAGGTCTTCGAGCAGCTTGCCCTTCCAGGCGTTCCAGACGCGCGGGCTGGTGCCGCGGATGTCGGCCACCGTCAGCAGGTACAGCGCCTGCAGCCGGCGCGGCGTGCCCACGCGGGCGGCGAAGGCGCGGATGACGTCGGCGTCGGACAGGTCTTCCTTCTGCGCCATGCGGCTCATCGTCAGGTGCTGGTCGACGAGGAACTCGATCAGCTGCGTGTCCTCGGCCTCGATGCCGTGCTCGCGGCAGAAGCGGCGGGCTTCGGTGCGGCCGAGCTCGGAGTGATCGCCGCCGCGGCCCTTGGCGATGTCGTGGAAGAGGGCCGCCACGATCAGCACCCAGGGCTTGTCGAACTGCGCCGCGATCTGGCTGCAGAACGGGTACTCGTGCGCGTGCTCCGGAATGAAGAAGCGGCGCATGTTGCGCACCACCATCAGGATGTGCTGGTCGACCGTGTACACATGGAACAGGTCGTGCTGCATGCGCCCGACGATGCGCCGGAACACCCACAGGTAGCGCCCCAGCACGCTGGTGGCGTTCATCAGCCGCAGCGCGTGCGTGATGCCCTGCGGCTGGCGCAGGATGTCCATGAACAGCTCGCGATTGATGGGGTCGCGGCGGAAGCTGGCGTCCATCACGTTGCGGGCGTTGTACAGCGCGCGCAGCGTGCGCGCCGACAGCCCCTGCAGGCCCGGCGTCTGCGCGAACACCAGAAAGGTCTCGAGGATGGCGTGCGGGTTCTCGGTGTAGACGTCGTCGCGCAGCACGTCGAGCATGCCGGCGCGCTCGGCAAAGCGCGCGGTCACCGGCCGGCTCGGCGCGTGCTCCTGGCCGGCCAGGCGCTCCTCGATGTTGAGCATCAGGATCTGGTTGAGCTGCGTCACCGCCTTGGCCGCCCAGTAGTAGCGGTGCATCAGCGCCTCGCTGCTGCGCTGGCCTTGACTGGGCTTCAGGCCGAAGCTGTCGGCCACGGCCGTCTGCAGGTCGAACACCAGCCGGTCCTCGCGCCGGCCAGCCACCGCGTGCAGCCGTGCGCGGATGAGCTTGAGCGTGCCCTCGTGCTTGACCAGCTGCGAGGCCTCGAACGGCGTGATCAGCCCCTTGGCCGCGAGCTCGCTCCAGGTGCGGCCGAGGCCGGCGGCCCGCGCGACCCAGATCACGACCTGCAGGTCGCGCAGGCCCCCCGGGCTTTCCTTGCAGTTGGGCTCCAGCGAGTAGGGCGTGTCTTCGTACTTGACGTGGCGCTGCTGCAGCTCGAGCGTCTTGGCGCGCAGGAAGGCGGCCGAGTCCATGACGCTGGCCAGCGCCCGCGTGAGCTGGTTGAAGAGGCGCCGGTTGCCGATGACGGGGCGCGACTCGAGCATGGCGGTCTGCACCGTCACGTCGCGCTGGGCCTCGGTCATGCAGTCGCCGACGGTGCGCACCGACGAGCCGATCTCCAGGCCGATGTCCCAGCACAGCGTGACGAAGCGCTCCAGCGCCTCGCGGCGGGGCACATCGCCGTCGTCGCCATGCCCTTCATCGTTCGGCAACAGCACCAGCACGTCGACATCGGAGTGCGGAAACAGCTCGCCGCGCCCGTAGCCGCCCACCGCCACCAGCACGGCTTGCGGGGCCGTGGTGGCCAGGCCCGACTCGGCCCAGGCGCGGGCCAGCACGTCGTCGACATGCCGCGCCAGCGCCTTGAGCAACCGCGTGGCCGCCGGCGCCGACGCGCGCGACTCCATGAAGCGCTTCAGCAGTTCGGCCTTGCCGTCACGGCACAGCGCCCGCAGAGCGGCCACGCTGTGGGGCGCCCGCGGCTGCGCCAGCATGTCCATCGGGGGCGGCGTCTGCCGGCGGGCGCCGATCAGCCCGCGGTCACGGCCACGGGCTGCACGGCCTGGCCGTAGCCCAGCGGCGCAAAGGCCGGCGGCGGCGGGCTGCCGGCGCTGACGGTGAGCACCTCGTAGCCGGTCTCGGTGACCAGCACCGTGTGCTCCCACTGCGCGCTCAGCGAGCGGTCGCGCGTGACGATCGTCCACCCGTCGTAGGGGCGGTTGCCCTTGCGGTCTTCCTTGATGTCGCGCTTGCCGGCGTTGATCATGGGCTCGATCGTGAAGATCATGCCCGGCACGAGCTCTTCCAGCGTGCCCGGGCGGCCGTAGTGCAGCACCTGCGGTTCTTCGTGGAAGCGCGCGCCGACGCCGTGGCCGCAGAACTCGCGCACCACGGTGAAGCCGGCGTTTTCGGCGAAGGTCTGGATGGCGTGGCCGATGTCGCCCAGGCGAGCCCCGGGCTTGACCTTCACGATGCCCTTCCACATGGCGTCAAACGTGATCTGGCACAGGCGCCTGGAGGCGATGCTGCCCTCGCCGACGACGAACATGCGCGAGTTGTCGCCGTGCCAGCCGTCCTTGATGACGGTGACGTCGATGTTGACGACGTCGCCGTCCTTCAGCGGCCGGTTGTCGGGGATGCCGTGGCAGACCACGTCGTTCAGGCTGCTGCACAGGCTGGCCGGGTAGGGCGGGTAGCCCGGCGGCGCGTAGCCCAGCGTGGCCGGGATGCCCTTCTGCACGTGCACGATGTGGTCGTGCGCGAGGCGGTCGAGTTCCAGCGTCGTGACACCGGGCTTGATGTGCGGCGTGAGCAGGTCCAGCACCTCGCTGGCCAGCCGCCCGGCCAGGCGCATCCCTTCGATGTCGGCCGCGCTTTTGATGGTGATTGCCATCCCGAGATTATCCACCCCGGCCGGTAACATCAGGGGTTTCCCCCGACGGCCCCTCTCGATGAGCTCCAACGCCCTCCATCTGACGCACTTCGAGGGCGGCCGCGCCCTGTCGGCCTTTCGCGCGCAGGCGCTGCTGGCCGGGATGCAGGCGGTGGTGCCGCGGGTCAGCGGTGTGTCGGCGCGTTACGTGCACTGGGCGGCCTTCGACACGGCCCCGGCGCGCGAGCAGCTCGACAAGCTCTCGGCACTGCTGACCTACGGCGAGCCGGCCGAAGCCGCGGCGGGCAGCGAGCGCGTGGTGGTGATGCCGCGCCTGGGCACCGTGTCGCCGTGGGCCAGCAAGGCCACCGACATTGCACGCAACTGTGGCTTGGTCGTGCACCGTGTCGAGCGTGTCGTCGAGTACACGCTGGCCCTGAAGGGCGGCTTGCTCAGTGCCGCCAAGCCGCTGAACGCCGACGAGCGCACCGCCGTGGCCGCGCTGCTGCACGACCGCATGACCGAGGCCGTGGCCTTCGAGCGCGAGGCCGGGCGCCACCTCTTCGATGCGCGCAGCGCCGAGCCGCTGGCCCACGTCGACGTGCTGGGCCTGGGGCGTGCCGCCTTGGTGCAGGCCAACACCGAGTTCGGCCTGGCGCTGTCGATGGACGAGATCGACTACCTCGTCGATGCCTTCCAGGGCCTGGGCCGCAACCCCAGCGACGTCGAGCTGATGATGTTCGCGCAGGCCAACTCCGAGCACTGCCGCCACAAGATCTTCAATGCCCGCTTCACGGTGGACGGCACGGAGCAGCCGCACTCTCTGTTCCAGATGATCCGCCACACGGAGAAGACCTCGCCACAGCACACGGTCGTGGCCTACGACGACAACGCCGCGGTGATGGAAGGCTCGCGCGTGCAGCGCTGGCTGCCGCAGGGCTTCACGAACGCCCCGGTGTACGGCGTGCGAGACGAGACGGCGCATGTGCTGATGAAGGTGGAGACGCACAACCACCCCACGGCCATCAGCCCGTTTCCGGGGGCCAGCACGGGCGCCGGGGGTGAGATCCGCGACGAAGGCGCGACGGGCCGCGGCGCCAGGCCCAAGGCCGGCATCACGGGCTTCAGCGTCAGCCACCTTCACCTGCCGGGCCTGGCCGAGCCTTGGGAGGCCGGCAGCATCGGCAAACCCGAGCACATCGCCAGCGCGCGGCAGATCATGACCGAGGGCCCGCTCGGCGGCGCGGCCTTCAACAACGAGTTCGGCCGGCCCAACCTGGGTGGCTACTTCCGCGTCTTCGAGCAGCCGGTGGCGGGTGTGCAGCGCGGCTACCACAAGCCCATCATGATCGCCGGTGGCCTGGGCTCGATCAGCGAGAGCCAGGTGAAGAAGCGCCGCTTCGGCGCCGGCACGCTGCTGGTGCAGCTGGGCGGGCCCGGCATGCGCATCGGCATGGGCGGCGGCGCGGCCAGCAGCATGGCCGCCGGCAGCAACACCGCGGCGCTCGACTTCGACAGCGTGCAGCGCGGCAACCCCGAGATCCAGCGCCGCGCGCAGGAGGTCATCAACCACTGCTGGGCCATGGGCGAACACAACCCGGTGCTGGCCATTCACGACGTGGGTGCTGGCGGCATCAGCAACGCCTTCCCCGAACTGGTCGACGGCGCCGGCCTCGGCGCCACCTTCGACCTGCGCCAGGTGCCGCTCGAGGAAACCGGCCTCGCCCCCAAGGAAGCCTGGTGCAACGAGAGCCAGGAGCGCTACGTGCTGGCCATCGACCCGGCGCTGATGCCGCTGTTCGAGCAGATGTGCGCCCGCGAGCGGGCGCCGTTTGCGGTGGTGGGCGTGGCGCGCGAAGAGCGCTCGCTCGTGCTCGAAGACGGCCCGGGTGGCGAACGTGTGATCGACATGCCGATGGTCGTGCTGCTGGGCAAGCCGCCCAAGATGCACCGCGTGGTCGAGCGCGTGGCGCGCGACGACGCCCCGCTCGACCTGACCGGCGTGAACCTCGACGACGTGGCCCTGGCCGTGCTGCGCCACCCCACGGTGGCCAGCAAGCGCTTCCTCGTCACCATCGGCGACCGCACGGTGGGCGGCCTCAGCCACCGCGACCCGATGGTCGGCCCCTGGCAGGTGCCGGTGGCCGACTGCGCCGTGACGCTGGCCGACTACCGCGGCTTCGCCGGCGAGGCCATGGCCCTGGGCGAGCGCACCCCGCTGGCCAGCCTGCACGCGCCGGCCAGCGGCCGCATGGCGGTGACGGAGGCCGTGCTCAACCTGCTGGCCGCGCCCATCGAGCTGTCGCGCGTGAAGCTCAGCGCCAACTGGATGGCGGCCTGCGGCGAGCCGGGTGAGGACGCGGCGCTGTTCGAGACCGTCAAGGCCGTCGGCCTGGAGCTGTGCCCGGCGCTCGGCGTGGGCATCCCGGTGGGCAAGGACTCACTGTCGATGCGCACCAGCTGGCGCACGGCCGACGGCACGGCGCACAAGGTCACCGCGCCGGTGTCGCTGATCGTCACCGCCTTCGCCACGCTGGCCGATGTGCGCGGCACGCTGACGCCGCAACTGCAGCCGGGTGACACGACGCTGATCCACGTCGACCTCGGCCGGGGCCAGAAGCGCATGGCCGGCAGCATGCTGGCGCAGGTGCTGGGCCGCTTCGGCAGCCTGGCCACTGACGGCGTGCCCGATCTCGACGACCCGGCGCTGTTGAAGGGCGCCGTCGCGGCCGTGAACGAGCTGCGCGCGCAAGGCCGCCTGCTGGCCTATCACGACGTGAGCGACGGCGGCCTGTGGGCCGCGGTGTGCGAGATGGCCTTCGCCGGCCGGCTGGGCGTGAGCCTGAACGTCGACATCCTCGTCACCGAAGGCGACGGCATCGGCGACAGCCGCGCCGAGTACGGCGACTCCAAGAACTGGGCCACGCAGGTGAGCGAGCGCCGCAACTCGCTCACGCTGAAGGCGCTGTTCGCCGAGGAGCCCGGCTTCGTCATCCAGGTGCCCACCGCCGTTCGCAACGAAGTCATCGCCACGCTGCGCACGCACGGCCTGAGTCGCCACGCCCACTTCGTCGGCAAGCCCAACGAGCGGGGCGTGGTGGAGGTCTGGCGCGACGCCAAGTGCCAATGGCAGGTGGAGCTCTCCACGCTGCTCGGCCACTGGGACCAGGTCTCGTGGCGCATCGCCCGCGAGCGCGACAACCCGGCCAGCGCCGATGCCGAACACGCCGTCGCCACCGATGCCGCCGCGCCCGGCTTGCACCAGGTGCTCGGCTTCGACCCGGCCGAAGACATCGCGGCCCCGTTCATCGCCACCGGTGTGCGGCCGAAGGTGGCCATCGTGCGCGAACAGGGCGTGAACTCGCACCTCGAGATGGCCTGGGCCTTTGCCGAAGCCGGCTTCGACGCGCACGACGTGCACATGTCCGACCTGCAGACCGGTCGCGCGCGGCTCGACCAGTTCCAGGGCCTGGTGGCCTGCGGCGGCTTCAGCTACGGCGACACGCTCGGCGCCGGCGAAGGCTGGGCCCGCAGCATCCTCTTCAACCCCGCGCTGGCCGAGCAGTTCGCGGCCTTCTTCGGCCGCAGCGGCAGCTTCGGCCTGGGCGTGTGCAACGGCTGCCAGATGTTCGCCGCGCTGGCGGCGCTGATCCCCGGTGCCGAGGCCTGGCCGCGCTTCACGCGCAACAAGAGCGAGCAGTTCGAGGCCCGCCTGTCGATGGTGGAAGTGCTCGATTCGCCCAGCCTCTTCTTCGCCGGCATGGCCGGCAGCCGGCTGCCGATTGCGGTGGCGCATGGCGAAGGCTTTGCCGACTTCTCGCAGCGCGGCGACGCCAAGCGCGTGCTGGGTGCGATGCGCTTCGTCGACGGCCACGGCACGCCCACCGAAGCCTACCCCGCCAACCCCAACGGCAGCCCCGCCGGCCTGACGGCCGTGACCACCGCCGACGGCCGCTTCACCGCGCTGATGCCGCATCCCGAGCGCGTGGTGCGCCACGTGCAGATGAGCTACGCGGCTGGGGGTGACGTGTCGGCCGCGAGCCCGTGGCTGCGCCTGTTCCGCAACGCCCGGCGCTGGATCGGCTGAAACCCGGATCGCGCAGCTCGGGCGCGCCGCCTAGCATCGGATCCCTATAAGTAGAGGGGTTTTTGATGCGAACGAAGAGCCAGGGCCTGATCGCCGCGGCGCTGCTGGCCGTTTCCGCGGGGGCGCTGGCGCAGGGCAGCTACACCCCGGCGCAGATCGAGCGCGGCCGCGTGCTGATGAACGGCGTCGTGGCCTGTGGCAACTGCCACGTGGCGCGCGGCCCGCAAGGCCAGCTGCTGTTCGAGCGCGGTCTTTCGGGTGGCATGGTGTTCGACGAGCCGCCGTTCCGCGCCGTGGCCAGCAACATCACGCCCGACGCCGCCACCGGCATCGGGCGCTGGACCGATGCGCAGCTGGTGAAGGCCATCCGCGAGGGCATCCGACCCGATGGCACCGTGATCGGGCCGCCGATGCCCATCGAGTTCTACCGCCATCTCTCGGACGGCGACGCGCAGGCGCTGGTGGCCTTCATGCGTTCGCAGCCGGCGGTGCCGAACGCGGTGGAGAAGTCGGTCTACCGCATGCCCTTGCCGCCGGCCTACGGGCCGCCGCTGGGCAAGGTCAGCGCGCCGCCGGCGAGCGACCGGCTGCGCTACGGTGAGTACCTGGCGCAGATCGGCCACTGCATGGACTGCCACACGCCGCGCGCGGCCGATGGCCGTCTGGTCAGTGCCCATTGGGGCGCGGGGGGCAACGCTTTCCCGGGCCCTGGGGCCTGGCGGTGTCGCGCAACCTCACGCCCGATGCCTCTGGCCTGAAGGACTGGAGCGATGCCGAGATCGCACGCGCCATCCGCGACGGCGTGCGCCGCGACGGCACGCCGCTGAAGCCGCCGATGGGCTACGGCTTCTACAAGACGATGTCCGAGGCCGACATGGCGGCCTTGATCGCCTACCTGCGGTCGCTGAAGGCGCAGCCCTTCGGCGGCTGAGGTGGTGTCAGGCCGCTTCAGGCTGCCATAGCCACGCCGAGTTGTTCGCGCACCCCGGCCAGCAGCGACAGGCTGCGCAGTCGGGCCGCGGGGTCGTGGAAGGCGCCGGCGACGATCAGCTCGTCGGCCTGCGTCAGCTCGAGCAGGCGGTTGAGCTGCGCCACCACGGTGTCGGGGCTGCCCACGGCGCTGGCCCACAACATGCGCATCACCTGCTCGCGTTCGGCGGGGCTCCACAGGCCGTCCATGCTCGGCACCGGGCGCGGCAGCGGGCCGCGCTGGCCACGCCGCATGCCCAGGAAGCGCTGCTGCAGGCTGGTGAAGAACACGGCGGCTTCGTCATCGGTGGGTGCGCAGACGACGTTCACCGCCACCATCGCGTGGGGCTCGGGCCCGCGCGCGCTGGGCCGGTGGGTGCTGCGGTAGATCTGCAGCGCGTCGAGCAGCATCTCGGGCGCGAAGTGGCTGGCAAACGCAAACGGCAGCCCCAGGTGGGCGGCCAGCTGCGCGCTGTACAGGCTGCTGCCCAGCAGCCACACCGGCACCTCGGTGCCGATGCCGGGGATGGCGCGCACCGCCGCGCGCGGATCGGCCGGGCCCAGGTAGGCCATCAGCTCCAGCACGTCCTGCGGGAAGCGGTCTTCGTGGGCGCCTTCGAGGCTGCGGCGCAGTGCCCGCATCGTCGGCCCGTCGGTGCCGGGCGCGCGGCCCAGGCCGAGCTCGATGCGGCCGGGGTGCAGCGTGGCCAGCGTGCCGAACTGCTCGGCCACCACCAGCGGCGCATGGTTGGGCAGCATCACGCCGCCGCTGCCCAGCGTGATGCGGCTCGTGTGCGCCGCCACGTGCGCCAGCAGCACGGCGGTGGCGCTGCACGCCAGGCCGTCCATGTTGTGGTGCTCGGCCAGCCAGAAGCGGCGGTAGCCGAGCGCCTCGGCATGGCGCGCCAGCGTCACGGTGTGGGCCAGCGCGTCGGCCGCCGTGGCGCCTTCGGCAATGGGTGCGAGGTCGAGTATGGACAGATCGATCATGGCGCCGATGGTGCACCAATCGGCCCGTGGCCGTCGGGCGGCGCGATACTGCCGGCATGACCGCGACCCTGAGCCCCGACCTGACCGTGCGCCGCCTGCGCATCGATCTCGACACCCCGCTGCCCCGCCACTGGGCCGGCGACGCCTTCAGGACGGCCTTCTTCAATGCGCTGTCGATGAGCTTTCCGGCGGGCGAGCAGATGTTCATCGACTCGCTGAAGAAGGGCCTGGCCGCCTTGCCGGCCGACGAACGCGCCCGCTTCGAGCCCGAGGTGCGGGGCTTCATCGGCCAGGAGGCCACGCACCGCCACGTGCACGCCCGCTTCAACGCGCACCTCGAGCGCCAGGGCCTCGTCAACGCCTGGGAGCAGCGCATCGAGTCGCGCCGCGCCCAGGTGGAAGCGCTCGACGTGCGCAACTGGGTGGCCGTGACGGCGGCCACCGAGCACCTCACGGCCGTGTTCGCCGAGTACCTGCTGGCGCGCCCCGAGGTGCTCGCTGCCGCGCCCGAGCGGCTGCAGCAGATGTGGCAATGGCACAGCGCCGAAGAAACCGAGCACCGCAGCACGGCCTTCGAGCTGTACCGCGCGCTGGGCGGTGGGCATGCGTGGCGTGTCGGCGTCTTCGGCATCGTGCTGCGCCTGTTCCTGCTCGACACCGCCAGGCAGACGCTCAACAACCTGTGGCACGACGGCACCTGGTGGCGGCCCGCCACCTGGTCGGCTGCGGCGCGCTTCCTGTTCGGCCGCGACGGTTTCCTCACCGTCTCGCGCCCCTTGTGGCAGCTGTACCGACGGGCCGACTTCCACCCGGCGCAAGCCGACGACAGCCTGTCGCGGCGCTGGTTGGCCGATCACGCGGCGCTGGTGCCGGCGGTGAGCGCGGGCGCACCGGCCCGGCCATGAGCGCCGCGCCCGCCCGCGCGCAGGCTTTTGCGGCCGCGCACCGGATGGCGCTGCCGCTGGTGCAGGCGCCGATGGCCGGCGTGCTTTCGCTGCCCTTGGCCGGCGCTGTGGCAAAGGCCGGCGGCATGGCGGCGATGGGCGCGTTGATGCTCTCGCCCGAGGCCATCGGCGACTGGGTGGCGCGCTTTCGCGCCGAGGCCGGCGCCGAGGCCCCCTTGCTGCTGAACCTCTGGGTGCCCGACCCGCCGCCGCGGCGCGATGCGGCGCACGAGTCGCGCGTGGCCCGCTTCCTGGCGCAGCATGGCCCGGCCGTGCCGCCCGGGGCCGGTGACACGTTGCCGCACGACTTCGGCGCGCAGTTCGACGCCGTGGTGGCGGCGCGGCCGGCGGTGATGTCCACGATCATGGGCCTGCTGACACCGCCGCAGGTGGCGCGGCTTCGGGCCGCCGGCATCGCCTGGTGGGCCACCGTCAGCACCGTGGCCGAGGCGCGCGCGGCGGTGGCGGCCGGGGCCGACGGGGTGGTGGCCCAGGGCGCCGAAGCCGGCGGCCACCGGGGTGCCTTCGACGCCACGCGTGCGCGCGACGAGGCCGTGGGCCTGTTTGCACTGCTGCCGGCCGTGGTCGACGCCGTGCCGGTGCCCGTGGTGGCGGCCGGGGGCGTGGCCGACGCGCGCACGGCCGCTGCGGCGCTGCTGCTCGGTGCCCATGCAGTGCAGATCGGCAGCGCGCTGCTGCGCTGCCCCGAGGCCGGCATCGCGCCAGTCTGGCAGCAGGCGCTGGCCCGCTGCGCACCCGAGGACACGCGGCTCACGCGGGCCTTCAGTGGCCGCTGGGGCCGCGCATTGGCCACGCCCTACGTGCAGGCGGCCGCTGCGCCTGACGCACCCGAGCCTGCGCCCTACCCGGTGCAGCGCGGCCTGACCACGGCCATGCGCAAGGCGGCCGAGGTCGCCGGCGACCTGTCACACCTTCAGGCCTGGGCCGGGCAGGGTGCGGGACGGGCGCAACCGGCGCCGGCGGCCGAGTGGCTGGCGGCGCTGTGGCAAGGGGCACAAACCCTGCTGGGCGGCGACGACCGCCCACCTTGACCCCCGGCCAAGAAAAAAGCCCGAGGCCTTGCGGACTCGGGCTTTTCGATCGGCCGTCTTGCGGCCGTTCGGCCGATCAGTTGATCTGCTCGATCCCGGCGATGGCCCACTGGCCGGCGTCGCTGTGCGGCTTGACCAGGTGCCAGACCTCGTTGAAGGCCTGCGGCTGGGCGCCGCGCTCTTCGACGATCTCGCCGTGGAAGCGCACGCTGACGATCTGGCGGTCGGCCTCGTTCGTGACGTCGAGCACCTCGGCCTCGACGCGCTGCACGTCGGTGTGGTTCTCGCTCGGGCCGCGGTCCTGGATGTCCAGGCGCAGGCTGGCGAAGAGCTCCGGCGTCGTGAAGCGGCGCAGGTCGTCGAGGTCGGCGGCGTCGTTGGCGGCCTGCAGGCGGATGAAGATCATCTTGGCCGTGCGGGCGAAGTTCTCGCTGTCGAAGGCGGCCGGCACGAAGGCCTTCGGCAAGCTGCGTTCGGCCACGACGGGCTCGTCCATCACCGGCGCGGCGCTGCCACCCAGGCCCGGCACGGGGTCGGTCACGCCGGGGGCGGCTTGCTGGCCCGAGAACTGGGCCGGCGCGGCCTGCGCGGGTGCCGGCTGCTGCGCGGGCCAGGCCACCTGGGCACCGCTGCGGGCCATGCCGTTGGCGCCACCGGCCATCGCCGGCTCGGCCTTGCGGCCGAAGCGGCGCATCAGGAAGGCGATGAGCGCGATGGCGGCCACGGCCAGCAGGGCGATCATCAGGAAGTTGGCGAGTTCCGCGCCGAAGCCCAGCGCGCTGGCCAGCGCGGCGATGCCCAGCACGGCGGCCAGGCCGGCGATGGGCCCCATCCACGAGCGCTTGGCACCGGCGGCTGCCGCGGTGGCGCCTGCGGCGGCCGGCGCGGCGGCACCCGGTTGCGCCGGCGTGTTGCCTGCGGCAGGGGTGGCGGGCTTGGCGGGCGGGGCGTCGGGGGCGGTGCGCGCGGGCATGTCGCGTTGCATGCCGCTGGACTTGGAGCCGCCCAGCCGCTTGGCCTCGGAAATGGAGGGCACGGCCGCAGCGACCAAAGCCACGACCACGGCACCGATGAGCCAGTTCTTCATTGCGTGAGGTTCCTCGAAAAGGAAAGCAGCGTCAAGTCGACGCGAGCGCGAGTGTGGGGCATCGGCGTTCCGCTTGGAACACGCCCCGCGGAACCCACGCCACGGGTAGGTGCAAGGCCGCTGCGCAGGGCGTCAGCCCTTGGATCGGCGCGCCCCGGCCCCATCATCGGGTTTCTGCGAACTCTCGACGAACGGACGGGTGATGGAAACAGCCATGCTGCTGTGGGTGCTGGTGGTGCTGCTGATCGTGGTGGGCCTGGCGGGCACGGTGCTGCCGGCGCTGCCGGGCACGGCCTTCATCCTGGGCGGCATCCTGCTGGGCGCCTGGATCGACGACTTCCAGCGTGTCGGCACCGGCATCCTGGTGGTGATCGGTACCCTGGCGGTGCTGGCCTGGGTGACCGACTACGTGGCCGGCCTGCTGGGCGCCAAGAAGGCGGGTGCCAGCCGCCTGGCGCTGGTGGGGGCCGCCATCGGCACGGTGGTGGGCCTGCTGATGGGCATCGTGGGCGTGCTGTTCATGCCGCTGGTGGGCGCGGCCGTGGGCGAGGCCATCGCGCGGCGCCGCGAGCCCGACCGCGCCGGCGTCGGCCGTCAGGCCGTGAAGGTGGGCGTGGCCACCTGGCTGGGCATGATGGTCGGCATGCTGGCCAAGCTGGTGCTGTCGTTCATGATGATCGGCCTGTTCATCGGGGCGCTCGTGACTTGAACGCCCGCGCGCCGGGGGTCTGCTCAGGCCCCGACGACGCGCCCCAGCCACTCGCGCAGCGCCAGCCGCACCAGCTCGAATCCCTGGTCGGTGGGGATCCAGTCCATCGCCACCAGGCGGCGGCTCGCGGGCAGGCCCATCGGCGCCAGCACCAGCTTCATGCCGTGGGGTGCCATCTCGCGCTCGAAGTGGCCCCGGGCCCGTGTCATGTGGTAGCCGTGTGTCACGAGCACGATCCGCTCGATGCCGGCGGCCTGCAGCAGGGCGACGCTGGCGCGCGCGTTCTCGCGCGTGTCGCGCGAGTTGCCTTCGGTCCAGCGCAGCTTCAGGCCGAACTCCTGCTCGGCCACGCGGGCCGCGATCTCGGCCTCGCTGGCACCCGTGGGTGCGACATGGCCGACGCCGCCGCTGAAGAGCAGCGGCAACTGCGTGCCGCGCGAGAGCCAGATGCCGAAGCGCAGCCGCTCGATGCTGCGCTCGTTGAGCGAGGACACGCCGTACTCCGGCGCCAGCACGCGCCGGCCGCCGCCGAGCACGACGATGGCCGTCTTCGGCGCCTTGCGCAGCTCGGTGATCTCGCGTTCGATCAGTGATGGCGGCGGTTGGGTCAGCACCCGCACCAGCGTGCTGCCGAGCGCCACCGTGGCGCCGAACCACAAGCCCAGCACGGCGAGCAGGATGAGGAACCAGGCCAGCAGCCGGCGCCTGAACATCAGGCGCGCGCCCACCAGCACCAGCACAAGGAAGGGCAAGGGGGGCAGCACGAGCGCGGTGGCCCAGGGCTTCCAGGATTCGATGCCGAGCGAGAAGAACAGTTCGTTCATGGTGCGGCCAGCTACAGTGCGCGCAGTGTAAGGACGGCACGGCCCGCCGCTATCCCCCGGAGACAAGCGCTCGATGAACTCACAGTCCCTCACGCCGCCCGCCACGCTGGTGCTCGGCGGCGGTTGCTTCTGGTGCCTGGAAGCGGTGTACGAACTCGTCGACGGCGTCTCGGCCGTCGAAAACGGCTACTGCAACGGCCACGTGCAGCAGCCCACCTACGAGCAGGTGTGCAGCGGCGACACCGGCCACGCCGAGGTGGTGAAGCTGAGCTACGACCCCGCCCGCATCACGCTGCGCGAACTGCTCGAGATCTTCTTCGTCATCCACGACCCGACCACGCTCAACCGCCAGGGCAACGATGTCGGCTCGCAGTACCGCAGCGGCATCTACGTCACCAGCCCCGAACAGGCGGCAGCGGCGGCCGAGGTGGTGGCCGAGGCGCAGACGGCCTTGAGCGCCCGCGGCGCCGGGCGCGTCGTCACGGAGATCGTGCCGCTGGCCAACTACTCTCGTGCCGAGGCCTACCACCAGCACTACTTCGCGCTGCACCCCGGTCAGGGCTACTGCGCCTACGTCGTGGCGCCCAAGGTCGAGAAGTTCCGCAAGACCTTTGCCGAGCGGGTGAAGCGCGGCGGCTGAGGCCGCGGCTCAGAGCGGCCGCTCAGAGAAACGAGAAGCCGCTCGGCTCGTCGAGGTCGGGAAACACCGAGTCCAGGCCGCGGCGCAGTTGCTGGCGGCGCTGCTTGGCCTGGGCGTCGGCGCCGGCCAGCGCAGCGAAGGCCGGGGCGCGCAGCAGCCACAGGTCCACCGGCTCCTCGGCGGCGCGGACCTGCGCCTGCAGCCAGTCGATGCCGGGGATGTCGGCCAGCGTGTGCATGAAGGTGCGCTTCAGATCGACGAAGGCACGGCGGGCAGCGGCGTGGGCCTGGCGGTCGCCGGGCAGGCCGGCAAGGCTGGGAGCGGCGAGCCCTGCGAGGGCAGGGCCGAACTGGCGGGGCGCGATGGCGTGCATGGCGGGGTCGTCCTACAGCGGCGCGAACTGCGAGCGTGGGGCGCGTGTCGGGAAGTGGGCGTTGAGCAGCTGCAGGCGGCTGTCGGCCTCGAACTGGCTGTGCGTGACCGCCACCGCGTTGTAGACCTCGCTGCGCAGGTGCCACAGCTCGCGCAGCGAGTGCGCGTGCACGATGCGCCAGCGCAGCTGTTCGGCGCCGAGGCTGTCGACATCGGCCAGCGAGGCACCGAACTCGCGCTTGGCGGCACCCAGCCGGTTGGGCGGCGGGGCCGCGTGCTGCGGCGCCGGGGCCAGCAGCCAGAACATCAGCCGCTGCCAGACCGAGCCGACGCCTGCCGAAGCGGCGGGTGCGAAGTACACCAGCGACGGCGGCATGCACTCGGTGCGCGGCATCGACGCGGCCGGCAGCGACGTGCGCGCCTGCAGCGGGCGCGGCTCGCGCTTCGAGAAGGGCCAGGTGGACAGCAGCGGAATCATGGGCTTCTTATCGGTCGCCAAGGTGGAATCTGAAACTGCATCGTCTCGCCAAAGGGCCCTGGGCAAAGCGCCGAAGAAGGCCGGCTTGGCGGCCTTCTTCCGTGCGGTTGGTGGCCCGAGGGCGATCCGGCGGTGCACCTGCGCTGCGGGCAAGTCCGGGTCGGGAGTGGGCCCATGCAGGGCGACACTGCCGGCCCGAACCCTCTTGCACGCCCCGACCCCATGCGCTGGATCCGACGCGGCCTGGCCGCGCTGCTGCTGCTGCTGACCCTGATAGCCGCCGCCGTGCTGGCGGCCTACGCCTGGCGCACGCTGCCGCCCCACGAAGGCACGCTGGCCCTGGCCGGCGCCCGCGGCGAGATCCGCATCGAGCGGGATGCCCACGGCATCCCCACCATCGTGGCCGCCGACCGGCTCGACGCCTACTACGGCCTGGGCGTCGTGCACGCGCAAGACCGCCTCTGGCAGCTCGAGACCCATCGCCGCATCGGCAGCGGCAGCACGGCCGAGGCCTTCGGGCCGGCGGCGCTGGAGACCGACCGCTTTCTGCGCGCCCTGGGCGTGCGCCGCGCCGCCGAGGCGCAATGGGCCCGCGCCCCCGCCGCCACGCGTGAGGCGCTGCAGGCCTACGCCGCCGGCATCAACGCCGTGGTGGCCGCGGGCGGGCAGGCGCGTGCGCCGGAGTTCCTGCTGCTCGGGCTGCAGCCCGGCCGCTGGGAGGGCGCCGACAGCCTGGCCTGGGCCATCATGATGGCCTGGGATCTGGGCGGCAACTGGAACAACGAGCTGCTGCGGCTGCGCCTGGCGCTGCAGCTGCCCAGCGCGCGGGTCGAGCAGCTGATGCCGCCGTACCCGGGCCACGCGCCGCCGGTGGCCGTGGACTATGCGGCGCTGTACCGCTCGATGGGCCTCACGCCGCAGAAGCTGGCCGCGTTGACGCAGGGTTTCGAGGCCGCGCCGGAATCGGGTGTCGAAGGCGTGGGCAGCAACAACTGGGTGCTCGCCGGCTCACGCACGGCCACCGGCGCGCCGCTGCTGGCCAATGACCCGCACCTCAAGCTCACGAGCCCGGCGCTGTGGTACTTCGCCCGGCTCAAGGCGCCGGGGCTGGACGTGGCCGGCGCCACGATGCCAGGCCTGCCTTTCGTGGTGCTGGGCCAGAACGCCGACATCGCCTGGGGCTTCACGAACACCGGGCCTGACGTGCAGGACCTGTACCTGGAGCAGGTGGACCCCGCCGACCCGAACCGCGTGCGCACGCCGGCCGGCTACGAGCCGCTGGAGCTGCGCACCGAGACCCTCCGCGTCAAGGGCCAGCCCGATGTGAGCATGACGCTTCGGCGCTCGCGCCACGGCCCCGTCGTCAGCGACGTCGGCACCATGGGCGACGTGCTCGGCGGCAAGGCGGGCCAGGCCGGCACGCACCTGCTGGCCCTGCGATGGACGGCGCTGGACGCCGATGCCGACCCCGTCGGCGCCGGTCTGGCGCTGCAGGCTGCCGGCAGCGTCGACGCCTTCTTCGCCGGCACGCGCGGCTTCGTCGCGCCGATGCAGAGCATGGTGGTGGCCGAGCGGGCCGGCGGCATCGGCCTCATTGCCCCCGGCCGCGTGCCGCTGCGCGGCCCCGAGCACGACTTGAAGGGCCACGTGCCGGCCCTCGGCTGGGACGCGCGCTACGACTGGATGGGCTGGGTGCCCGAGGCCGAAACGCCGCGCCAGCGCAACCCGGCCATCGGCTGGATCGCCACCGCCAACCAGCGCATCGTCGGGCCCGGGTACGCGCACCACCTCACGCACGACTGGGCGCTGCCCTATCGCCACCAACGCATCGAGCAGCTGCTCGAAAGCCGCCCGAAGCACTCCCTGGCCGATCTGCAGGCGATGCAGATGGACGAGGTCTCACTGGCTGCGAAGCGACTGCTGCCCCATCTGGCCAAGGCGGGGCCGTCTCACGCGCTGGCTGCGGCGGCGCGGGCGCAGCTCGAGGGCTTCGACGGCCGCATGGCCGCCGACAGGGCGGCGCCGCTCATCCTCTGGGCCTGGCAGCGGCAGCTGGCCAAGGGCCTGTTCGCCGACGACGTGGGCGCGGCGTTCTACGAACGCCACCTGTCGGGCCGCAACTTCCAGGACACGCTCGAGGCCGTGCTCGCGCGCGACGATGCCGGCTGGTGCGACGACCGCAGCACCCCCGCCACCGAGACCTGCGCGCAGCAAAACGATGCGGCCCTGGCGCGAGCGCTCGACGAACTCTCGGCGCGCTTCGGCCTCGACGTGGCGGCCTGGCGCTGGGGCGACGCGCACCGCGTGCACGCCGAGCACCGGCCGTTCTCGCGCGTCGGCGGGCTTGATCGGCTGTTCGAGCTGCGCGTGCCGATGGGCGGCGACACCCACACGGTGTCGGCCACGCGGGTGGGCCTGCGGCCCGAGCGCCGCACCGGTGCGCTGTTCCACATCGACCACTCGGCGAGCCTGCGCGCCGTGTACGACTTGGGCGACCGGTCGAAGTCGGGCGTGGTGCATTCCAGCGGGCAGAGCGGCATCGTGTTTTCGCCGCGCTACCGCGATCTCATCGGGCCCTGGGCGCGCGGCGAGCTGGTGCCGCTGTGGCCGCAGGGCGCGCCGACCGCGGTGCTTCGGGTGACGCCGGCACCGGGCCGTTGAACCGCGTGCTCAGACGACGCCGTAGCGCTGCTTGCGATCGGCCGTGTAGGCCCACCAGGGCTGGGCCGGGCCGCCACGCATGAACGCACAGGCGGCCATGAAGGTGTCGAGCACGCAGGGGTCCTGGCGCTTGCCGGTGGCCTGCGCCAGCGCCTGGTAGAGCACCAGCGCATCGGCCGTGGCCAGCTGCTGCGGATGCAACACGCCGATGAGCCGCAGATCGGCGGCGATCGAAGGCCCGATGTTGGGCAATTGCTCGAGCCGCGCGCATTCATCGGCCGTGGCGGCTTTGCGCGGCGGCGGGGCCTTGGGCGGCCGCGCACCGCAGTGAGATGCGGGCCGAGTGGAGGCGAGCCTGGAAGCGGGCAAGGAAACAGGCAAGGGAGCGAGCATGGGCTGCATCACATCAGCATGGTGTTGCGGATCAGCCCGACGGCGATGCCTTCGAGCTCGAAGTCGGCGGCATCCAGCGGCACGAGCAGCGTCTGGAAATCGGGGTTCTCGGGGATCAGTTCGATGCCCTTGCTGGTGCGGCGCAGCCGCTTGACGGTGACGTCGTCGCCCAGCCGAGCGACGACGATCTGGCCGTTCTTGGCGTCCTTGGCCTTCTGCACGGCGAGCAGGTCGCCGTCGAGGATGCCGGCGTCGCGCATGCTCATGCCGCGCACCTTGAGCAGGTAGTCGGGGCGGCGTGCCCACATCGAGGCTTCCATCAGGAAGCTGGTGTCGACATGCTCCTGCGCCAGGATGGGGCTGCCCGCGGCCACGCGGCCCACCAGCGGCAGCGTGAGCTGCGCGATGGCCGGCAGCGGCAGCATGTACTGCTTGCCGATGCCGTCGAGCCGCGCCTGGGCCAGCGCGCGCAGCGTGTCAGACTTCAGCCGGATGCCCCGCGACGTGCCCCCCACCAGCTCGATGACGCCCTTGCGGGCCAGCGCCTGCAGGTGCTCTTCGGCGGCGTTGGCCGACTTGAAGCCCAGCTCGGCCGCGATTTCAGCGCGGGTGGGTGGGGCGCCGGTGCGCTCGATGGCGCTTTGCACCAGATCGAGGATCTGCTGCTGGCGGGCGGTGAGCTTGGGGCTGTCTTCCATGGCAGGGCCCGGGGCGAGGCGCGGGCTGTCAATCCATCCAGGCCTGTAGTTTCATCCAGAAAGCGCAAGATGCCAAGTGCAAGCTCCCTCGTCGTGGTCATCGGCACCGGCGGCACGATCGCCGGCACCTCGGCGCGGCCCGGCGCGCACCTGGGCTACCAGGCCGGCGCGCTGGCCGCGCAGGCGCTGGTGGACGCCGTGCCCGCGCTGGCCGGCCGGCCGCTGCAAACCCACTCGCTGGCCCAGCTGGACAGCTGCGACATGGACCACGCCACCTGGCTGGCGCTGGCGCAGGCCGTCACGGCGCAGCTGGCGCGGCCCGAGGTGGCCGGCGTCGTCGTCACGCACGGCACCGACACGCTGGAGGAAACCGCCACCTTCCTGCACCGCACCGTGGCCGCCAGCAAGCCGGTGGTGTTGACGGCGGCCATGCGCCCCGCGACGGCGCCGTCACCCGACGGCCCGCAGAACCTGCTCGATGCGGTGACGATGGCCGCCACGCCGGGCGCGCGCGGCGTGCTGCTGGCCTTTGGCGGGGCGGTGTACGCCGGCGCCGAGGCGCGCAAGGTGCACGGCTACCGCGTCGATGCGTTCTCCGGCGGCGACGCCGGGGCGCTGGCGCTGTGGCAGGACGGCCGGCTGCGCCTGCTGCGCGAGTGGCCGGCGGTGGATGGCGGCGCCGCCGCCGCGCTCGCAGTGCCGGTGGCCGAGTGGCCGCTGGTGGACATCGTCACCAGCCATGCCGGCGCGCGCGGCGCGGCCTTGCAGGCGCTGGTGGCGGCGGGTGCTCGTGGCATCGTCATCGCCGGCACCGGCAACGGCAGCGTGCACCGCGAGCTGCTGGCCGCGGCGCGCGCCGCGCAGGCGCAGGGCGTGCAGGTGTGGCGCGCCTCGCGCTGCGTGGACGGCGGCGTGGTGGACAGTGGCTCGCCCGACGCGCTGGTGAACGCCGGCGACGCCACCCCGGCCCAGGCCCGCGTGCGCCTGATGCTGGCCCTGGCGACGGGCGCCTGAGCCGCAGCCGCGAAGCCACCGAGGGCACCATGGAGGCGCTGCAGGACACCGGCACGCAAGCCCAGCTGTGGATGTGGGCCGGCATCGGCATCGGCCTGCTGCTGGGCGGCGCCGCGGGTGGCATCGCGGCCTGGCTGGGCGATGCGCGTGCGCTGACGCTGGGCCTGGCGGTGTTCCAGCTGTGCATGGGCCTGCCCGCGGCCACCGGTGCCTTGCGGCTGGCCCAGGTGGCGGTGCAGGTGCAGGAGCAGACCGTGCCGGCGCGCGGGCGGCTGCTGGGCTACGAGGCCGAGTCGGCCAGCGAGGCCCAGCGCCGCAAGCGCCCGGGCGGCCGGCCGGCGCAGCGGCCGCGGGTGGCCTTCACCACGCCCGAGGGGCAGCGGCTAGAGTTCCTGGGCCTGGGCGGATCGCGCAGCGGCCTGGCGGTGGGCGCCGAGGTGCCGGTGCGCTACGTGGCTGCGCGCCCGCAAGAGGCGCTGGTGGCGGACTTCCAGACGCTCTGGGGCCCGGCCTGGGCGCTCGGGGCGTTCGGCACGTTCGCGTTGAGCGGCGCGGCCGTGTTCCTGCTCGGCATGGCAGGGAGCGGGCGCGTGGCGGCCGAGGCGCCGGGTGTGCCGTCCAGGCCGATGACGAAGTCCGAGCGCCGCGCGGCGCGCAAACTCGTGCAGCCGGCCGCGAAGCCCGCGCCGCTGTCGCCCGCGGTGCCGCCCGCCCGCGACCCACTTTCGCGCGGCCTGCACCTGGCCAGCGTCGGCCTGCTGCTGCTGGCCGTGCCGTTGCCGGTGATGTGGATGCGAGCCCGCCCGATGGAGGTGGTGGCGGTGGTGTTCGCCGCCATCACGGCCGGCCTGGTGGGCCTGATCGTGGCCCAGGCGCTGGCGCGGCGCGCGGCCACCGGCGGCGAGCCGGCGCGGTGGCCGCTGATCCCGGCGCTGCTGGCGCTGAACTTCGGCTACTTCGCGCTCGGCGCGTGGTTGTTCACACGCGCCTGAGCGCGCGGCCGATCACGCAACGGTGAGCGTGACGTCGATGTTGCCGCGCGTGGCGTTGCTGTAGGGGCAGACCTCGTGCGCGGCGGCCACCAGCTGCTCCAGCGCGGCAGGCTCCATGCCCGCGACCTTGATGGTCATCGCGACGGCAATGCCGAAGGCGCCGGCCTTGCCCGTCATCGGGCCGATCGACACCGAGGCGTCGATCACCGGGTCGGCCGGCAGAGCCGTCTTCGTGCGCGCGGCCACGGCCTTCATGGCGCCGATGAAGCAGGCGCTGTAGCCGGCGGCGAACAGCTGTTCGGGGTTGGTGCCGGCACCGCCAGCGCCGCCCAGTTCCTTGGGCGTGACCAGGGCCGCGTTCAGCGCGCCGTCGTCGGACTTGGTGCTGCCGGTGCGGCCGCCGATGCTGGTGGCGTGGGCGGTGTAGAGGGCTTTGTCGATGGCCATGGTGTTGTCTCGCTTTCGTGGGTGGTGGGGGTCGGTGGTGGTGGCGGCCGGGCTCAGGCCGCCGTGGAGGAAGAGGGCAGGGCGGCCAGCGTGTCCGCGAGCCGTTGGCGCAGGCCCTGCAACTGCGCCGTGAGCTGGCTGAGTTCGCCCAGCGTGCAGCCGCTGGCCGAGGCGATGGCCTGCGGCACGGCTTCGGCGTGGCTGCGCAGCGCACGGCCGGTGGCGCTGAGCGCCACGCGCACGCGGCGCTCGTCGTCGGCGTCGCGCAGGCGCAGCACCAGGCCGGCCTGCTCCAGCCGCTTGAGCAGCGGGGTCAGCGTGCCGGAGTCCAGCGCCAGGCGCTCGCCGATCTCGCCCACACCCAGGCCATCACGCTCCCACAGCACCAGCATCACCAGGTACTGCGGGTAGGTCAGGCCCAGCGGCTCGAGCAGCGGCTTGTAGAGCTTGGTCATCGCCATCGACGAGGCGTAGAGCGCAAAGCAGAGCTGGCGGTCGAGGGCGAGCCAGTGGGCGTCGGTGGGGGATCGGTCACGGCGTGGCATGGGCGCACTCTATCAATCTGCGAACAATTTAATTGTGAACAATCAAATGTCCGACGCATTCCCAAGGCCATCGCCGGAGGCGATCAACAGTTGGCTTGAAGCAGACCAGTGGACCCTGGCCGCCGCGGGCCATAGGTCGGCGCGCGAGTGTCGATCCTCTCTTGGGGCCGGGACGACCGGAGGGTCGCGCTGCCAACCGCAGCGGACCCTAGATGTCGTTGGCGCCTACTGCTGGCGTGGGCTCAGGGCTGAACGGGGATGTCCGAAATTCTGTGTGTGAGGCGGTTTACTGAATTGGCTGTTGGCTGATTTCTGCTTTGTCTTCAGGCCCCTGCCAGGCCGCCGGAGGCGCCCCGGTTGAGCCCCTGTACTCATGGTTCAACCCCTCTCACCGGCCTGCGCCATGCGCGACCTGCGTGAACCGCTCTTCGAAGAGTATCGCGAACTGGTTCATCGCCAGCTTCAA
>JADCGQ010000022.1 GCA_020248945.1 Rubrivivax sp.
CCGACCTGCTGTACCGCCTGAACACGATCGAGATCGACCTGCCGCCGCTGCGCGAGCGCCGCGACGACATCGTCGCGCTCGCGCTGCACTACCTGCGCGCCTACGAGCGCAAGTACAGCCGGCCGGTCAAGCCGCTGCCGGAACCGGTGGCCGCCACCTTGCGCGCCGATCCCTGGCCGGGCAACGTGCGCGCGCTGCGCCATGCGGCCGAGCGGGCCGTGATCCTGAACACCGGCGATGCCTATGGCGTGGAGGACTTCGCCGTGGCCAGCCCGGCCGGCGGCGAGCCTATGCTGCGCGCGTCCTCCGCCGAACACAAGCCGCCGCAGTTGCCACAGGCGGCTCCCGACACCCTGAACCTGGAGCAAGCCGAGCTTCAGCTCATCGAGCGGGCCTTGCGCCGACATCAGTTCAACATCGCCCTGGCGGCCCGCGAGCTCGGGCTGTCGCGCGGGGCACTGTACCGGCGGATGGAGAAGCATGGCCTCTGACGCCCCGCCGACGCCAGGGCGGCGGGTACGCGCCACGGCGCGGCGCACCGCGCCGCTGCTGTTGCGGCTGGGCCTGCTGTGCCTGCTGCTGGCGCTGGTGGCCTGGGCCTGGCCGGCCGGCAACCCGGTGACGGCGCTGGTCGGCCTGCTCGGTGCCGCGGTCTCGGCGGCCGAACTGCGGGGCTACTTCAGCCGGCGCGAACATGCGCTGCTGCGCGTCATCGAGACCTGGGCGGCGGGCGAGCGCGCCTCGACCTCATCGCTGGCCGACCCGCAGGCGCAGCGTGCGCTGGCGGCCGTGAATCAACGCCTCTTCGACACTCAAGGCCGGCTCTGGGCGCAGATCCACACGCTGCAGGCGCTGGTCGACCACTCGCCCGCGCCGCTGCTGCGCATCCGCACCGGCGGCCAGGCGCGCGAGACCGCCTGCGAACCATTGAACAATGCGGCCCGGCGGCTGCTGACGCTGCTGGGTGCCGGCGAGCGGCCGGCGGTGGCGGCGCTGGGTGCCGACTTCGAGGCGCTGGTCACGGCCCCGGCACGGCCATCCGGATCGGCAAGCGCCGACGCGGCCACGGTCCGCCTCGCCGGGCAGCCGTTGCGCTACGCGCTGTCGGTGGCCGAACTGTCGACGCCCGACGGAAGTGCGCGCATCGTGGCGCTGCTCGATGTCCAGGACGCCCTGGACCGCGCCCAGGCCAATGCCTGGCGCGATCTCGCGCGCGTGCTGTCGCACGAGATCATGAACGCGATGGCGCCAATCACGTCACTCGCCGAATCGGCTGCGCGCGAGATGAAGTCCGGCAGCGACCTGCCCGCGGCCGTCGCGGCGGTCGATGCGCTGGCGAGGCGCTCGCAGTCGCTGCTGCGCTTCGTGGAGGCCTACCGCGCGATGGCCCGACCGCTGCGGCCGCGGGAGGAGACGATCGCGCTGGCGCCCTGGCTGGCCGAGAACCTGCTGGCCTGGCGGGCGCAGTGGGGCGACGCCGTGCAGTGGCAGTACGAGGTGCGCCCGCCCACGCTGGCGCTGCGGGCTGATCCGGCCCTGCTGCAGCAGGCCTTGGGCGCGATTGTGGTGAACGCCGCGGAGGCGGCGCTCGACGCGGCGTCGCGCGCGGGTGGGCGACCGCCCTCGGTGGCTGTCCGGGCGGAACCGTGTGGGGAAGGCCGGGTGATGCTGGCCATCGAAGACAGCGGCGGCGGCATCACGTCAACGCAGCGCGAGCAGGTGCTGGTACCGTTCTACACAACCAAGCCGGCTGGCAGCGGCATCGGTCTGAGCCTGGCACGGCAGATCGTGCTGTCTCACGGCGGCCGTCTGGGCATCGATGACTCGCCGCTCGGCGGCGCGCGGATCTCGATCGAGCTGGGCGTGGCCGGTGCCGCCGATTCGGTCAGGGCCGCAGACGAGCGAGAGCCGCCGCAGACGCTGACATGAGGCGCTCGGCCATAGCAGCGGCCGCGCCGTCGATGGGATCAGAGGTCGGTGCGCAGCCGCCAGATCTCGGGGAACAGCACCACGTCGAGCATCTTGCGCAGGTAGCTCACGCCGCCGGTGCCGCCGGTGCCGCGCTTGAAGCCGATGACCCGCTCCACCGTCGTCACATGCCGAAAGCGCCACAGGCGGAACGCGTCTTCCAGGTCGGTGAGCTCTTCGCCCAGCTGGTACAGGTCCCAGTGCTCGCGTGGCGCTCGGTAGACCTGCAGCCAGGCGGCCTCGACCTCGCGGCATTCGGCGTAGGGCTGCGTCCAGTCGCGCTCGGTGTAGCTGGCCGGCACCGGCAGGCCGCGGCGGGCGAGGAGGCGCAGTGCCTCGTCGTACAGGCTCGGGGCGTGGAAGGCGACGTCGACCTCGGCCAGCAGGTCGGGCCGGTGGGCATGCGGCCTGCGCATCGCGGCGTTCTTGTTGCCGAGGCGGAACTCGATGCAGCGGTACTGCCAGCTCTGGAAGCCGCTGCTCTTGGCGAGTGACTCGCGCATGGCGCTGTACTCGGGCGGTGTCATCGTGGCCAGCACGTCCCAGGCGTGCACCAGCTGCTCCATGATGCGGCTCACGCGCGCCAGCATCTTGAAGGCCACGGGCAGGTCATCGGCCGCCACCGCCGCGATGGCGGCGGCCAGCTCGTGCAGCATCAGCTTCATCCACAGCTCGCTGGTCTGGTGCTGCACGATGAACAGCATCTCGTCGTGCGCGGGGCTCAGCGGGTGCTGGGCGCCGAGCACGGCGTCGAGGTGCAGGTAGTCGCCATAGCTCATGCTGCCGGCGAAGTCGAGCTCGGCGCCGTCGACGCTGGTGGTGTCGGCCGTGTGGGTGGGGTGGACGGGGCAGCCGCTCATCGATGCATCCCCTTCAAGTGACCGCGTGGCGCTGGTTGAACTCGGGCCGGCGCCACTCCTCGTGCGCCAGCACCTCGCGCAGGTGCTCGGCGGCGTCCCACGCATCCACGTAGCGCAGGTACAGCGGGGTGAAGCCGAAGCGCAGCACATCGGGGGCGCGGAAGTCGCCGATCACGCCGCGGGCGATGAGCGCCTGCACCACCGGGTAGCCGAGCTCGGGGTGGTTGAAGCAGACCTGGCTGCCGCGTTCGGCATCCTGCGTCGGCGAGGCCAGGGCCAGGGCAGGGCAGGTGGCCTGCACGCGCTCGGCGAACAGCCGCGTGAGGGCCAGGCTCTTGCGGCGCAGCGCGGCCATGCCACCCAGCGGTTCAGCCGCCAGCACGGTGTCGACGCCGCACTCCAGCGCCGCCAGGCTCAGCACCGCGGGCGTGCCGCACTGGTAGCGCGCAATCCCCGGCGCCGGCCGGTAGCCGGGTGTGAACTCGAAGGGCGCGGCATGCCCGATCCAGCCCGCCAGCGGCTGCCAGAAGCGGCCGACGTGGCGCGGGTGCGCCCAGACGAAAGCCGGCGCGCCGGGGCCGCCGTTGAGGTACTTGTAGCCGCAGCCCACCGCGAAGTCGGCTTGGGCAGCGGTCAGGTCCACCGGCACGGCGCCAGCGCTGTGGGCCAGGTCCCAGATCGTCAGTGCGCCTGCCGCGTGCGCCTGCCGCGTGACGGCGGCCATGTCGTGCATGCGGCCGGTGCGGTAGTTGACGTGGGTGAGCATCAGCACGGCCGTCTGCCCGGTGAGCCGCGTCTCGATCTCGTCCGGCTCCACCAGCACCAGCTCGAAGCCGTGCTCGCGCGCCAGGCTTTCGGCGATGTAGAGGTCGGTCGGGAAGTTGCTGCGCTCGCTGAGGATGACGCGGCGCGCCGGGGTGTCCTGCTTCACGATCAGCAGCGCCGCGGCCAGCACCTTGAACAGGTTCACGCTGGTGGAGTCGGCCACCACCAGCTCGCCTGCGCCGGCACCCACCAGCCGCGCGATCTTGTCGCCCACGCGCGCCGGCAGCGCCATCCAGCCGGCGCTGTTCCAGCTGCGGATGAGGCCCTGGCCCCATTCCTGTTCCACCACCTGCTGCACGCGCGCGGCGGTGGCGCGCGGCAGCACGCCGAGCGAGTTTCCGTCGAGGTAGATCAGGCCCTCGGGGATGTGGAACTGCCCGCGCAGCGGGGCCAGCGGGTCGGTAGCGTCGAGCGCCAGGGCATCTTGTCGGGTCATGTCAGCAATCGGTTCATGTCAGTTCCCTCAGCACGGCGCGCACCGGGGATGCGCAGGCCTGGCTCAGCTTCAAGGGCAGGGCGATGAGCTCGTAGTCGCCTTCGGGCACGCCGTCCAGGCACAGGTTCTCCAGCACGCGCAGGCCGCGCTGGCGCAGCACCTGGTGGGCGTCGAGCGTCTTGCTGCTGGCGGGGTCGACGCTGGCGCTGTCGATGCCCACCAGCACCACGCCAGCATCGGCCAGCGCGCTGAGCGTGGCCGGGTGGAAGGCGGGCAACTCGTCGTCGAAGCGCTCGGCCGGAAAGCGCTCGTAGCAGCGCACCAGCACGCGCGGTGGCAGGTCGTTCAACGCGTGCCCGAGGTGCGCCAAGGTGATCAGCGGCCCGCAGCCGATGGCGTGGATGACGCGGCAGGGGCCGAGGTAGGGCTCGAGCGGCAGCTCGCCGATGGCCGCGCCCGCATCGTCGTAGTGCAGCGGCGCGTCGGCATGGGCGCCGATGTGCGGGCTGAGGGTGAGTGCGCTCACGTTCACCGGGCAGCCCGGGCCGACGCGCGCCACCCACTGCTGCGTGTAGGCGGTGTCGCCCGGGAACACCGGCGCGCCCGGGCCCACCGGCGGGGAGATGTCCCAGAGCCGCTGCTCCCGTCGCTTGTTGTCGGCCATGGCGGGCATCATAGGTGCGGCTCCGCGTTGACAGCGGCGGCCCGGGCTTCGAACATGCCGCATGGCAGCCGAAGCTCCAGCGCACGCCAGCGCCCACCTCGATCGTTTTGCGCTCGATCGCCTGCCGCCAGCCGCGGCGCTGCCCGAGTTCGTGTTCGACCTGCCCGGGCTGCAGCTGCCACCGCGGCTGAACGCCACTGCCGCGCTGCTCGATGCCGCCGTGGCGCGCGGCCTGGGCGGGCAGCCCTGCCTGCTGGGCGAGGGCGTGGCCTGGAGCTACGCCGAGACGAAGGCCCAGGTCGACCGCATCGCCGGCGTGCTGGTGCACCAGCTCGGCCTGGTGGCCGGCAACCGCGTGCTGCTGCGCGGCGCCAACACGCCGCTGCTGGCGGCCTGCATGCTGGCGGTGATGAAGGCCGGCGGCATAGCCGTGGGCACCATGCCCATGCTGCGCGCCCGCGAGCTGGCCACGATCATCGACAAGGCCCAGATCAGCCACGCCCTGTGCGATGGCCGCCTGGCCGACGAACTGGCCGCCGCGCGACCGCTCTGCCCCAGCCTGCACACCGTGCGCCACTACGGCACGCCGGCCGCGCCGGGCGAGCTCGAAGCCGCTGCCGCCCGCGAGCCTGGGCACTTCGAGCCCGTCGACACCGCCGCCACCGACGTGGCGCTGCTGGCCTTCACCAGCGGCACCACCGGCGTGCCCAAGGGCACGATGCACTTCCACCGCGACCTGATCGCCGCCTGCGCCTGCTGGCCGCCGCACGTGCTGCGCGCACAGGCCAGCGACCGCTTCATCGGCAGCCCGCCGCTGGCCTTCACCTTCGGCCTGGGCGGCCTGCTGCTGTTTCCGCTGGCGGCAGGCGCCAGCACCGTGCTGCTGGAGAAGGCCTCGCCCGAGGCGCTGCTGCCCGCCATCGGCCGCTTCGGTGCCACGGTGTGCGTGACGGCGCCCACGTCGTACCGCGCGATGGCCGCCTTGGTGGTGCAGATGCCTCAGCCCCCCATGCCGACGCTGCGCAAGTGCGTCAGCGCCGGCGAGGCGCTGCCCGCGGCCACACGCACGCTGTGGCGCCAGACCACCGGCGTGGAGATCATCGACGGCATCGGCTCCACCGAGATGTTCCACATCTTCATCTCGGCCCGCGAAGACCAGGCCCGCGGCGGTGCCACCGGCCTGCCGGTGCCGGGCTACCGCGCCGCCATCCTGGGCGACGACGGCCGCGAGCTGCCACCCGGGCAGGTGGGCCGCCTGGCCGTGAAGGGCCCCACCGGCTGCAAGTACCTCGACGACCCGCGCCAGGCCCAGTACGTGCAAGGCGGCTGGAACCTGACGGGCGATGCCTACCTGGTGGACCCCGCCGACGGCCAGTTCGTCTATCAGGCGCGCACCGACGACATGATCGTCTCCGGCGGCTACAACATCGCCGGCCCCGAGGTCGAGGCGGCGCTGCTGCTGCACCCGGCGGTGGCCGAGTGCGGCGTGGTCGGCGCGCCCGACGAGGCCCGCGGCATGCTCGTCAAGGCCTTCGTGGTGCTCAAGCCCGGCCACGAGGGCGATGCCGCCATGGCCGCGGCGCTGCAGGACTTCGTCAAGCAGACGATCGCGCCCTACAAGTACCCGCGTGCCGTGGTATTCCGGTCCAGCCTGCCCCGCACCGAGACCGGCAAGCTGCAGCGCTTTCGGCTGAAGCAGGAACCTGAAGCAGGAGCCTGCGGGCTCAGTTTGACGCCGCCCCCGGCTTGAGCCCGAACAGCTCGGCCATGGCAGCGCGGTACTGCGCGCGGCCGAGCGAGTTGGTGTTGTGGTGCGAGCCGCCTTCCACCAGCACGAAGCGCTTGGGCTCGGCGGCCTGCTCATAGAGGCGCCGGCCGAGCTCGGGCCGGATCAGGCGGTCTTCGCTGCCGTGCACCACCAGCACCGGCGCGCCGACCTGCCCGATGCGCTCGCCGGCCTCGAAGCGCTGCGTGATCAGCGGCCCCACCGGCAGCCAGCCCCACTTGAAGGTGGACACCACCTCGCGGATCGACGGGAAGCTGCCCTCGACGATGAGCCCGCGCTCGTCGGCCACCTGCGCGGCCAGGTTCACCGCGATGGCGCCGCCCAGCGAGTGGCCGAACACGTAGCGCGGCGACTGCGGGTGCTGCGCGGCCAGCCAGCGCCAGGCGGCCAGCGCGTCCTCGGTGGCCTCGGCCTCGCCGGGCAGCAAGGGGCTGCTCTGGCCGAAGCCCCGGTAGTCGATGCCCAGCACGGCAAAGCCGAGCTCGTGCATGCGGCGCATGCGGTTGGCGCTGCTGCGCACGTCCCAGCGCGCGCCGTGCAGATACAGCAGCACCGGGGCGTTGGCGGTGGGCTGCGGCAGCCACAGGCCGTGCAGGCGCACCGGGGTGTCGGCGCCGGCGGTGCGGTGCTCGATCCACACGTCCTGCAGGCCCTCGGCCGCGGCGCCGCCCCAGCTGCGCGTGCCGGGCTGGAAGATCCACTCGCGCTGCTTCTCGTCGAGCGTGGCGCAGCCGGCCTGCAGCCCGATGGCGGCGGCCACGGCCAGCAGCAGCAGCAGGCCGCGGCGCAAGGGATGGCGGGGAAGGCGTAGATTCATGGTCGCTGAAGGCGCCATGTTGTCATTGGCCGTCGCCCCGGCGCCACCGCGGGGCCTTGCCCCGGGGCGCGCCCCCTTGCGGGCACTGCGGTTTGCAGACTAGGCTCGGCGCCCACGCGACACAGGAGTGGCTGATGAAGACAGTGTCCGAACTGCTGAAGGCCCGCGACGGCACGCTCTGGCACGTGCGCCCGGAGGATTCGGTGTTCGCTGCGCTTGAGTTGCTGGCGCAGCACGATGTCGGCGCGCTGGTCGTCATGGAGGGCGCCAAGCTGGTGGGCGTGGTCAGCGAGCGCGACTACACCCGCAAGGTGGCGCTGCAGGGCCGCAATTCCCGCACCACCACGGTGGCCGACATCATGACGCGGCATGTCTACACCGTGACGCCCGAGACGCGAACCCAGGTCTGCATGGCCTTGCTCAGCGAAAAGAAGATCCGCCACCTGCCGGTGCTCGACGGCCACACGGTGCTGGGCATGATCTCCATCCGAGACATCATGGATGACATCATTGCCGACCGCGAGGCGACGATCGCCCAGCTCGAAAGCTACATCCACTCTTGAGTCCCCCCACGGTCGGCACCGACACACCTGCGCGGGCTGCCACACGCGCAGTGGGTCCTGCGCGTTATCCTCGGCAGCCCATGACCGAGCACCCGGCACGCGACGGCGTCGACATCGCGATCCAGCGCGAGATTCTTCAGGTTGCGCTGAGCAACTCGGGGCGCTCGGTGTGGCTGCTGATGGCGGCTGTGCTGTTCATGGCCTGGCTCGGCTACGACGTCGACCGCCCATGGGCCGCTGGGTCGGTGCTGGTGCTGGGCGCCGCGGTCTCGGCCTGGCGTTGGCGCATCTCGGCACGCTGGGGTGCCACCTCCGAGCACCCGAGCAGCGACATCACGCGGGCCACCCACGAGCTCGAGGCCAACGCCGTGGCGGTGGGCCTGATGTGGGCACTGGTCACGGTGTTCGTGTACCCCTTGCTGATCGGGCCGATGGCCTCGACCTACCTGATCGCGCTCACCGGCTCGGTGGCCGTGGCGGCGCTGTTCATGGCCATGGCGGGGCGGGCCTTCAAGATCCTGCTGGCCATGCAGGTGCTGTCGCTGGCCGCGGTCTCGCTGCTGGTCGAGTCGGTGCAGTCGCTGCCGCTGGCCGTGCTGGCGGTGCTGTTCGGCCTGACGATGCTGCGCGCGACGCGCGAGTTCCGCGAGATCAACCTGGCCTCGCTGTGCGACCGCCAGGCGGCCGACGAATCGCGCCGCTCGCTGGAGCGCGCCGTCGAGGAGGCGCGTGCCGCCGATGCCGCCAAGAGCCAGTTCCTGGCCACCATGAGCCACGAGATCCGCACGCCGATGAACGGCGTGCTCGGTGCCATGGACCTGCTGAAGGAGACGCCGCTCGACCAGCGCCAGCGCCGCCTGGTGCGCACCGCGGCGCAATCGGGCGAGTCGCTGATGGAGATCCTCAACGACGTGCTCGACCACTCCAAGATCGAGGCCGGCAAGCTGGTGCTGGCGCAGTCGCCCACGTCGCTGCACTCGGTGGCAATGTCGGCGGCGGCGCTGTTCCGCGCCCGTGCCGAGACCAAGTCTCTGGCGCTGATGCTCGACATCGAGCCCGATGTGCCCGACGGCGTGCTCGCAGATGGCCCGCGCCTGAAGCAGGTGCTGCTGAACCTGCTGTCCAACGCGGTGAAGTTCACCGAGCGCGGCGGCATCACGCTGCGGCTGGCGCTGCAGTCGCGCGAGCCGAACGCCGTGCGCGTGCGCTTAGAGGTGCAGGACACCGGGGTCGGCATCCAGGCCGAAGAGCTCGAGCGCGTGTTCCTGCCGTTCACGCAGTTCGGCGGCACGCGTGCGCGGCTGAGCGGCGGCACCGGCCTCGGCCTGTCGATCAGCCAGCGCATCATCGAAGCGATGGGTGGGCGCATCGAGGTCACGAGCCGGGTCGGCGCGGGCTCCAACTTCTGGTTCACGCTGTTCCTGCCGCTGGCGCCCGAGATGCCGCCGCGCCCCGTGGACAGCGACTTCGCCGGTCTCGACGGCTCCGACCACCTCGAGGGCGTGGTGATGCTCGTCGAGGACAACGAGGTCAACCGCCTCATCGGCACCGAGATGCTGCGCAGCTTCGGGCTCGACGTGAAAGTGGCCTACGACGGCGCACAGGCGCTGCAGCTGCTGGAGCAGCACCGCGTCGACCTGGTGCTGATGGACATCGGCATGCCGGTGCTCGACGGCCACGAGGCCACGCGGCAGCTGCGCGAACGCGAAACCCGCCTGAAGCTGCCGCGCGTGCCGGTGGTGGCGCTGACGGCCTACGCCTTCGAGAGCGATGCCGCCAAGGCGCTGGACGCCGGCATGGACGCCCACATCGCCAAGCCCTATTCGCGCGAAAGGCTGCGCGAGATCGTGCAGCGCTGGTTGTGAACGCCCGTCCGCCGGCTGCAAACACCCGTTCGCGCTGAGCCCTTCGTCAGGCTCAGCCCGAACGGACGTCAGCTCGAGTGGCGGTGCTGCTGCAGCATCAGCAGCCCGTCGAAGATCAGGCTGTCGACGACCTCGAACTTCAGGTCGGTGATGCCCGAGAGCTTCTGTGCCGCGCCGCCGGTCATCAGCAGCATCGGCTCGGCGCCGGTGCGCTCGCGCAGGCGGCGGGCCTGGCGCTCCACCGCGCCGGCCATGGCGTTGCTGCCGCCGCTCATCAGCGCGTCGGACGTGTTGGTGGGGAAATCCACCACCTCGCCCGTGGGTACCTTCAGCCCGGCGGTGCCGATTTCGAGCGCGCGCTGCATGAGGCCGAAGCCCGGCAGGATGAGGCCGCCGAGAAAGCGGCCCGAGGCGTCGAGTGCGTCCACCGTGACGCAGGTGCCGACCATCACCACCAGCGCCGGCCGCGCCGGGCCGCGCTGCAACAGGTGCCAGCGCGCGCCGGCCAACGCCACCCAACGGTCGGCGCCCAGGCGGGCGGGGTGGTCGTAGCCGTTGACGAGGCCGGCTTCCTCGGGCTTGGCCACCACCCAGTGCGCGTCGAGATCCCAGAGCTCCATCTGCTGCTCGACGCGGCGGCGCACATGGTCGCCTGCGACGATGCAGCCGAGCATGGCCTTCGGCGCCGGCAGCGCGCGCCAGTCGCGCTCGGCGAGCTCGTCGATGGTCTCCAGGAACACCGCGCCCTGGTGCAAAGGGGTGCTATCGGGCCGTGGCTCGCTGTAAAGCGCCCACTTCAGCCGCGTGTTGCCCGTGTCGATGGCCAGAAACATGGGCGCCAAGGCTAGCAGGGCCAGCGAGGGTGTCCATGGCATGATCGCGGATTGACGTTTACGTCAACGTCAACGAGACCCAGACACAAGAGCAAGAGACAAGCCGAAAGGACTGGCTGCGCCATGACCGACCTCTCCGCCGATGCCCGGGCGCTGGCCGCCTACCGGCCCTCGAACAAGGTGCGATTCGTCACTGCCGCGAGCCTGTTAGACGGCCACGACGCCGCCATCAACATCATGCGGCGGCTTCTACAGGGCATGGGTGCCGAGGTCATCCACCTCGGCCACAACCGCAGCGTCGACGAGGTCGTCACGGCGGCCCTGCAGGAAGACGTGCAGGGCATCGCCATCAGTAGCTACCAGGGCGGGCACGTCGAGTACTTCAAGTACATGGTCGAGCTGCTGCGCGAGCGCGGCGGGGGCCACATCCAGGTGTTCGGCGGTGGCGGTGGCGTCATCGTGCCGGCCGAGATCGCCGAGCTGCAGGGCGCTGGCGTGGCCCGCATCTACAGCCCCGAGGACGGCCAGCGCATGGGCCTGGCCGGCATGATCGGCGAGATGCTGATGCGCTGCGACAGCGATCTCACGGCGCATGCCCCGAGCGATGCCGAAGCGCTGCGGGGCCATACGCCCGCGGCCTGGCGCGCGCTGGCGCAGGCCATCACGGCGCTCGAGAACGGCCGTCCGCCCGCTGGGTTGAAGACGTCGATGCAAGCGGCGGCCCGCCCGGTGCCCGTGCTGGGCATCACCGGCACCGGCGGCGCCGGCAAGAGCAGCCTCACCGACGAGCTGATCCGCCGCCTGCGGCTGGATCAGGACGACGCGCTGCGCATCGCCGTCATCAGCATCGACCCCAGCCGGCGCAAGAGCGGCGGCGCGCTGCTCGGCGATCGCATCCGCATGAACGCCATCCAGCCCTGGGCCGGCGGGCCGCGCGTCTTCATGCGCAGCCTGGCCACGCGGGACTTCGGCAGCGAGATCAGCCAGGCCCTGCCCGAGGTGCTGACGGCCTGCAAGGCCGCGGGCTTCGACCTCATCGTCGTCGAGACCTCCGGCATCGGCCAGGGTGACGCCGCCATCGTGCCGCTGGTCGACGTGCCGGTGTACGTGATGACGCCGGAGTTCGGCGCCGCCAGCCAGCTCGAGAAGATCGACATGCTCGACTTCGCCGAGTTCGTGGCCATCAACAAGTTCGACCGCAAGGGCGCCGCCGACGCGCTGCGCGACGTGGCCAAGCAGGTGCAGCGCAACCAGGAAGCCTGGACGACCGCGCCCGACAAGATGCCGGTGTTCGGCACCATGGCCAGCCGCTTCAACGACGACGGCGTGACGGCGCTGTACCAGGCGCTCAAGCCCCGTCTGGCCGCGCTGGGCCTGGCGCTGCAGCCGGGCCGGCTGCCGGTGGTGGCCACGCGCCACAGCACGCAGGGCCGGCCGATCGTGCCGCCGGCGCGGGTGCGCTACCTGGCCGACATCGCCGACAGCGTGCGCGGCTACAAGCGGCGCGCCCTGGCGCAGGCCGCACTGGCGCGCGAGCTGCAACAGCTGCGCGAAAGCGCCCGCATGCTGGCCGAGGCCAACCCCGACAAGCACCGCGCCCGCGAGGCACTGGGCGAGCTGGCCCTGCGGCGCGAGGAGCAGCTGCAGCCGGCCTCGCGCCAGCTGCTGGCGCAGTGGCCGGCCATGCAGCAGGCCTATGCCGGCGACGAGTACGTCGTGAAGATCCGGGACAAGGAAATCCGCACCGGCCTCGTGCACACCACGCTCTCGGGCAACAAGATCCGCAAGGTGGCGCTGCCGCGCTACGACTGCCACGGCGAGCTGCTGAAGTGGCTGTTGCTCGAGAACGTGCCGGGCAGCTTTCCGTACACCGCCGGCGTGTTTGCCTTCAAGCGCGAGGGCGAGGACCCGACGCGCATGTTCGCCGGCGAGGGCGACGCCTTCCGCACCAACCGCCGCTTCAAGGTGGTGAGCGCCGGCCTGCCGGCCAAGCGCCTGAGCACGGCCTTCGACAGCGTCACGCTGTACGGCAACGACCCCGACTTGCGACCTGACATCTATGGCAAGGTCGGCAACTCGGGCGTGAGCATCGCCACGCTCGACGACATGAAAGTGCTGTACTCGGGCTTTGAGCTCACGAACCCCAGCACCAGCGTGAGCATGACGATCAACGGCCCGGCACCGACGATCCTGGCGATGTTCATGAACACCGCCATCGACCAGAACCTCGACAAGTTCCGCGCTGACAACGCCCGCGAGCCGACGGCCGATGAAGCCGCCAAGGTGCGTGCCTGGACGCTGGCGCATGTGCGCGGCACGGTGCAGGCCGACATCCTGAAAGAAGACCAGGGCCAGAACACCTGCATCTTCAGCACCGAGTTCAGCCTCAAGGTGATGGGCGACATCGCCGAGTACTTCGTGCACCACGACGTGCGCAACTTTTACTCGGTCAGCATCTCGGGCTATCACATCGCCGAGGCCGGAGCCAACCCGATCAGCCAGCTGGCCTTCACGCTGAGCAACGGCTTCACCTTCGTGGAGGCCTACCTCGCGCGCGGCATGCACATCGACGACTTCGCGCCCAACCTGAGCTTCTTCTTCAGCAACGGCATGGACCCGGAGTACACCGTGCTGGGCCGCGTGGCGCGCCGCATCTGGGCGGTGGCGATGCGCGAGCGCTACGGCGCCAACGAGCGCAGCCAGAAGCTGAAGTACCACATCCAGACCAGCGGCCGCAGCCTGCACGCGCAGGAGATCGCCTTCAACGACATCCGCACCACGCTTCAGGCGCCCATCGCGGTGTACGACAACTGCAACAGCCTGAACACCAACGCCTACGACGAAGCCATCACGACGCCCACCGAGGAGAGCGTGCGCCGCGCGATGGCCATCCAGCTGATCATCAACCGCGAGTGGGGCCTGGCGAAGAACGAGAACCCGAACCAGGGCGCCTTCGTCATCGACGAGCTCACCGAGCTGGTGGAAGAAGCGGTGCTGGCCGAGTTCGAGAAGATCGCCGAGCGCGGCGGTGTGTTGGGCGCGATGGAAACGGGTTACCAGCGCGGCAAGATCCAGGAAGAGAGCATGCACTACGAGATGCTCAAGCACACCGGCGAGCTGCCCATCATTGGCGTCAACACCTTCCGTTCGCCGGCCGGGGATGCGGTGCCGCAGCAGATCGAGCTCGCGCGCAGCACCGAGGCCGAGAAACAGAGCCAGCTGCAACGCCTGGCCGACTTCCACCAGCGCCACGCGGCCGCGGCGCCGGCCCAGCTGGCGCGGCTGCAGCAGGCCGTCATCGAAGACCGCAATGTGTTCGAGGTATTGATGGACGCGGTGCGTGTGTGCAGCCTGGGCCAGATCACCAGCGCGCTCTTCGAGGTGGGCGGGCAGTACCGGCGCAGCATGTAGCGCGCGACTCACGCAAGGGCCGATTGCGCACCCTCTTCGGGATTGCAACCGCCCGTTGCGGGGTGTGCCCTCGCCGCAGGGGCGCCGGGATAATCCGCGAATGTCGACGCCCACCGCTGCCCAACGCCTGGCCCGCAGGCCTGGCGCCTGCTGCATGTGGACGCGGTGCAATGCCTGGCCGATGCCCGGCGAGCGCTGGCACGGGCGCAGGCCGACGCCGACACCCATGGCGAGGCCCTGGCCCGCCTGGCGCTGGGTTTCCACGGCCTGTACTTCGCCGCCCCGGCCGAGGCCCGCGCCGAGCTGCTGAAGGCCGCCGATGGCTTTCGCGCCGTGGCGGACCGCGCCGGCGAGATCCTCGCCATTGCGGGCCAGGCGCGTGGTCTCTGGCGGCTCGGCGAGGCCGATGCCGCGATGGCGCTGCTGCTGCCGCTGCGCGACGAAGGCCTGGCGCTGCTGCGCCACGAGCAGCGCGCGGTGCTGCTGAATGCCATCGCTGGCTGCTACTCCGCCCAGCGCCAGAGCGAACAGGCCTTTGCGTACATGTTCGAGGCGCTGCGCGGCGCCGGCCCGAAGCGCGGCCATGGCTTCGAGGCGGCGCTGCACTGCAACCTGTCGCACGAGCTGATGGAGCTCGGCGACCACGAGCAGACGCTGGCGCAGGTCGAGCTCGGCCTGGCGCGTTGCGAGGGCCTGGCCAACACGCGGCTGCAGAGCGTGCTGCGCATCAACCGCGTCGTCGTGCTCACCGAGCAGGGGCGCGCCAAGCAGGCCGAGGCCGACATCGACTGGCTGCTGGCCATCGACGACAGCGCCGATGGCCGTGGCCTGCGGGCACTGAACTTCGAGACACTGGCGCTGGCGCTGCTGAAGGCCGGGCGCACGGCCGACGCACGTGCCCAGCTGGCCAAGGCCACGCGGCTGGAGCCCACGCTGCTGGCCGACGAGTTGGTGGAGCTGGCGGTGGCGCGTGCCTTGCTGGCCGCCGCCGATGGCCAGCTCGCCGAGGGTCTTGTGCTGCTCGCCCGCTGCACCGCGGCCGAGGGCCCGGCGCCGCGCGCCGGCCTGCGGGTGCAGGCGCTGGTGGCGGAGGAGTGGTCGCGCCTGCTCGAGCAGCAAGGCGACGCCGTCGCGGCGCTGGCGCAGCTGCGCCGCTGGCAGGCGCTCAATGCCGAACGCTCGCGGCTGGCCTCGCGCGCCCGCTACCAGGCGGCGGCGCTGCAGTCGGAGCTGCTGTCGCTGCAGCACCGCCTCGAGGAGACGCATGCCCGCCAGCGCGCCACCGAACGCGCCCGTGCCGAACTGGTGCTGGCCAACCGCGCCCTCAGCCGCCAGATCGAGCAGGTGCAGGCGCTGCAGGCTGCCCTGCGCGAGCAGGCCACACAGGACGCGCTCACCGGCCTGGCCAACCGCCGACATCTCAACGACACGCTGCCCGGGCTGCTGGCGCTGGCACTGCGCGAGCGCTCGCCCTTGTCGGTGGTGGTGATTGACCTCGACCACCTCAAGCGGGTCAACGACGAGCATGGCCACCCCGTCGGTGACCGCGTGCTCGCCGCCTTTGGCCGGCTCTTGCGCGAGCAGCTGCGATCCAGCGACCAGGCCTTCCGCTACGGCGGCGAGGAGTTCTGCCTGCTGATGCCCAACACCCCGGCGGCCCAGGCCGTGGGCAAGCTGGAGCAGATGCTGCAGGCCTGGCGCGGCCAGGTGCACGAGCACGACGGTGGCGTGCTGATCGGCCTGAGCTTCTCGGCCGGCGTGGCCGACACCCAGCGTGTGCCGATTTCGCCGCAGGCCTTGCTCAACGCCGCCGACCACGCCCTGCTCGGGGCCAAGCGCGCAGGCAGGAGCCGTGTGCGCGAGGCGGTCTCGCCGCCCCACCCCGGGTTGGGCCGGATCGCTCGGGCAGAATCACCCTAAATCACGGAGTCAGGTGCGTCCGGCCAGGGCAACGGCCTGCACCCCGCAGCCAGGGAGAAGGCATGTCCATGCCCTGGGGCCTCGTTGGCCCCGCGTTCGATTACCCCACGCCTTACGCAGTCGAGAACCGCATCCTGCTGCTGCGCGGTTGCGCCTTGCTGCTGCTGGCGCTGGTGCTGACCCTGCTCGTCAGCTTTCGCCCCGAGGCCGAGAGCGGCGCCGCGGCGGCCTTGCTGGGCACCGACACCGAACTCGGCAGCCCGGTGCCGGTGTCGCTGGCGGCGGCGTTTTTCGCCGTGCTGGGCGTCGTCAACCTCGTGCGGGCCAGCGGCCAGCGGCGCCTGTTGCTCGAACCCGGGCAGCCCGCGTCGCTGACCAGCGAGTTGCTGCGCGAAGCGCAAGGCGCCAGCCCCGGCGCGGCCTGGCTGCAGCGGGCCCTTCTCAACGGGGCGCCCGAACCGATGGCGGTCGAAGGCCCCTGGCGCGCGTGGCTGTTGCGGCTGGCGCCTGACCTGGGCCACTGGCCACGGCCGCTGCACGCCTACCTGGGGCGGCGGCTGTACCACACGCTGCTGTGCGCCGGCTTGCTGGTGGTGCTGGCGCCGGTGTGGTGGCTGGCCACGCCCGTGGCGGTGGCGGTGGCCTCGCTGGGGCTCGGGTCCATCGTCGTGGGTGTGGTCGGTGCCAGCGCCCTGAACCCGCAGCGCAAGGCCGGTAGGCCCCTGGCGCTGGTCATGTGGCTGCTGCTGGGCTTGCTGGTGGCGGCCGCCGCGGTGCTGGCCGTGCCCAAGCTGCCCGGCCAGGCCCTGCTGAACCTGCTCGTGCCGCTGGCCTTGCCCGTGGCGCTGGCCTCGCTGCTGTGGGGCCTGCTGATGGTGGAGTTCATGGCGTTGCTGGCCGGGCGTGCGCAGCTGGTGCCGGTGGCTGCCGGCCGCATCGACAGCCACGACCGCGAGCTGAGCCCCGATGCCGAACTGGGCGCCTTCGTCAAGGAGCTCGATCTCGAGCTGCACCGCCGCTGGTCCGAGGGCGTGCCGAACCGCCGCCATGCCTGGCAGACGCCGACGCTGGCCGCCACAGGCGAACGTGGCCGTTTCAACGGCGTGGTGCTGGAGGAGTCGCATCCGCTGCTGGCAGCGGCCGCGCGCGAGCGCCCGCTGGCCTGGCCGCGCTGGGGCACGCCCGAGATGTGGCTGGTGATGATGGGGGTGCTGTGCCTGGCCTGGACGCTGATGGGCGGTGCCTTCTGGACGTGGCAGGGTTGGACGCAGCTGCGCGATGCCGGCGCCTACTGGACGAAATCCGGCGTCGGTCTGGCGCTGGTGGTGGCGGCCGGGCACGCGCTGCGCGTGTCGCACCTGCTCTGGAGCCGTTTCGAGGTCGAGTCCACCCTGGTCTGGCTCGAGTTCCAGGGCGAGTGGCTGCGCCCCAACGCCGCCGTGCCGGCCACGGTGCAGAGCCATGGCGTGCGCGTGGCAGTGGCGCAGGCCCGATCGGTGTTCTATGCCGCGGCCGAGCACCGCCTGGGCAGCCGTACGCTGCGCGGCCTGCGCGGTGACGACGCCGCCGCGCAGCAATGGCTGCAGACGCTGCAAAGGACCGCCAGCACGCTGGCGCAGAGCCAACCCGACGCGGCCGAGAAGCGCCGATCCCGCGAAGCCGCGGCTGCTGCGTTGGCTGCTCGGGCGGTGGCGCAGGCATCACCGCCCGCCGCGCCGCCGCGGCCGGCGCGCTACTGCTCGGTGTGTGGCACGGCGGTGCTCGCCGGCGCGCGCTTTTGCCAGCACTGCGGCAGTTCCCTGCCCCAAGGCTGAGCAGCTCGGCCCGCAAGGGCCTCTCACACGCTCAGGTCCGCACGCGGCGGTCGGCAGCCGGTGCCATCGCGCGCCGCTCGACGCCGGTGCGGCGCTCGCCGCCCCAGGCCATCTCGAGCTCGAGGCGCTTGATCTCCTCGACCGCTCCTTCGTCGCCGCCGCCGGCCTTGCGCACCTGCGCGCGCGCCAGCCGCTCCATCAGGCGCAGGTCGCGGTCGGTGAGGCCCATCGCGCTGTCGGCCCATTGGTCGACGATGGCCACCAGCGACTCGCGGCGGATCGGCGCGGCCGTGCGCTGCGCGCGCAGCGCGGCGATGGTGCCGCGGTGGCGCGGGTCGACCTCGCGCACCACGCGGTCGATGGTCTGCTCGCCTTCGCCGTCGGGCACCACCATGTCGATGACGCGGCGGAAGGCCAGTTCCTCGGCGCTGTAGAGGTGGCCGGAAAGGATCATCTCGTTGGCCACCGCAAAGCCGGCGCGGCGGATGGTGAAGTCCCACGCACCCATGCCCGGGAACAGGTTGAACAGCACCTCGGGGAAGCCGGCCTGCGCGCTCTTCTCGAAGATGATGCGGTGGAAGGGCAGCACGCTCTCGAGGCCGCCGCCCAGCGTGTCGCCAGCGGCCATCACGGTGGTGTGCACGCCCAGGTGGGCGGCGTTTTCGAGCCACCAGACCATGTCGACGCACTTCATGCCATACAGGCGCAGCGAGTCGACATCGCCGGCGCGCACCAGCAGCACGAAGAGCGCCAGATCGCCGCCGAAGTTGAAGACCTTGGGCACGTCGGAGGTCAGCACCAGATGGCGCAGCAGCCCGGGGTTGGCGCTGACGTCATCGAGCACCTGCTGCATCTCGGTCATGGCCGCCAGGCTGTAGCACTGGATGGGCTTGACGGCCGCACGCACGCGCAAGAGGCGCAGGTCGGAGTGCCATTCCAGCCGGATGGTCTTGTACGGCCGGCCGAGCAGGCCGGCCACGCCGACAGCAGGTGAGGCAGGAGCCATGGCGTGCGACGTGCGGCTAGAGCGATTCGAGGATGCGGGTGAGGTGATGAAAGTTCACCTGCACCGACTCGACGATGGCCTCTTGCGTGGCCTCGTCCTTGACCTGGTTCAGCACCTGGCGCAACTCGGCCATGTGCTGCGAATCGAGCGAGGCGTGCGAGTTGATGAAGCTCACGCCCTGCTCGCCCTCGAGCAGCAGCGATTCGCGGATGGCGCTGGCGAACGGCCCGCCGTAGACCGAGGAGATGACCTCCAGCGCATACAGCATGCCCAGCGCCGACAGCGGCTGCCGTGTCGCCGCGCTCCAGTGGTTGTAGCCGGCCAGCGCCAGCGTGTGGGCCCCGGGCGGGTGCGCGCGCGCCTCGGCCCGGCTCACGCCGACGGCCTCGAGGTCGTTGAGCACCCAGTTCTCATGGCCGCTTTCCTCGTGCATGTGCTCGTAGAGAAAGTAGCGCAGCGCGGCGTCGGGGTCGTGGGCCGGCGAACCCAGGCGCGCTGCGGCGGCGGCGCACACCGGGTTGAAGTGCCAGACCACGTGGTACAGCTCGAGCAGCAGCGCGCGGTAGCGCTCCACGCTCATGCCGTGGGCCACGGCATCCACCAGCTTGGGATGGGTTTCGAAACCGCGACGGTCTTCGTCGGTCCGCGACACCAAAACGGCAAAAAAAGGCAGCATGTTCCTCCGGCAATTTGTGTCTACCGTGCCAACGACGCTGTGGCCCTTGGCCCCCCCGGGGCGCGGGCTCGTCATGCGCTCTGTGGCGGAGTCTAGGCCGCAATCGCGTTTTCCGTGTGGCAGTTCACGGCTTCTAGAATCCACGCTCAATGCAGACACCGCCGCGCCGCCCGATCCGCGAGCTGCCCGACGAGCTGATCAGCCAGATCGCCGCCGGCGAGGTGATCGACCGGCCCGGCGCCGCGGTGCGCGAGCTGCTCGACAACGCCCTCGATGCCGGTGCCCGCAATGTCACCTTGCGCCTGGCCGGCGGCGGCGTGCGCCTGGTCTCGGTTGAGGACGACGGCGCCGGCATCGAGCCCGCGCAGCTGCCACTGGCGCTGAAGCGCCACGCCACGAGCAAGATCGCCAGCCTCGAGGAGCTGGAGCGCGTGGCCACGATGGGTTTTCGCGGCGAGGCGCTGGCGGCGCTGGCCTCGGTGGCCGAGCTCGCCATCACCAGCCGCACCGCGGCCGCGCCGCACGCCTGGCGGCTGGCGGCGCGCAGTGGCGAGATCGCGCCCGCGGCGCGTGCGCCGGGCACCACGGTGGAGGTGCAGGAGCTGTTCTTCGCCACGCCGGCGCGGCGCAAGTTCCTGAAGAGCGACGCCACCGAGCTGGCGCATGCGATGGACGTGGTTCGGCGCGCCGCGCTGGCGCGGCCCGACGTGGGCTTTTCCGTCTGGCACGAAGGCCGGCAGCTCGCGCAGTGGCGCGCCGCCGAATGGCCGCAGCGCCTGGCCGACGTGCTGGGCCGCGACTTCGAGGCCGCCAGCCGGCCGCTCGAGGCCCAGCGCGGGCCGCTGGTGTTGCGCGGCCGCATCGGCCAGCCCGAGGCGGCGCGCACGCGGGCCGATCTGCAGATCCTCTTCGTCAACGGCCGCTGCGTGCGCGACCGGCTCATCACCCACGCCGTGCGCTCGGCGTATGACGACCAACTGCACGGCGGCAAGCAGCCGGCCTGGGTGCTGTTCGTGCAGATCGCGCCTGAGCTGGTGGACGTGAACGTGCACCCGGCCAAGTCGGAGGTGCGCTTCCGCGATGGCGGCGCGGTGCACCAGGCGGTGCAGCGCGCGGTGCAGGAGGCGCTGGCGCCGACGCGGGCCTCGCTGGTGGCCGAGGTGGCTGTGGCACCTGCGCCCCTGCCGCCGCAGCCGTTGCCTGACGCCGCGGCGCCGGCCCGCGCCGGCTGGCAGCCCTCACTGGCCTGGGCCACGCCGGCGGTGGCCGAGCCGGCGGCGCGCTGGGCACCGGTGTTGCAGGCGCTGACGGCGCCGCTGCCACCCGCCGGCGAGCCGGCCCAGCCGCCCGCGGACACAGGCGCGCAGCCGCTCGGCCGCGCCGTGGCGCAGATCGGCGGCGTCTACGTGCTGGCCGAAAACGCCGCCGGCCTGATCGTCGTCGACATGCACGCGGCGCACGAGCGCATCGTCTACGAACGGCTCAAGCGCGCCACCGACACGGCGGCCGACTTGCCGGCGCAGCCCTTGCTGATCCCGCACACGCTGGCCGCCACCGCGGCCGAGATCGCCACCGCCGAAGCCCACCCCGAGGCGCTGCGTGCGCTGGGCCTGGACGTGGCCGTGCTGAGCGCCGGTTCGCTGGTGGTGCGCAGCCGGCCGGCGGCTCTGCCCGATGCCGACCTGACCGAACTCGTGCGGGCCGTGCTGGCCGATCTGGCCGAGGTCGGCGGCAGCCGCGTCGTGCAGCGCGCGCGCGACGAGCTGCTGGCCACCATGGCCTGCCACGCCGCCGTGCGCGCCAACCGCCGCCTCACGCTGCCAGAGATGGACGCGCTGCTGCGCGAGATGGAAACCACCGAGCGCAGCGACACCTGCAACCATGGCCGCCCGACGTGGCGGCAGGTGACGATGAAGGAACTGGACGCGCTGTTCCTGCGCGGCCGCTAGACGCCGCGCCCGTGGCGCTGCCGGCTGCGCCGCTTGGCGCGCACGCGCCAGTGCCAGACGCCGTTGACCAGACCGTAGGCCAGCAGCGAGAAACCCACCGAAAACATCATCGTGCCCACCAGCAGCGGGCGGCCGACCTCGCGCAGGGTTTCGCCCCAACGCTGCCACCACGGCCGGGCGTCGGCTGGCGCCTCGGCACTGGCGCTGCCGCCGCTGAGCACGGCGGGGCGATCGGCGTCGGCGGACGATTCGCCGAGCACCCAGCTGCCCAGCTTCCAGGCGCCGTAGTAGACCGGCGCAAACGTGGGCGGCGTGTTCACGAGCGTCGCCACCACCGACACCGGCACGTTGGCACGCAGCACCATGCACACGCCGGCCGACAGCGGAATCTGCGCGATGGGCGTGATGAACGCGAAGAACACGCCAATGGCCGCGCCCAGGGCCACGCCGCGCCGCGACAGGTGCCACAGCCGCGGGTGCAGCAGCTTCGGCCCGAGCCAGCGCAGCCAGCGGTTGCCCGCCACGGTTTCGGGCGTGGGCATCAGGCGTTTGAGGCGATCGAGCATTGGTCGATTGTGGTGGCAGGCCGTGGCGGATCAGGCGGCGAGCAACTGCCGCAGCACGAAGGGCAGGATGCCGCCGTGCTTGTAGTAGTCCACCTCGATCGGCGTGTCGATGCGCAGCACCACCGCGAGCCGGCGCACGCGGCCGTCGGCGGCCGTGATCACCAGCGTGGCCTCGCCCTGGGGCAAGATGTCCTCGGCCAGCAGCACGTCCACCGTCTCGGCGCCGGTGAGACCCAGGCCCTCCCAGCTGTCACTGGGCTTGAACTGCAGCGGCAGCACGCCCATGCCGATGAGGTTGCTGCGGTGGATGCGCTCGAAGCTCTTCGCCACCACGGCCTTGATGCCGAGCAGCGCCGTGCCCTTGGCCGCCCAGTCGCGGCTCGAGCCGGTGCCGTACTCCTCGCCGGCGAAGACGACGGTCGGCGTGCCCTCGGCCTGGTAGGCCATGGCGGCTTCGTAGATGGTGGCCTGCTCGCCACCCTTGAGCGTGTAGCCGCCTTCGACGCGCGAGCCGTCGGCCTTGGCCGGGATCATCAGGTTCTTCACGCGCACGTTGGCGAAGGTGCCGCGCATCATGACCTCGTGGTTGCCGCGGCGCGCGCCGTAGCTGTTGAAGTCGGCCTTCAGCACGCCCTGCTCGAGCAGGAAGCGGCCGGCCGGCGTGGTGTCCTTGAAGCTGCCGGCGGGGCTGATGTGGTCGGTGGTGATCGAGTCACCGAAGAGCGCCATGACCTTGGCGCCCTGCACGCCGGCCACCAGGGCCTTGGGCTCCATCGTGAAGTCGGCAAAGAAGGGCGGCTCGGCGATGTAGCTGCTCTTGGGCCAGGTGTAGACCTCGCCCTTCACGCCCTTGATCTTTTCCCAGAGCTTGCCGGGGTCGCTGTCGACCTTGTCGTAGTTCTTGCGGAAGGCCTTGCCGTTCATCGCGAACTTCATCAGCGCGTGGATCTCGTCGCTGCTGGGCCAGATGTCGCCGAGGAACACCGGCCTGCCCTTCTTGTCGTGGCCCACGGGCTCGGTCATCAGGTCGCGCGTCACGGTGCCGGCAATGGCGTAGGCCACCACCAGCGGCGGGCTGGCCAGGAAGTTGGCCTTCAGGTTGGGGTGGATGCGCGCCTCGAAGTTGCGGTTGCCGCTCAGCACCGCGGCGCAGACCAGGTCGTTGCCGGTGATGGCTTCGTTGATCTCGGGCGTCAGGTCGCCGGCGTTGCCGATGCAGGTGGTGCAGCCATAAGCCGCCACGGCGAAGCCCAGCTTTTCGAGGTAGGGCAGCAGGCCGGCTTTTTCGAGGTACTCGGTGACGATGCGCGAGCCGGGCGCCAGGCTCGTCTTCACGTGCTTCTTCACCCGCAGGCCGGCTTCCACCGCCTTCTTGGCCAGCAGGCCGGCGGCCAGCAGCACGCCGGGGTTGCTGGTGTTGGTGCAACTGGTGATGGCGGCGATCAGCACGTCGCCGTTCTTCAGCTCCAGGCCGCTGGGTGTGGTGACGGGCGCGGCCAGCTTGGCGGCCGGCTGGTTGAAGCCGTTGGCCGCCGCCGGGGCGCTGAAGAGCTCGGTGAACTTGCTGCTGACGTGGCCGAGCTCGATGCGATCCTGCGGGCGCTTCGGGCCGCTGAGCGAGGGCGCCACGGTGGCCAGGTCGAGCTTGACGAGCCGGGTGTAGTCGATGTCCTGGGCCAGCGGCACGCCGAACATCTTCTGCGCCTTGAAGTAGGCCTCGAAGGCCTCGATCTCGGCCTTGGTGCGGCCGGTGCCGACGAAGTACTCGATCGTCTTCTCGTCCACGGGGAAGAAGCCCATCGTCGCGCCGTACTCGGGCGCCATGTTGGCGATGGTGGCGCGGTCGGGCAGGCTCAGCGTGCGCGTGCCTTCGCCGCAGAACTCGACGAACTTGCCCACCACCTTTTCCTTGCGCAGGATCTCGGTCACGGTGAGCACCAGGTCGGTGGCGGTGACGCCTTCGCGCAGCTTCCCGGTGAGCTCGAAGCCCACCACATCGGGCGTCAGGAAGTACACCGGCTGGCCGAGCATGCCGGCCTCGGCCTCGATGCCGCCGACGCCCCAGCCCACGACGCCGATGCCGTTGATCATGGTGGTGTGGCTGTCGGTGCCGACCAGGCTGTCGGGGTAGTACACCGCCTCGGCGCCCTTGCCGGCCTTGTGAACGCCACGCGCCAGGTACTCGAGGTTGACCTGGTGCACGATGCCAAAACCCGGCGGCACGACGCCGAAGGTGTCGAAGGCGTCCATGCCCCACTTCATGAACTGGTAGCGCTCCAGGTTGCGCTGGAACTCCAGCTTCATGTTCAGGTCGAGCGCCTTCTTGCTGCCGAAGTGGTCGATCATCACCGAGTGGTCCACCACCAGGTCCACCGGCACCAGCGGCTCGATGCGCTTGGGGTCGCGCCCCAGGCGCGCCGCCACGTTGCGCATGGCGGCCAGGTCGGCCAGGAGCGGCACGCCGGTGAAGTCCTGCAGCACCACGCGCGCCACGACGAACGGGATCTCATCCGTGCGCTCGGCGGTGGCGGCCCATTGCGCCAACTGCTGCACGTGCGCCTTCGTCACCTTCTTGCCGTCGCAGTTGCGCAGCACGCTCTCCAGCACGATGCGGATGCTCACCGGCAGCCGGCTGACGCCCGGGAACTTGCGCGCCAGCGAGGGCAGCGACCAGAACTGGCCCGTCTTGCCGGAGGCGGTGGTGAAGGTCTTCAGCGACTGGGCGTACGGATGCGACATGGGCGTTCCCGGGGTAGCGGATGGCGGATTATGAGAACGCGGCGCGGCCAGGCGTCGTCAGGCTCACAAGAGCCCGGTGGTATTCTGGTTGGCAAACCTGGGGCGCACGGCAGGGCTGTGAAGCACCGGCCACAAGGTCGCTCCGCAAAACCCAATTCGGAACCAGATGGAAAAGATCCTCTCCAGCGTCGGCTCGCTGCTCTACGGCATGCGGTTCACGATGCTGTTCTTCTATGTCGGGCTGGTGGCGATCATCCTCGGCATCCTCGGCAAGTTCGCCATCGAGACCTACAAGCTCTTCCAGACGCTGCTGTTCGGGCAGATGGAAAAGATCGATCTCATCATCAAGGTGCTCGAGCTCGTCGACATGACGATGGTGGCGCAGCTGGTCTGGGTGGTGGCGCTGGCCGGCGTCTCGCTGTTCGTGACGACCGGCCACTTCGACTCGAAGGACATGAAGAAGCCCGACTGGCTTGATCACGTCAACACCTATAACCTGAAGCTGAAGCTGGCCTTCGCCATCATCTCGATCTCGGGCGTGCACGCGCTGAAGACCTACCTCAGCGGCGATCTCAGCCTTGAGAACATCCAGATCGTCACCCTGGTGGCGGTGATCCACTTCACCTTCGTGCTCTCGGCGATCGGCATCTCGTTCGCCGAGCGGCTGACCCGCGACAAGACCTGAACCAGGCTGCAGGCGCTGTGCCTGCAGCCCCCGCCTGCGATCAGGCCGTCACGCCCTTGGCCGTTTCCGCGTACTCCTCGATCTGGTCGAAGTTCATGTAGCGGTAGACGCTGGCGGCGTCCTTGTTGATCACGCCCATGGCGGCCTGGTACTCGGCCACGGTGGGCAGGTAGCCCAGCTTCGACGCAATGGCCGCCAGCTCGGCCGAGGCCAGGAACACGTTGGTGTTCTTGCCCAGGCGGTTGGGGAAGTTGCGGGTCGATGTCGACACGACCGTGGCGCCTTCACGCACCTGCGCCTGGTTGCCCATGCACAGGCTGCAGCCCGGCATCTCGGTGCGCGCACCGGCGGTGCCGAAGGCGGCGTAGTGGCCTTCCTTGATGAGCTCGCTCTGGTCCATCTTGGTGGGTGGCGCCACCCACAGCTTGACCGGGATGTCGCGCTGCCCGCCCAGCAGCTTGGCGGCGGCGCGGAAGTGGCCGATGTTCGTCATGCAGCTGCCGATGAAGGCCTCGTCGATCTTGGTGCCGGCCACCTCGCTCAGCAGCTTGGCGTCGTCCGGGTCGTTGGGGCAGCAGAGCACCGGCTCCTTCAGCTCGTTCAGGTCGATCTCGATCACGGCCGCGTACTCGGCGTCCTTGTCGGCCTCGAGCAGCTGCGGGTTCGCGAGCCAGGCCTCGACCTTCTCGATGCGGCGCTTCAGCGTCTTGGCGTCGGCGTAGCCGTCGGCGATCATGTTCTTCATCAGCACCACGTTGCTCGTCAGGTACTCGATGACGGGTTCCTTGTTGAGCTTGATGGTGCAGCCGGCGGCGCTGCGCTCCGCGCTCGCATCGCTCAGCTCGAAGGCCTGTTCCACCTTCAGATCGGGCAGGCCTTCGATCTCGAGGATGCGGCCGCTGAAGACGTTCTTCTTGCCGGCCTTGGCAACCGTCAGCAGGCCGGCCTTGATGGCGGCGTAGGGGATCGCATGCACCAGGTCGCGCAGCGTCACGCCCGGCTGCATCTGGCCCTTGAAGCGCACGAGCACGCTCTCGGGCATGTCCAGCGGCATCACGCCCGTAGCGGCGCCGAAGGCCACCAGGCCCGAGCCGGCAGGGAACGAGATGCCGATTGGAAAGCGCGTGTGGCTGTCGCCGCCGGTGCCCACGGTGTCGGGCAGCAGCAGGCGGTTGAGCCAGCTGTGGATGACGCCGTCGCCCGGCCGCAGGCTGACACCGCCGCGGTTGCTGATGAAGGCGGGCAACTCGCGGTGCGTCTTCACGTCCACCGGCTTGGGGTAGGCGGCGGTGTGGCAGAAGCTCTGCATCACGAGGTCGGCGCTGAAGCCCAGGCAGGCCAGGTCCTTGAGCTCGTCGCGTGTCATCGGGCCGGTGGTGTCCTGGCTGCCGACGGTCGTCATCTTCGGCTCGCAGTAGGTGCCGGGGCGCACGCCCTGGCCTTCAGGCAGGCCGACGGCGCGGCCCACCATCTTCTGCGCCACCGTGAAGCCGGCCTTCGTGGCCACGGGCGGCTGCGGCAGGCGGAACACGGTGCTGGCGGGCAGGCCCAGGAACTCGCGCGCCTTGGCCGTGAGGCTGCGGCCGATGATCAGGTTGATGCGGCCGCCGGCACGCACCTCGTCGAACAGCACGTCGTTCTTCAGCTTGAACTCCACCACCGTGGCGCCGGCCTTGGTGATGCGGCCTTCGTAGGGGTGGATGTCGATGACGTCGCCCATCTCGAGCGCGCTCACGTCCACCTCGATGGGCAGGCTGCCCGAGTCCTCTTGCGTGTTGAAGAAGATCGGCGCGATCTTGCCGCCGAGCGTGACGCCACCGAAGCGCTTGTTCGGCACGAAGGGGATGTCCTGGCCGGTGGCCCAGATCACGCTGTTGGTGGCGCTCTTGCGGCTGGAGCCGGTGCCGACCACGTCGCCCACGTAGGCCACGAGGTGGCCCTTCTTCTTGAGGTCTTCGATGAACTGCATCGGCCCGCGCTTGCCGTCTTCCTCGGGCTTGAAGGCGGCCCCACCAGGCGTTCCAAAGTCCCCGCGTGTGTTCTTCAGCATCGCCAGGTAGTGCAGCGGAATGTCCGGGCGGCTCCAGGCGTCGGGGGCGGGGCTCAGGTCGTCGGTGTTGGTCTCGCCGGGCACCTTGAACACGGTCACGGTGATGGTCCTGGGCACCTCGGGCCGCGAGGTGAACCACTCGGCATCGGCCCAGCTCTTCATCACGCCCTGGGCGTGGGCGTTGCCGGCGCGCGCCTTCTCGGCCACGTCGTTGAAGAAGTCGAACATCAGCAGCGTCTTCTTCAGCGCCTCGGCGGCGATGGGCGCCACGGCCGCGTCGTCGAGCAGTTCGATCAGCGGGTGCACGTTGTAGCCGCCGACCATGGTGCCGAGCAGTTCGGTGGCCTTGGCCGGGCTGATGAGGCCCACGCTGAGCTCGCCATGCGCCACGGCGGCCAGGAAGCTGGCCTTCACCTTGGCGGCGTCGTCCACGCCGGGGGGCACGCGGTGCGTCAGCAGGTCCAGCAGGAAGCCTTCTTCACCGGCCGGCGGGGCCTTGATGAGCTCGATCAGCGCGGCCACCTGCTTGGCATCGAGCGGCAGCGGCGGAATGCCGAGCGCGGCGCGTTCGGCGGCATGTTGGCGATAGGCTTGCAGCATGGGGTGCTCCTGGAGAAATCGGGGGGGAGTGTGGATGTCGAGGCTGACGTCAGGACAACAGCCTTCGAACTCAGGCCTTGGGCACGATCACCTTCAGGCCCTTGAAGTAGTCGCGGTAGAAGCCGGCGTCCCGGGTGATGAGCGCATCGCACTGCATCATGGCGTGGGCGCCGATCAGGAAGTCGGCCACGGTGCGGCTGCGGTTGTGGTTGCCGCCGCGCTGGCGATACCGGCGCTGCATCTCGCCGGCACGCAGCGCGGCCTTGGGTTCCATGGCGCTGTAGGCGATGCCCACGGACTCGAGGTGTTCCAGCACCTGCGAGCCGCCTTGCAGCGAGGTGCACAGCTCGGCCAGCGCCACCTCGCACAGCACCACCGGGCCGGCGTGCAGCGCGGCGCGGATGGCGTCGGTGGCGGCATCGGCGTGCGGGCCGCCGCCGATGACGTCGATCAACACGGACGAATCGGTCGCAATCATTCTTCCGGCGGCAGATAGGGGTCGCCCGGCGCGTGGCCCCGGATGGCGCGCATCGCCTCGTCGGTGCTGGCAAAGCCGTCGGCGAGCTTGAAGCGCCCGCGCAGCTTCGACAGCGCGTCGTCGACTTCCTTGCGCAGGATGATGCGGCCGCCGTCGAGCTCGACCTTCAGCTTGGTGCCCTTGCTCAGGCCGAGCGCGTCGCGCACGGCCTTGGGCAGGGTGATCTGGCCGCGTTCGGCGACGGTGGCTTCCATGGGGTGCCTCGGGCTGTCTGATCGACTCGGTACGTACGAATGATACATACCTGGCGGTTCGGACAGGTAACCGGGGGCGGTATCATGGGACAGGGACAACCGGTGCGGCGGCGCACCGGATTCGTGACACCACCGGTTCAGGCAGCACAAGGGCTCAGGGTGAACGACGACACGCCGCTCGAAGACCGCACGACACCGCGCGAGCGCGCCAGCGCCGACACGGGCACGCCGAAGCCGCCCGATCGGCCCGCGCGTGACGAGGCCGTCCGCGACAAGTCGGTGCTGCGGCCCATGCTGCGCGACGGCGACGCCGACGCCACCGTGGTGCTGGTGCCGCCCGGCGGCATGCCTTTGCCGCGGCATCGCCGAGGGGCTGGCGCCACCGCCGGGCCACTGCGACAAGGCCTGCGGCTGCACGAGTACCGCATCGACGGCGTGCTCGGCGAAGGCGGCTTCGGCGTCACCTACCTGGCCACCGACGTGCACCTCAACGCCGCAGTGGCCATCAAGGAATACCTGCCGCAGGACATCGTGTTCCGCTCGGCCGACGGCACCGTGTCGCCCACCGCCAGCGAACACCTGCCGCGTTACCGCCAGGGGCTCGACGCCTTCCTGGTGGAGGCGCGCACGCTGGCCTCGTTCCGCCACCGCGCCATCGTGCGCGTGGCCCGTTTCTTCGAGGCCCACCGCACCGCCTACATGGTGCTCGAGGTCGAGAAGGGCGAGCCGCTGAAGAACTGGTGGCCCGAACACCGCAAGATCGGCGAGAAGGCGCTGGTGGAACTGCTGCTGCCGCTGCTCGACGGCCTGGCGGCCGTGCACGAGGCGGGCTTCCTGCACCGCGACATCAAGCCCGACAACATCCAGGTGCGCTCGTCCGACGGCAGCCTGGTGCTGCTCGACTTCGGCAGCGCCGGGCAGGCGGCTGGCGTGGCCCCTGACGGCCTGGTGGTGGTGACGCCCGGCTATGCGCCGATCGAGCAATACGGCCTCGGCGAGCAAGGCCCCTGGACCGACCTCTACGCGCTGGGCGCCACGCTGTACTGGTGCGTCAGCGGCAAGAAGCCGCCCGACGCCGAAACCCGCAAGGCCGATCCCAAGGCCTACAGCCGCGCGGTCGAGGCCGGCCGCGATGTCTTCGGCGATGCCTTCCTGAAAGCCATCGACTGGGCCCTGGCCACCGACCCCGCCAAGCGTCCGCGCTCGGTGGCCGAGTGGCGCCAGGCGCTGCTGGCCGATCACCCGGCGGCGATGCGCCGCTTCGAGGCCGCGCGCCGCCGCAACGAGCGGCAGGACGTGACGCAGGACCAGTCGATGCCGACGCACTCGCGCGTCATGCGATCGAAGGCGCAGCGCCTGCTGCACCCGCGCGACTGGCCCTTGGCCGTGAAGGCCGGCGTGGCCCTGGTGGTGGCCGGCGTGCTGCCGGTGGCGCTGGTGGCGGCGCTCAACCTGGGCAGCGCACGCGATGCCGTCGTGGCGGCCGAGTCGCGGTTTCTGCAGAGCGTGGCCACGCATGCCGCCTCCGACGTGGCGGGCTACGTGCAGCGCGGCCGCGAGCAGGCGCGCCAGATCGCGTCAGAAGCCGCCTTTGGCGCCTGGCTGGCCCGGCCCACCGAGCCGGCCCGCGCGGCGCTGCGCGACCGCCTGCTGCGCCAGGTGCGGCCTGGCTCGGGCGTGCAGAGCCTGATGCTGCTCGACGGCACCGGGCTGGCCGCCCTGGCGTCCGACCTCGGCACGCAAGGCACCAGCCACGCGCTGCGCCCCTACTTCACGCAGCCGATGCAGGGCCGCGGCCACACCAGCACGCTGATCGCCGGCAACAGCATCGGCGCCACGCACATCGACATCGCCGAGCCGGTGCGCGGCGACGCCGGCGGCATCGTCGGCGTGATGGTGCTGCGCCTGTCGGGCGACCCCGTCGTGCGTGCGCTCGAGCAGGCGCAGGCCGGCGGCCCCGCCGGCGCCGGCAGGCAGCTGACGCCGTTTCTGGTCGACGGCGACGGCGTCTTCATCCACCACGCGCATGCCGACCTGCGCCACCGCAGCCTGGTGCCGCTGGCGCCCGCAACGCTCGCGGCCATCCGTGCCGACCAGCGCTTCCGGCGCGACGAGTTGCCCTCGGTGGGCGAGTCGCAGCTGGCATCGGTGCTGCTGGGGGCGCAGAAGAGCGGTGCGCTCGAGTACGCTTCCGTCGCCAGTGGCGTGGTGGCGGTGGCCGGCTATGCGCCCGTGGCAGGGCACGACTGGGTCGTGGCCGTGACCGAAGATCGCCGCGCCATCGTGGCGCCGCTGCAGCGGCTGAGCGCCTGGCTGGCCGGCGGCATCCTGCTGGCCGCGCTGGGTGCCGCGGCGGCCGGCTGGTGGTTTGCGAGCAGCTTCGCGCGGCCGCTGCGTCAGCTCACGCGCGCCCTGGCCGACCTGAAGGCCGGCGACATCGACGACACCAAGCTGCGCTTTGCCCGCGGCGACGAGTTCGGGCAGATGGCGCGCAGCATCAATGCGCTGGCGGAGCAACTGCGCGAGAAGGCCGGCACGGGCAAGCGCTGACGGGCTGGGATCTCAGCCGCGAATCTCGGATGCGTGCTCGCGGAACCAGGCGTAGGTGTCACGCAGGCCTTCTTCCAGGCCGATCGACGCGTTCCAGCCCAGCGAAGTCAGGCGCGAGACGTCCATCAGCTTGCGTGGCGTGCCGTCGGGCTTGCTGGCGTCGAAGCTCAAGCGGCCCTTGAAGCCGGTCACGCGAGCCATCGTTTCGGCCATCTCACGGATCGTGCAGTCGACGCCCGTGCCCACGTTCAGGTGGCTCAGCATCGGCTGGGTGTGCCGCTGCCAGGTCTGGGGCGGCAGATTCATCACATGCACGCTGGCCGCCGCCATGTCGTCGACGTGCAGGAACTCGCGCATCGGTGTCCCGCTGCCCCACACCACCACCTCGGCATCACCGCGCTGAGCGGCCTCGTGGAAGCGGCGCATCAGCGCCGGAATGACGTGGCTGTGTTCGGGATGGAAGTTGTCGCCGGGGCCGTACAGGTTGGTCGGCATCACGCTGCGGTAGTCGCGGCCATGCTGGCGGTTGTAGCTCTCGCACAGCTTGATGCCTGCGATCTTGGCGATCGCGTAGGGCTCGTTCGTGGGCTCCAGCGTGCCGGTCAGCAGCGCGTCTTCCCGCATGGGTTGTGGCGCCAGGCGCGGGTAGATGCAGCTCGAGCCCAGGAACAGCAGCCGCTGCACGCCCTGCTCGTGCGCGCCGGCGATCACGTTCAGTTGAATCCGCAGGTTCTCGCCGATGAAGTCAGCCGGGAACTGGTTGTTGGCCTGGATGCCGCCGACCTTGGCGGCGGCCAGCACGACCACGGCGGGCCGCTCGCGCCGCAGGAACGCACCCACGGCGGCCTGATCCGCCAGGTCCAGCTGCGCGCGCGTCGCGGTGAGAACCTGCCGGTAGCCGAGCACCTGGAGCCTGCGCACGATGGCCGAGCCGACCATGCCGCGATGGCCGGCCACGAAAATCGGCTGACCGAGTTCGGGCGCGTCCGTCATCGCGCGCGCTCCTCGCTTGCCACGGGCGAGTCGTGACCGTGAGCGCGCAGCAAGGCCGCGCGTCGCGCGAGCTTCAGATCTTCGGCCGCCATCTCGGAGCACATCTGTTGTGCCGTGATCAGCGGCTCCCATCCGAGTTGCCGCTTGGCCTTGGCAGGGTCGCCCAACAGCGTCTCGACCTCGGCCGGGCGGAAGTAGCGTGGGTCCACCCGCACGACGACGTCACCTGCCTTCACGGCCGGGGCTCTGGCGGCGTCGCGCACTTGGGCCACCACCGCGCGCTCGTCCACGCCAGCGCCTTCGAAGCGCAGCTCCAGCCCCAGTTCCTCGGCCGTCCAGCGGATGAAGTCGCGCACCGAATGCTGCACGCCCGTGGCGATGACGTAATCCTCGGCTTGCTGCTGCTGCAGCATCAGCCACTGCATGCGCACGTAGTCGCGGGCGTGGCCCCAGTCGCGCAGCGCATCGAGGTTGCCCATGAACAGACAGGGTGCCAGCCCCTGGGCCACCTGGGCCAGCCCGCGCGTGATCTTGCGGGTGACGAAGGTCTCGCCTCGACGCGGGCTCTCGTGGTTGAACAGGATGCCGTTGCACGCGTACAGGCCGTAGGCCTCGCGGTAGTTGACGGTGATCCAGTAGGCGTACAGCTTGGCGACGCCGTACGGGCTGCGCGGGTAGAAGGGCGTCGTTTCGGTCTGCGGCACCTGCTGCACCAGGCCGTAGAGCTCGCTCGTGCTGGCCTGGTAGAAGCGCGTGCGGTCCTTCAGGCCGAGCAGGCGGATCGCTTCGAGCAGCCGCAGCGTGCCCAGCGCGTCGACATCGGCGGTGTACTCCGGGGCCTCGAAGCTGACCGCCACGTGGCTCTGTGCACCCAGGTTGTAGACCTCGTCCGGCTGCACCTGCTGCAGGATGCGCGTGAGGTTGCTGCCGTCGGTCAGGTCGCCGTGATGCAGCACGAAGCGCTGGTGCTCGACGTGCGGGTCCTCGTAGATGTGGTCGACGCGCTGCGTGTTGAACAAGGAGGCGCGGCGCTTGATGCCGTGGACCTCGTAGCCCTGCTCGAGCAGGAACTCGGCGAGGTAGCTGCCGTCCTGACCAGTGACGCCGGTGATGAGTGCCTTCTTCATGGGATTCTGTCGTGGAGTCGATCAGATTATTGACGCAGGGTGCCGGCCGGCACACGCGTGCTCCCCTCAACGCGCCCCCGCCGCCTCCAGCATCTGCTGCATCGGGTCATGGCCGTGGGCCCGGGCCAGTTCCAGCGGCGTGCGGCCCTGGCGGTCGGTCAGGCGCCAGCTGGCGCCGGCGTCGAGCAGGGCCTTCAGCGTGGCCTGGTGACGCGGGCCGCCGTTGCCGAGCACGATGGACTCGATCAGCGCCGTCCAGTGCAGGTCGTTCACATAGTCCGGCGGCGCACCGGCGCGGATGAATTGCCGCACCACGCCGTCGTGGCCCAGGTGCGCGGCCGCGATGAGCGCCGTGCCGTCGTAGCGGTCGTTCTCCAGCGCACCCAGTTTGGCGCCGGCACGGGCCAGCAGGCGGATGGCCTCGTGCTGGCGCGCAAAGCTGGCCACGTGCAGCGCGGTGCGGCCCCACGCGTCGCGCGCGTCCACCGGTGCACCGGCGGCGAACGCCCGCTGCAGTGCCGCCACGTCGCCCCGGTGTGCGGCGACCGGCCTCACTTCGGCTGCTCATTCACCTGCTCCAGCGCCGCCATCGCGCACTGCTCGTCGAGGTGGTCACCCGACGCGCCGCCCACGAAAACGGCACCGACGACTTCGTTGTCCACGCGGATGGGCACGCCGCCGCCGAGCAGCAGGAAGCCGCGGACGTCGACCAGGTTGGTGGCGGCCGGGTTCTTCTGCGCCGCTTCCATCATGGCCCGTGTGGCGTTGCGCGCCGAGGCCGAGGTGTAGGCCTCGGCGTGGCTGGCCAGCACCAGGGCGGTGGCGTCCAGCCGGGGTGTGCCCGCTGCCGCACCAGCGTCGGCCCGCGCCTCGCGGCCGACACGCAGGATGGCGCTGTGCAGCGCCGGCAGCCGCGTGGCGGCCGGCACGTCGAGCAGCGCCACGGTGGCCCGCACGGCCTCGATCTCCACCGCGCGCTGGGGAACTGCGGCATCGGGCGCCTGCTGAGGGGCCGCCGCTCAGCGGCCGTGCAGCGCCGCCATCGCTGCGGCAAAGGCTGCGCGGGTGTCGGGCGGTGACACCCGCCGCCCGGCCACCCAGGTCTGCGCAAACGGCTGCGTCGGCGCGGCGAACACCAGCGCGTCCAGGCAGTGCGAGGCCGGCACGCCCACGATCGCAGCATCCTCGTCGTTCAGCACCAGCAGGTCGGCGCGTGCGCCCACGCGCAGGCCCGCCCGGCCCAGGCCGGCGGCGGCGCTGCCGCCGGCCAGCACCCGTTCGAAGAGGCGGGCCGCGGTGCTCGGCTCCGCGGCCGGCGGCACCGCGGCATCGGCCGCCACGTTGCGGCGCTGCAGGCGCAGACGCTGGCCGTACTCGAGCCAGCGCAGCTCTTCGAGCGCACTGCGCGTGACGTGGCTGTCGGTGCCCAGCGACAGCGGCGTCGTGCTGGCCAGCCAGCCGGGCAGATCGCAGAAGCCGTCGCCCAGGTTCGCTTCGGTACCGGGGCAGATGACGACGCCGGCGCCGGTGGCCGCCACCGCCGCGATCTCGCCCGGCTCGGTGTGCGTGGCGTGCACCAGCTGCCAGCGGGCGTCGAGCAGGCCTTCGTCGGCCAGCCATTGCACCGGGCGGCGGCCGGTGGCGGCGATGCAGTCACTCACCTCGGCCATTTGCTCGGCCACGTGCATGTGGATGGGGCCTGCATCGCCGCGCAGGGCTTGTGCGAGCGCGTGGATGCTCGCCGGCCGCGCCGCGCGCAGCGAGTGCACGGCCACGCCGGCGTCCACGTTCGGTAACGCCCAGCCACGGACGGCGTCGCGCAGGCGCAGCACGCGCTCGGTGCGGGTGGCAAAGCGGCGCTGGTCATCGCGCAGCGTGTCGGCGGCGAAGCCGGCGCGTTCGTACAGCACCGGCAGGATCGTCAGGCCCATGCCCACATCGGCCGCGGCCTCGGCCAGCGCACGCGCCATCGTGGCTTCGTCGGCGTACGGTTGGCCGTCGGGCTGGTGGTGCAGGTAGTGGAACTCGACCGTGTGCGACCAGCCGCCCGCCAGCAGCTCGGCGTACAGGTGGCGCGCCACCGCCTGCAGCTGCTCGGGCGTGATGCGCAGCGCCACGCCGTACATGCGGTCGCGCCAGCTCCAGAAGTCGTCGTGCGCGGTGTCGCGGCGCTCGGCCAGGCCGACGAAGGCGCGCTGGAAGGCGTGGCTGTGGGCGTTGGCGAGCGCCGGCAGCGCCGAGCCCGGCAGCACCGTGGCCTCGGGCGGTGGCAGCGGCACGTGGCTCTTCACCTCGGCCCAGCAACCGTCGGCGCCCACGCGCAGCAGCACGCCCTGCGCCCAGGCGCCCCGCACCCAGGCGCGTGGGGCCCACAGCAGCGTCTGGGCCGTCATGGCTGCCAGGCGTGCATGGTTTGCACCAGCGCCTTCAGCAGCGGTGTCACGGCGGCCGCCTGCGCCACGCTCCAGCGCGTCAGGCTTTCGTCCATGTAGGCACGCCAGCACATCTCCAGCTGCACGGCGTGCACGCCCTGCTGCGGGCGGCCGAAGTGGCGCGTGATGTGGCCGCCCTTGAAGCGACCGTCGACGACGTGGCTGAAGGCGGACTGCGCCGCAAACACCGCAGCGAGTTCGTCGCGCAGCGCCGGTGCGCAGCTGCGGCCTTCGACCGTGCCGAGGTTCATGTGCGGCAGCTGGCCCTCGAACAACCAGGGCAGCTCGCTCTTGATGCTGTGCGCGTCGAACAGCACGGCGTGGCCGTGGCGGGCCTGGGCCTCGCCCAGCAACTGCGCCAGCGCATCGTGATACGGCTGCCAGTAGCACGCGACGCGGCGGCGGATCTCGGCTTCGTCCGGGGCCATGCCGTCGCGGTAGATCGGCTCGCCGGTGAAGTGCCGCGTCGGGCACAGCTCGGTGTTGTTGCGGCCCGGGTACATGGGCTGGTTGTCGCTGCCGCGGTTGAGGTCGATGAGGTAGCGGCTGTGGCGCGGCACCAGCAGCGTCGCGCCCCCGTCGGCGGCGAAGGCGTACAGGCGGTCGAGGTACCAGTCGGTGTCTTCGACCTGCAGCGCGCGCTCGGTGTAGCGGTGGCGCTGCTCGGCCGGGATCTGGGTCCCGACGTGTGGGAAGCTGATGACCAGCGGCCCGGTGCCGCGGTGCACGGTGAAGACGTCGTCGTTCATGCGGGCAGGCTCTCCACGCCAGCGCACCACACGCGGCGGCAGGGGTTGTGGCCGAAGCGGTAGGCCAGCTCGCGCGGGTGCGCGGCGTCCCAGGCGACGAGGTCGGCGCGCTGGCCGGGTGCGAGCCGGCCGCGGTCGGCCAGGCCGAGCGCGCGGGCGGCGTTGACGGTGACGCCGCGCCAGGCTTCTTCGGGTGTCAGGCGGAACAGCGTGCAGGCCATGTGCAGCATCAGCAGCAGGCTGAGCGTGGGCGACGAGCCCGGGTTGTGGTCGGTGGCGATGGCCAGCGGCACGCCGGCCTCGCGCAGCGCGGCCACGGGCGGCAGCTTCGTCTCGCGCAGGAAGTAGTACGAGCCGGGCAGCAGCATCGCCACCGTGCCGCTGGCCTTCATCGCGGCGATGCCCTCGACGTCGAGGTGTTCGAGGTGGTCGCAGCTGAGTGCACCAAAGCGCGCCGCCAGGGCCGCACCATGTTGATTGCTCAGCTGCTCGGCGTGCAGCTTGACGGGCAGCCCGAGCGCGCGGGCGGCCTCGAACACGCGAGTGGTCTGCGCGGGTGTGAAGCCGATGGTGTCGCAGAAGGCATCGACGGCGTCCACCAGGCCGGTGGCCTGCTGGGCGGCGAGCCAGTGGCAGGCGTCGGTGACGTAGTCGTCGGCGCGGCCGGCGTACTCGGGCGGCAGCGCGTGGGCCGCCAGCGAGGTGCTGCGTACGGTGATCGGCAACTCGGCGCCCAGACGGCGCGCCACGCGCAGGCAGCGCGCCTCGGCTTCTTCGCTGAGGCCGTAGCCCGACTTGATCTCGATCGTCGTCACGCCTTCGCGGTGCAGCGTTCGCGCGCGGTTGGCGGCGTCGGCGAAGAGCTGCGTCTCGCTGGCCGCGCGCGTGGCCGCCACCGTGGAGCGGATGCCGCCACCGGCGCGGGCGATTGCTTCGTAGCTGGCGCCTTGCAGCCGCTGCTCGAACTCGGCCGCGCGGTCGCCGCCGTACACGAGATGCGTATGGGCGTCGATGAGGCCGGGGGTGAGCAGGGCGCCTTGCAGGTTGATCTCGTGATCGGCTTGCACGCAGGCTTGCAGGGCGGCGTCGGCGCCGAGCCAGGCGATGTGGCCGCCGTCGATCAGCAGCGCCCCGTCGTCCACCAGGCCCCAGCCGCTGGCGCCGTCGAAGGTGGCCAGGCGGGCGTGGCGCAGCAGCAGGCGTGTCATGCCGGGGCGCCTTCCAGCCACATCCAGAAGGCATGGCCGGCATGGGCGGCATGCAGCGTCCAGGCGGTGTCGGCGGCGTCATCCGACCACAGCAGCGTGCCGGCGGCCAGCGGCCACTCGCTGCCGGCGCGTTCGAGCAGCGCGGCCTCGTGCGTGTACAGGCCGCGCCAGCGCGCATGCGGCTGCCAGGCGCGGCCCGGTTCCGCGCGCTGCAGGTGGCTGCGGCCGGCGCCGGTGCGCGCCATCAGGTTGAGGTCGTCGGTGGCGTCGGCGAGCAGCCGGCAAGCCGGCGCATCCGCACCATCGAAGGCCAGTGGTTCGGATCGGGGCGTGAGCGGCAGCACCCGGTCGCCCCATGACAGCGCCACACCCGCACCTGCCAGCACCACGAAGTGCCGCGCGATGCCGGGGTAGGCGCTGAACGGGCCGTCGCGCTCGATGCGTGCCACGCTCACGCGCAGTTGCCAGTCGCCGCCGGCGGGCCAGGCCAGCAGCTCTTGCGTGGTGCCGCCACCGTTGCGCCAGGGTTGCGCGGGCACGGCGCTGCGCTGCACGAGCTTCATGCGGCCTCGGCGCGCCACAGCACGGGGAACAGCGGGTGATCCATCGGCGCACCGGCCGGCAGTTCATCGGCAAGGCCGGGGAACTCGGGGCTGGTCTTCCAGCGCCGCGGCGCATGGCGCATGTCGTCGCCCAGGAAGCGCACGCTGAAGACGCGGCGGCGCCGGTCGGCATCCACCCCCGCCGTGGCGTGCAGCGTGAGCATGTGAAAGGCCACCACGTCGCCCGGTTCCAGCGCCCAGCCGAGGAGCGGGTGCGCGCTGCGGTCGGCCTCGATGTCGGGCAGTTCCGCCAGGCTGCCCTCGGGGAACCAGCGGGCCTCGTGCGTCATGAAGGTGCGGGGCATCAGCCAGGGGCCGCGGTGCGAGCCGGCCAGGAACTCCAGCGTCGAATGCCGGCGCACGGGGTCGGCCGGGATCCAGAAGCTCACGTTCTGCCGGCCTTCGACGTTGTAGTAGGGCTGGTCCTGGTGCCAGGGCGTGGGCGCGCGTGTGCCGGGCTCCTTGGTGAGCATGTGGTCGTGGTACCGCCGCGCGGTGGTGCTGCCCATCAGCAGGCCGGCGGCCGCGGCCAGCGGCGAGTGTTCGATGAGGGCGCGGTAGTCAGGGTTGCTCTGCCAGCAGCAGAAGTCCTCGATGAAGAAGCCGGGGTCGTCGGGCCGGCTGGCGACGATGGCGCGCGGGCTGGGCGCGGCCAAGTTGGCGTCGATGCCGCGGGCCAGAGTGGCCTGCTCGGTGGCGTCGAGCAGGCCGCGCAGCACCACGGCGCCGTCGCGTGCGAAGTCGGCCGCGAGAGCGGGCGTGACGACGCGGCGGGCGCGATCGGTGTAGCCGGGCTGGTTCAAGGCTCGAACTCCCCTTGCAGCGTGTAGCGCCGCCCCGGGTGCACCAGCCGTGCGATCGTGATCGGCGCGCGCCGGCTGAAGGTGCGCCGCACCACCACGAGGCAGGGCTCGTCGGTGGCCACGCCGAGCAGGCGTGCCTCTTGTGCGGTGGGGCGCGCGGCATCGACCTGGAACTGCGCGCGCCACAGCGAGGTGCTCTCGAACAGCACGTGCGTGGGCGTGTGCTGCGCGAAGTCGGCCTGCAGGAAGGTAGGCGCCTCGGCGGGGTTGACGTAGCGGTCTTCGCACTGCAGCGGCAGGCCGTCTTCGAGGTGCACGATGAGCACGTGGAAGACCTCCGCGCCCTCGGTCAGCCCCAGCTGCGCGGCCAGCGCGGCGCCGGCCCGCTCGGCGCGCTGCAGGTGCACGCGTGCCTCGTGGCGGTGGCCGCGCGCCACGATCTCGTCGTGCACGTCGGAGATGGTCAGCGTGCTGCTCACGCGGTGCAGCGGCGCGGCGAAGGTGCCCACGCCTTGCGTACGCAGCACCAGGCCCTCGGCCTGCAGCTCGCGCAGCGCGCGGTTCACCGTCATGCGGCTCACGCCGAAGGCGGCCACCAGCTCGGCCTCGGAGGGCATCAGCTCGCCCGGCGCCCAGCGGCCGCTGGCCAGGCCGTCCTTCAGGTGCTGCTTGACCTGGGCATACGGAGCGAGCCGGTGGGTCGTGCCCGGGGCCGTGCGCGAGGCGGTGGAAACCATGACGGCATCCTACTTGCCTAGGCTTGTCTAGACAACTACAGTCCGGGCAAACCCTGGAGCCCGCGATGACCGATCTGTCCACCGCCCGCCACCTGCACACCGCTGCCGGCCCGCGCCCGGTGCGCGCCGCGCGCGGCAGCCAGATCAGCTGCGTCAACTGGCTGGCCGAGGCTGCCCTGCGCATGCTGCAGAACAACCTCGATCCCGAGGTGGCGGAGAACCCCGACGCGCTGGTGGTCTACGGCGGCATCGGCAAGGCCGCGCGCAACTGGGACTGTTACGAGGCCATCGTCAAGAGCTTGAAGGCGTTGAAAGCCGACGAGACCCTGCTCATCCAGAGCGGCAAGCCGGTGGGCGTGTTCCGCACCCACGAAGACGCGCCCCGCGTGCTGCTGGCCAACAGCAACCTGGTGCCGAAGTGGGCCACCTGGGAACACTTCTCCAAGCTCGACCAGGCCGGCCTGATGATGTACGGCCAGATGACGGCGGGCAGCTGGATCTACATCGGCAGCCAGGGCATCGTGCAGGGCACCTACGAGACCTTCGTCGAGGCCGGCGTGCAGCACTACGGCGGCAGCCTGAAGGGCCGCTGGATCCTGACGGCGGGCCTGGGCGGCATGGGCGGCGCGCAGCCGCTGGCCGCCACGTTCGCCGGGGCCTGCAGCCTGAACATCGAGTGCCAGCAAAGCCGCATCGACTTCCGCCTGAAGAGCCGCTACGTCGACGAACAGGCGGCGGATCTCGATGACGCGCTGGCCCGCATCGCCCGCTACACCGCCGAGGGCCGCGCCATCAGCGTGGCGCTGCTGGGCAACGCGGCCGAGCTGCTGCCGGAGCTCGTCAAGCGCGCCCGCGCCGGTGGCCTGCGGCCGGACATCGTGACCGACCAGACCAGCGCCCACGATCTCGTCAACGGCTACCTGCCCGCGGGCTGGAGCGTGGCGCAATGGAAGGCCGCCGCGGCCGAGCCCGCGCAGCACGCCACGCTGCGCGAGGCCGCCGCCCGCAGCTGCGCGCAACACGTGCAGGCCATGCTCGACTTCCAGTCGCTCGGCGTGCCCACGGTGGACTACGGCAACAACATCCGCCAGGTGGCCTTCGACGCCGGCGTGAAGAACGCGTTCGACTTTCCTGGCTTCGTGCCAGCGTACGTGCGCCCGCTGTTCTGCCGCGGCAAGGGGCCGTTCCGCTGGGTGGCGCTGAGCGGAGACCCGGAAGACATCCGCAAGACCGACGCCAAGATGAAGGAGCTGTTTCCGCAAGACGCGCACCTGCACCGCTGGCTCGACATGGCCGGCGAACGCATCGCCTTCCAGGGCCTGCCGGCGCGCATCTGCTGGATCGGCCTGGGCGAGCGCCACCGCGCCGGCCTGGCCTTCAACGAGATGGTGAGAAGCGGCGAGCTGAAGGCGCCCATCGTCATCGGCCGTGACCACCTCGACAGCGGCAGCGTCGCCAGCCCCAACCGCGAGACCGAGGCTATGAAGGACGGGTCGGATGCCGTGAGCGACTGGCCGCTGCTGAACGCGCTGCTCAACACCGCCGGTGGCGCCACCTGGGTGAGCCTGCACCACGGCGGTGGCGTCGGCATGGGCTACTCGCAGCACAGCGGCGTGGTCATCGTGTGCGACGGCACCGAGGCGGCGGCCAGGCGCATCGAGCGCGTGCTCTGGAACGACCCCGCCACTGGCGTGATGCGCCACGCCGACGCCGGCTACGACAGCGCGGTGCAGTGCGCGCGCGAGCAGGGCCTGAACCTGCCGATGGTCAAGTGAAGGCCTGACCGCGATGCTGCTGCGCCCTGGAGAGCTCACGCTCGAAGAACTGCAGGCGATTCACGCCGGCCCGGATGACCGGGTGATGCCGCTGCTGCTGGACCCGCAGGCGCTGCCCGGCATCCGCGCCAGTGCGGCCGTGGTGCAGGCGGCTGCGGCGGGCGACGCGCCGGTGTACGGCGTGAACACCGGTTTCGGCAAGCTGGCGTCCACGCGCATCAGCAGCGAAGACCTGGCCACGCTGCAATGGAACCTGATCCGCAGCCACAGCGTGGGCGTGGGTGCGCCGCTGGCGCCTGCGGTGGTGCGGCTGATGCTGGCGCTGAAGGCAGCCAGCCTGGGGCGTGGGCACAGCGGCGTGCGGCCGGTGGTCATCGACAGCCTGCTGGCGGTGCACAACGCCGGCCTCGTGCCCTTCGTGCCCAGCCAGGGCAGCGTCGGCGCCAGTGGCGACCTGGCGCCGCTGTCGCACATGACGCTGGCGCTGATGGGCGAGGGCTTCTTCCTGCGTGCCGACGGCAGCCGTGAGCCCGCAGCCGCAGCCCTGGCGCGCTGCCGCATCGCGCCGCTGCAGCTGGCGGCCAAGGAAGGCCTGGCGCTGATCAACGGCACGCAGACCAGCACCGCGCTGGCGCTGCACGCGCTGTTCGCCTTCGAGCCGGTGCTCGAGAGCGCACTGGTGGTGGGCGCGCTGACGGTGGACGCCGCGCGTGGCAGCGACGGGCCGTTCGACCCGCGCATCCACGCGCTGCGCGGCCAGCCGGGGCAGATCGACGTGGCGCAGTACTACCGCGCGCTGCTGGCCGGCAGCGCCATCCGCGCCTCGCACGCCGAAGGCGACGACCGCGTGCAGGACCCGTACTGCCTGCGCTGCCAGCCCCAGGTGGTGGGCGCCTGCCTCGATCAGCTGCGCCACGCGGCCAAAGTGCTGCTGATCGAGGCCAACGCCGTCACCGACAACCCGCTCGTCTTTGCGGAAGATGGCGCCATGGTCTCCGGCGGCAACTTCCACGCCGAGCCCGTGGCGCTGGCCGCCGACGCGATGGCCAACGCCATCGCCGAAGTGGGCGCCATCGCCGAGCGGCGCATCGCCATGCTCATCGACAGCAGCGTGTCGCGCCTGCCGCCCTTCCTGACGCCCAACGCCGGCCTCAACAGCGGCTTCATGATCGCCCACGTCACGGCGGCCAGCCTGGCCAGCGAGAACAAGAGCCTGGCGCACCCGGCCAGCGTCGACAGCCTGCCGACCAGCGCCAACCAGGAAGACCATGTCTCGATGGCCACCTTCGCGGCGCGGCGGCTGCAGCCCATGATCGACAACGTGGGCCACATCCTCGGCATCGAGCTGCTGGCCGCGGCGCAGGGCGTGGACTTCCTGCGCCCGCTGCAGAGTTCGCCGGCGCTGGAACAGGTGCACGCCCTGTTGCGTGCGCAGTGCCCCACGATGATGCAGGACCGCTATCTCGCGCCCGACATCGAGGCCGCCACCGCGCTGGTGCGCGGCGGTGCGCTCGGCGCGGTGTTCCGTAACCTGCCCGACCTTCCGGCCTTGTGGGTGCCGGCCTGATGCAGAGCTTGCTGCGTGGCCTGCTGGGGGCGCTGCTGGCCCTGGCGGCCAGCGCAGCCGTCGCGCAGCCGGTGAGCGTGCGCTTCGAGGCCGACCTGCGCCACGAGCTCGCCGCCGGCCGCTTCGATCCTGCGCGTGACCGTGTCGAACTGCGCGGCGGCTTTGCGCCGCTGTCGTGGACGCAGGGCCTGCCGATGCAGTCGCAGGCCGATGGCCGTTGGGCCGTGAGCGTGGACTTTCCGCGTCGCCCGGCCGGCGGGCAACCCGTGCCGCACAAGTTCCGCGTCGTGCGCGCGGGCCAGGGCGCTGACGAGGGCTGGGAGCCCGGCTACAACCACGTGGCGCTTCTGGCCAGCCCGTCGCCGGTGGTGGCCCGTGTGTTCGGCAGCCCGGCTGCGCCGGTGCCCAGCCGCATCACCGGCACGCTGGTGACGCTGGAGCCCGAAGCGGGCAGCCGGCATCCGCTCGCGCGCCCCGTTTGGGTGTGGCTGCCACCCGGCTACGAGCGTGACACCGCGCGCCGCTACCCCGTGCTCTATCTGCACGACGGCCAGAACATGTTCGACGCGCGCAGCGCAGGCGCCGAGTGGGGCATCGACGAGACGGCCCAAGGCTTGATCGAGGCAAGGGCCATCGCGCCCTTCATCGCCGTGGGCGTGCCCAGCGGCCGCGACCGGGTACGCGACCTCACGCCCACCGCCGACCGGCGCCACGGCGGCGGCGGCCTGCCGGCCTACGCGGCCTGGCTGCTCGACGAACTCAAGCCGCAGATCGACCGCCGCTTCCGCACGCGGCCCGAGGCGATGCACACGGCGGTGGGCGGCTCGTCGCTAGGCGGCGTGGCCTCGTTGTGGATGGTGCTGCACCGGGCCGATCGCGTGGGTGCGGCGCTCGTGGTCTCGCCGTCGATGTGGTGGGACGACTTCCTGCCGCGCCGCGACGTGCGCGCCACGCCCGCGCCCGCGCCGCTGCCACGCGTATGGCTCGACATGGGCGTGCACGAAGGCGAGGGCGTGTTCGCCGAGAGCCGGCTGCTGCGCGACGCGCTGCTGGCCCGCGGCTGGGACGGCACGAAGCTCGCTTATGTCGAAGACACCGATGGCCGCCACGACGAGCTCACCTGGGCTGCGCGCGTGGACGGCATGTTGAGATTCCTGTTCCCACCCAACCCGGAGGATCGTCCATGAAGAAGTCTCTGCTCGCACTGGCCCTGGCCACTTTCGCCACCCTGCCGGCCCTGGCCCAGGAGACCAAGGTCGCCATCGGCATCAGTGGCTGGACCGGCTTTGCGCCGCTGACGCTGGCCAAGGAGGCAGGCCTCTTCAAGAAGCACGGGCTGGACGTGACGATCAAGAAGATCCCGCAGAAGGACCGTCACCTGGCCATCGCCAGCGGCGACATCCAGTGCGCCGCCACCACGGTGGAGACCTGGATCGTCTGGAACGCCAACGGCGTGGCCACGACGCAGATCTTCCAGCTCGACAAGAGCTTCGGCGCCGACGGCATGGTGGTCAAGCCCGGCATCAACAGCATCCGGGAGCTGAAGGGCAAGACCGTGGCCGCCAGCGCGCCCGGCACGGCGCCGTACTTCACGCTGGCCTGGATGCTGGCCAAGAACGGCATGACGCTGAAGGACGTGAACATCGTCAACCTCGAGCCGCAGGCCGCGGCCAACGCCATCATCGCCGGCACCGCGAACCTCGACGCGGCCATGACCTACGAGCCCTTCCTGAGCGCTGTGCGCGCCAACCCGGCGGCCGGCAAGATCATCGCCACCACGCTCGACTACCCGATGGTCATGGACACCTTCGGCTGCACGCCCAAGTTCCTGGCCGACAACGCCGCCGCCGCGCAGGGCCTGGCCAACGCCTACTTCGACGCGCTGGCCATGATCAAGGCCGAGCCGAAGAAGAGCTTCGAGATCATGGGCGCCGACGTCAAGCAGACGGGCGAGGCCTTCGAGAAGAGCCAGGCCTTTCTGCGCTGGCAGGACAAGGCGGCGAACCAGAAGTTCTTCGCCGGCGAGCACGCGCAGTTCAGCAAGGAAGCGGCCGATCTGCTGCTGGCCGCCGGCATCATCCGGCAGCTGCCCGACCTGACCAAGCTGGCCGACACCCGCTTCATCAAGTGACCGTTCTCCTGTGAAGCCGCTCGTGCCGGTGTCGCCCGGCGCACGCGTTGCGCTGGGCGTCAGCTTCTTCGTCGTCTTCGTGGCCGTCTGGGCCGCCGTCACCTTTGGCGGCCTGGTGCCGAAGATCTTTCTCGCCGACCCGCTGCAGATGCTCAAGGGCGGCTGGCTGCTGCTCACCGAGATGGACTTTGCGCACGACATCGGCATGACGGTGTGGCGCGTGGTGGGCGGCTTCGTCATCGCCGCGGCACTGGCCTTGCCGCTGGGCGTGCTGATGGGCGCGTACAAGCCCATCGAGGCCTTCTTCGAGCCCTTCATCAGCTTCGCGCGCTACCTGCCGGCGAGCGCCTTCATCCCGCTGCTCATCCTGTGGGTGGGCATCGGCGAGGCGCAGAAGCTGGCGGTCATCTTCATCGGCAGCTTCTTCCAGCTGGTGCTGATGATCGCGGTGACCGTGGGCAACACCCGGCGCGATCTGGTCGAGGCCGCCTACACGCTGGGCGTGAAGGACGGCTCGCTGATCCGCCGCGTGCTGATTCCCGGCGCGGCGCCCGAGATCGCCGAGACACTGCGCATGGTGCTGGGCTGGGCCTGGACGTACGTGATCGTGGCCGAGCTGATCGGCGCCAGCAGCGGCATCGGCCACATGATCACCGACAGCCAGGCGCTGCTGGCCACCGACCAGATCATCTTCGGCATCATCGTCATCGGCCTCATCGGGCTGGTGAGCGACTTCGCCTTCAAGGCCGCGAACCGGCGGCTCTTTCCGTGGGCGCAGCTCGGTCGATGAAGCCCATCCTCCGCATCCGCGGCGTCGAGCGCCGCTTCGCTTCGGCCACAGGTTCGACGCTCGCGCTGCAGGCCACCGACCTGGACGTGGCCGAGAACGACTTCATCACCATCCTCGGCCCCAGCGGCTGCGGCAAGAGCACGCTGCTGCGCATCGTGGCCGGGCTCGACCACCAGACCGCCGGCGAGGTGCTGCTCGACGGCCGGCGCATCGAGGGCCCGGGCGCCGACCGCGGCATGGTGTTCCAGAGCTACACGCTGTTCCCTTGGTTGAACGTGCTCGACAACGTCTGCTTCGGCCTGCGCGAGCGGGGCCTGCCACGGGCGCAGCAGCTCGAGCTGGCGCAGGGCTTCATCGCCCAGGTGGGCCTGAAGGGCTTCGAGCGGCACTTCCCCAAGCAACTCTCGGGCGGCATGCAGCAGCGCACGGCCATCGCCCGCGCGCTGGCCAACGACCCGCGCATGCTGCTGATGGACGAGCCCTTCGGCGCGCTCGACCACCAGACACGCGAGCTGATGCAGGAGCTGCTGCTGGGCATCTGGGAGCGCCAGCGCAAGACGGTGCTGTTCGTCACCCACGACATCGACGAGGCCGTCTTCATGGGCAGCCGCGTGGTGGTGATGAGCGCGCGGCCGGGCCGCATCAAGCTGCAGCGCGAGATCGAGCTGCCGCACCCGCGGCACTACTCGGTGAAGACGACGCCGGCCTTCGCCGCGCTGAAGGCCGAGCTGACGGAGGCCGTGCGCGCCGAGGTCATTGCGGCGCAGGCGCTCACACCTTGATCCCGACGTCGGTCTGTGCGCGGCGCGCCAGGAAACTCGGCACCTCGCTGGCCGGCATCGGACGCGCGATCAGATAGCCCTGGATCGAGTTGCAGCCGTGGCGGCGCAGTGCTTCGGCCTGCGCGGGCATTTCCACGCCCTCGGCCACGGTGTGCAGCTTCAGCGAGCGGCCGAGACCGACGATCATGCCGACGATGGCGTCGGCGTCGCTGCGGCTGAGCATGTCGCGCACGAAGCTGCGGTCGATCTTCAGCGTGTCGAAAGGGTAGCGGCGCAGGTAGGCCAGTGCCGAGTAGCCGGTACCGAAGTCGTCGAGCGCCAGGCGTGCGCCGGCGGCGTGCAGCGCGCGGATGCTTTCGGCGGCGCCGGCGCCTTCCTGCAGGAAGGCGGACTCGGTGATCTCGATCTCCAGTCGCGAAGGCGCAAGCCCGGCGGCGCTGGTGGCTTCCCGCACGACGGCGGGCAGGTCGCTGGCCATCACCTGCACGGGCGACACGTTCACCGACAGGGTGATGGACGACGGCCAGCGCGCCGCCTCGGCGCAGGCCTGACGCAGCACCCAGCGGCCGATTTCGGGCATCAGGCCGCTGTCCTCCGCCACGGGCACGAACTCCGAGGGCGAGACCACGCCCAGCACCGGGTGGTGCCAGCGCAGCAGCGCCTCGAAGCCGATCACACGGTTGTCGGCCAGCGCCACCAGCGGCTGGTAGACCAGGCTCAGCTCGTGCCCGGCCAGCGCGCTTCGCAAGGCCTGCTCCACCAGCTGTCGGCGCTGGGCGGACTGGGCCATGTCGGCCGAGAAGAAGCGCAGCGTGCCGCGGCCTTCGGCCTTGGCGGCGTACAACGCCTGGTCGGCGTTGCGCAGCAGTGCTTCGGTATCAGCCTCGGCCTCGTCGGCCATCGCCGCGCCGATGCTGCAGCCCACCACCAGCTGCGAGCTGCCCACGGCGTACGGTTGCGACAGTGTCTCGACCAGGCGCTGCGCCAAGGCGTGCACTTCGCGCCGATCGGCCACCTGGCGCAGCAGCACCGCGAACTCGTCGCCGCCCATGCGCGCCACGGTGTCGGCGCGGCGCACGGTGCTCTGCAGGCGGCGCGCCACCTCGCGCAGCAGCTCGTCGCCGACCGCATGGCCGAGCGTGTCGTTGACGTTCTTGAAGTGGTCGAGATCCAGGCCCAGCAGCGCGGTGTGCGGCGGCCAGCTGCTGCCGCCCTGCAGCAGCTCGGTCAGCTCCTGGCGGAACTGGTGGCGGTTGCGCAGGCCGGTGAGGGTGTCGTTGTGCGCCAGCCAGCGCAGCTGCCGGTGGGCGCTGTGGGCCGCGGTGACGTCGGCGATGACGCCGCGCCAGCCGGCGGCGCGGCCCCCTTCGTCGGTGAGCGGCTTGGCGCTGAGCTGCCACCAGCGGGCGTGGTCGGCCACGTGCACGGCCAGCAGCTGGTCGCGGAACGGCGCGCCATCGGCGAGGCGGCTGCGCAGATCGGCCAGGTGGAGGTGGGCCTCGTGGGCTGGGGGCGTGATGGCGGCCAGCAACACCCCCAGCTCGCGGCCCTGCAGCGCTTCGGCCGGTTGGCCGAGCAGCGTTGCCAGCCGATCCGAGACGGCCCGCAGGCGGCCCTGGGCGTCGATCTCCCACAGCACGTCGGAGGCGTTCTCGGCAAAGTCGCGCAGCGGCAGGCCGACGATCTCGCCCTGGCGTCCGGCGTCGGCCTCGGCCATCAGGCGCGCGCCGAACAGGCGCGCGGTGGCCCACACGGTGGCCATCACCACGGCCGTGTAGCTGAGCAGCAGCAGCGCGATCAAGGGCGCCAGCGCCAGGCCCGACATCGCCAGGGCCAGGGCGCCGCCGATCCCGAGCACGCTCACGTAGGCCAGCCCGGCCGTGGGCACGGTGGCGAGCAGGAAGCCGCCGCCGCACATCATGCCGGCCGTCACCACCGAGGCCAGCAGCTGGTGTTCGGGCTGGCCGCCGGGCAGTACCAGCACCGGCAGCGCGGCCCAGGCGCCGGCGAGAAGGGCACTGTGCAGCGTGAGCCGCTTCAGCGCCCGTAGCGACGCATTGGGCTGCGGGCCCCGGCGCTGTGCGCGCCACCAGCCGACCAGCCCCTGTGCCGACATCATTGCCACCACCAGGCCCCAGACGACGAGGTCGCGGCGCGTCAGACGTGGGTCCAGTGCCATCAGCACGGCGAGCGCGTTCACGAGGTTGGCCACCATGGCCAGCCGGGTGAGCTTTTGCACCGCCTGCATCTGGCGCGCGCGGAAACGGCTGGCCAGCGACTCGTCGACCCGATAGGGCTCGATCCAGCGCAGCCAGCCCCTTTGCGGCCCGAGCGGCGGCGCGTTCGCGCGCCGTGCGGGGTGGTCACTGTGCTGCATCGATGTGAAGGGCGTGGGTGCCGATTGCCTCGGAGCTACGGGCCGGGCTGGAAGCACGTCCTATCGCTGGCAATCGGACGAAATCTGACAGACTTGAGGGCCATGGCAATGCTCCCACCCGAGATTCCCTCCCGAACGGGCACGACCGCACGCCTGACTCCTGGGCTGACGGTTCTGCGCGGCCCGACATGAGCAAGCGCGCATGAGCGGGAGCGAACTGCACCGCATCGTCATCGTCGGCGGCGGCGCCGGCGGGCTGGAACTCGCCACGCGGCTGGGGCGCACGCTGGGCAAGAAGGGCCTGGCGCACGTGACGCTCATCGAGAAGGCACGCACGCACTTCTGGAAACCGCACCTGCACGAGATCGCCGCCGGCAGCATCGACGTGCACGAGCACGCCACCGACTACCTGGCGCAGAGCCACTGGAACGGCTTCCGTTACCGCGTGGGCGAGATGGTGGGGCTCGACCGCGAGCAGCGCCTCGTGCACGTGGGCCCGGTGTTCGACGAGGACGGCCGGCCGGTGACGCAGGGCTATGCCCGCGCCTACGACACGCTGGTCATGGCGGTGGGCAGCGGCACCAACGACTTCGGCACGCCCGGCGTGGCCGAGCACGCGATTGCGCTGGAAACGCCCGAAGAAGCCGGCCGCTTCCATCGCCGGCTCGTCAACGCCTGCCTGCGTGCGCACATGCAGGCCGAGCCGCTGGGGCCGGGGCAGCTGAACGTGGCCATCATCGGCGCCGGGGCCACCGGCGTGGAGCTGGCGGCCGAACTGCACAAGGCCACGCGCACGCTGGTGTCCTACAACCTGGAGCGCATCGACCCCGAGCGCGACACCCGCATCCACCTCATCGAGGCCGGCCCGCGCATCCTGCCCGCGCTCTCCGAGCGCATCGCCGGCTCGGCTGCGAATCTGCTCACGACGCTGGGCGTGCGCGTGCGGGCCCACGCGCGGGTGACCTCGGTCGACGCGCAAGGCGTGCTGCTGGCCAGCGGCGAACGCATCGAGGCCGAGCTGGTGGTTTGGGCGGCGGGCGTCAAGGCACCGGCCTTCCTGAAGGACCTGGGCGGCCTGGAGACCAACCGCCTGAACCAACTGGTCGTCGGGCCCGCGCTGCAGAGCACGCGCGACGAGCGCATCTACGCCATCGGCGACTGCGGCGCCGCGCCCTGGCTGGGCCGCGAGGCCGGCGTGTGCGTGCCGCCGCGCGCGCAGGCGGCGCACCAGCAGGCCAGCCACCTGGCCACCGAGCTGCCGCGCGTGCTGCGCGGCCAGGCGCCGCGCCCCTGGCACTACCGCGACTTCGGCTCGCTGGTCTCGCTGGGTGAATACAGCACCGTGGGCAACCTGATGGGCTCGCTGGTCGGTGGCAACCTGTGGGTGGAGGGGCTGTTTGCGCGCACGATGTACCTCAGCCTGTACAAGATGCACGAGGTGGCGCTGCACGGCTGGTGGAAGACGGCCCTGGGCTCGGCCAGCCGCTGGATCACGCGCAGCACCGAGCCGAGAGTCAAGCTGCACTGACCCACGGCCGCTGCGCGGTGGATCCGTGACAATTGCGGGTTCATTCGGAGCCTTGTCGTGACCACCATCCTGCAAAACCTGCCCGCCGGCCAGCGTGTCGGCATCGCCTTCTCGGGCGGCCTCGACACCTCGGCCGCCGTGCACTGGATGCGCGCCAAGGGCGCCGTTCCGTGCGCCTACACCGCCAACCTCGGCCAGCCCGACGAGAGCGACTACGGCGAGATTCCGCGCAAGGCGCTGGCCTACGGCGCCGAGATCGCGCGGCTCATCGACTGCCGCAGCCAGCTGGTGGCCGAAGGCATTGCCGCCATCCAGTGCAGCGCCTTCCACATCAGCACCGGCGGCGCCACTTACTTCAACACCACGCCGCTGGGCCGGGCCGTCACCGGCACCGCGCTGGTGGTGGCCATGCGCGACGACGGCGTGCACATCTGGGGCGACGGCAGCACCTACAAGGGCAACGACATCGAGCGCTTCTACCGCTACGGGCTGCTCGCCAACCCGGCGCTGAAGATCTACAAGCCCTGGCTCGACCAGACCTTCATCGACGAGCTCGGTGGCCGCAAGGAGATGAGCGAGTACCTCATCGCGCACGGCTTCGACTACAAGATGAGCGTCGAGAAGGCCTACAGCACCGACAGCAACATGCTCGGCGCCACGCACGAGGCCAAGGACCTGGAGTTCCTGAACTCGGGCATGCACATCGTCAAGCCGATCATGGGCGTGGCCTTCTGGCGCGACGAGGTCGAGGTGAAGAAGGAGACGGTGTCGGTGCGCTTCGAAGAAGGCGTGCCCGTGGCGCTGAACGGCCGCACCTTCGCCAGCGCGGTGGCGCTGATGGAAGAGGCCAACGCCATCGGCGGCCGCCACGGCCTGGGCATGTGCGACCAGATCGAGAACCGCATCATCGAGGCCAAGAGCCGCGGCATCTACGAGGCCCCGGGCATGGCGCTGCTGCACATCGCCTACGAGCGGCTCGTCACCGGCATCCACAACGAAGACACCATCGAGCAGTACCGCGCCAACGGCCGCAAGCTCGGCCGGCTGCTGTACCAGGGCCGCTGGTTCGACCCGCAGTGCCTGATGCTGCGCGAGACGGCCCAGCGCTGGGTGGCGCGCGCCATCACCGGCGAGGTGTGGCTGGAGCTGCGCCGCGGCAACGACTACTCGCTGCTCGACACGCAGAGCCCCAACCTCACGTATGCACCCGAGCGTCTGAGCATGGAGAAGGTGGAAAACGCCGCCTTCACGCCGGCCGACCGCATCGGCCAGCTGACGATGCGCAACCTCGACATCGCCGACACGCGCGGCAAGCTCGGCATCTACACCGCCACCGGCTTGCTCGGGCACGGGGGTGATGACGCGGTGGCGCTGATCACAGGGCCGGGCCCGACGCGCTGACGCCGCGGCGGCCGCCGAGACGGGGCCGATTCAAGTCCGCACGGCGCGCGCCGAAGTAGACAGTTGTGACGACTCTCGGCATCCGGCTTCGCTCGGCCCTCGAAGACCTTCTGCGCCCCGACGACGACGCGCTGGCGGCCTACCGTGGCCGCATCGCGCTGCAGCTGAGCATGCTCGCCGTCGTCGTGCTGCTGCCATTCACCATCAATCACCTGGTGGTGGGGCGATGGCTGCTCGGCGGCCTGATTGCGGCCACGCAGGCGGTCTTGCTGCTCAACGGCCTGGCCCTGCGAGCCGGGCGCGAGGCGCCGGTGCCGTTCTGGTTGATGGTGCTGGCGATGGTGATCGCGGTCACCGGGTCGATCTGGATCCAGGGCAGCCAAGGCAGCCTCTGGGCTTATCCGACGCTCTTCATCACGTACTTTCTGGTGCGCCGACGGGTGGCTCTTTTGCTGTCGCTGCTGCTGGTGGTGAGCGCCACGGCCGCGGCGGCCTTGAGTGTGGGCGACGCGCTGGCGCTGCGCGTGGTGGCGACTCTGACGCTGACGCTGGTGATGATCAACGTCGTGCTCAATGTCGTCGGCGAACTGCAGGAGGCACTGGTGGCGCAGGCCATCACCGACCCCCTGACTGGTGCCTACAACCGCCGTCACCTCGACACCCAACTCGCCGCGCTGCCGGCGCCGCTGCCGGGCCAGGATGCCGTCAACATGCTGATGGCGCTGGACATCGACCACTTCAAGCAGGTCAACGACATCCACGGCCATGCGGTGGGCGACGACGTGCTGCGCGGCCTGGTGGCCACCTTGCACCAGCGCTTGCGTCCCAGCGACCGGCTGTTCCGCATCGGTGGCGAGGAGTTCGTGCTGCTGCTGCCGCGCATCACCGCCGCCGACGCGATGCGACTGGCGGAGGATCTTCGCCAGCGCGTGGCACAGGCGCCCTTGTTGCCCGAGGGCTCGATCACGGTGAGCATCGGCGTGGCTGCCCAGCGCCCTGGCCTGGACACCGGGGCCTGGATGCGCGTCACCGACGAAGCCCTCTACGAGGCCAAGCGAAGCGGGCGCAACCGGGTGGTGATGGCCGATTGAGAGCCCGAGCGGCTTCAAGGCTCGGCGGCCGAGCCCTCGGAACGATCAGGTTGCCAAGAAGCCGAACCCCACCACCGTTCGGCCTGAGCCTGTCGAAGCCTGGTGGCGCACCGGCACTCCCACTCGAAGCATCGCCGCGGCAGATTGCTTTGCGGGCGGGGGCCGTGGCGTGAGTTGAAGCGGTCGGCCCTGCGGGCCGACTTCCGCTGCGCTGCTCGGGTTCATGATCGCCACAGATGCCAATGACAACGAAACAGCATACTTGGCCGCTGGCGTGGGCTCGTGCGCCCTTGGCGCAGCAGGCTTGCAATCGTTTCGCAACCTTCCGTACCCAGGCCGGCAACCGCAGGCGTGCAACATCATCTGCGGCGGGCTCGCCTTCGGTCGGCGAGGCCCGCCAGCCGCTGGAGACCCCCTGTGCCGCAGAGCCTGCAGAACAAGCGCATCCTGATCGCGGAGGACGAGCCCGACATCGCGGCCATCCTGCAGGCCTTCTTCGCCCGCGAGCAGGCGCAGGTGCTGATCTCGCCCAATGGTGCCGACGCGCTGCAGGCGGCCCAGCACTGGCGCCCTGACCTGGTCTTGCTCGACATCAACCTGCCACAGCGCGACGGCCTGTCGGTGCTGGCCGAATGGCGCGGCCGTGGGGGCCCGCCCGTCATCATCGTCACCGCGATGGGCGAGGACGTCGACCGCCTCCTCGGCTTTCGCCTGGGGTGCGACGACTACGTGGTGAAGCCCTTCAACCCGCTGGAGGTGGTCGCGCGGGCCAAGGCGGTTCTGCAGCGCGGGGCGCCCGCGGCGCCGCCACCGAGCCGCCTCCATATGGGCGGCCTGAGCATCGACCTGGAGGCCCACACAGCCACCTTGCACGGTGCCGCCCTGAATCTCACGCCCACCGAATTCAGGCTGCTGCACCTGCTGGCCGAACGCGCCGGCAGGCTGGTCACGCGCGGCCAGCTGGTGGAGATCGCGATGGGCGAGGACGCCTTCGACAAGTCGGTCAACCCGCACATCAGCCGGCTGCGGCAAAAGCTCGAAGACGGCAGCAAGCCCGGGCAGCGCCAACAGCTGCGGCTGGTGAGCGTGCAGCGTGAGGGCTACCGGCTGGACGTGATGGAAACCGCCCGAGGGGTCCCGGATGTCGACAGCGTCTAGCTTGCCCCTGAAGGTTCAGATCGCGCTGCTGGCCGGTGCCATAGCCGTGGCCGGCGCCCTGGCCACCTCCACCCTGCCGGGCGCGGTGTATGCGCTGCGCGATGTGCTGTTCGATGCCAGTCTGAGTGAGGCTGCTCGGGCGCAGTTGCGCGCCGCCGAGGCGCAGTTTGGCAGCTGCGGGCCGAGCTACGACAGGCTGCGCAACCAGTTCGGCTTCGACGCCTGGCGCCTAAATTACCACGTCGTGGTGGGTGTGCTGGGTTTCAGCGTGGCGCTGCTGATGGCCCTGCTGGCGTGGTGGGCCGCGGCCCGGGTGGCCTTGCCCATCGAGGCCTTGGCACGCGCGGCACGCCGTGTCGCTGCCGGCGAACGCGTGGCGGCGACACCGCCGCCGCCGGCCTCAGGCGCCGAGGTGGTGGCGCTGCACGCCGACTTTGCGCGCATGACGGCCGCGCTGAAGTCGGCCGACGACGACCTTCGGCTGCGCTCGGCCGCGCTGGCGCACGACATCCGCACGCCGCTGACCATCATGAAGGGCCGCCTGATCGGGCTGCGCGAAGGCGTGTTCGCGGCCGACGTCGGCTTCGTGGATGGCCTGCTCCAGCAGGTGGCCTTCATCGACCATCTGGTCAGCGAAGTCAACGCGCTCAGCGATGCGCGCGCGGCCCGGGCCTCAGCCGCCGTGGCGGTGGACTGGTCGGCGCTCACCCGGCAGGTCTTGGACGCCCTGGCGCCCGAGTTCCAGGCGGCAGGCATGGCCGTGCAGACCGACATGGACGCCGCCGTGGTGGTGCAGGCAGACACCTTGCGCCTGAACCGGGCGCTCATGAACGTGCTGCGCAACGCGCTGCGCTATGCGCCCGGTGCGCCCCTGCATCTGAGCCTGCGCCGGCAAGGCCCGGAGGCCGTGCTGCGCTGCGAAGACGGCGGCCCCGGTTGGCCGCATGGCGACCCCATGGCCCTGGCCGAGCCCTTTGCCCGTGGTGAAGGCTCGCGCTCGGCCGAAACCGGCGGCAACGGCCTGGGTCTTTCCATCGTGCAGGCGGTGGCGCTGGCCTATGGCGGCCGCCTCTTGCTGGAGCGCGGTGCCAGCGGCGGCGCGGTGGTGGAACTGCGCCTGCCCCTGGCAGCGGCCGCGGCGCCGCAGGCCTGAACCCGGCGCAACCACAAGGCAACGGGTCGGTCGCCGCCCCGCACGAAGTCCTGGCCACAGTGCGCTGCATGCCCACTGCCGGATTCGCCATGCGCCGAGTTGCCTGCCTTGCCCTGGTTTGCCTTGCTGCTGCGGGGCCCGCGACTGCTCAAGCCGCAGTGCGCGCGGTGGTGCAGAGCTACGACGCCAGCTTCTTTGCAGCGTTCACCCCGCAGACCGCGCTGGACATGGTGAACCGGCTGCCTGGCTTCGTGCTGGACAGCGGCACCGAACTGCGCGGCTTTGCCAACGCGGCCGGCAATGTGCTGCTGGACGGTGAGCCGCCTTCTTCCAAGTCGGGCGGCGTGCTGGAAGCCCTGGCGCGGGTGCCGGCGGCCCAGGTCGTGCGCATCGAGCTGGTGCAAGGCGGTGATGGCGGCCAGGGGTCGGGGGCCACCGTGCTGGCCAACGTGGTGCGGCGCGAGGTCGGTCTCAGCGGGCGCTGGGAACTGGCGGCCGAGCAGAATGGACGCCGTCCTGAGCAGTATCTCGAACTGAGTCTGACCGCGCCGGTGCGAGGCTGGCAGGCCGCCTTCGGTGTGTCGGGCTATGCGTCGCGCCAGCAGATCGGGGGGACACGAACGCGCCGCGCGGCCGACGACAGCCTGTTGCTCTTCGAGCAGCAGGACATCAACAGCACCTACCGCGGCCTGACGGTGTCCAGCGAGGCTTCTCGGGCCAGCCGCGACGGGCGGCTGACACTGTCGGCTCGCGCCGATGTGGCCACCGAAGACACCGACACGCGCCGAGACGGTTTCGGCGCCATCGCACCCCCTGGCGCGCTGCTGCAGGTGCAGCGTTTCGGCCTGGACAGCCGCACCGCCACCAGCGAGCTGGGCGCCAGGTGGAACGGTCCGCTGAGCCCGTCCTGGCAGCTGAACCTGCTGACGCTCGGCAAAGGCCGGCGTGCCGAGAACCGTTCTGCGGGCTTGCGCAGCGCGGCCGATGGGCAGCCGCTCTTCGTCAATAGCTCGTTGCAGACCGACGACGCGCTGGAGCTGATTGGCCGCGCCAGCGTCCGCCGCAGTGGGGAGACCACCTGGCGCCCCGAGTGGGGCATCGAGCTGGTCTTCAATCGCCTGGACAGCGCACTGGCAGGCGCCCAGACCACGCCACCGGCCGTGCCGCAGCCGTTGCCCGGCCAGGCTGTGCGCGTAGAAGAGGGCCGTGGCGAGGTCTTCGGCAGGCTGGCTTGGACGGTCTCGCCGCAGTTCAGCGCCGAGGCGGGCCTGGCGCTGGAGGTTTCGCGGATACGGGTGTCGGGTGGTGCAGAGCGCGAACGCGATTTGCGCTACGCCAAGCCCAGCCTCAGCGCCACCTGGCGCCCGGCCGAAGGCCTGGAACTTCGCGGCAGTGTGAGGCGCAGCGTCGGCCAGCTCGACTTCAACGACTTCGCCGCCTCGGCCGAACTCGCCAGCGACCGCACCCAGACCGGCAACCCCGAACTGGTGCCCGACCGTCGCACCCGGGCCACGCTGGCGCTGGACCTGCGCGGCCAGGAGGGCGCCGCGCTGAACCTGCAGGTCTTTGCCGAGCAGCGGCAGGACGTGGTGGATGCGGTGATCCTGAGCCCGGGGCAAGGGGGCACGGGCAACGCCGGTTCGGCGCGAGTGTGGGGCCTGTCGGCCAGCGGCGCGCTGCCCCTGGACGGGTTGGCTGCAGGCCTGAGGCTCAGCGCCAATGGGCTGTGGCAGGACGCCCGCTTCACCGACCCGGCCACCGCCCAACGGCGCTTGCTCAACGACTTCGAGCCCCAGCGCTACAAGGTCGAACTGCGGCAGGACCTGCGCGCCCAGAAACGGGCCTGGGGGCTGACGCTGGACGGCAGCCTTCAGCGCACCAGCTACTTCTCCAACCAGTCATCCAGGCTTGACTTCGAAAGCCGCTGGGGCGCCTTCCTGGAGACCAGCGAGTTCACGGGCCTGAAGGCCCGGCTGGCGGTCTTGAACATCGGCGGCGACGCCGTCGTGCGCGACAACCGCTTCTTCACGCCCGACCGCACCGGTGCGCCCGCGGGTCGGCAGGCCCTGGTGTTTCTCTATGAGCAGACGGTGCAGTTCAGCGTGGCGGGGACTTTCTGAAGGCCACCCGCGCGCTCGATGTCTGTCCTGCGCACGCTCCCTTCCACGTCTCTTGTTGAGTTCTTGCCATGACTCAGCCGCGGCTCATTCTCAGTGTCCTCGTCCTCTGTCAGGCGACACGACAAACTGACCCCCTGACGACACGAGGAATTGACCCCCTTCGTGGAATGAGGTCGAAGTGCAGGAAGTGGTCGAGCAAGCTCCCCGGTCCGAGTGGATCGAAGGGAGGCAGGCGATGCAAACGCCTGAGGACGTACAGGCGATGCTCAAGCTGGCGTCGCTGGGCTGGGGAGCCAAGCGCATCAGCCGCGAGCTGGGCTGCAGCCGCAACACGGTGCGCAGCTATCTGCGCCAAGGCGGCTGGCAGCCGTACCAGCAGCCGCAGCGGCCTGGCCGGCTGACGCCGCACCGCGCACCGCCTGCCGCGACGCGCGATGCGGCGTGACCGTGAAGGCAAGCCAAGGGCCGAAGCCCTCCTCGACCGGCCAGGCCGAGTGGGCCGCAAAGCTGTCGTCGATCGCTTGGGGCTGGCAAACCTCACACGGCTTCGGCTGCCTGCAGCCGACCCACCTCGATGCCATTCCAGTTGCGCAGCGGTACGTCGGCCAGTGACTGCAGCAGCGCGGCGGCCTCGCCTTCCAGTGGCAGCAGGCGGCGGATGACGGCGGCCATCACTACTTCCACTGCCCGGGCGTTGTTGCCGTCGTCCACCTTGATGGCCACGCCCAGGCCCAGCTCCGGCAATGCGGCGCAGTGCACGCCCTCGGCGCCTACCTTGCAGAACACGCGCTCGCCCAGGGCCTGCATCACGCGGGTGTCGAAGCGGCCGCTGCCGGCCACCATGAAGGGCGCCGCAGCCACTGCGCGGCGCAGCCGCCGTGCCGCCACCGCCTGGCCGGCCGATAGCCCCACGCCGGTGGCCACCTTGGCGAAGGCGTGCGCCAGGTGGCGCAGTGGCACGGCGTAGGTCGGGATCGAGCAACCGTCGACACCGCGCGCCGCATCGGCCAGGCGGTAGCCGGTGGTGCTTTCGAGCGAAGCCGTCACCTCGCGCATCACCGGGTGATCGGGCTGCACGTAGCCACGCAGGAAACCGCGCACATCGGCCCCGCGGTCGGCGGCCATCAGGCAGCCCACGCAGACGAAACCGGCGTGCTTGCCTGAGCAGTTGTTGTGCAGCGCGCTCGGGCTCGCGCCTGCGGCCGCGAGCACCTTGATCGACCCATCGTGGTACGGCCAGTGCGTGCCGCACTCCAGCGCCTGCGCGTCGACACCGGCCTTGGCAAGCATGCCCGCCGCGGTCTCGGCATGGCGCGGCTCGCCGCCGTGGCTGGCGCAGGCCAGCGCGAGCTCTTCGTCGACGAGGCCGAAGCGCTCGGCTGCGCCGCTTTGCACCAGCGGCAGCGCCTGCAGCACCTTCACGGCGCTGCGCGGGAACACCGGGCGCTCGATGTCGCCGGTGGCGGTGTGCACGGCGCCATCGGCGTCGACGATGGCGATGGCGCCGCGGTGCATCGACTCGACGATGCTGCCGCGCAGCGCGTTCACGAGAACCGGATTCAATGTCATGGCCGCGACTGTAAGCGTGCGCCGCTGCGGCCAGAATCCAGCGATGCCCTTGTCTGCCCTGGCCCTGGTGTTGCTGGCCGCCGTGCTGCACGCCACCTGGAACATCGCCGCCAAGAAGGCCGGTGGCGGCGACCACTTCGTCTTCATCACCACCTCGCTGACCAGCGTGCTGTGGCTGCCGAGCGCGCTGTGGTTCGGCTGGCACGAGCTGCCGCGCTGGGGCTGGGCCGAGTGGGGCATCGTCACGGCCAGCGCGGCGGTGCACCTGCTGTACTTTCGTGCACTGATGACAGGCTACCGTGTCGGTGACCTCACCGTGGTGTACCCGCTGGCCCGCGGCAGCGGGCCGCTGCTCACGGCGCTGGTGGCGGTGTGGTTCCTGGGCGAGACGCTGGGCTGGTCGGGCACGCTCGGGGTGCTGGCGGTGTGTGGCGGGGTGTTCCTGATCGCGGGCGGGCCGGCGCTCTTCAGGCGGCTGCACGATGCCGACGCCGAGCACCGCCGGCGCACGCTGGCCGGCATCCGCTGGGGCCTGATCACGGGCGTGCTGATCGCGGGCTATTCGGTCATCGACGGCATCGCGATCAAGGTCTTCATGCTCGGCCCGGTGATCTACGACTACCTGTGCAACCTGCTGCGCGTGCCGCTGCAACTGCCGCTGCTGCTGCGCGACAGGCCCGGCATCGTGGCCGCGTGGCGTTCGCAGTGGCGGCATGCGTTGGTCGTCAGCGCGCTCGGGCCCGCGGCCTATATCTGCGTGCTGTATGCGCTGCAGATGGCGCCGCTCAGCCACGTGGCGCCGGCGCGCGAGGTGAGCCTGCTGGTGGCGGCGCTCATCGGCGGCAAGCTGCTCGGCGAGGCCGACCGCGGGCTGCGCCTGGCCGGCGCGGCCTGCATTGCCGGCGGTGTGATGGCGCTGGCCTGGGGTGGTGCATGACGCTCGAACTGTGGGGCATCGATTTCAGCAGCGCGCCCAGCCGTCGCAAGCCCATCGTGCGGGCGCGCGGCGAGCGGCGCGGCGCCGTGCTGCGGCTGGGCGGCCTCGACCTGATGCCCACACTGGCCGCCTTCGAGGCCGCGCTGGCCGAGCCCGGCCCGTGGCTCGGTGCCTTCGACTTTCCGTTCGGTCTGCCGCGTGCCTTTGCCGACGCGCATGCGCTGGGCAATGACGCCGTGGCCGTGTCGCAGGCGGTGCACGCACGCTGCGCCACGCGGAAGGACTTCCAGGCGCTGGTCGACACCTGGGGTAACGGGCGGCCAACGGGCCAGCGGCTGGTGCACCGCACCACCGACCGGGCGATGCCGGGTCTGAGCTCGTCGAGCCCGCTGCAGACGCGCTACGTGCCGGTGGGCTTCATGTGGTTCGAGGGTTTTGCGCGGCTGGTGCAGGCCGGCGTGTACCTGCCCGGGCTGGGTGGCGGCGGTGATGTCAGCGATGCCGGACGCACGGCGCTGGAGGGCTACCCGGGCCTGCTGGCCCACGAGCTGATCGGCCGCACGAGCTACAAGAACAGCGAGGCGCCCGAACGGCTGCTGGCGCGCAAGAGCATCGTCGAGATGCTGGAGCAGGGCCGCACGCGGCTGGGCCTGCGGCTGAAGCTCACGCCCGCGCAGGCCGGTGATCTGGTGGCCGATGGCAGTGGCGACCGGCTCGATGCCGTGCTGTGCCTGATGCAGGCGGCCTGGGCAGCCGAGCAGCCGCACTTCGGGCAGCCGCCGGGCGTGGACCCGGTCGAGGGCTGGATCACTTCCGCGGGCTGAACGATGTCGCCCGACGACTGGTTCTCGTCGCGCGGTTGGCAGCCGTTCGAGTTTCAGCGCCGCGTATGGGCCGCCATGCAGCAGGGCGACAGCGGCCTGCTGCATGCCAGCACCGGCAGCGGCAAGACGCTGGCGGTGTGGATGGGCGCGCTGCTGCGGGCGCGTGCGCAGGCTGCGCCCGCACCAGGGCTGCAGGTGCTGTGGCTGACGCCGATGCGCGCGCTGGCCGCCGACACCACCCGCGCCCTGGCCGAGCCTCTGTCGGCGCCGGGCAGCCTGGCGCCCGCGTGGCGCGTGGGTCAGCGCACTGGCGACACGCCCGCCGCCGAGCGCGCCCGGCAAGACCGCCGCATGCCCGAGGCGCTGGTCACGACGCCGGAGTCGCTGAGCCTGCTGCTCACGCGCGAGCGTGCCGCGCTCGAGCTGGCGGGGGTGCACACCGTCGTCGTCGACGAGTGGCACGAGCTCATCGGCAACAAGCGGGGCGTGCAGGTGCAGCTGGCGCTGGCGCGGCTGAAGCGCTTCAACCCCGGCCTCGTGGTCTGGGGCCTCAGCGCCACCCTCGGCAACCTGGCCGAGTCGATGGCGACGCTCACGGGCAGCGAGCACGCGACGCTGGTGCAGGGCGTGCACGACAAGGCCCTGGTCATCGACACGCTGCTGCCGGTGGAGCCGGGCCGCTTCAGCTGGGGCGGCCACCTGGGGGCGCAGATGCTGGAGCCGGTGGTGCGCGAGATCGAGTCGAGCGGCACGACATTGGTCTTCACCAACACACGCAGCCAGGCCGAGATCTGGTACCAGCTGCTGCTCGACCAGCGGCCTGAATGGGCGGGCCTGGTGGCGCTGCACCACGGCAGCCTCGACAAGAGTGTGCGCGAATGGGTCGAGGCGGGCCTGAAGCAGGGGCTGCTGAAGGCCGTGGTCGCCACCTCGAGCCTGGATCTGGGCGTGGACTTCCTGCCCGTGGAGCGCGTGCTGCAGATCGGCAGCGCCAAGGGCGTGGCTCGCCTGCTGCAGCGCGCCGGCCGCAGCGGCCATGCGCCGGGCCGCACGAGCCGCATCACGCTGGTGCCCACGAACACGCTCGAACTCGTCGAGGCCGCGGCGGCGCGCCGCGCCGCGCTGGCCGGCCGCGTGGAAAGCCGCCGCAGCCCCGAGCAGCCGCTGGACGTGCTGGTGCAGCACCTCGTCAGTGTGGCCATCGGGGGTGGCTTCGACGCCGACGAGATGCACGCCGAGGTGTGCAGCAGCCACGCCTACCGGGGCCTGTCGCGCGAGGCCTTCGACTGGGCGCTGCGATTCTGCGAACGCGGTGGCGACAGCCTCTCGGCCTACCCCGAGTACCACCGCATCGTGCGCGCACCGGCCGACGAGGGCGGCCGCTGGCGCGTGGCCGACGCGGCCATCGCGCGGCGCCACAAGCTGATGGTGGGCACCATCGTGTCCGACGCCTCGATGGCCGTGAAGTGGGCCAGCGGGGGCGGTGCGGGTGGCACGCTCGGGCACATCGAGGAAGGCTTCATCGCGCGGCTGAACAAGGGCGACTGCTTCGTCTTCGCCGGCCGGCTGCTGGAGTTCGTGCGCACGCACGAGATGGCAGCCTTGGTGCGCGTGGCCAAGAAGTCGCGCGGCGTGGTGCCCTCGTGGGCCGGCGGCAAGATGCCGCTGTCCAGCGAGCTGGCCGAGGCCGTGCAGGCGCTGCTCGATGGCGCGGCCGGTGGCGACTTCGGCGAACCCGAGCTGCAGGCCGCCGAGCCGATGCTGCGCGCGCAGGCACGGCTGTCGAAGCTGCCGGTGCGCGATGCCTTGCTCGTCGAGCAGTTCGACAGCCGCGAAGGCCACCATGTCTTCATCTACCCGTTCGCCGGCCGCCAGGTGCACATCGGCCTGGCGCAGCTGCTGGCCTGGCGGCTGGCGAGCCGCCTGAAGGACGCGCGGCCGAACACCTTTTCGCTCAGCGTCAACGACTACGGGCTGGAGATCGTGGCCGTGGAGCCGCTGGCCGAAGGCGCCTTCGACGACCCGGCGCTGTTCGACACCACCGAGCTGATGGCCGACGTGCTGGCCAGCCTGAACTCGGGGCAGCTGGCGCAGCGGCGCTTTCGCGAGATCGCGCGCGTGGCGGGCCTCGTGTTCGGCGGCTACCCCGGCGCGCCGAAGAGCCTGCGTCAGCTGCAGGCCTCGAGCAGCCTGTTCTACGAGGTCTTCCGGCAGTACGACGCCGGCAACCGGCTGCTGACACAGGCCCAGAGCGAGGTGCTGGCGCAGGAGCTCGAGCTCTCGCGGCTGCGGGCCACGCTGCAACGCCTGCAGACGCTGCCGCAGCAGCGGGTGCGCCTGCTGGCGCCGAGCCCGTTTGCGCTGCCGCTGATGGTGGAGCGCTTGCGCGAGCAGCTCAGCACCGAGAAGCTCAAGGACCGGCTGGCGCGCCTGGTGGCCGAAGGCGAGGCCGCGCTGGACGACGCGCCCGCACCAGGTGGGCGGCGCCGGCGCCGTGCGGCATCATCCGGGGCGTGAAGATCATCACCGCCACCGTCGCTGTTGCGCTGCTGGGGTGGGCGCTGCCCGCCGTGGCCCAGAAGACCGCCGCGCCCGCCAAGGGCCAACAGGGCCAGGTCGTGGCCGTGACGGATGGCGACACCCTGGTGCTGCGCCTGCCCAGCGGCCCGCCGGTGACGGTGCGCCTGCGCGACATCGACGCGCCTGAGATCTGCCAGCCCTGGGGCACGGAGGCCAAGAACGCGCTGGCCGAACTCACCTTGAACAAGTTCGCCATCCTCACGCCGGTGGCGCGCGACAGCTTCGGCCGCATGGTGGGCCGCATCACCGTCGAAGACCTGGATGTCGGCCGGAACCTGGTCGAGAACGGCCACGCCTGGAGCACCCGCGGCCGCAGCGACCGCGGGCCCCTCGTCAAGCAGGAACGCATGGCCAAGGCCCTGAGCCGCGGCCTGCACGGCCAGCTGCCGCGCGCCGTGCCGCCCTGGGAGTGGCGGCGCAACCAGGGGCCTTGCCCGAAGGCCTGAGGGTGGAACTGATGACGCTCGTTGGGCCTGTCGCCAACTGGGGAGTGTCGGCTGCATACCAGGTGTCCGTTGAACGACCGTGGCGACTGGCGATTGCAACGCCGGAGTCCCTATGGAGGCCTCGTTCCCGGAACTGGGCTAGAGGTACGATGCTAAACAGTCAACGTTGGCACTGGCGTCTTCACCCCGCGTGAGTTGTTTCCCGGCAGTCCCCAGTCTGACGGCGCCGAGTCCTCTCTCATTGCTCCGAGTGGAGGCAATGCCTTCGCTAACGGGTTCGTATCACGTGAGGAATCTGCCGCCATGGCCCGACAGAAGGCTGACAAGGCCGCCCAGGAAGAACCGCTCGAAAAGCAGCTCTGGAAGTCCGCCGACAAGCTTCGCAAGAACATCGATGCCGCCGAGTACAAGCATGTGGTGCTCGGCCTCATCTTCCTGAAGTACATCTCAGATTCTTTCGAAGAGGTCTACGCCAAGCTGAAGGCCGGCGAGGGAACATTCGCTGGCGCAGACCCGGAAGACAAGGACGAGTACACGGCCGAGAACGTGTTCTTCGTACCGGCCGAGGCCCGGTGGTCCTACCTGCTGAGCCAGGCCACCCAGCCCACCATCGGCCAGTTCATCGATGGTGCGATGGATGCCATCGAGCGTGCGAACCAGCTGCTCAAGGGCGTGCTGCCCAAGGTGTTCTCGCGCCAGAACCTGGATCCGCTGAGCCTGGGCGGGCTGATGAAGCTGATCGGCAGCATCGCTCTAGGCGACGCCAAGGCCCGCAGCGCCGACGTGCTGGGCCACGTGTTCGAGTACTTCCTGGGCGAGTTCGCGCTGGCCGAGGGCAAGCAGGGCGGGCAGTTCTACACGCCGCGCTCCATCGTCGAACTGCTGGTGGCTATGCTCGAACCCTACAAGGGCCGGGTGTTCGACCCCTGCTGCGGCTCGGGCGGCATGTTCGTGCAGTCCGAGAAGTTCGTGGCCTCGCACCAAGGCCAGGTGAAGGACATCTCCATCTACGGGCAGGAAAGCAACCAGACCACCTGGCGGCTGGCGCGCATGAACCTGGCCATCCGCGGCATCGATTCGTCCCAGGTCAAGTGGAACACCGAGGGCTCATTCCTGAACGACGCCCACAAGGACCTGAAGGCTGACTTCGTCATCGCCAACCCGCCCTTCAACGTCAGCGACTGGAGCGGTGAACTGCTGCGCAAAGACGGGCGCTGGAAACATGGCGTGCCGCCCGTGGGCAATGCCAACTTCGCGTGGCTGCAGCACTTCTTGCACCACCTGGCGCCCAGCGGCCGCGCCGGCGTGGTGCTGGCCAAGGGCTCGCTTACCAGCAAGAGCGGCGGCGAAGGTGACATCCGCCGCGCGCTGGTGGCCGAGGCCAACCTCATCGATTGCATCGTCAATCTGCCGGCCAAGCTCTTCCTCAACACTCAGATACCGGCTTGCCTGTGGTTCATGAACCGGGCGCGCGAGAACGGCCACCCGCGCAAGGGCGAAATCCTGTTCATCGATGCACGCAACCTGGGCCACCTGATCAACCGCCGCACCCGCGAGCTGAGCCAAGAAGACATCCAGCAGATCGCCGGCACGTACCACGCCTGGCGCGCCGGCGAGCCGGGCTATCAGGATGTGAAGGGCTTCTGCGCCTCCGTGCCGCTGGCGCGTGTGGCCGAGCTCGAGCATGTGCTCACCCCCGGTCGATACGTGGGCCTGCCCGATGAAGACGAGGACTTCAACTTCGCCGAGCGTTTTGCGGCGCTGAAGGCTGAGTTCGAGGCGCAGTTGCTGGAAGAGGCGCGCCTGAACGCAGCCATTGCCGAGAACCTGGCGAAGGTGAAGCTGTGAGCCGAAAGCGCGCGCCGACGGCGCCGCCCAGCGTGCCGGCCGAACCCGAGGTCGACGCGCTGTACCAGCACATCCGGCAACGTGTGGAGCGGGCGCGCGCGCAGGTGCTCACGCAGGTGAACCAGGCGCTGGTGCTCACGTACTGGCACGTGGGCAAGGCCATCAAGACCCGGGTGCTGCAGGGCGAACGCGCGGCCTACGGTGCCGGCGTGCTGCGGCAACTGGCCGAGCGCCTGACGCGCGACTACGGCAGCGGCTTCAGCCATTCGGGCCTGACGCGCATGGCGAAGCTGTTCGACTGCCTGCCCGACGAGCCCATGGTTGCGACGCTGTCGCAACAATTGAGCTGGTCGCACTTTGTCGAGCTGATCAAGATTGACGACCCCACGCGGCGCGCCTTCTACACCGAGCTGTGCGCCCAGGCGCGCTGGCCGGTGCGCACGCTGCGCGAGCGCATCGACGGCCTGCTGTTCGAGCGCACCGCCATCGCCCGGCAGCCCGAGGCCGCCATCCGCCAGGAACTGGCCCTGCTGCGCGAAAGCGAGGGCAACGCTGCCGGCGCCAGCCCGGCGCTGTTCCTCAAAGACCCCTACCTGCTGGACTTTCTGGACCTGAAGGACGGCTTCACCGAGAAGGACCTGGAAGCCGCCATCCTGGCCGAACTGGAGCGCTTCATCCTGGAGCTGGGCAGCGACTTCGCCTTCATGGGCCGGCAGAAGCGCATCCAGGTGGGCGGGCACGACTACGTCATCGACCTGCTGTTCTTCCACCGCCGGCTGCGCCGGCTGGTGCTGATCGAGCTGAAGCTGGGCGAGTTCAGGCCCGAGCACAAGGGCCAGGTGGAGCTGTATCTGAAGTGGCTGGCCAAGCACGAACAGCAGCCCGGCGAGAACGCGCCGATTGCCATCATCCTGTGCAGCGACAAGGACGCCGAGGTAGTCGAGCTGATGGACCTGGAGAAGGACCACATTCACGTGGCGGAGTATTGGCTGCAGTTGCCGCCGCAGGAGGTGCTGCGGGAGAGGTTGCACCGGGCGTTGGTGGAGGCGCGAGCTAGGTTGGAGCGCGCGCCGCAGGTAGGGCTCAATGGCTGAATCATCAATCGATCATCAGAACAGGCCTCTGCCCGGAGTCAACAACTGTGGCTGGGTACAGGCGCCGCTAGGCAATTACCTCACGTTGAAGCGTGGCTATGACCTACCAACCTCTCGGCGTGTGGCTGGGCATGTGCCGATCTACTCTTCTTCTGGTACCTCTGGATTTCACAACGCCAAGATGGCCGATGGCCCGGGAGTTGTGACCGGCCGATATGGAACCATTGGTGAGGTGTTCTTCTCCGCCGGCGACTACTGGCCGCTGAACACAACGCTGTATGTGAAGGACTTCAAGGGCAACGACCCAAAGTTTGTTTTCTACTTTCTCAAGCAGCTGGATTGGCAAAAGTACAGCGACAAGAGTGCCGTTCCAGGCGTCAACAGAAACGAGGTGCATAAGGAACTCGTGTTCCTCCCGGAACCGCATGAGCAAGCGCAGATTGCAGAGACGTTGTGGGGACTCGACAACAAGATCGACCTGCTGCGACGCCAGAACCAAACCCTCGAAGCCATGGCCGAGACGCTGTTCCGGCAACTATGTGTCGGAGCTGAGAGTGCTGAGTGGCCCGTGCTCGCGCTTGAAGACATCACGTCGAGGATTACGGATGGTTCTCATATGAGTCCGAAGACTTCGGAACTGGGGCGTCCGATGGCTTCCGTGAAGGACATGCATCAGTGGGGCATAGACCTTTCGTCTTGTCGGAGGATCAATCCTGCCGACTACGAAGAGTTGGTTCGCGCCGATTGCCGACCCTTGCAGGGAGACATCCTCATCGCCAAGGATGGCAGCTATCTGAAACATGTCTTCCTGGTTGAAGCCGACATGGATGTCGTACTGCTGTCCTCCATTGCGATCTTGCGACCCAATGGGAAATACCACCCACTCTTGTTAACGACATTCTTGAAACTCAAATCCACCAGAGACGACTTGGAGAGCATCGTGACAGGCGCCGTCATCCCGCGCATTGTTCTCAAGGACTTTCGGAAGTTTCCAGTGGTCGTACCGCCGGAGCACGTGCAGAAGAAGTGCGCTGAGCATATCGAGCCGCTCTACACAAAGTGCTGGGAGAACAATCGGCAGATCTCAACACTAGAGAGCCTTCGTGACAGTCTCCTACCCAAGCTGATGAGCGGCGAAGTCCGCGTGGCCTGCTGACGCCCACAAGCCCAGGGAGGGCGCATGAGCTACTTGAACGAATCAGCCATCGAAGCCTTCGCGATCAAGCTGCTCGAACGCCAAGGCTGGCGCTACCTGCCCGGCCCCGTGATCGCCCCCGACGGCGATGCACCTGAGCGCAGCAGCTACGCCGAGGTGCTGCTGCGCGAACGCCTGGCCCACGCCGTGCGCCGCATCAACCACCGGCTGCCTGCGCAGGCGGTGGAGCTGGCGATCAAGGAGGTGCAGCGCTACAGCTCGCCGGAGCTGCTGGACGCCAACGAGCACTTCCACCGCTGGATGACCGAAGGCCTGACGGTGGAGCTGCAGCAGGACGGGCAGACGCGCGGCGAACGCGTCTGGCTGATCGACTTCGCGCGGCCCGAGGCCAACGACCTTCTGGTGGTGAACCAGTTCACCGTGGCGCAGGACGAACAGCGCCAGGCCGACCGAAAGCGCCTGGACCTGGTGCTCTTTGTCAACGGCCTGCCGCTGGTGGTGGTGGAGCTGAAGAACGCGGGCAGCGAAGGCGCCACGCTCAGAACGGCCTACCAGCAGGTGGAGACTTACAAGCACACCCTGCCGGCGCTGTTCCACACCCATGCCTTTTCGGTCATCTCCGATGGGCTGGAAGCGCGGGCCGGCTCGCTATCGGCCGGCTTCTCGCGCTTCATGGCCTGGAAGAGTGCCGACGGCAAGGCTGAGGCCTCGCACCTGGTGAGCCAACTGGAAACGCTGGTCCTGGGCATGCTGCCGCCGGCCACTTTGCTGGACTTGTTGCGGCACTTCATCGTCTTCGAGAAGGCGCAGAGGGTAGACCCCGAGACGGGCCAGGTCACGATCAGCACTGTCAAGAAGCTGGCGGCCTACCACCAGTACTACGCGGTGAACGCGGCCGTGGCTTCCACCCTGCGGGCGGCCAACCTGCGCGGGCCCCTGGCCGCGCCCGCAGCACGTGAAGCACCTGCCGCCTACGGCGTGCCCGGTGTGAAGGACCAACCCCAGGGCGACCGCAAGGCGGGCGTGGTGTGGCACACGCAGGGTTCGGGGAAGTCGCTGTCGATGGTGTTCTACACCGGCCAGATCGTGCTGGCGATGGACAACCCGACGGTGCTGGTGCTGACCGACCGCAACGACCTGGACGACCAGCTGTTCGACACCTTCGCCGGGTCGCGCCAGTTGCTGCGGCAAGAGCCGGTGCAGGCCACGGACCGCGAGCACCTGAAGACACTGCTGCAGGTGCCGGCGGGCGGCGTGGTGTTCTCCACGGTGCAGAAGTTCCAACCGGCCAGCGGCAACGTGCACGACGAGCTTTCGGCCCGCCGCAACATCGTGGTGATCGCGGACGAGGCGCACCGCACGCAGTACGGCTTCGAAGCCCGCTTGGTGGACGTGAAGGACGCGAGCGGCACCGTCATCGGCAAGAAGCTGGTCTACGGTTTCGCCAAGTACCTGCGCGATGCCTTGCCCCACGCCACCTACCTGGGGTTCACGGGCACGCCCATCGAGAAGGGCGACGTCAACACACCCGCGGTGTTCGGCAACTACGTGGACATCTACGACATCGCGCAGGCGGTGGAAGACGGCGCCACGGTGCGCATCTTCTACGAAAGCCGCCTGGCCAAGGTGAGTCTCAGCGAAGAGGGCCGCCAGCTCATCGCCGACCTGGACGACGAACTGGAACGGGACGAGCTGACCGAGACGCAGAAGGCCAAGGCCAAGTGGACCCGGATGGAGGCGCTGATCGGCAGCGAGGCGCGCGTGAAGAATATCGCAAGCGACATCGTGGCCCACTTCGAGGCGCGGCAGGAAGTGTTCACGGGCAAGGCCATGGTGGTGAGCATGTCGCGCCGCATCGCGGCCGACCTCTTTGATGAGATCAGGAAGCTGCGGCCGGACTGGTATGACGCTGATCTGCGCAAGGGGGCGATGAAGGTGGTGATGACGGCCTCGTCTGCCGACGGCCCCAAGCTGGCCGCGCACCACACCACCAAGGAGCAGCGCAAGCTGCTCGCCGAGCGCATGAAGGACGATGCCGATGCGCTGAAGCTGGTGATCGTGCGCGACATGTGGCTTACGGGTTTCGACGCCCCGGGCATGCACACGCTCTACATCGACAAGCCGATGAAGGGCCACAACCTGATGCAGGCCATTGCGCGTGTGAACCGCGTGCACAAAGACAAGCCGGGCGGCCTGGTGGTGGACTACCTGGGCATTGCGGCCGACCTCAAGGCGGCGCTGTCGTTCTACACCGACGCCGGCGGCAAGGGCGACCCGGTGCTGGCGCAGGAGCAGGCGGTGGGCCTGCTGCTGGAGAAGGTCGAGGTGGTGTCGGCCATGTACCACGGCTTTGCCTACGAACATTTCTTCGAGGCCGACACGGGCGAGAAGCTGTCCCTCATCCTGCAGGCGGAAGAGCACATCCTGGGCCTGGAAAACGGGCGCAAGCGCTACATCGACGAGGTGAGTGTGCTCTCGCAGGTCTTCGCCATCGCAGTGCCGCATGAGCAGGCCATGGGGGTGCGGGACGAGGTGGGCTTCTTCCAGGCGGTGAAGGCAAGGCTGGTGAAGTTCGACAGCCCGGCGAACGGCCGCAGCAGCGAGGAACTTGAGACCACCATCCGCCAGGTGATTGACCAGGCGCTGGTGTCAGAGCAGGTGATCGACGTCTTCGACGCGGCCGGCATCAAGAAGCCCGATATCTCCATCCTCTCGGACGACTTCCTGGCCGAACTGAAGGGCTACGAGCACAAAAACGTGGCGCTGGAGGTGCTGAAGAAGCTGCTGGCCGATGAGTTGAAGGTGCGCGCCCGGCGCAACCTCGTGCAGAGCCGTTCGTTACTGGACATGCTGGATGCCGCCATCAGGAAGTACCAGAACAAGATCCTGACAGCGGCCGAGGTGATGGACGAGCTGATCAAGCTCAGCAAGGAGATCGTGGCGGCAGACGACGAGGCCAAGCAACTGGGCCTGAGCCCCTTCGAATACGCCTTCTACAGCGCAGTGGCCCACAACGACAGCGCGCGCGAGCTGATGCAGAAGGACCAGTTGCGAGAGTTGGCGGTGGTGCTGACCCAACGCGTGCGCGAGAACGCCAGCATCGACTGGACGATCAAGGAGAACGTGCGCGCCAAGCTGAAAGTGATGGTCAAGCGCACCTTGCGCCAGTACGGCTATCCGCCGGACATGCAACAGCTGGCGACGGAAACCGTTATCCGGCAGGCGGAGTTGATGGCGGACGAGCTCACCGCGTAGGTGTCGTTGCCGAATCTCTGCGATAGGTTGCGGCCACGCCCCGCACTACCGCAGCCGCACCCAGCGCAGCTCGATGGCGTCGTTGGGCCACATCACCGCCTGCACCTTCTTGTTCATCGCCCAGCTGATGGTGCGCCGGTACAGCGGGATGTAGGGCAGGTCCTCCGCCACCAGCCGCAGCACCGTGGCCACCATCGCGCGGCGGCGGGTCAGGTCGGGTTCGGTGCGCATGGCGTCGATCAGCGCATCGACCTTCGGGTTGCTGTAGCGCCCGGCGTTGAAGGTGCCCAGGCCCGACTTGTCGTGCGTGCGGAACAGGCCGTTGAGCGAGTTCCAGGCGTCGGGCGTGGCCGTCCAGCCGTACTCGATGAAGCTGGCGGTGGCCTGCGTCAGCTTGGGGAAGAACGTGCTGCTTGGGCTGGCCCGCAGCTGGGCACGGATGCCCACCTGCGTGAGCATGGCCGCCATCGCCTGGCAGACGTTTTCGCGCCAGGCCACGTTGACGCAATCGAGCGCCACCGTGAAGCCGTTCGGGTAGCCGGCCTCGCCCAGCAGCTGCCGTGCGCGCGCCGGGTCGTAGGGCAGCCGCTTGTCCAGCTCGGCCGGCGAGCCGTCGACCATCGGGCTGAGCAGCGCGCCGGTGGGCTGGCCCTGGCCGCGCAGCACCTTGTCGATGATCAGCGGCATGTTCAGCGCGTGGTACACGGCCTTGCGCACGCGCAGGTCCTGGAAGGGGTTGCGGCCCTTCACGTCGCTGTCCTGCAACTCGGTACGCGCCAGGTCGAAGGTCAGGTACTGCTGGCCGATGTCGGCCGTCTGCACCAGCGCCAGCCGTGAGTCCGTCTTGAGCCGGGCGATGTCCTGGTAGGGCGGGTCGAGTACCAGATCGACCTCGCCCGAGGCCAGCGCCGCCAGCCGCGTGGCGTCGCTCTTCACGGTGACGAAGTCGACGCGGCCGAGGTTGCCGCTGCGGCGGTCGGCCCAGCCCCACCACTGCGGATGGCGCTCGAGCGCGGTGCGCACGTCGGGCTCGTAGCGCACCAGGCGCAGCGGGCCGGTGCCGTTGGCGTGGCGCACGGCGTGGGTTTCCTGCTTGCCGTTGAAGTCTTGCGGGCGCGTCACGCCGTGGCGCTCGCTCCAGGCCCGGCTCATCATCGCGATGTAGTGCAGCTTCTCGGGCAGCACCGCGTCGGGCGCCTCGAGCAGGATCTCGACGGTGAGCCCGTCGACCTTGCGCGCACCGGTCACGCCCTTGATCTGGAACGCGCGCTGCGAGGGCGCGGTGAGCGTGCGCTCGATCGAGAACACCACGTCGTCGGCCGTGAAGGGCGTGCCGTCGTGGAACAGCACGCCCGGCCGCAGCCGGAAGCGCCACACCGTGGGCGACATCGCCTGCCACGACCGGGCCAGCGCCGGCTCGAGCTTGAAGCGCTCGTCGCGGCCGACCAGCGACTCGTAGACCTGGAATACCACGCGCGAGTGGTACAGCAGCGCAATGGCGTGCGGGTCCATCGTCTGCGGGTCGAAGGCGGAGGCAATGCGCAGCGGCGCGGCGGCCGGCGGCGCGTTCGGCGCCTGGGCCGTGCACGGGAAGGGGAGGCTAACGGCCAGGATGAGGGCGAGGCCGGCCTGGGCGAGGGAGCGGAGGTGGATGCGTCTCACGATGCATCGATTGTGTCGAGCCCGCTTGACGCCCAGCGTGCGCCGGCGCCCTGACAAACCATGACGGGAATCGCCCTTAAGCACTATCCCGCATGGGCGGCTTCAGCGTGCGGCGCGGGCCCTCAGGCAGGCGGCCAGGAAGTCGCGCAGGATGGGTCCGTCGTCCAGCGTGTCGGGGTGCTCGGGGCCGTGGAACTCGGGGTGCCACTGCACGCCGGCCACGAAGGGGCCTTCGTCGGTGCGGCGGATGGCCTCGATCATGCCGTCGTCGGGGCAGCGCGCCTCGACCACGAAGCCCGGCGCCAGCTGCTTGATGCCCTGGTGGTGGATGCTGTTGGTGGTGGCGCGCGGCAGCTCCGGGTACAGGCCGGCCAGGTGCGTGCCGGCGACGAACTCGACCTCGTGGAAGTGGCGCTCGTAGCGGCCGGCGATGCGGTGGTCCACGGCCGTCTTGCCATCAGGTGCCGGCTGCTGCGTCGGGATGTCCTGCCACAGGCTGCCACCGAAGGCCACATTCAGCAGCTGCAGCCCGCGGCAGATGCCGAACACCGGCTTGCCGGCGGCCACGAACGCACGCACCAGTTCCATCTCGTAGCGGTCGCGCACGGGGTCGCCGGCCCAGTCGGGGTGCAGCGGGTCTTCGCCGTAGTGCGTGGGTGCGACGTCGTTGCCGCCCTGCAGCACCAGGCCGTCGAGCGCGTCGGCATAGTGCCCGAGGTCGATGTCGGTGCGCACGACGAGGCTGCCGCTGCTCACCGCCGGGATCATCACCGCCACCGCGCCGCCGGCCAGCACCCAGTGCGCGACGCTCTGCTCCAGGTAGTGCAGCGTCTTGGTCCAGACGCCGGGCAGTTCGACACCGGCCGAGCCGGGGGTGTAGATGCGGGCCGACAGGCCGATGAGCAGCGGGCGGGTGTCCATGGTCCCTCAGTCTTCGTCGCCGGCTTCGGGCGGTTCGTCGTCGCGCGCCTTCTTCACGCGCCGGGCCAGTTGCTCGGCCAGCGGCGCCAGGTCGGCGGCCAGGGTTTCGGGCGGTGTCGGGTCGCGCCACAGCGTCCACGGCGTGGGCAGCGTGCTCATGTACGGCGCGCGGCTCCAGCGGTCGACCTGCTGCCAGGTGGTGGTGATGGCCACCGCCGCGCCGGCCAGCGCGGCCGCCCCCACGAAGCTGGCCACCGCGCGCCGCGCCTGCGGCAGCACCAGCGCCAGGTGGCCATACAGCAGGGCCAGCAGCAGCGCCATCTGCAGCGGCGTCACCAGGCGCCACAGCCAGGGCAGGTCGAGCGCCGCCGCCAGCGGCGGCCCGAACCAGTCGACGGCCTCGACCGCTGCCACCAGCGGCAGCGCCAGCCGCAGGTGGGCGCCAAACTCGAAGCGGTGCTGGAACAGTTTCGAGGCCGTGGCCCAGAGCCCCGCCCACAGGCCCAGCACCAGCGGCAGGCCGGCCACCAGCGGGATCCAGTCCATCGTGTCGGCGCCGGGGTCGAGCGACAGCCAGTGGTTCGACAGGGCCAGCACCGCCAGCGTTGCCGCGGCCGCCAGCGGCAGCCACGCCGCGCGCCGGGCCCGCACGGGCAGCGGCTGCTCGCCGGGCAGGGTTTCGTCGGGCGTGCGCAGGCGCACCGTGAGGCCGCCGATCTGCCAGGTGGTGCCGCCCACCGGCACCGCCACGCGGCTGCCGCGGGTGTGCCGTTGCGCGCCTTCCTGCACGCCGTTGTCGGTGTTGCCCACATCGAGCGTCAGGCGGCCGTCGTCGGCGGCCTGCAGCGTGGCGTGCAGCGGCGCCACGAAGGGATCGTCGAGCACCACGTCGGCCTCAAGCGAGCGTCCCAGCGTCAGCGGCCAGCGCTGCACGTCGACGGCGCGCGTCACGCGGCCGTCGCGGCCGATCACCTCGAGCAGCGCCAGCCGCGCCGGCGTGCTCACTTCGGCACCTCGGTGGCCGAGCCGCTGCGGCCGAAGCCGGCCAGGTAATGGCGCGTCAGCCGCTCGGCGCTGGCCAGGCCCACGCCGAATGCATCGAGCCGGCCCTGCACGCCCGCGGTGCGGCCGTCGAGCGTGGCCACCAGCACCATCAGGTCGTGCAGGCCGGGCAGCTTCTTGTAGGCGCGCAGGCAGACCACGGCGCGCAGCGGCAGCGCCGGCTCGGCCTTGGCGGTGGTGCCCGGCGCGGCCGGCGGCACGATGGTGCGCTCGCGGCATTGCGCAGCGGTGCGCAGGCGGTCGTCTCGGCCGACGAATTCGTTGCCGAAGCTGCTGGAGTGGCGTTCCGAAAAGCGCCAGGCGCCGATGCGGCTGCCGTCGTACGCCTCGTGGCGCACGGTGATGTAGCCGGTGAGCAGCGGGCCGGCCACGAACACGCGGCTGTCCATCTCGCAGTCGCTGCGCTCGAACTGCAGCCCGCGCGATTGCGCGGGCGAGCTGCGCCCCCAGCAGCGCATCCAGGTCTCCTGCGGCACCGGGATGCGGTAGAGCGGATGGCCGGCGTTGCGCCAGGGCTGGTTGATGAAGGCGGCGGTGAGGCGGGTCTCGTGCTCACCGAGCTGCCGCGCCACCTCGTCCCAGGCCGGGGCGACGATGGGGCTGGCCCCGCGTCCGCGGGAGATGAGCAGGCGCACCGGGTCGGCCGGCACCAGAAAGCTCACCTGTTCGCCGTCGCGCCGGGCGGCCACGTTGACGCCGACCAGGCGGCCGTTGTCGTCGAGCGCCGGACCGCCGCTCATGCCCGAGGACAGGCTGCCGCCGAAGAAGAGCGTGGGCAGGTAGCTGCGCTCGACCGGCCCGTTGAAGCTGCCCTCGGCCACCGCGAAGCCCACGTCCAGCGGGTTGCCCATGCTGTAGATGCGCGCGCCGCGCGGCAGCGGTTCGTTGGCGGGCCGAATCGGCACCGAACCCCGCCCGGCCAGCGGCGCGGGATCGACCGGCTTGAGCAGCGCCAGGTCGTGCACCACGTCGAAGGCCAGCAACTGCAGCGCGCCCTGGCGGCCGTCGACCGTGGCGTACACCAGCCGGTGCTGCGAGGGGCGCAGCGCGTACTGGCTGATGACGTGGTAATTCGTGATCAGGTGGCCGGCGTCGTCGACCAGGAAGCCTGAGCCGACCGAGCTCTGGCTGTCCTGCGTCTTCAGCAGCGTGCGCACCTGCAGCAGCTGCGGGCGGATGCGCTCGTAGATGCGCTGGCCGGCGCCGGTGGGGGCCGTGGGCTCGGCGGCCGAGGCCGCCGCTGCGGGCGGGGGCGCTGGCCTGGGCTGGGCCAGCGCGGCGCCGGCCAGGCCCAGCGCCGTGGCGAAGGCCGCGGCGCGGCAAGCCAGGGCGGCACGAAGACTCAAGGGCATCGCGGCATCTTAGCCCCGCAAGGCGTCTTCAATGCCCAGTCGAACGGCTTGTGCGAGCCGGGCGCGAAAGGCCGGGTCGAGCAGCTGTGCCTCGTCGCCGGGGTGGCTGACGAAGGCCTGCTCCACCAGCACGGACGGCATCGCCGTCAACAGGCGCAGCGGCGCGTAGTTGAAGTTGCCCACCAGCCCGAAGTCGGGCAGGGCGGTGGCCGCCAGCAGCCGGCGGTGCACGGCGGCGGCGAGCGGCTGCGAAGGCGCGTGCTTGTAGTAGGTGCTGGCGCCGCTGACGCGCAGGTAGCCGCCGGCGGTGTCGGCCGCGTTGGCATGCACGCTCACGTAGAGCTGCGCGGCTTCGGCCTCGGCCCGCGCGGCGCGTTCGCGCAGCGTCGGGTTCGTGTCGCCCGGGCGGATGTCGACCAGCTGTGCACCGGCCGCCAGCAGCTCGGTGGCCAACGTGTCGGTGGTCCAGCGGTTGAAGTCCTTCTCGGGGGTGCCGGTGGCCCCCACGGCGCCCAGGTTCGTCGGCCCGCCATGGCCGGCTTCGAGTGCGATGCGCAGGCCCTGCAAAGGTGTGGCCGTGCCCACCGAAGGCGGCACCGGCAGCAGCCGCACCTGCAGCGCGCCGGGCGCGGGCTCGACCCGCCAGCCCCACAGGCGCGGCGTGCGCAGCCAGGCGGTGATGCGCACGCGGCCCGGGCCGGCTTGCTCGACCACGAGCTCGTCCACCGAGCGTGGCGCGCGGCGGTGCGTCACCCAGGTGGCGGCGTGGTGGGCGCCGCAGATGTCGATCTCCAGCGCCATGCGGCCGGTGGCGTCGCGCCGCGCCCGCACGGCGTAGGGCACCGGTGCGCCCAGCGCCACGCGGATGAGGTCGGCGTCGTCTTCGCCCGCCACCGACACCGTGCTCAGCGCCACCTGCGGCGGCGGCGTGCCGGCGGCTGCCGGCAGCAGCGCGGCGCGCGGGGCCCACACGGCGGTGTCGGGCGTCAGCGCCAGGCGCAGGTGGGCGCCGCGCTCGCCGCTGGCCTGCAGCAGCGTGCCTTCCGGCAGCGCGCCCCACGACGGGCCGCCCAGGCGCACCTCGTGCAGGCCGTGCGTGGGCTCCACGCCTTCGGGGCCTACGGCGAACAGGCGCGTGGCATCGGGCCGCCACTGGCCCACGAGGCCGGGCGTCAGCGCCACCAGCGGGCGCGCGGCGGGCCGAGCGGCGCGCGGCCGGCTGCCCGGCGCGGCCACCGGGAGCACGCGCACCCGCACCGGGGCGGGTTCGATATCGTCCGCGCGCTCGAACATCAGAAAGCCACGGTAACGACCCGGCGCCACCTCGGCCAGCCGCTGCCAGGCTTCGCCCGGCAGCGCAGCCTGCACCAGGCGGCCGGGCGTGGCCCGCAGCGCCACCTCGACGGCCTCGCCTGGTGCGACGCGCATCGGCTCGGCGGGTTGCAGGCTGCCGCCATCGATCCAGCCGGCGTCGACCGGCCAGCGGGGGCCGGGTGGCGGATCGACGCGCGTCACCGTCAGCGCCATCGAGGTGCTGGCGCCCGCCGGCGACGTGGCCTCGACGACGAAGCGGTTGGCGCCCATCGCCAGCGCCAGGCCATCGCGTGCGAACACGCCACTGCCGAACACCGGCACGCGCTCGCCGTTGATGCGCACCACGCTGCCGGCGCTGGTGCGGCCGAGCAAGTGCACCACGCTGCGCGTGCTGCGCAGCGCCTCGCCCTGCGGCGGCAGCAGCTCGAGCGCCGGCACGGCGGCTGCGGTGACCGGCGCGGTGACGGCCGCGCTGGCGGGGGCGGCGCCGGTGGGGGCAGGCGGGCCGCTCAAGCGCGCATCAGCGTGCTCTTGCCGAACAGGCTCTCGATCAGGTCGACGGCCAGCTCGGCCGTCTTGTTGCGGATGTCCAGCGCCGGGTTCAGCTCCATCACGTCCAGGCTGGCCAGGCGGCCGGTGTCGGCGATCATCTCCATGCACAGCTGCGCTTCGCGGTAGGTGGGGCCGCCGGGCACCGTGGTGCCGACGCCGGGCGCGATCTCGGGGTCGAGGAAGTCGACGTCGAAGCTGACGTGCAGGTGCGTCTTCTCGTCGAGCGTGGCCAGCGCCAGCTCCATGGCGTGGCGCATGCCCATCTCGTCGATGTAGCGCATGTCGAAGACCTCGAGGCCGACCTCGTGCACGAAGCGCTTCTCGCCGGGGTCGACGCTGCGGATGCCGATCTGGCGGATCGACTTGGCCTGGATCGCCGGCACGGTGCCGCCGATCTCGATGAGCTCCTGCGGCCCGTGCCCGCACAGGCAGGCCACCGGCATGCCGTGGATGTTGCCGCTGGGCGTGAGCACGCTGGTGTTGAAGTCGGCGTGGGCGTCGAGCCATAGCACGCGCAGCTTCTTGCCGGCTTCTCGGCAGTGGCGCGCCACGGCGCTGATGCTGCCCAGGCCCAGGCAGTGGTCGCCACCCAGCAGGATGGGCAGGCGGCCTGCGGCCAGCTCGGCGTGCACCGCGTCGTGCACCAGGCGGTTCCAGGCCACGACCTCGGGCAGGTGGCGGTAGCCGTCCACCGGCGGCAGCCAGGGGTTGGGCGGGCCGGCGAGGTTGCCACGGTCGAGCACCTGCAGGCCGTGGGCCTCGAGTGCCGCGTGCAGGCCGGCGACGCGCAGCGCCTCCGGGCCCATGCGGGCGCCGCGGGCGCCGGCGCCGATGTCGGTGGGGGCACCGATGAGGGAAACGTGTCGCGTCATGAGCCCGATGCTATCGGGCCGCTGCGCGGGCCGGGCTCAGATGTCTTCCGCAAATGCGCCGGATTCTGTCGGCGGCAGGTCGAAGCCGTAGTGGTGGGCCAGCACGTCCCAGGCCTCTTCGGCGCTTTCGACGTAGCGGAAGAGTTGCAGGTCGTGTGCCGAGATCATGCCGGTGTCGACCAGGTGCTGGAAGTCGATCAGCTTCTCCCAGAACTCGCGCCCGAACAGCAGGATGGGGCGGCGGCGGCTCTTGCCGTTCTGCACCAGCGTCATCGTCTCGAACAGCTCGTCGAGTGTGCCGAAGCCGCCCGGAAAACACACCAGCGCGATGCTGCGCATCACGAAGTGCATCTTGCGCAGCGCGAAGTAGTGGAACTGGAAGCACAGCTCCGGCGTGATGTAGGGGTTGGGCGCCTGCTCGTGCGGCAGCACGATGTTCAGGCCGATGCTCTTGCCGCCCACGTCGAACGCGCCGCGGTTGCCGGCTTCCATGATGCCGGGCCCGCCCCCGGTGACGATGAACAGCGGCGCGGCGTGCTCGCGGCTCTTCTGCGTGGCCAGGGCGGCGAAGCGGCGCGCCTCGTCGTAGTAGCGGCTCATGGCGACGGCGTTGCGCGCCTGCGCGAGCGCCTGGGCGTCGCCCGAGGCTTCGGCTGCGGCCAGCATCTGCGCCGCCACGTCGGGCGCCTTGATGCGCGCGCTGCCGAAGATGACGATGGTGCTTTCCACGCCCTGCTCGTTCTGCACCAGCTCGGGCTTGAGCAGTTCCAGCTGCATGCGCACCGGGCGCAGCTCCTCGCGCAGCAGGAAGGCGCTGTCGGTGAAGGCCAGCCGGTAGGCGCTTTCGGGGCCGGCGTAGCGGGCGGCCTCGGGGGCTGCGGCAGCGTCTTCCTGGGCGCTCGGGAAGTTGCGCGCGGTGAGTTCGGGGTGGGGCGTGGTCTTGGGCGGGTTCATCGCGGGCGAGGATAAGGGTGCGGCCGTGACACGCGGCCATGAAAAAAGCCCGCCGGAGCGGGCTTCGTCAGGCAGCAGCGCCCCGGGTTTACTTGGTGGGCGTGGGCGCCTGGGCACGCTGCTCGGCGGCCGTCTTGCTGGCCACCACCGGCAGGCCGCGCAACTGGTTCAGCGCCTGGCGCAGCGGCCAGTCGTCGGCGGTGCCGAACTCGGGCAGCGGCTTCGGCGGCTCCTTGCTCTTGGCCAGTTGCTCCTCTAGCCGCGTGCGGGCTTCCTCGCGCGCCTTGTCGCGGGCGGGGTCCTTCTTCTCGTCGGCGCCCTGCAGGTGCTTGTCGAGATCGGCCTCGCGCATGCGCAGCGCGGCGAACACGTTGCCGTCGGCGGTTTCGTCGAGGAAGACATCGGGCGTGATGCCCTTGGCCTGGATGCTCTTGCCCGCCGGCGTGTAGTAGCGCGCCGTGGTGATCTTGAGCGCGGTGTCGCCGGGCAGCGGGCGGATCGTCTGCACCGAGCCCTTGCCGAAGGTCTGCGCGCCCATGATCGTGGCGCGCTTGTGGTCCTGCAACGCGCCGGCGACGATCTCGCTGGCCGAGGCCGAGCCTTCGTTCACCAGCACCACCAGCGGCACCTTCTTCAGCGCCGCCGGCAGCCGCTTGAGCGGATCGACGCCGCCGCGGCGGGCGTAGTCGGCCGGCGTGGCGCGGAAGCTCATGCGCGACTCGGCCATCTGGCCGTTGGTGCTGACGACCATCACGTTCTCGGGCAGAAAGGCCGCCGACAGCGCGATGCTGGCGTCGAGCAGGCCGCCAGGATCGTTGCGCAGGTCGAGCACCAGGCCCTTGAGGTTGGGATCCTGCTTGTACAGGTCTTCGACCTTCTTGACGAAGTCCTCGACCGTGCGGTCCTGGAACTGGCTCACGCGCACCCAGCCGTAGCCGGGCTCGGCCATGCGGGCGCGCACGCTCTGCATGCGGATCTCCTCGCGCACGATGGTCACCGGGAAGCTGCGGTTCTCTTCCTTGCGGAAGACCTGCAACTGCACCTTGGTGGCCGGCTCGCCGCGCATGCGCTTGACGGCCTGGTCGACCGACAGGCCCTTGACCGGGGTGTCGTCGATGCGGGTGATGAGGTCGCCGGTCTTCAGGCCGGCGCGGAAGGCGGGCGAGCCCTCGATGGGCGAGACCACCTTGACGAGGCCGTCTTCCATCGTCATCTCGATGCCGATGCCGACGAAGCGGCCACCGGTGTTCTCGCGGAACTCCTTGAAGGTCTTCTTGTCGAGGTACTGCGAGTGCGGGTCCAGGCCCGAGACCATGCCCGAGATGGCGTCGGAGATCAGCTTCTTCTCGTCGACCGGCTCCACGTACTCGGCCTTGACGCGGTCGAACACGGCCGCCAGCTGCTGCAGCTCTTCGACCGGCAGCGGCCCGAAGGCGCTGCGCGCCACGGCCGTGATCTGCATGGTGGCCAGGGCGCCGGCGACAGCGCCGAGCGCCAGCAGACCAGCGATCTTGAATTTGGAGCCCATGGGGTTTCGCCTTTCTTGAGACGACAACGAGGGTGGTTCGGTTCAGTATAGGTGCGGCAGGCGCATCACACAGGCTGTGATCCCCGTAGCAGGCCGTCGGTTCCGGGGCAATTCCGCAGCGCGGCAGATGGGCTGGGCGGAATCGCGGGTTCTCAGTCGCCTGCTGCGGCCGGCGCGGCCTCGCGCGGGAAGGTCACGACGTGGTCGACCTGGGCGCGGATGCCGATCCATTCGCCGACCTCGTGGTCGTGGTGGCTGGGCACGTGGGCCATGACGCGCTCGCCCGACTCCAGGCGCAGCGTGAGCAGGAACTCGCTGCCACGGAAGGCCTTGCGCTCGATCAGCGCCCGCACCGGGCTGGCGTCGTCGTGCACGATGTCGTCGGCGCGCAGCAGCACGTCGCACTCGCCCTGGGGGTTGAAGGCCTCGGGCAGGGGGCAGCCGGCGACGTCGTCGAGCTCGCCCACCGGCGTGTGCACACAGGGGCCGTGCGCGCAGGCGACGATCTGCGCCGGCGCGAACACGCCGTGGCCGATGAAGCGCGCGACGAAGCGGCTGGCCGGGCGGTGGTACAGCGTGTAGGCGTCGTCCCACTGCTCCAGGCGGCCCTGGTTCATGACGCCGATCACGTCGCCCACGGCAAAGGCCTCGAGCTGGTCGTGGGTGACGAGCAGCGCGGTGGTCTCGCTGTCCTTCAGGATCTGCCGCACCTCTTGCGCCAGGCGCTCGCGCAGGTCGACATCGAGGCTGGAGAAGGGCTCGTCGAGCAGCAACAGCCGCGGTCCCGGCGCCAGCGCGCGCGCCAGCGCCACACGCTGCTGCTGCCCGCCCGAAAGCTGGTGCGGCGCGCGCCGGGCGGCGTGCGCCAGGCCCACGAGCTCGAGCATGCGGCGCACGCGCTGCTCGCGCTCGGCGCGCGGCAGCGCGGCAATGCCGAAGGCCACGTTGTCGGCCACCGAGAGGTGCGGGAAGAGGGCGTAGTCCTGGAACACCATGCCGATGCGGCGGCGTTCGGGCGCCAGGTGCAGGCCCAGCGTGGCATCGGACAAGGCCTCACCTTCGATGGCCACGCGGCCGGCCGACACGCGCTCGAGCCCGGCCACGGCGCGCAGCAGCGAGGTCTTGCCGCAGCCCGAAGGCCCGATCAGCACGCCGATCTGGCCGGCCTGCAGCCCCAGCGTCACGCCGTCGACCGCGGCGCGCGCGGCACCCCGCGCGTAGCGCACCGAGACATCGTCGAGGGCCAGGAACATGCCGGCATCATAATCCGCCGCCCGCGAATGAGGATTGTTCTCATTCAGAACCCTTTCGCGGCCTCACCCCTGGTCTTCGATGCCCTTGTTGCGCCCTTCGCTGCTGCTGGTGTGCCTGCTGCTGGCCCTGCCGATCCTGGGCGTGCTGGGCGCCTGGTTCGCGCTCGACGCCGCGGCGCTGGAGGTGCTGCGCCACCAGTGGAGCACCGTGCTGCCCGGCTACGCCACGCAGTCGCTGGCGCTGGCGCTGGGCGTGGGCCTGGGCGTGATGCTGCTGGGCAGCGCCACGGCGGCGGCGGTGACGCTGTTCGAGTTTCCGCTGCGCCGCTTCTTCGAGTGGGCGCTGCTGCTGCCGCTGGCCATGCCCGCCTACGTGCTGGCCTACGCCTGGACGGACGCGCTGCAGTTCAGCAGCCCGCTGCACACGGCACTGCGCGCGTCACTCGGCATTCAGGGCGCGCTCTGGCCCGATGTGCGCAGCCTGCCCTTCGCCATTGCGCTGTTCGTGCTGTGCCTGTACCCCTACGTGTACCTGCTCACCCGCGCGGCCCTGGGCGAGCGCGCGATGCGCATGATGGAAGCCGCGCGCCTGCTCGGCGCGCCCATGCGCCGCCGCGTGCTCGAGGTGGCACTGCCGATGGCGCGGCCGGCGGTGGCCGCCGGCACCGCGCTGGCGTTGATGGAGACGCTGGCCGACTACGGCGTGGGCTCGTACTTCGGCCTCACCACCTTCTCCACCGGCATCTACAAGGCCTGGCTGGTGATGAACGACCGCGTCGCGGCGGCGCAGCTGGCGTCGATGCTGCTGCTGGTGGTGGCGGCGCTGCTGCTGGCCGAGCGGGCCGCGCAGCGCCAGATGCGCTTTGCCGGCAGCAAGACGGCGGGCCAGGGCAGCGAGGCCCGGCCGCACCCCTTGCGCGGCGGCGCCGCGGCCGGCGCGGTGCTGCTGTGTGCGCTGCCCGTGCTGCTGGGCTTTGTGCTGCCGGTGGCCTGGCTGGCGCACGGCGTCTGGCAAGAGGCGGCCTACGGCGAGTTCGGTCTGCCCTGGGAGCGGTTTCGCGCCTGGAGCTGGGCGAGCTTCCAGCTCTCGGCCGTGGCAGCCGTGGCGGCCACCGCGCTGGCGCTGGCGCTGGCCTTCGTGCTGCGGCGCGACGCCGGCGGCTGGGGCGGCCGCGCGCTGGCCGGCGCGGCGCGCGTGCTGTCGCTGGGGTACGCCGTGCCGGGGGCGGTGATCGCGGTGGGCATCCTGGTGCCGGTGGGCCTGGTGCAGCAGCGCTGGCCCGAGGCGGGTGCGGCGGCGCTGTTCACCGGCACGCTGGTGGGCCTGGTCTATGCCTACCTGGTGCGCTTTTCGGCGGTGGCCTTGCAGTCGGTGGAGGCCGGTTATGCGCGCGTGCCGCTGGCGGTGGACGAAACCGCCCGCATGCTGGGCGGCAGCGCCACGCGCGTGTTCTGGCGGCTGCACCTGCCGCTGCTCAAGCGCTCGGCGGGGGCGGCGGCGCTGCTGGTGTTTGTCGACGTGATGAAGGAGCTGCCGGCGACACTGGTGTTGCGGCCCTTCGGCAGCGACACGCTGGCCGTGGTGGCCTACAACCTGGCCCGCGACGAGCGGCTGGCCGAGGCCGCGCTGCCTTCGCTGGCCATCGTGGCGGTGGGGCTGCTGCCGGTGATCCTGCTCAGCCGCACGCTGAGGGCGGACGACTGAGCGGGCCGGGCGCGCGCTGCGCCAGGGTCAGCGCGTCGCCCGCCGCCGCACCGCCTCGAGGTAGGCCTGCCCATCTGGCGGCAAGCCGCTGCGCTGGCTGGCCCACAGCATCTCGCCCAGGCACTCCATCACCTCGTGCTGCGCTGTGTGCAGCGAGCCGCGGCGGGCGGCCAGCAGCTCGACGGCCTGGCGGATGCCGGTGGGCTGGTCGATCGCCATCTGCTCGTCGATGCTCAGGTGCATCGACAGGTGCAGGAAGGGGTTCGTGCGGCCCTCGTCGACCGTGAAGACGGCCGCCAGCGCCGCGGCCTCGTCGGCCAGGTCGGGGTGGTATTCGGGGTGCTGGTCGATCCAGCGCGCCGCCATCGCCTGCAGCGGCTCCAGGGGCAGGCCCTCGCGCTGGCGCAGGTAGGCGGCGCAGAAGAATCGCCGCACGTCGTTCTGGGAAGGCTGGAACATCCCAGAATTCTCGCTTCGCCTGCCCGCAGGCACTGGGGCCCCTCCCGATGACCGCACCGCTCACCGTCTCGACCGCGCAACTCTTCACCGAGGCCCGCACCGCCATCGGCTACCGGCCCGACCCGGTGCCCGACACCCTGCTGCTTGAGCTCTACGAGCTGATGAAGTGGGCCCCGACCTCCGCCAACAGCAGCCCCGCGCGCATCGCCTTCGTGCGCACGCCCGAGGGCAAGGCGCGGCTGGAGGCCTGCATGAACCCCGGCAGCAACCGCCAGAAGGTGCGTGAGGCGCCCGTCACGGCCGTCGTTGGCATGGACATGGCCTTCTACGAGCAGCTGCCGCAGCTGTTTCCGCATGCCGATGCGCGAGCCTGGTTCGTGGGCAAGCCGGCGCACATCGAGGCCACGGCCTTTCGCAACAGCAGCCTGCAGGGCGGCTACCTGATGCTCGCGGCGCGCGTGCTCGGCCTGGACTGCGGGCCGATGAGCGGCTTCGACGCCGCGGCGATGGACGCCGCGTTCTGGGCCGGCACCAGCGTGCGCACGAACTTCGTCTGCGCGCTGGGTTACGGCGATGCGTCGCGCCTGTTCGCGCGCGGGCCGCGGCTGTCCTTCGACGAGGCCTGCACGCTGGCCTGAGAGCCTGAGTCAGGCAGCCTGCAGCCTCAACGCGGCAGCGTGCGCAGCAGCGCGCCGATGCGCTCGTTGGCGTCCAGCGCCGCCGAGGCCGGCGCCTTGCCGCGCCGCACCACCGCGGCCCCGGGCCAACTGTGGCCACCACCGTCGGTGACGCACAGCTGCAGTTCGACGCCGCCGCGGCAGCCCGCGTGGCGCTCGCAGCGGGCGCCGGGGCGTTCGAGCACTGGCTCGGCGTCGGCGCGGCAGCCCAGCCGGGTGCGCCAGCGCGACACGGTCTCGGGCACCGAGACGAAGTCCATCACCTGGCTGCGGTTGCGGAAGGCGTCGGGGCCGGCGCCGCCGCCGAACAGCACGTGGGTGTCGTCGCGGGCGTGGATGTGCAGCACGGACACCGGCCGTGAAGGCTTGCAGGCCGCAGCGTCGACATAGGCCTCGGTACCGGCCACGGCCACGATGCCGGCCACGAGGTCGGCCGCCTCGCAGGCCAGCCGGTAGGCCATCATGCCGCCGTTGGACATGCCCACCGCGAGCACGCGCGTGCGGTCCACCGGGTGTTCGGCGGCGATGCGCTCGACCAGCGCGCGCAGGAAGCCGAGGTCGTCGCTGGCGGCGTCGCGCGCGGCGCCGCAGCAGCCGCCGGCGTTCCACGTCGCCAGCCTCCCACGCGGCAGGCGGCTGTGGCCGTTGGGGAAGGCGACGACGTAGCCGTCGCGCTCGGCGGCCGAGACGAGGCCGTAGCGCTCGTCGTCGGCCATGAACTCGGCATGCCCGCCCCCGCCGTGCAGCGCCAGCACCAGCGGCGCCGGCGCACCCAGGCTGCGGGCCGGCACGTGCACCAGCGCGCGCCGCTCCTGGCCCGCATGCGTGAGCCGCAGCTCGTGCGTGCCGGCCGTGAAGGCCGTGGCCGGGCCCGCGGCAAGCAGTGCGATGACCGACGCGACGATCCACGTCTTGGCGCGGCGCCAGGCCCGGTGCTCAGTCATCGCCACTGTCCTTGGGCGAGGCGAAGCCCTCGCCGCGCTGCGCCTTGCGCGCGCGCCGCTGCGCGCGTTCGCGCGACCACAGCTGCTCCAGTTGTTCGCGGCCCTGCTTGGCCACCGCGATGAGCGCCTTCTCGTCGCCGTGGTGTGCGGCCATCTCGTGCAGCAGCTCGATGTTGTGGCGGCGAAAGCGCAGCGCCTGGTTGCGCGCGGTGTGCGGCTCCCAGCCCATCAGTTCGAGCACGCTGCGGCCGCTCATCAGCGCCGAGTCGAGCGTCTCGCGCTCGATGTGCGCCACGCCGCGTGCGCGCAGCCCGTACCAGTGCGTGGTGTTGCGCGCCCGCGCCACCAGGGTGGCCTGCGGAAAGTGCTCGCGGATCAGGTCGACGGCGGCCAGGCTCTGCCCGATGTCGTCGATGGCCACGACGATCACGCGGGCGTGGCCGGCGCCGGCCACGCGCAGCAGGTCCAGGCGCGTGGCGTCGCCGTAGAAGGCCGGCCAGCCGAACTTGCGCACGCTGGCCACCTGCTCGGCATCGTGGTCCAGCACCGTGGCCGCCAGCCCTTCGGCGTTGATGAGCCGCGCCACGATCTGCCCGTAGCGGCCGAAGCCGAGGATGAGGATCGGCGCCGCCTGCTCCTCGGCGATTTCGTCCATCGCGGGCGAGGCCGCGCGCGCCCGCGCCGCCAGCCGCGGCGCGAGCACGCGGTCCACCCACACCATCACCAGCGGTGTGAGCAGCATCGAGATGGCGATCGCGGCGAGCAGGAAGCTCGATTCCGAAGCCGGCACCAGCGCCGCGCCGCCGGCGGCCTGCAGCACGACGAAGCCGAACTCGCCGCCCTGCGCCAGCATGACCACGAACACCGGCCGCTCGGCCAGCGGGATGCCCATCGCACGCGCCATGGCCACCAGCAGCAGCGCCTTCAGCAGCACGAAGCCCAGCACGACGACGGCCATCCAGCCCGGGTGCGCCATGACGACGGCGAAGTCGATGCTCATGCCCACGGCGATGAAGAACAGGCCCAGCAGCAGCCCCTTGAACGGCTCGAGGTCGGTCTCGAGCTGCCGGCGATATTCGCTCTCGGCCAGCAGCACGCCGGCGAGAAAGGCGCCGAGCGCCATCGACAGGCCCACGGCCTGCATCAGCGACGCGGTGGCCACCACCAGCAGCAGGCTGGCGGCAGTGAAGATCTCGGGCGTGCCGCTGCGGGCGATCCAGCGCAGCGCCGGCCGCAGCAGCAGCCGGCCTCCGAAGATGATGGCCAGCACCATCGCCACCGCCTTGGCGGCGGTAAGCCAGCCGCTGCCGCCGGTGGCCACCGCCTGCTGCACCGCCAGCAAGGGCAGCAGCGTGATGACGACGATGCCGCCCAGGTCCTGGAACAGCGCCACGCTGAGGATGCTGCGGCCGCCGCTGGTGGGCATCAGGTTGCGCTCGGCCAGGGTCGACAGAGCAATGGCGGTCGAGCTCTGCGACAAGGCCAGCCCCGCCACCAGCGCCAGCTGCCAGCTCAGGCCCGCGGCCAGCGCCACCGCGGCGATCAACACGGTCGAGCCCAGCAGCTGCACGCTGCCCCAGCCGAAGATCGGCCGCCGCAGCGACCACAGCCGCCTGGGCTCCAGTTCCAGGCCCACCAGGAACAGCATCAGCACGACGCCGAACTCGGCGAAGTGCAGGATGTCGGTGGGGTCGGACACCAGCTTGAGCACGCCCGGGCCGATCAGGATGCCGGCCGCCAGGTAGCCGATGACCGAGCTCAGGCCGAGCAGGCGCGCCAGCGGCACGGCCACCACCGCCGCGCCCAGGAAGACGAGGCTGTTCTGCAGCCAGGACGATGACGAACCGGCGTCCATGCGGGCTCAGCCGGCCCCGGCGGCGGGCCGTGCGTCGGCGGGCACCTCGCAAGGCGGCGCCGGCTCGTCGTCGGCCAGTTCGGGCCAGCCGGCGGCGCTGGGCCAGGACGCCAGCCGGGCGGCAAACAGCTCGGCGTGGGCCGCAATCTCGTCGTCGCCGGCCTGGTGCGCGCCGTGCAGCACCAGCGGCGGCAGCCAGCGCATGTGCGTCAGCGCGGCCGTCTGCTCGCAGGGGTGCAGGAAGGCGTCGAAGAAGTAGCGGTTGTAGCCATCGGGCCGGTAGCTGGCCTCGGGCCCGCCGGTGGACGCCGCCAGCCACAGCGCCTTACCCTCCAGCGCCCGCCCGCCCGGACCGTAGGCCCAGCCGAAGCTGAACACCTCGTCGAGCCACAGCTTCAAGAGCGGCGGCATCGAGTACCAGTGCACCGGGTGCAGCCACACCAGCAGCTCGGCCGCTGCCAGACGCTGCTGCTCGGTGGCGACGTCGATCAGGTAGTCGGGGTACAGCGCGTACAGGTCGCGCACCTCCACCTGCGCCGCCGGCAGCCGCGCCGCCGCCTCCATGAGGGCGCGGGTGACCCGGGAATGGTCGAGTTGGGGGTGGGCGGCAATAACGAGAACGGGGGCGAGGATGCGGTCCAAGGCCTCGCTACCATACCCCACCGACAAGATTCGAGGAGGCCGCCATGCCGGTGATCGTGGTCGCCAACCCCAAGGGCGGGGTGGGCAAGAGCACGCTGGCCATCAACGTCGCGGGCTGCCTGGCCCGTGCCGGGCACCGCGTGATGCTGGGCGATGTCGACCGCCAGCAGTCGTCGCGCCAGTGGCTCAGGCTGCGGCCGGCGGCGGCGCGGCCCATCGAGGGCTGGGACGTGGCGGCCGACGACATCGTGCGCCCGCCCAAGGGCACCACGCACGTCGTGCTCGACACCCCTGCCGGCCTGCACGGCAAGCGCCTGGACGCGGTGATGAAGATCGCCGACCAGATGCTGGTGCCGCTGCAGGCCAGCCTCTTCGACATCCAGGCCACCCATGCCTTCGTGCAGGAACTGCGCACGCACCGCCGCGGCCACGAGGTGAAGCTGGGCCTGGTGGGCATGCGGGTGCGCGAGCACACGCGCTCCAACGAGCAACTGCAAACCTACCTCGGCACGCTGCCCGTGCCGGTGGTGGGCTGGCTGCGCGACACCCAGAACTACGTGCAGCTGGCGGCGCACGGGCTCACGCTGTTCGACGTGGCACCGAGCCGTGTGGAGCGCGATCTCGAGCAGTGGCAGCCGCTGTCGGCCTGGCTCGGCGCCTGAACGAGGGCCGCAGCACCATGGCCACCACCTACGCCACCCTGGCCGAACTCGCCGACAAGGTCGGCCAACCGCTGGGCACCAGCGACTGGGTGCCCGTCGACCAGGCGCGCATCGACGCCTTTGCCGCGGCCACGGGTGATCATCAATGGATCCACGTCGACCCCGTGCGCGCCAAGGCCGGGCCCTTCGGCACCACCATCGCGCACGGCTTTCTCACGCTGAGCCTGCTGCCGATGCTGTTCGACAGCGGATTCGCCATTGCCGACGTGACGATGGGCGTCAACTACGGCCTCAACCGCGTGCGTTTCGTCACCCCGGTGCCGGCCGGGCGCCGGGTGCGGGCGCACTTCAAGCTGCTCGCCTTCGAGCCGCTGAAGGACGCCCCGCGTTTCGGCGCGCAGATGACGGTGGAGGCCACCATCGAGCTCGAGGGTGCGCCGAAGCCGGCCTGCGTGGCCGAGACGGTGTCGCGCCGCTACGTCTGAGAAGCTGAACACACTCCCCCGAAGGTGGGCCCCGGGGCCGCGAGGGCGGCCGCCCACAATGCCGCGGTTCCGGTTGCTGCAGGAGAAGCCATGAAGGTGTTGCTGGTCGACGATCATCCGCTGGTGCTCTCGGCGCTGCAGGCGGTCATCCAGAGCGTGGGCCACGACACCACGGTGGTGGGCGTCGACAGCGCCGCGGGGGCGCGGGCGGCGCTGCGCAACGAGTCCGACTACGACCTCGTGCTGCTCGACCTGGCCCTGGGTGATGCCGACGGCTTCGACGTGCTGGCCGAGTTCCGCAGCACCTACCCGGCGGTGCCGGTGGTGGTGGTGTCGGCCTCCGATCGCACCAGCGACGTCATCCGCGCCATCGACGGGGGCGCGATGGGCTTCGTGCCCAAGAAGAGCAGCCATGCCGAACTGCAGCACGCGCTCAAGCTCGTGATGACGGGCTCGATGTACGTGCCGCCGCACATGCTGGGCCTGCCCTTCGGCGTGGGCGCGGGCATGGGCGGCCGCGGGGCGGGATCCGGGGCCGTCGATACCGTGCAGGGCGTGATGCGCGGCCTGGGCGACGGCGGCGGCGACAGCGCGTCGATGCCGCTGGGTGCGGGCGCGCGCGCCGAGCCGCACCAGAAGGTGCCGTCCATGAAGGACATCGGCCTCACCCCGCGCCAGGCCGAGGTGCTGTCGCTGCTGCTGCAGGGCCTGCCGAACAAGCTGATCGCGCGCCAGCTGAATCTGAGCGTCGAGACCGTCAAGGACCATGTCGCCGCCGTGCTGCGCGCCCTGGGCGTGAGCACGCGCACCCAGGCCGTGCTGGCCGTGAGCCAGATGACGCAGGGCCAGGGTGTCGGCTTCAGCTGGCGGCCTCCGGGCTCGGGCAGCGCGCGCTGAGCCAAACCGCGGGGCGCGTGCCGTGAGCAGCCTGCCTGTCGAGCCCGCTGGCGCGCTGCCGGCGGCTGTGTCGCCCGTGCCGGCTGCAGAGGCCGGCGGCGACATCGGCCGCGACGGCGCCGCCGACCACATCCGCGCGCTGTACGTGCAGACGCCGGCCACGCTCACCGGCAACGGCGTCGGCATGCTGCTGATGGCGATGATCTTCGCGCCGCTGGCGCCTGGCCCAACGGTGGCCGGGTGGGTCGGCGTGGCCGCGCTGCTGTGGCTGCTGCGCCTGGGGCACTGGCTGCGCTTTCGCCGCCAGCCCCGCGCGCCCGCCGCGCTGCTGCACGCCTGGCGGCGCAGCTGGATGGCCCTGGTGCTGTCGCAAGGCACGCTGTGGGGCTCGGCGGTGTGGTTGTTCTGGGGCCTGGGCACGCCGTATCACAAGGTGGCGCTGATCCTCATCGTCTACTCCTACTGCCTGGGCTCGGTGCAGCTGCTGGCCACGCAGCGCAAGGTGTTCCTCGCCTTCATCAGCCTGGTGCTCACGCCCACCATCGTGCGCATCGCCAGCGACACCGGGCAGGAGTGGCACCTGCAGCTGGCCTTCATCCTGACGCTGCTGTTCTTCTTGACGGTGCTGATGGCGCGCACCTACGGCAATGCGCTCGGTCAGGCCATCTCATTGAAGCGCCGCACCGACGAGCTGGCCGCGCGCCTGCGCCAGGAGATGGCCCTGGCCGACGAGGCCCGGCAAGCCGCCGACGAGGCGCGCCGCGCCGCCGAGGCCGCCAACCGCGCCAAGACGCAGTTCTTCGCCGCCGCCAGCCACGACCTGCGCCAGCCGCTGCACGCCATGGGACTGTTCGCCGAGGCCCTGCGCCAGCGCCTGAAAGACCCCGAGGTGGCCTCGCTGGTGAACAGCATCAACGAGAGCGTCGACGCGCTCGAGGGTCTGTTCGGCGAGCTGCTCGACATCACGCGCATCGACACCGGCGGCGTCGACGTGAACCCGCAGCCGGTGCGGCTGAAGGAGCTCTTCGGCCGTCTGCGCCTGCATTTCGAGCCCACGGCCTTCGAGAAGGGGCTGATGCTCAGCTTTCGTGGCGAGCAGCACGTGGCGATGGCCGACCCGGTGATCCTGGAGCGCGTGCTGCGCAACCTGGTGAGCAACGCCATCCGCTATTCCGACGACGGCGGCGTGCTGGTGAGCGCGCGGCTGCGCGGGCGTGGCACGGACAAGCCGCACCTGCTGCTGCAGGTGTGGGACAGCGGCATCGGCATCTCCGAGGCCAACCTGCCGCGCATCTTCGACGAGTTTTTCCAGGCCCAGAGCGCGCGGCCGCTGGAGGCGCACCACCGCAAGGGGCTGGGCCTGGGGCTGGCCATCGTCAAGCGGCTGGCGGCGCTGATGGAGGTGCCGATCTCGGTGCGCTCGCGCGTCGGCCACGGCACGGTGTTCTCGCTCGAGGTGCCGCTGGGCCGGCTGCCGCGCCAGGCCGGCACGGCACCGGCCTTCAGCACCAAGGCCGCGCTCGGGCTCACGCTCGAGGGCCGGCGCATCGTGGTGGTGGAAGACGAGGCCGCGGTGCGCGAGGGCCTGGTGGTGTTGCTGCAGGCCTGGGGCGCCGAGGTGCGAAGTCACGACACCGTAGAGGCCGTCGAGCAGTGGCTGGCCGCGGCGCCGACAGGGCCTGCGCCCGACCTGCTGCTGGTGGACTACCGGCTGCCGCAGGGCCGCACGGGCCTGGACGCGCTGGCCGCGTTGCGCGCGCGCTGGCCGCAGCAGCGCATGCCGGCCATCCTGATCACCGGCTCCAGCCTGGGCGGGCACGAGGAGGAAGCCGTGACGCACGACTTCCACCTGCTCATCAAGCCCGTGCTGCCGGCCAAGCTGCGGGCGATGATTGCCTTCAAGCTGAATGTGAGAGCCTGAGCTGGGGTTTGAACCACCTCTCCGTTCGGGCTGAGCCTGTCGAAGCCCCCTCTCCGTTCGGGCTGAGCCTGTCGAAGCCTGGTGGCGCACCGCCTCTCTCTCGAAGCATCGCAGCGGCAAAGGGCTGTGCGGCCGGGGGCTGCTGCGTGAGTTGAAGCGGTCGGCACAACGGGCCGACCGCCACATCTGGCGCCCGCACCGTGCACCGCCTGCCGCGACGCGCGAGGCCTCGGACAGGGCTTCGACAAGCTCAGCCCGAACGGAGAGGAGGGCTTGGACAGGCTCAGCCTGAACGGAGGGTGGGGTGAGAGGCCGGGTTGAACCCTGATCCCTGCGCTAAGCCGCTGGGAAAGTGCCTGGCACGAGGATCGTGCGGTCCACGTTCGTCAGCTGCGTATGGCCGCAGAAGGCCATGGTCACGTCGAGTTCCTTGTGCAGGATCTGCAGCGCCTTGGTCACGCCGGCCTCGCCCATCGCCCCCAGGCCATAGACCATCGCGCGGCCGATCATCGTGCCGCGGGCGCCCAGGGCCCAGGCCTTGAGCACGTCCTGCCCGCTGCGGATGCCGCCGTCCATCCAGACCTCGGTCTTGTCGCCCACCGCGGCCACGATGGCGGGCAGGGCGTCGATGCTGCTGGGTGCGCCGTCGAGCTGGCGGCCGCCGTGGTTGCTCACGACGATGGCATCGGCGCCGTGCTGCACCGCAAGCTGCGCATCCTCGACATCCATGATGCCCTTCAAGATGAGCTTGCCGCCCCACTGCTGCTTCACCCAATCCACATCGGCCCAGCTCAGGCGCGGGTCGAACTGCTCGTTCGTCCAGGCCGCGAGCGAGGCCATGTCGCTGACGCCCTTCACATGCCCCACGAGGTTGCGGAAGGTGTGGCGCCGCGTGCCCATCATGCCCAGCACCCAGCGTGGCTTGGTGGCGATGTCGAGCGCGTTGCCCATGCTCGGGATGACGCTCGCGCGCAGCTTGTTCTTCAGGTCCTTGTGGCGCTGGCCGATGACCTGCAGGTCGAGCGTCAGCACCAGCGCGCTGCACTTGGCGTCCTTGCAGCGCTGGATCATGCGTGCCATGGCCTCGCGGTCGCGCATCATGTAGAGCTGGAACCAGAACGGCGCGGTCGTGTTCTCGGCGATGTCCTCGATGGAGCAGATGCTCATGGTGGACAAGGTGAACGGGATGCCGAACTTCTGCGCCGCGCGCGCGGCGTGGATCTCGCCGTCGGCGTGCTGCATGCCCGTCAGGCCCACGGGCGCGATGGCCACGGGCATCTTCGCCAGCTGCCCCACCATCGTCACGGCGGTGCTGCGGTTTTCCATGTTCACCGCGACACGCTGGCGCAGCTTGATGCGCTGGAAGTCTTCGCTGTTGGCGCGGTAGGTGGTCTCGGTCCAGCTGCCGCTGTCGGCGTAGTCGTAGAACATGCGCGGCACGCGCTTCTTGGCGAGCTGGCGCAGGTCTTCGATGGTGGTGATGACGGTCATGGTTCGTTGTCTCCTGTGGCCAGGATGCTAGCCAGCGCCGCGGCCCGAGCCGCGAATTCGCGTCAGGTCGGGCCGGAAATCAAGGCCAGCGCCTCGCGCCGCGCCGCCGCGCAGCTGGTTTGCAGCCAGTCGGCGAACACCGCGGCCGGGCCGTCGGCCGCGTGCGGCAACAGGTAGTACTGGTGGGCCGGCTCTGCCGTCAAGGCCCAGGGCGCCTGCAGTGCGCCCGCGGCGAGCCAGTGCCGCGCCAGGCTGGGGCGCGCCAGCGCCACGCCCTGGCCCGCCAGCGCGGCCTCCAGCACCAGGCCCAGGTCGGCCAGCCGCGGCCCGGTGGACGGCTCGGGCCAGGCCAGGCCGGCGGCGCGGAACCAGGGTGTCCAGGGGTCGAGCGGCGAGCGCAGCAAGGGCACGCCCGCCAGTGCAGCGGGCTCGCGCAGGCCCGCGTGCGCCGCGCGCAGCGCGGGCGTGGCCAGGGGCAGCACGCGGTCGTGCAGCAGCGGCTTGCCCAGGCCGGCGTCGCCGAAGCGCACCTCCACGTCGGCGTCGGTGGCGGCCATGTCCAGCTGGGGCAGGCTCAGCACCAGTTCCAGTTCGATGTGGGGCTGGGTGGCCGTGAAGCCGTCCAGGCGGGGCACCAGGATCTGGCGCGCAAAGGTGGGCGGCAGGCACACGCGCAGCCGCTCCTGGCGGGGCCGGTCGCGCCGGTGCTGCGGCATCGCGCTCAGCAAGGCCAGCACGTGGCCCACCTGGCCCAGGTAGTCGCGTCCGGCCTCGGTGGGCTGCAGCGCGCGAGCGCCGCGCACGAACAGGGCCGCGCCGACCAGCTCTTCGAGCACCGCCACGCGCTTGCTCACGGCGCTGGCGGTGATGTGCAGCTCGTCGGCGGCGCGCTCGAAACTGCCCAGCCGCGCCGCCGCCTCAAAGGCGCGCAGGCCGTCGAGCGAAGGCAGGCGGGGGTTCATCCGGCGATGGTAAGCAGCGCGGCCGCTGCTCAGACCTTGACCAGCGAGCCCACCCGCACGCCCAGCAGGCGCAGCCGGCGTGTCAGGTCCACGCGCTTCAGGCACAGCCCGGCGGCCTGGCGGATGGCGGCGGCGTCGGCCACGGCATCCGCCAGGGTGTGGTCGCGCGTGACGGTGCGGAAGTCCTCGAAGCGCAGCTTGATGCCGACGGTGCGGCCGGCATAGCCCTTCTTCTGCAGGTCGGTGGCCACGCGCCGGGCCAGCTCGTCGAACACCGCGGTCAATTCGGCGCGGTCGCGCACGGCGTGCAGGTCGCGGTCGAAGGTGGTCTCGCGGCTCATCGACACCGGTTCGGAGTGCGTCTCCAGCGGCCGGTCGTCGCGGCCATGGGCCACCTCGTGCAGCCAGCGGCCGGTGCTGCGGCCGAAGGCGGCCACCAGCGCGGCGCGATCGGTGGCCGCCAGTTCGCCCACGGTGCGGATGCCCATCGCCGCCAGCTTGTCGCCGGCCTTCGGGCCGATGCCGTTGATGCGCCGCACCGGCAGGGGCCAGATGCGCGTGGGCACCTCGGCCTCGGTCAGCACGGTCAGGCCGTCGGGCTTGTCGAGTTCGCTGGCGATCTTGGCCAGCAGCTTGTTCGGCGTCACGCCCACCGAGCAGGTCAGGCCGGTGCGTCGACGCACGTTGTTTCGGATCTCCTGCGCGACGGCGCGCACGCCGCCGGTGGTGTCGAAGCCGATCGGGTCCTGCGCGCCGGGCACCTCGGTCAGGTCGATGTAGATCTCGTCGATGCCGCGGTCCTCGATCACCGGCGCCACCTCGGCCACGGCCGCCTTGAAGGCGCGTGAGAGCTGCCGGTAGCGCTCGAAGTCGGTCGGCAGCAGCACCGCCTGCGGCGCCAGCGCCGCCGCCTTCATCAGCCCCATACCGCTGTGCACGCCGAAGTCGCGTGCCGGGTAGGTGGCTGTGGTGACGACGCCGCGCCCGGCGTAGCCCGCCAACGTGGCGAAGCGCCGCGTGCCATCGGCCTGCAGCTCCGGCTGGTGGCGCCGGCCGCCGCCGATGACCACCGGCTGGCCCTTCAGCTCCGGGTAGCGCAGCAGCTCCACCGACGCATAGAAGGCGTCCATGTCGAGGTGGGCGATCCAGCGGCGGGGGGGCATGGGCGTCGAGGCTACAGCCGCTCCTCTGTTCGAAGGAAACAGCAACAATTCGACATACAAATGGGTGAGATGCCCATTTAGAATGCGACGCATGCGGTGGCCAACCCGGCCGCCGGTTCCACGGAGTTCCTGCCATGACTGCTCCTCGCGACTCATCCCTTCCCGTGCCGGCCGCTGTCTCGCGGCGCACCCTGCTGGCCGCAGCCCTGGGCTCGTCGGCATCGGCCCTGCTCGTCGCCTGCGGCGGCGGTGGTGACGACCCCGCCTCGGCCCCGCCCGCCAGCGGCGGCGGCACAGCCACCGCCAGCAGCTACACCGACGGCGTGATCAGCGGCTTCGGCTCGGTCATCGTCGGCGGCGTGCGCTTCGACGACAGCGCCGCCAGCGTCTCCACCGAAGACGGCGTCGCCATCGCCACCAGCGCGCTGAAGCTGGGCATGACGATCGAAATCGAAGGCGGCCGCATCGACAGCGCCGCAGCCAGCGCGCTGGCCCTGCGCATCCGCCTGAACACCGAGGTGCTGGGCCCGGTGAGCGCCGTCGACACCACCGCCAGCACGCTGACGGTGCTCGGCCAGACCGTGCTCGTGACGACCAGCACCTTGTTCGACACCACCTTGGCCGGCGGCCTGGCGGCGATCGCGGTGGGCGCCGTGGTCGAGGTCTACGGCATCCTCGACACCGCCAACGGGCGCATCGTCGCCACGCGCATCGAGGCCGAAGACAGCGCCACCGCCTACAAGCTGCGCGGGCGCATCGCCGATGTCGACCTGACGGCCAAGACCTTCACCATCAACGGCACCGTCATCAGCTACGGGGGCCTGCCCGCGGCACAGGTGCCGCCGGGCCTGGCCAACGGCCAACTGGTGCGGGTGCGCCTGCAGACCACGCAGGTGGGCGGCCAGTGGGTGGCCACGGCGCTGCGCGGCGGCCGCCGCTGGCCCGATGCCGTGCTCGAGGCCAAGCTCGAAGGCATCGTCACCGCGTTCAGCAGCGCCAGCAGCTTCTCGGTCAACGGCCTGCCGGTCAACGCTGCCACCGCCAGCTTCCCCGACGGCACCACCGGCCTGGTGCTCGGTGCGCGGGTCGAGGTCACCGGCACCATCACCGAGGGCGTGATGCAGGCCAGCAAGGTCGAGATCGAGGAGCGTCGGGTGCCCGGCCCGCGCCAGTTCGACCTGCGCGGCGAGATCGGCAACCTCAACACCACCGACAAGACCTTCGCGCTGCGCGGCATCACGGTCTGGTACGGCGGCTCGGTCGACTGGCGCGACGGCAACGCGGCCACCCTGGCCAACGGCTTGCGGGTGCGCGTCCGCGGCCCGCTGGCGGCCGACCGCACGCGGCTCGAGGCCACGCGCATCGACCTTCGCGGCTGAACCACCTCGGCTGAGCCACCGCGGCGGGCTACAGTGCCCGCCGCCCGCGCCCCGTCATGACCGAACCCACCGCCCCCACCGATCCGGCCACGGCCGAACAGGCTGCGCTGCACGACGCGCTGGCCGGGCTGGTGGCGCAGGTGGCGCGGCTGGCGGTGGCGCGGGGGCTGCCGGTGGCGCCGGTGGAGCAACTGCTGCGCGCCGCGTTCGTGGCGGCGGCCTCGGCGGCGCACCCGGGCTTGCCCGAGCACCGCAAGGTCAGCCGCATCGCCACCACCACGGGCCTGAACCGGCGCGAGGTGACGCGCCTGGTGCAGCAGCGCACGGCCCCGGCGCCGGGCAAGCCGCACACGTCCCCCGCCGGCCAGGTGTTTGCGCACTGGCGCAACCAGCCGGCCTGGCGCGGCGCCGACGGCACGCCGCTCACGCTGCCGCGCCTGGGCGTCGGCGCCAGCTTCGAGACGCTGGCCCAGCAGGTGACACGCGACGTGCACCCGCGCAGCCTGCTCGACGAACTCGCGCGCCTGGGCCTCGTGCGCTGGGACGAGACCGCCGACACCGTGGCGCTGGCCAGCGACACCTTCGTGGCGCGCGGCGACACCTTGCGCCAGCTGGGCTTCCTGGGCGACAACGTCGGCGACCACCTGCGCGCCGCCGTCGACAACGTGCTGACCGGTGCCGCCGGCGAGGCCCCCCGCCACTTCGAGCAGGCGGCCTTTGCCTGGGGCTTGTCGGCCGAGTCGCTGGCGCTGCTGCAGCCGGCGATCCGCGCGCAGTGGCAGACGCTGGTGCAGGCGCTCGTGCCGCAACTGCGCGAGCGCGTCCAGGCCGACGCCGCCATCGACCCCACGCCGGGCGGCCGCATCCGCATCGGCCTGTATGCCTATCACGAGGGCGCCGAAGCGGCGGCCTCGACCACCGCAGCACCTGCCGTGCGCCGCCGCGTGCCGCGAAAGAACCGTGAGTGACGCCATGAAGAACCTTCGGCGCTGGTGTGCCCCCTGGCTGGCGCTGTGCGCGCTGGTGCTCGCCTCCTGTGGCGGCGGTGGTGGTGTCGACACCGGCGGCACCGGCGGCATCACGCCGGCCCTGGCCGCGGGGCCGATCACCGGCTTCGGCTCGGTCATCGTCGGCGGCGTGCGCTACGCCGACGACACCGCCGAAGTCGAAGACCTCGACGGCAGCCGCCGCACGCGCGACGAGCTGAAATTGGGCATGACGGTCGAGATCGAGGCCGGCGCCATCAACGACAGCGCGGCCACCGCCACGGCGCGCCGCATCCGCTTCGAGAGCGAGCTCACCGGGCTGGTGTCGGCCGTTGACGTGGCCGGCGAGTCCTTCACCGTGCTCGGCCAGCACGTGGTGGTCGACGCCGCCACGGTGTTCGACGATCGTTTTGTCCACGGGCTGGCCAGCCTGGCGGTGGCGCAGCCGGTGGAGGTGTATGCCGAGTTCGATGCGGCGCTGCAGCGCTACCGCGCCACGCGGCTGGAGCCGGCCACGCTGGAGAGCCTGCGCAGTGGCCTGCTGCGCCTGCGCGGGCCGGTGGCCGAGGTGAACCCGTTGCTGCGCACGCTGCGCATCGGCACGGCCACCTTCCGCTACGACCGCGCCAGCGACGTGCCCGCCGGCCTGGCCGCCGGCGCCTGGGTGCGCTTGCGCCTGGCCTTCGACCCCAGCCCCGTGGCCGTGTGGGAGGTGCAGCGCTTCTCGCTGGCCCTGCGCGACTGGGCCGACGCCGACGAGGTGCGCATCGAAGGCCGCGTGTCGGCGCGCAGCGGCAGCCTCTTCGTCGTCAACGGCCGCACGGTCGACGGCAGCGCGGCGGCCCTGCCCGCCGAGTTGGTGGTGGGCGCGCGTGCCGAGGTGCGCGGCAGCCTGCGCGCCGGCGTGCTGCGCGCCACGCGGGTGACGGTGCGCAGCGAGGCCGACAACAGCGGCCGCGAGTTCCAGATCGAGGGCCTGGTCACGGCGATCGACGCCGCGGCCGGCACCGTGACGCTCCGGGACCTGGTCATCTCCACCCGGCGCCCGGGGTTGCGGGTCGTGTGCGGCCCGCTGTCGCCGAGGCTTGGCGACCGGGTCGAGGTGCGTGCCGTGCTGGCCGTCGACCGCCGCACGCTCGAGGCCACGCGCATCACCTGCCGATGACGAGACCTTGTGCCGCCCCGGGCGGGGCGCAGCGGCCTACACTGGGCCCATGAAAGAGACCCCCGACCAGCGTGCCCTGAAGGCGGCCACCGTCTCGCTCGTCGCCGCGCTCGGCTGCGTGGCGCTGTTCCTGCCGCCGCTGCTGCAGGACACCGTGGCCACGCCGCTGCGGGCCGCGGCCACCGGTGCCGCGCTGGGCTGCACGCTGCTGCTGCACTGGATCTTCCTCGGCCTGGCTGTGCAGCGCATGCGGCGCTCGGTGGCCGCGTGGGTGGGCCTGTCGGTGTTGCTGTTCCCCATCGGCAGCGTGCTGTCGCTGGTGCTGCTGGGCTGGTTCGCCGACGAGCGCGGCAGCCCGGCGCCTGCGCCCTACGCTTGATCCAGCCTGATCCGCCGCGCCGGCTCAGCCGCGCCGCGCGAACCCGAGCCTGAGCTCGGCCGCCAGGTCGATCACCGACATCGCGTAGTACGAGCTCCAGTTGTAGCGCGTCACGGCATAGAAGTTCGCTGTGCCGGCCACGTAGCTGGGCGCGGCATCGCCGTTCTGCAGCTCCACCAGCGCCAGCGGGCCCGCGTGGGCGCGGGCCGGCGTCGGCAGTTCGGCGCCGCGTTGCAGCATCTGCGCCGCCGTGAAGCTGGGCAGGATGTCCGGGCCCAGCAGGAAAGCCCGGTCGGCGGTGTCCACCGGCACCGCCACCTCGAAGTGCGTGGGCATGCCGCGCTGCCAGCCGTGGTCGGCGAGGTAGCGCGCCACGCTGCCGATCACGTCGGCCGGCTGGCGCAGCAGGTCGATGTGGCCGTCGCCGTCCATGTCGACGGCGAAGCGGTTGATGCTGCCCGGCATGAACTGCGGCAGCCCGATGGCGCCGGCATAACTGCCCAACGGCACGCCCGGGTCGAGCTGCTCGCGCTGGCACCAGACGAGGAACTCCTCGAGCTGCTCGCGGAAGAAGGCGCTGCGGTCGCGGCGGCCGGGCGGAAAGTCGAACGACAGCGTGGCCAGCGCGTCGACGACGCGGAAGCGCCCGGTGAAGCGGCCGTAGAACGTCTCGACGCCGACGATGGCGACGACGATCTCCGGCGGCACGCCCCAGCGCGCTTCGGCTTCGGCCAGCCAGGCCTCGTGGTCGCGCCAGAAGGCCACGCCGGCGGCGATGCGCTGGGCATCGACGAAGCGCGCGCGGTAGGCGATCCAGTTCTTCGCCGTGCCGGCCGGCGGCGGCATGATCAGCCGGCGCACGGCCTCGGTGCGGCGGGCGTCGCCGACGGCGCGCTTCAGCCAGGCGGCGTCGAGGCCCCGGCGCGCGGTCACCTCGGCCACGAAGGCCGTGGCCGCGGCATGGCCGGCGTAGGCGGGCCCGGGAGTGGCCACGCGCCGGCGACGCGGATCGTTGGCCTGGGCGGGCGTGGACAGCGCGGTCAGCCAGCCGCCCAGGCCCAGGACGGGGCCCAGGAACAGGCCTGCGCGAAGCCAGCATCGGCGCTCGGCCAGGGGCTGGGAGTCGCTCGAACGCTCGGTCACTGGGGTGGGGCGCAGGCGCATGCGTCGATTATCGACAGCGCCCGCCGCGGGGGCTCTGTGCCACCCGCCTGCCGGGCCGCTGGCGCCTACGTCGGCCGCGCCGTCGGCAGCAGCGCAAACAGATCGGCGGCGTCCAGGGGCGGCTCGAGCAACAGCTCGGCGCCGGCCATCTCGGCGCGCACGCGGCTCACCGCGGCCGGGCCGGCGGCGATGAGCACGATGCGGGGCTTGGGGCCGCCGCTGCGCTCGGCGTGGCGGTGGATCGTGCGGCAGGCGTGGTAACCGTCGAGCCCGTCGAGGCCGGCGTCGATGACCACCAGGTCGAAGGCCGAGCCGCGGGCGCGTTCGATGGCCTCGGCCCCACTGCGCGCCTGCACCAACTCGAAGCCTGCGCGCTGCAGCGGCGCCGCCAGGTTGCGCGTGGCTGCGCTGGCGGCTGCGGCCAGCAGCACGCGGCCCTTGGGCCGCAAGGGCGGAACGCCGGCCACGTGCGCCAGCTCATCGAGCACCCGTTGCACAGGGGCGGTGGGCGGCGGGCCGCTGCGCGCCAGGGTGTCGAGTGACCGCACGACCTGGGCGATGTTGATCGGCCGTGCCAGCCGCACCGGGCCACCACTGTCGGTGGCGCCCACCAGCACCGCTGGCAGGCCGCGGGCACGCAGTTGCGCCATCGCCGCGGCGTCGTCGGCGTCGGCCACGGCGATGTCGGCGTCATGGGCTTGCTCGACCAGCCGGTAGCGTGCCGTGCGCGCGGCGGCCAGGCGGAACACGGTCTCCAGCTGGTGGCGCTCGAAGGACGAAAAGCCCAGCAGCACCAGGCGCCGCTCGGGCGGTTCGGTGGGCCGGGCAGGGGCGAGTGCAGGGGCGGCGACTCTCACGGTGCATCCAGGTTCGCGCTCGGTGCGCCAGACGCCGGCCCGATGCCTGCAGGCGCGCCACACGAGGCATCCCTGCGGTATCGGCCGGGCCGCGGCGAAATTGAGCGCCGGTGTCGTGCGTCAGTGCAGGGCGCCAGGGCGGCGGCCCGGCCGATCAGGGCCGGGTGGCGGGCGTGGCCTTGGCGGCGCGGGCGAATCCGGCCCACCAGGCGCGCAGCGCCGAGGTCGAGCCGGCGGCCGCGTCGCCGTAGCGCGCCCGGTCCAGTGCCTCGAGTTCGGCCGCCAGCGCGTCGCCCCGCGGGCCCAGCGCCAGCCGCACCCGTTGCGCGCGTTCCCGCGGGCCGTGGTGCAGCTCCACCGCCACGCCCAGCGCCGCCAGCTGGGCCTGCACGCGTTGCTGCAGGCGCTGCCAGGGGTCTTGCCGATGGCGGTCCCACCAGGCCCAGGCGGCGCCGGCCAGTGCGCCGCCGCACAGCAGCGCGATCAGCACGCTGGCCAGGTCGGTCCAGTCCGGGCTGCCCACGCCCAGGCTGCGCAGCAGGTCGAACTGCTGGCCGCGCGAGTAGTTCAGCACCCACTGGTTCCAGCGGTTGTTCACGTTCTCCCAGGCGGCGCGCAGCTGCTGCGCCAGCGCCGGGTTGAGGCTGTTCACCGCGCCGGCCATCAGCCCGGGCGGCGGCGCCAGGCGCTGGCTGCGGCGCACGCGCTCGGGCGCCACGGCGGCGGTCGGGTCGATGCGCACCCAGCCGCGCTGCGGCAGCCAGATCTCGGCCCAGGCGTGGGCGTTGCTGTTGCGCACGATGACGTAGCCGTCCTGCAGCGCGTCGTCGGCGCCCTGGTAGCCGGTGACGATGCGCGCCGGCACGTCCATGGCCCGCATGATGACGACAAAGGCGCTGGCGAAGTGCTCGCAGAAGCCGAGCTTGCGGTCGAACCAGAACTCGTCGATGGCGTTGTCGGCGTAGGGCCCGGGCTCCAGCGTGTAAGTGAAGCCGGCGTTGCTGATGTGCGCCAGCACGGCCTGCGCGAGCACCAGGCCGTCGGCGGTTTGCATGCCCGGCTGGCTCCGCAGCTGCGCCGCCCATTGCAGCGTGCGCGGGTTGGTGTTGGGCGGCAGGTCGACCAGATCGCGCAAGCCCAGCATGTCTGCGCGCGGGCCATGGCGGTGCTGCAGGTAGGCGGTGGCGGTGATGCGCTGGCGCTCGACCAGCGGGCGGTCGGTCTGCCACTGGCCGTCGACGCGCTGCACCACCAGCCAGCCGGGGATGGAGGGCGCGGTGCCGGGCATGTCGGGCGTCATCTCCAGCAGCGGCAGCAGCGGCAGCTGGCTGGGCTCGATCGTCATCTCGTAGCGCAGCGGCGGGCCGGCCACCTGCAGTTCCAGCCGCGGCCGCTGCGCCGCGGGGAAGGTGGGCGCCAGGCGTGTCCACTCGCGGCCGTCGAAGGTGGAGAGCACCGGGCCGCGGAAGTACAGCTGGCTCTGCGGCGGCGCCGCGCCTTCGAAGCGCACGCGCAGCGCGATCGAGTCGTCTTCGGCGATCGAGGCCACGCCGCCGAGCCGCATCGAGCCCGACAGCCCGGTGCGACCGGCGGCGTCCTGCGGCAGGCCCCACAAGGGGCCGATGCGCGGGAACAGCACGAACAGCACCACCATCACCGGCACGCCCAAGGCCGCCGCCTTGGCCGCCACCGCGCCGGCACGCCGAAGCGAGGGCCGCCCCACCGGCATGTGCGCCAGCGTGAGTGCCGTCAGCAGGCCCCAGACCGCGCCCAGCAGCCACAGGCCGGTGAGCAGGGCCTGCGAGTACAGGAAATGCGTCAGCACGAGGAAGAAGCCGAGGAAGAACACCACCAGAGCGTCGCGCCGGGCGCGCAGCTCCAGGGTCTTCAGCGACACCAGCACCACCAGCATCGTGATGCCGGCCTCCTTGCCCAGCAGGGTGCGCTCCTGCGACCAGGTCAGCCCCGCCGCCAGCATCAGCAGGCCGGCCACCAGCCAGCGGCTGGGCAGCGCGCCGCCACGCAGCGCGAGCACGCCACGCCAGGCCAGCACCGACAGCGTCAGCAGCCCGCACCACCAGGGCAGGTGCAGAAGGTGCGGCGCCACGGTCCAGCTGATGACGGCGAGCTGGAACAGGGTGTCGCGGGTGTCACGCGGCAGGTGGGCCAGGCGCTCGCTGGCGGCCTGCAGGCCGGAGGGCATGCTGAGCACCGTCATGCGCCGCTCCATTCGGCCAGCAGGTCGAGTGCGTTGCGGCGGTGGGCGTCGCCCTGGCGCGGTGGCAGCTCGCGGCCGGGCAGGCGCAGGCCGCAGTCGATGCCGTCGCGGTCGGCCTGCAGCACCCAGGCGGCCAGGCGTGCCAGGCGCGGCTCGGTGCCGGCCGCGCCCGTCTCGGCCCAGTCGAGCCAGAGCGAACGGCTGGCCAGCCCGGCGGTCTCGCGGCTGACCAGTTCGCCCGTGGCCGCCACCTTCTTCCAGGCCACCTGGCGCAGCGAATCACCGCGGCGGAAGGGGCGCACGCCGTCGAGCTCGCTGCCGCGGCGGCGCTGCGCGGCGCGCTCGTCGCCCGCGGCGGCGCCGTGGCCGGGCAGCGGCGGCGGGGCGGTTTCGGGCACGGGCCAGGCGAGCACGCGCCCGGCCGGGCGCCACACGCTCCAGGCGCGGAACAGGCCGAAGGGGAAGTGGGTTTCCAGCACCAGGGCCGGCACCGCATGCCAGCCGCGATGCGGCGGCACGAAGCTCAGGTGCACACGCGCCTCGCCGCCCGCGGGCGCGTCGCACCAGGCCGGGTGGCTGCCGTGGCGGGCGCGGTCGTCGAAGCGCAGCGCCAGGCCGTGGCGTTCGCGCCCCGGGTTGCGCAGCACCACCTCCAGCTGCGCCGGCTGGCCTGCGAAGCCGCTGGCCACGGGCTTGAGGTGCAGCGTCAGCGCGCGCAGGTTGCCGTGCGTCAGGTGCATGCTCACCATGCCCGCGCCGGCCAGCAGGAAGGTGAGCGCGTAGCCGAGGTTGAGCTGGTAGTTGATGCTGGCCAGCAGCATCACCACCATCGTCAGCGCGAACATCAACCCGGCCCGCGTGGGCAGGATGTACACGTTGCGCTGGCCGAGCTGCCAGGTGTCAGTGAGCGGCAGCCGCGCCTGCCACCAGGCGCGGAAGCGCTGCCGCGGAGACAGCGCAGCCGAGAGCTGCGCGCCGGTCATGGAATCGGGGTGGCCTCGATCATGGCGCGCACCTGCTCCACGGGGCCGCGGCCGGCACCGGGCACAGGCACCATCCGGTGTGCAATGGCCTGCGGCAGGATGGCCTGCACGTCATCGGGCGCCACGTAGTCGCGCCCGGCCATCAGTGCCCGTGCGCGGGCCACGCGCAGCACGGCGATGCCGGCGCGCGGGCTCAGGCCCTGCGTGAACCAGGCCCCGCTGCGCGAGGCGGCGATCAGGGCCTGCAGATAGTCGAGCAGCGGCGGCGCGGCGCGCACGGCCAGCACCTCCTGCTGCGCCATCAGCAGATCGGCCGGCGGCAGCACGGCGGGCAGCTGCATCGCGGCGTGGCGGCGGTCGCCGCCGGCGAGCAGCTCGCGCTCGGCGGCCTGGTCGGGGTAACCGAGCGTGATGCGCAGCAGGAAGCGGTCGAGCTGGCTCTCGGGCAGCGGGTAGGTGCCGAGCTGGTCGGACGGGTTCTGCGTCGCGATCACGAAGAAGGGCTCGGGCAGCGCGCGCGTGTCGTTGTCCACCGTCACCTGGTGCTCTTCCATGGCCTCGAGCAGCGCGCTCTGGGTCTTGGGGCCGGCGCGGTTGATCTCGTCGGCCAGCAGCACCTGCGCGAACACCGGGCCGGGGTGGAAGACGAAGGCTTCCTTGGCGCGCTCGAACACGCTGACACCGATCAGGTCGGACGGCATCAGGTCGGCCGTGAACTGCACGCGCCGGAACTCCAGGCCCAGGCTGACGGCCAGCGCATGGGCCAGCGTCGTCTTGCCGACACCGGGCACGTCTTCGATGAGAAGGTGGCCGCCGGCCAGCAGGCAGGCCACCGCGTCCTCGATCTGCGGGCGCTTGCCGACGACGATCGTGCTAATCTGGTCGACCAGCCGAGACAACTGAGCGGCGAACCGGGAAGGTGGGGCGTTGTTCATCCGGGCATTCATGCCGGCGACCTTACCCGAACCGGGCCGACCCTGATTCGCCGATGAGCACCGCCTTTTTCAGCCATTCCGCCTGCCGCGGCCACGACATGGGCGCAGGCCACCCCGAATGCCCCCAGCGGCTGGACGCCATCAGCGACCACCTGCGGGCCACCGGGCTGGACATGTTCCTCGACCACCAGGACGCCCCGCTGGCCACGCCCGAGCAGCTCGGCCGCGCCCATGCCAGCAACTACGTCAGCCAGCTCGCCGAGCGGCTGCGCGTGGTGCAGGAAGAGGGCCAGCCGCGCGCGCTTGACCCCGACACCGTGGCCGCCCCCGGCACGCTGGCCGCCGCGCTGCGCGCCGCCGGTGCCGCGGTGGCCGCCACCGACGCCGTGATTGCCGGCCGCGCCCACAACGCGTTCTGCTCGGTGCGCCCGCCCGGCCACCACGCCACGCGTGACGAGACGATGGGCTTCTGCTTCTTCAACAACGTGGCCGTGGCAGCACGCCATGCGCTCGACGTGCACGGACTGCAGCGCGTGGCCATCGTCGACTTCGACGTGCACCACGGCAACGGCACCGAAGACATCATCGCCGGCGACGAGCGCGTGCTGATGGTGAGCTTCTTCCAGCACCCGCTCTACCCCTACAGCGGTGCCGTGCCCAAGGGCACGAACATGGTCAACGTGCCGGTCGATCCCTACTCGCGCGGCGCGGCCGTGCGCCAGGCCATCACTGACCAGTGGCTGCCCGCGCTGGAGCGCTTCAAGCCGCAGATGGTGTTCATCAGCGCCGGCTTCGACGCCCATCGCGAAGACGATCTCGGCCAGCTGGCCCTGGTCGAGGACGACTACGCCTGGATCACGCGCCAGCTCGTCGACGTGGCCGAGCGCCACGCCGGCGGGCGGCTGGTGTCGTGCCTGGAGGGCGGCTACAGCCTGTCGGCTTTGGCGCGCAGCGTGGCGGCGCACCTGCGGGTGCTGGCGGACGTCGCCTAGATGGCGGGCCCGGTCGTGGCGTCGGCCCCGGCGGCCGACGAGTTGTCCCGCCTCGTCGCCAACCTCACCAGCCCATCGGCGCTCATCGAGCTGGCGGCCTTTGTCGGCTGCCTGCTGCTGGCCTGGGTGCTGGTGCGTCTGCTGCGCGGTGCCGAGGCCCCGCGCGAGAACTCGGTCTGGTTCGGCCAGCGCATCGTCGACGGCGTGATGTTCCCGCTGGCGGCGCTGATGCTGGCGCTGCTGGCGCGCTGGCTGATGCAGGGGGTGGTGCCCACCGCGGTGTTCAAGCTCGTGGTGCCGATCCTGATGTCGCTGGCCGCCATCCGCCTGACGGTGCGCGTGCTGCACCAGGCCTTCCCCACGAGCCAGTTGGTGCGGCTGTTCGAGCGCAGCTTCTCGTGGGTGGCGTGGATCGCGGTGGTGCTGTGGGTCACGGGCATCCTGCCGCTGCTGCTGCAGGAACTCGACCAGATCACCTGGAAGCTCGGCGGCGCCACGGTCAGCGTGCGCAACCTCATCGAGGGCGCCCTCAGCGCCATCCTGGTGCTGATGGTGACCCTGTGGCTGAGTTCGCTGCTCGAGCAGCGGCTGCTCAAGGGCGCCACCGAGAACATTTCGATGCGCAAGATGGCGGCCAACGCGCTGCGCGCGCTGCTGCTCTTCGTCGGGCTGATGTTCGCGTTGTCGGCCGCGGGCATCGACCTCACCGCCTTGGGCGTGCTGGGCGGCGCCCTGGGTGTGGGCATCGGCTTCGGCCTGCAGAAGCTGGCGGCCAACTATGTCAGCGGCTTCGTGATCCTGGCCGAGAACAGCATGCGCATCGGCGACCTGGTGCGCGTCGACAACTTCGAGGGCCGCATCACCGACATCACGACGCGCTACACCAAGATCCGTTCGATCAACGGCCGCGAGAGCCTGGTGCCCAACGAGATGATGATCACGCAGCGCATCGAGAACCTCTCGCTCGCCGACAACAACATGCTGCTGACCACCGTGGTGCAGGTGGCCTACGGCACCGACGTGGCGGCGCTGCTGCCGGTGCTGCGCGACGTGGTCGCTGGCGTGCCCCGCGTGTTGGCCGAGCCCGGCCCGGGCGTGAACCTCTCGGCCTTTGCGGCCGACGGCCTGGAGCTGACCTTCGGCTTCTGGATCGGCGACCCCGAAAACGGACAGGTCAACGTGCGCACGGACGTGAACCCGGCGATCCTCGCGGCGCTCAACGAGCGGGGCATCGAGATCCCGTTTCCGCAGCGCGTGGTGCACGCTGCGGCCCGCCCTTCGGCGTGACGAGGCCGCCGTTGCCAAAGGGGCCTTTCCGGGGCCGGGGTTTCGTCAGGCTGGCGTCGGTGTCGAACCACTACACTCGCGCCGCCCATCGGGGGAGGGTGCACAGGCCGGCAGGCCTGCGCCGCGCCACGATGAAGACCACAACATGAGCGCGCTGCTACCCCTGATCGTTCTGCTGCCACTGGTGTTCGGCACCGTGTTGACAGCCCTGGCCGCCGGCGACGAGAGCCCGTCGCGCCGGCGGCTGTGCGCTGGCGTGGCCGGTGGCGTGGCCGGCGCGTCCTTCCTGATGCTGATGGCGCTGGCGCCCACCGCGTTATCGGGCCCGCTGCTGCTGTGGCAGGCCGACTGGGTGCCCGGCATCGGCCTGAACCTCGGCTTCCGGCTCGACGCGCTGGCCTGGATGTTCGCGGCGCTGATCACCGGCATCGGCCTGCTGGTCATCCTGTACGCCGCCTTCTACCTGAGCGCCGACGATCCCGTGGGCCGCTTCTACCCGGCGCTGATGCTGTTCATGGCGGCCATGCTGGGCATCGTGCTGTCGGACAACCTGCTGCTGCTGGTGGTGTTCTGGGAGCTCACCAGCGTCTCGAGCTTCCTGCTCATCGGCTACTGGAACCGGCTCGAGGAGTCGCGCCGCGGCGCGCGCATGGCGCTGGCCGTCACCGGCGGCGGCGGCCTGGCGCTGCTGGGCGGCGTAGTGCTGCTGGGGCAGATCGCCGGCACCTACGAGCTTTCGGCGATGGTGGCCAAGGCCGAGCTGATCCAGGCCCACCCGATGTACCCCGCGGCGCTGGTCCTGGTGCTGCTGGGCTGCTTCACCAAGAGCGCGCAGGTGCCGTTCCACTTCTGGCTGCCGCAGGCCATGGCCGCGCCCACGCCGGTGTCGGCCTATCTGCACTCGGCCACCATGGTGAAGGCGGGTCTGTTCCTGCTGCTGCGGCTGGACGAGGTGATCGGCGGCACGCCGCTCTTCGAAGGCCTGGTGGCCACGGCCGGCCTCATCACGATGGTCGTCGCCGCCGCGGTGGCGATGTTCAAGCACGATCTGAAAGGCCTGCTCGCCTACAGCACCGTCAGCCACCTCGGGCTGGTCACCTTCCTCATCGGCCTGGCCTCGCCGCTGGCCACGGTGGCGGCGGTGTTCCACATCCTCAACCACGCGGCCTTCAAGGCGGCCCTCTTCATGAGCGCCGGCATCGTCGACCACGAAACCGGCACGCGCGACATGCGCCGCCTGGGCGGCCTGATCACGCTGCTGCCGGTGGTGGGCACGCTGGTCATCATTGCCAGCGCCGCGATGGCCGGGCTGCCTCCGTTCAACGGCTTCATCAGCAAGGAGATGATGCTGCACGAGGCCGCCGGCGCCCCGTCCAGTGGCCTGTGGGGCGATCTCGGCTGGCTCATCCCGGTGCTGGCCACGCTGGGCGGCCTGTTCTCGGCGGCGTACTCGCTGCGCCTGGTGCACGACACCTTCTTCGGCGCGCCGGCCACCGATCTGCCGAACCCCCATCCGCACGAGCCGCCCTGGGGCATGAAGGCGCCGGTGCTGCTGCTGGTTTGCGTGTGCATTGCGGTCGGCCTGATGCCGATGCTGATTGCCGGGCCCTTGGTCACCGCGGTGTCGACGGCGGTGCTGGGCACGGCGCCGCCTGCGTTCACGCTGTCGCTGTGGCACGGCTTCAATGCGGCGCTGCTGATGAGCGCCATCGCCGTGGGCGGTGGCGTGGTGCTGTACGCGCTGGTGATGCGCGGCGGATGGCTGCACCGCGCGCCGGCCGGCTGGGTGCAGGCCAAGGGCATCTTCTGGTGGCTTAACGACCTGCTGTTCGAAGCCGCGGGCCGCATCACGCGCCTGCTGGAAACCCGTTCCTTGCAGAGTTACGCCGCCTGGATGGTGGGTTCGGTCCTTGTTGTCGCGACCTGGGCGCTGCTGTCGCCGCCTGGCGATGCGCCGGGCACCGGCGTGCGCGACACGAACCCGGCCTCGGCTCTGGCGGTGGTGGTGTGGCTCATCGTCGTGGCGGCGGCCACCGGCGCGGTGGTGCTGCAGCGCCAGCGCGTGGTGGCCGTGGTGCTGACGGGAGCCGTGGGCCTGGTGGCCTCGCTCACCTTCCTGGCCTTCTCGGCCCCCGACCTGGCGATGACGCAGATCTCGGTCGACGTCGTCTCCACCGTGCTGCTGCTGATGGGCCTGGCGCTGCTGCCGCAAGTGGCCAAGGCCGAGTCGGCACCCTGGCGGCGCTGGCGCGACGGCGCGCTGGCCGTGGCTGGCGGCGGTGGCATCGCCTGGATCACCTGGCTCGTGTTGACGCGCGACTTCAGCTCCATCAGCTGGTTCTTCATCGAGAAGTCGGTGCCCGAGGGCGGCGGCACGAACATGGTGAACGTGATCCTCGTCGACTTCCGTGGCTATGACACCTGGGGTGAGATCACGGTGCTGGGCATCGCCGCTGTCGGCGTGCTGGCCCTGCTCGACGGCCTGCGCGCGCGGCGGCCGCTGGCCGATGACGCGGGCCTGGCCTGGAGCTACAGCGCCCCGCCGCTGATGCTGCGCATGAGCGCGCGCCTCGTGCTGCCGCTGGCGCTGGTGGTCAGCGCCTATATCTTCTGGCGCGGCCACGCACTGCCGGGCGGCGGCTTCATCGCCGGCCTGATCACCTCGGTGGCGCTGGTGCTGCAGTACATGGCCCACGGCCAGGCCTGGGCCGAAGGCGTGCTGCACGCGGGTGGCGGCCAGCGCTACACGCGCTGGATCGGCAGCGGCCTGCTGCTGGCCGGGCTCACGGGCGCGGGCGCCTTCTTCTTCGGCCGGCCCTTCTTCACCAGCACGCATGGCAACCCCGTGCTGCCGCTGCTGGGCGAGGCGCCGCTGGCCACCGTGGCCATCTTCGACCTCGGCGTGTACATCACCGTGGTCGGCGCGACCATGCTGATGCTGTCGGCCCTGGGCGCGGCCAGCAAGGAGCCGCCCGGTGCGGTGGGTGCGGCCGGCGGAGCGCGCTCATGACGCTGAGCCTGGAGTTCCTGGTCGCCACCGGCATCGGCTGGGTCACGGCCTGCGGCATCCTGCTGCTGCTGCGCGGGCGCAGCTTCGCGGTGGTGCTGGGCCTGAGCCTGCTCGGCTACGCCGTCAACGTGTTCATCTTCGTCATGGGCCGGTTGTGGACCGGCGCGCCGCCCATCCTGGGCACCGGCGCCACGGTCTTTGCCGACCCGCTGCCGCAAGCCCTGGTGCTGACGGCCATCGTCATCGGCTTCGCCACCACGGGCTTCGTGATCGAACTCGCGCTGCGCAACCGCCACGACGGCGACAGCGACCACGTCGACGGCCTCAGCGACGAGGACGTGCGCCGCCGCGAAGGCCCGCCGGAGGGCCGCCCATGAGCTTCTTCGACCACCTTCCGGTGCTCGTGGTGCTGCTGCCGGCGCTCACGGCGGTGGCGCTGCTGTTCATCGGCGACGGCGGCGGCGACGGCACGGGCGTGCACGGCAGCCACGGCCACCACCGGCTGAAGTGGGCGCGGCGCGTCTCGCTGGCTTCGGTGGTGCTGTTCGCGCTGCTGGCCGCGCTGCTGGTGGCGCGCGCGGCCGACGGCAGCATCCTCGTCGTGCGCGTGGGCGAGTGGCCGGCGCCTTTCGGCATCGCGCTTGTCGTCGACCGGCTCGGCGCGCTGATGGTGGCGCTCACCGCCGCCGTGGCCGTGCCGGTGCTGCTGTACGCCACCGGCGGCTGGGACAGCCACGGCCGCCACTTCCACCCGATCTTCCAGTTCCAGCTGATGGGCCTGGCGGGCGCCTTCGTCACCGGCGACCTGTTCAACCTGTTCGTGTTCTTCGAGGTGCTGCTGATCGCCAGTTATGTGCTGATGCTGCACGGCCAGGGGCGCGAGCGCTTCAAGGCCGGCCTGCACTACGTGGTGCTCAACCTCGTGGCCTCGGCGCTGTTCCTCATCGGCGTGTCGCTGCTGTATGCGCAGACCGGCACGCTGAACCTGGCCGATCTGGCGCTGCGCGTGCCGCAGCTGCAGGGCGACGACGCGGCCATCGCGCAGGCGGCGGGTCTCGTGCTGCTGGTGGTGTTCGGCTTCAAGGCGGCGCTGGTGCCGCTGGCGGTGTGGTTGCCCGGCACCTATGCCGCCACCAGCGCGCCGGTGGCGGCGCTGTTCGCCGTCATGACGAAGGTCGGCGTGTATTCGCTGCTGCGCGTGCACGGCGTGGTGTTCGGCGACGGCGCCGGCAGCGGGCCCGCCACAGGCCCGGCGGCGATGGCGGCCGAGCCCTGGATCCTGCCGCTGGCGCTGGCCACCTGCGGCGTGGGCGTGCTGGGCGCGCTGGCCTCGCGCACGCTGCCGCGCCTCGTGTCCTGGCTCACGGTGGCCTCGGTCGGCACGGTGCTGGTGGGGGTGGGCCTGTTCACGCCGGCGGCCTGGGCGGCGTCGCTCTACTACATGATCAACAGCACGCTGGTGATCGCGGCCCTGTTCCTGCTGGGCGAGATCGTGGCCTCGCAGCGTGGCAGCGCGGCCGATCACCTCGAGCCCGGCCCGGCCGTCGGCCAGCCGGTGCTGCTGGGCCTGGCGATGCTGCTGGCGGCGGCCTCGGCGGCCGGGCTGCCGCCGCTGCCGGGCTTCATCGGCAAGCTGATGCTGCTGGAGGCCGCGGCGCCGCACGCCTGGGTCGTGGCCGTGTGGGCCGTGGTGCTGGGCGCTGGCTTCCTCACGCTGGTTGGTCTGGCGCGCGCTGGCAGCATCCTGTTCTGGCACGTTCGCGACGACCTGCCGGCCTGCACCGCGTCGGGCGGCAGCCTGCGGCTGCAAGGGGCGATGGCGCTGCTGCTGGCCATGACGGTGGCGGTGAGCGTGTTCGCCGGGCCCATGCAGCGCTACACCGCTGCGGCGGCCGTGCAGCTGGGTGATCGCGCCGCCTACGGCCGCGCCGTGCTGGGCGAAAACGCCCAGACGACGCGGCCTTACCGCTTCGATGCCCCCGCTGCACCGGCTGCGCCCGAGGCCCCGCGATGAAACCTCCCATCACCCAGACGACCACCCCGACGACCACCTCGCCCGGCTGGCTCGCGCACCCGGTGCTGTCGGTGCTGGTGGCGGCCACCTGGCTGCTGCTGCGCGAAAGCGCCGGTCCGGCCGATCTGCTGTGGGCCGCCGTGTTCGCGCTCGTCATCCCGCGCCTGCTGCACCGCTTTCTCGGCCCGGCCTTGCGCCCGCGCGCGGCTTGGGTGGCGTTGCGCCTCACGGGCGTGGTGCTCTACGACATCGTGATGTCCAACCTCACGGTGGCGCGCATCGTGCTCGACCCCTCTTCGTCGCCGCAGCCGGCCTGGGTGCCGATCAAGCTGGACACCACGCACCCGACGGCCATCGTGCTGTTCGCCACCATCATCACCACCACGCCGGGCACGGTGAGCTGCGTCGTCGACGAGCAGCGCGGCGAGATCCTCGTGCACGCGCTGGACTGCACCGACGTGGTTGGCGCGGCTGTACAGATGAAGGAGCGCTACGAGCGCCCGCTGATGGAGATCTTCGGATGACACCGTCGTTCATCTCGCTGGCGCTGATGTTCGCGTTGGGCGCCGTCGGCGTGGCCATGCTGCTGTGCGCCTGGCGCCTGGTGCGCGGGCCGACGCTGCCCGACCGCGTGCTCGCGCTCGACACGCTGTACGTCAACGTCGTGGCCTTCGTGGTGCTGCTGGGCATCCAGCAGGGCACGGGGCTGTACTTCGAGGCGGCGCTTTTGATCGCGCTGCTGGGCTTTGTCTCCACCGTCGCGCTGGGCCGCTACCTGCAGCGCGGCGATGTCATCGAATGAGGGGCCGCGCATGAACCACCTCGAGCAACTGCCGGCCGCCTGGCAGGCCGTGATCATCGTGATGCTGCTCGTGGGCGGCGTGTTCGCGCTCGTGGGCGGCATCGGCCTCGTGCGGTTTCGCGATTTCTACATGCGGCTGCACGCGCCGACGAAGGCCACGACGCTGGGCGTGGGCGGCGTGCTGCTGGCGTCGATGGCGGCGAGCGCGGCGCAGGGCACGTGGTCGGTGGCCGAGCTGCTGATCACGCTGTTCATCTTCGTCACCGCGCCGGTGTCGGCCAACCTGCTGGCGCAGGCCGCGCTGCACCGGCGCGAACCCAGCGTGGCGCCGCCGCCGGCGGAGCAGCCCCTGCGCTGATTTCGCGCCGAACGCGCCCGCTCAGCCGGGGTCGGCCGGCTTGGAGCGTGAGCCGAACATCGCCACCACCAGCGTGACGATGGTGATGGGCACCACGAAGCTCATCATCACGCCCGAGAACGCCGGCAGTGCCGCGTGCTGCTGCGACGCCATGATGAGGTAGGCCACGTAGGCGACGTAGTAGCCCAGGAACACGGCGCCTTCCCAGCGCGCGATCTCGCGGCCGGTCATGAACACCGGCAGGCAGGCCAGGGCCACCGCCAGCATCACCCAGATGTCGAAGGCCAGCAGCGAGGGCGCCATCACCAGGCCCATGTCGCCCGACACCAGGCCCGACAAGCCCAGGCAGCCCAGGATGTTGAAGGTGTTGCTGCCGACCACGTTGCCCACCGCGATGTCGCGCTCGCCCTTGATGGCGGCGGTGATGCTGGTGGCGACCTCCGGCATGCTGGTGCCGGCGGCCACGATGGTCAGGCCGATGACGAGGTCGCTCACGCCCATGGCCTTGGCAAACGACACCGCGGCGGTGACCAGGTACTCCGAGCCGAAGACCAGCGCCGCCAGGCCCACGACGATGAGCAGCAGCTGCATCGGCAACTTGTCGTCCCAGGCCCCCACTTCGGCCGGCTTCACCTCGGCGGCGTATTCGTCCTTGGCCGCCTGCGTCTCGCGCCGGGACTGCACGACCAGGAACACGGTGTAGGCGACCAGCAGGGTGAACAGCAGGGCGCCATCCAGGAACGACAGCTTGCCGTCCAGCCCCAACGCCAGCAGCAGCAGGCTGGCGCCCAGCATGATGGGCACTTCCTGGCGGATGAGCTGGATGTTGACGATCAGCGGCGCGATCAGCGCGCTGATGCCCAGGATGAACAGCACGTTGAAGATGTTGCTGCCGACCACGTTGCCGATGGCGATGTCGGCATTGCCGTCGAGCACGGCGCCCACGCTCACCGCCACCTCGGGCGCGCTGGTGCCGAAGGCCACGATGGTGAGGCCCACCACCAGCGGGCTGATGCCGAAGGACAAGGCGAGTTTCGACGCGCCACGCACCAGTGCGTTGGCCCCCAAGACAAGCAGCACGAGGCCGCCGACAAACATGAGCAGGTTCATGGGGCCGGGACTGTAGCGGTACGCCGTGCCTGCGCGGGCGAGCGGGGTGCCGAAAGGCACGCCGGGTCACCGGCCTCTTGACGACGCTGTTACTCTATTGGGAATGCGTTCGCAAAAAGCCCGACTTCCCCGTGGCCGTGTCGCGCCCGCGCTGGGCCTGGCCTTGCTCGCGCTGGCCTGGTGCCTGGCCCAGGCTCTGGCCTTGGAGCACCGGGTGGCCCACGCGCCGGGGCTGGCGGCGCACGGGCCGCACCTGGTGGGTGGCGAACACGAAGAAGACGAGTCGTTCTGCCGCCTCGTCGACCAGGCGGGACTGGGTGACACCTTGCCCCTGGCTGCGTCGGCCCTGGCCTCCTGCTGGGTCGGCTTTGCGCTGTCGTGGGCGGCCCCAGTGGCTGGGGCGGCTGCCGGCTCGCGCCACGGCTACGAGGCGCGCGCACCGCCCTTGGGCTGACCCAGCCCACGGGCCGCTCCTTGCCGATCCTGGCCGCTCCCGGCCCGCTCCGGCGGGCGGCTCTCTTTTCATCGCCTCGTCCCACGCGGGCCTGCGAACTGCGGGCGTGCCGCGCGCTGACGCGTCGGCCCTCACGGGGCCCAGCACTTGTTTCCAGAAGGATCGTCATGACCCGCACCCTCTCTTGGCCGCCGCGTTCGCGTGCCGCTGTGGCCGCCGCCCTGACCGCCTCGTCGGCACTGGTCGTCAGCCACCCGGCTGCCCTGGCCCAGGCGGCCGCCGAGCCGGTGGTCATCACCGGCAACCCGCTCGGCCGCGCGGACGCGACCCGGCCCGTCGTGGTGCTCACGGGGGACGCGCTGCTGCTGCGCCGCGCCGGCACCCTGGGCGAGACGCTCGACGGCCTGGCCGGTGTGGCCGGCAGCGGCTTCGGCGCCAACGCCAGCCGCCCGGTGATCCGCGGCCTCGACGGCGACCGCATCCGGCTGCTCGACAACGGCGCCGGCCTCGTCGACGCCAGCAACCTGAGCTTCGACCACGCCGTGGCCATCGACCCATTGGTGGTCGAGCGCATCGAGGTGCTGCGCGGCCCGGCGGCGCTGCTGTACGGCGGCAATGCCACCGGCGGCGTGGTCAATGCCATCGACAACCGCATCCCGCGTGAACGCATCACCGGGCTCACGGGCCGCGCCGAACTGCGGCTGGGCGGCGCGGCCTCCGAGCGGAGCGGCGCCGCGGTGCTGGAAGGTGGCGCTGGCGGCCTGGCCTGGCACGTGGACGTCGCCGCGCGCAAGGCCGACGACCCGCGCACGCCGCGCTTCACGCCCGTGGCCGACGGCGAGCCACTCGAGCCCGCCACGCGCGTGCGCAACGCCGCCTCTGACAGCCGTGCCGGCGCCGTGGGCGCGGCCTGGGTGTCGGGCAGCGGCTATTTCGGCCTCTCGCTGGACCGCATGGACCACGACTACGGCGTCACTGTCGAGCCCGACGTGAGCATCCGGCTGCTGCGCGAACGCGCGGCGCTGGCGGGCGAGTGGCGGGCGCTGCCAGGGCCCTTGTCCAGCGTCTTGCTCAAGGCCTCGCGCAGCCGCTACGCCCACGAAGAGATCGAAGGCGGCGGCGAGGTCGGCACGCGCTTCGCGAGCCTGGGCGACGAACTGCGCGCTGAACTCCGCCACAAGCCGCTGGCGGGGCTGGAGGGCGTTTTCGGCGTGCAGACGGAGCGGCTGGACTTCTCGGCACTGGGCGAAGAGGCTTTCGTGCCGGGCACGCTGACGAAGAGCAGCGCGCTCTTCGTGCTGGAGGAGTTCACGCTCGGCGCGGCCACCTTCAGCGCCGGCCTGCGCAGCGAACGGGTGACGGTGTCGTCCGCTGGCGACGCGCCCGGTGCCGCCGAACCGCGCTTCGGGGCCGCGCAGTCGCGCAGCTTCTCGCCCACGAGCCTGTCGCTCGGCGCCCGCTTCGAGCTCGGCGGCGGCTGGCAGGCCCTGGGCCAGGTGGGCCGCACGCAGCGCGCGCCGGCCTACTACGAGCTGTACGCCGATGGCCTGCACCTGGCCACCGCGGCCTACGAGATCGGGGACACCACGCTGGGGCTGGAGTCGAGCCGGCACGTGGAGTTCGGCCTTGCCTTCCGCCGCGCCGGCACCCGGCTGGCGGTGAACGTGTTCTCGACGCGATTCAGCCGTTACATCGCGCTGCGCGACACCGGCAACGTGGTCACGCTGCCGGCCGAGGAACCCGGCGAGCCCGACATCGAGGTGCCCGAGTACCGCTTCGAGGGCGTCCGGGCGCGACTCGTGGGTGCCGAGATCGAGGCCTCGACGACGCTGACGCTGGCGGGCGCGCCGCTGGTGCTGAGCAGCACGCTCGATCTCGTGCGTGGCGACGATCTCGACCGCAAGGAGCCGCTGCCGCGCCTGCCGCCGCTGCGCCTGCGCGTCGGTGCGGCCTGGACGCTCGGCCCCACCACCCTGGGCGCCGACATCCGCCACGCCGCGCGCCAGGGCCGGGTGCCGGCCACCGACACGGCCACGCCCTCGGCCACGGTGCTGGACCTGTGGCTGCGCGGCCGCGTGGCGGCGCTGCCCGGCTTGAGCTGGTACGCGAAGCTGGCCAATGCCACCGACGAGCTGGCCTTCAACGCGGCCGCGGTGGCCTCGGTGCGCGGCTTGTCTCCGGCGCCGGGCCGGGCGTTCTCGGCCGGGATGCAGTGGCGCTGGTGAAGCGTAGGCGCCGAGGCAGCGACGGTGTCGCGGCGCCGGCGCCTCAGGGCGCCAGCCGCTCGCGCACCCAGGCCCCGCCCTCGAGCCGGTAGCGCAGGCGGTCGTGCAGCCGGCTCTTGCGGCCTTGCCAGAACTCCCAGCGATCGGGCACGAGCCGGTAGCCGCCCCAGTGCGGTGGCCGCGGCGGGTTCAGGCCGTGGGTGAGGGCGGCCTTGGCCGCGGCGGCCACCAGCACCGTTCGCGAGCCGATCACTTCGCTCTGAGGCGAGGCCCAGGCACCCAGGCGCGAGTCGAGCGGGCGGCTGGCGTAGTAGGCATCGGACTCGTCCTCGCCGGCCTTGTGCACGCGGCCCTCGATGCGCACGACGCGCTCCAACTCCACCCAGTGGAACTGCAGTGCCGCGAACGGCTGCGCCGCCAGTTCACGGCCCTTGCGGCTCTCGTAGTTGGTGTACCAGACGATGCCGCGAGCGTCGCAGCCCTTGATCAGCACGATGCGTGTCGACGGGCGGCCGTCGGGGCCGACGGTGGCCAGCGTCATCGCGTTGGGCTCCGGCAACTGGGCGCTCAGCGCCTGCTCGAGCCAGGTGCCGAACTGCTGCAGCGGGTCGGCGGCAGAGGCGGTTTCGTCGAGCTCGTCGCGTTCGTAGCTTTTGCGCAGGTCGGCGATGTCCATGTGGCCCAGTATAGGAAGCCGGCCACGGGTGCATCCCTTACGGAAAACGACTTAAGTGATGGCCCCACTTTCTGACAAGGCACCGCGTCGCCATCCTGAGGCCCAAGGAGGACGCCGGAACCTTGCCTAGGGAACGGTCACCGGCGCCAACAACAGCATGAATGCCCGCCCGACCCTCATCGTGCCCGCTGCCGGCCGCGGCAGCCGCTTCGGCGGTGCCGGCGGCCCCGGACACAAGCTTGAACAACCGCTCGACGGCCTGACCGTGCTCGAGTGCACCCTGCGTGCGGCGCTGGCCTCGCAGCTGCCCTGCCTGGTGGTGACGACGGCCGAGCTGGCACCGCTGGCCGCGCGGCAGATGGCGCGCCGCGACATCCTGGTGTTGAGCCCCGGTGAGGCGGCACGTGGCATGGGCTACAGCATCGCCGCCGGTGTGGCCGAGCGCTCGGCCGGCGCCGGCTGGCTGGTGCTGCCCGCCGACATGCCGCGCGTGCAACCGGCGTCCGTGCAGGCCGTGGCTGCGGCCTTGTCGCAGCAGATCGTGGTGTTTGCGCAGCACCAGGGCCGACGCGGCCATCCGGTGGGCTTTGCCGCCGAGCTGTACTCGGAGTTGGTGCAGCTCGATGGCGACGACGGCGCCCGGCGGGTGGTGTCGCGCTACCCGGCGGTGGCAGTGGAACTCGACGACCCTGGCGTGCTGGTGGACGTCGACACGCCTGGCGATCTGGCCGCACTGCGGCTCGCGGCACAGCCTTAGGCCAGGCCCTCGCGCCGCGCCAGCGCCATCAGGCGCTCAATCTCGCGGTCGTGCACGCCGCGTGCGCGCAGCGCGGCCGCGGTTTCGGCCAGGTAGGCCATCGTCGTGCCGTAGCGCCCGTGCGCGTGACGCAGGATGTGGCAGACCTCGTCGTCGGGCAGGCGGGGCAGGCAGGCCTCGCTGCGGCGGCTGAGCGTGAAGGCCAGCGCCACCACCGGGCCCTGCGCGGTGCGGCAGGGCAGCAGGCGGGGGTCGTACACACCGTTGGGCATCTCGCGCTCCCAGAGCCGGTCGAGTTCGGCTTCGGCCTGTTCGGGCCGCATGCGGTAGACCACGCCGCGGCAGGCACCACCCGGCAGCAACGCAAACACCAGGCCCGGCTGCTGCGGCGTGCCGCGGTTCACGCGCGAGCGCATGCGCAGGGCGCGGTGCCAGCCGTGCACCAGCGCAGGGCGGTGCTCGGCGGCATCGAACTCGGGGCGCCAGATCAGCGAGGCATAGCCGAAGATCCACCACTGCGCATGGCCGCGCCACTGCTGGCGCAGGGTGCGCAGCGCCGCGGCGGGGTCGCGCACGGTGAGGCGGGCGAGGTCGATGGAGGGCGTCACGGTCGATCGGGGCCTTGCAAGAGGCGCGCCTGCGCGCCACGGCATGCCGGCAGTTTGCGTCATTGACGATGTAACTCGGTTTCTTCAGAATCCGACCCATGGTTACACCCACCGCTACACCTTCGGCCGTGGTGCAGCGCGTCACCGCGCGCATCCGCGAGCGCAGCGCCGGCCTGCGCGGCGCCTACCTCGCCCGACTCGACCGCCTCAGCTTGCGCAAGCCCGGCAGCGACCGCATGGGCTGCGCCAACGTGGCCCATGCCTTTGCCGCCCTGCCGGCCAACGACAAGCTGCGTGTCGTGGCCCACAAGGGCCCGCACCTGGCGGTGGTCACGGCCTACAACGACATGCTCTCGGCGCACCAGCCCTACGAGCGCTTCCCCGACGTCATCCGCGACGAGGCCCGCAAGCTCGGCGCCACCGTGCAGGTGGCTGGCGGCGTGCCGGCCATGTGCGACGGCGTCACGCAGGGCCAGCCCGGCATGGAGCTGAGCCTCTTCAGCCGCGACACCATCGCCATGGGCACGGCGGTGGCGCTCACGCACGACGTGTTCGATGCCGTGCTGCTGCTGGGCGTGTGCGACAAGATCGTGCCTGGCCTCCTGATCGGGGCGCTGCACTTCGGCCATCTGCCCTGTGTCTTCGTGCCCGCGGGGCCGATGAGCAGCGGCCTGTCGAACAACGAGAAGGCCAAGGTGCGCGAGCAGGCCGCCCAGGGCCTGGTGGGCCGCGACAAGCTGCTCGAGGCCGAAAGCGCGGCCTACCACGGCCCCGGCACCTGCACCTTCTACGGCACCGCCAACAGCAACCAGATGCTGCTCGAGGCGATGGGCCTGCATGTGCCGGGTGCGGCCTTCGTGCACCCGCACGACGGCCTGCGCGAGGCGCTCACGCGCGAGGCCGTGCGCACGGCGGTGGCGATCACGCGCGACGGGCCCCGGTTCATGCCGATCGGCCGCCTGGTCGACGAGCGCGCCATCGTCAACGCCATGGTCGCCCTGCTGGCCACGGGCGGCAGCACCAACCACCTCATCCACTGGGTGGCGGTGGCGCGGGCGGCCGGCATCCTGATCGACTGGAGCGACTTCGCCGAGCTCTCGGCCGCCACGCCGCTGCTGGCGCGTGTGTACCCCAACGGCAGCGCCGACGTGAACCAGTTCCAGGCCGCGGGCGGCCCGGGCTTCGTGCTTCGCGAGCTGCTGGGCAGTGGCGCCATGCATGCCGATGCGGCCACCGTGGCGGTGGGCGGCATGGCCGCGTACACCACGCTGCCGCAGCTGCACGAGGCGGCCCCGAACGGCCTGCGCTGGCTGCCGATGCCGCCCGACAGCGGCGACAGCAGCATCGTGCGCATCGCCTCGAAGCCGTTTTCGCCGAGCGGCGGCCTGCGGCTGCTCGAGGGCAACCTGGGCCGCAGCGTCATCAAGATCTCCGCCGTGCCCGACGACCGCCACGTCATCGAAGCCCCGGCCCGCGTGTTCGACAGCCAGGAGGCGATGCTCGCCGCCTTCGCCGCGGGCGAACTGGAGCGCGACGTGGTCGTGGTGGTGCGCTTCCAGGGCCCGCGCGCCAACGGCATGCCCGAGCTGCACAAGCTCACGCCGCCGCTGGGCGTGCTGCAGGGCAAGGGCTTCCGCGTGGCGCTCGTGACCGACGGCCGCATGAGCGGCGCCAGTGGCAAGGTGCCGGCGGCCATCCACGTGAGCCCCGAGGTGCTGGCCGGCGGGCCGCTGGGGCTGGTGCGCGACGGCGACGTGATCCGTCTCGATGCCGAGGCGGGCACGCTGCAGGCGCTGGTGGATGCCGTGGAGTGGTCGCGCCGCAAGCCGGCCGAGCCCGGCGCCGAGTGGCTCGAGACCCACGCGCACGACCTGGGCCGCGATCTCTTTGCCGGCATGCGCCGCAACGTGCTGACGGCCGAAGAGGGCGCCGTCACTTGGCTCTGACCTCCACCGACTCCGAGACCCGCATGCTCGACACCCGAAGCCTCGCCAGCCATGGCCCCGTGATCCCCGTCATCGTCATCCAGCGACTGGAGCAGGCCGTGCCCTTGGCCCGTGCGCTGGTCGAAGGCGGCGTGAAGGTGCTGGAGGTGACGCTGCGCACGCCGGTGGCGTTGGCGGCCATCGAGGCCATCGCCCGCGCCGTGCCCGAGGCCGTGGTGGGCGCCGGCACGCTGCGGCTGCCCGCGGATGCCCAGGCGGCGCGCGACGCCGGCAGCAGCTTCGCCGTGAGCCCGGGCTACACCTCGGCGCTGGGCGCCGCCTGCCGTGCCGCCGGCCTGCCGCTCTTGCCCGGCGTGGCCACCGGCAGCGAGGTGATGTCGGCCATGGCCGACGGCCTGAACTTCCTGAAGTTCTTCCCGGCCCAGCAGGCCGGCGGTGTGCCGATGTTGAAGGCGCTGGCCGGGCCGTTCCCGGACATCGCGTTCTGCCCCACGGGTGGCATCACGCTGGAGACGGCGCCGCAGTTCCTCGCGCTGCCCAACGTCCTGGTCTGTGGCGGCTCCTGGCTGACACCGGCCGACGCGGTGGAAGCCGGCGACTGGGCGCGCATCACGCGGCTGGCGCGCGAGTCGCAGGCGCTGCGCGCCTGAGCCGCCGCCCGCGGGCTACTTGGCCGGCTTGATGCTGCCGCAGTCGGCCGACACCCAGCGCGCCACGATCGTCGACTCCATCTTCATCGTCTTGCCGCCTTGCACCTGCTGCATCGTGAAGCGGCCGTCGTAGGCGCGGGCGTTCGCGAACACCATCTCGCCTTCGCCGCGCGTCTTTTCGGCCGGGCATTCGATGGCGAACTTCATCGAGTTGGCCGTGCGGCCGGTGATGCGGTGCGTGCACTTGTCGTCGGGCGGCGGAAGTTCCTGGCGCGCAGCCTGCTCGGGCGTGATGCACACGCGGAAGCTGGTGCTGGGGCCACCGCTGCCCGACGCGCTGATGCCCATGCCTTGCGCCGCCATCATCTGCTCCATCTGGCGGCGCTGCTCCGGCGGCATCGAGGCCAAGGCCTTCTGGGCCTCGGCCATGGCCTGCTGCATGGCCGGATCGTTGGTCTTCATCGCGCTGCGGTACTCCCACAGCCCGGGCGCGACGCTGGGGTTGGCCAGCGCAGCCGAGGCGGCCAGCGAGAACGCCAGCACGGCGGCGCAACGGAACAGGTTCGGGGTCGTCATCAGGGGGTCTCCTTCGGCAGCCCAGTGTCACGGACGAGCTCGGCCATCGTCCATCCCGCCGAAGATGGCGTGGCGGGCGCCTCGGTCGCCAGGCCTTGAACCACGCCGGTGCGGTCGGCCTCGTCACGGTTCTGGCTGACCTTCCACTTGCCCGCGAGCGAGTGGAGCGGGATGCGGATGCCCACGATGGCGCGCAGCATCTGCTGCACGTAGTCATCGGGTGCGTCGTCCACGGCCCAGGGCGCGGCGCGCGGGGCTTCGTGCACGTCGGTGAGCAGGCCCACCAGTTCACGCAGCCAGGGGGCGTCGTCCACCGCCTGCAGCGTGCCGCGGGCCTGCACCATGGTGTAGTTCCAGGTCGGCACCACCTTGCCGTGGCGCGCCTTGCTCGGGTACCACGAGGGCGTCACGTAGGCCTGCGGGCCGTGGAACACCGCCAGCACCGCCTGCCCGTCGGCATGGCGCCACAGCGGGTTGGCGCGGGCCACGTGGCCGCGCAGCTCGGGCTGGGCACCGGGGGCGAGGTGCAGGTGCAGCGGCACCAGGTCGGCCGTGGTGCCGTGAGCGCCAGTCACCACGAGCGTGGCCAGCGGGTGGGCCGCCATCAGCGCGTGCAGCGCGGCGGTGTCATGTTGCTCGAAGTGGGCGGGCAGGTACATCGCGGCGCCTCGGCTGTGTTCAGTTGGCCGCGCGGCGCTCGATCAGTTCGATCTTGTAGCCGTCGGGGTCGGTGATGAAGGCGATGACGGTGGCGCCGCCCTTCACGGGGCCGGGCTCCCGCGTAATGGCGCCGCCCAGGGCCTGGGCCTTGTCGCGCAGGCCTGCGCAGGTGGCGGCTACGTCGGCCACGCCGATGGCGATGTGGCCGTAGGCCGTGCCGAGCTCGTAGCGCTCGACGCCGTAGTTGTAGGTGAGCTCGATCTCGGCGTGTTCGGGGTTGCGGCCATAGCCGACGAAGGCCAGGTCGTACTGCTGGTCGGGCCGCGTCGTGGTGCGCAGCAGCGTCATGCCGAGCACCTGGGTGTAGAAGTCGATGGAGCGCTGCAGGTTGCCGACGCGCAGCATGGTGTGGAGGAGGTTCATACGCTGGATTATTCGCCAAGCCCCGAAGGCAAGCCCAGCAGCACTGCCGCACCCAGGCTGAGGAACACCACCGCCGCGATGCGGTGCACCCACTGGATGGGCACGCGCTTGAGCAACGCATCCCCGAGCCACAGCGCCGGTGCGTTGGCCAGCATCATGCCCAGCGTGGTGCCGGCGGTCACCACCACCGGCGCATCGAAGCGCGCCGCCAGCATCACCGTGGCGATCTGCGTCTTGTCGCCCATCTCGGCCAGGAAGAAGGCGATCACGGTGAGGCCGAACACGCCCCAGCGGCCGGTGCCGGCGCCTTCGACCTCTTCACCGGCGTCGTCGGGCTTGAGCATCCACAGCGCCACGGCGATGAAGCTCAGGCCCAGCAGCCAGCGCATCACCTCGGGGCTGAGCCAGCGCGTGACCAACGTGCCCAGCGCGGCGGCACCTGCATGGTTGGCCAGCGTGGCCACCAGGATGCCGGCGGCGATGGTCCAGGGCTGACGCCAGCGCGCCACCAGCAGCAGCGCCAGCAGCTGCGTCTTGTCGCCCATCTCCCCGAGGGCGACGACGCCGGTGCTGACGGCGAAGGCTTCGAAGCTCAACGGGGGTTCACACCGGCACGGTGTAATTCAGCGTCATGCGCCCGCCGTCGACGACGACGATCTCGCCCGTCATGTAGCTGGCGGCATTCGACAGCAGGAAGGCGCAGACGTCGGCGATCTCCTCGGGCTCGCCGAGCCGCTTCATCGGCGTGCGGCTCATGATGCGCGCCTTGGCCTCGTCGCTGGTGAGCACGGCGCTGCGGGCCAGCTCGGTGGCGATGGTGCCCGGCGCCACGGCATTGACGCGCACACCCTGGTCGGCCAGCGACAGCGCCATCACGCGCGTGAGCTGGTTGATGGCGCCCTTGCTGGCGTTGTAGCTGGCGATGCTGGGGATGGCCAGCGTGCCATTGACCGAGCTCATGTTGACGATGGCGCCGCGGGCTTCGCCCGAGCGGGCCACCATGTGCCGCGCCACCGCCTGGCCGACCAGGAAGCTGCCCTTCAGGTTGACGGCGATGACGGCGTCCCAGTCGGCCTCGGTGACCTCGAGGAAGGGCGCCGCGCGGAAGATGCCGGCGTTGTTGACGAGGCCATCGACGTGGCCGAAGCGTGCCAGCGTGGCGGCCAGCGCGGTGTCGACGCTGGCCTTATCGGCGACGTTGCAGTGCTGGTAGGCCACGGCGCCGCCGGTGCTCGTCAGCGCGTCGGCCAGCGCCTGGCCGGGGCCGTCGGCCACGTCCCACAAGGCCACGGCGGCGCCGTCCTTCACGAGGCGGCGCACACAGGCTTCACCGATGCCTTGCGACGCACCGGTGACGATGACGACACGGCCTTGCAGGCCGAAGTGGACGGTGGATGAGCTCATCGGGCGGGGCGGTCGGCAGTGGGGGCGGCAGTGTACGGCTGCCTCCGGGCCATCAAGCCCGCGCCGGCCGGTCCAGCCAGACGGCCATGCCCTGGGCATTGAGCTCCAGGTCGATGGCCAGCAGCTCGGCGATGCGGGCTTCGTCGAAGGCCACGCCGTGCTCGTGCAGGCTGCGCGAGAAGATGCCGAGCTGGCCCTGCTTGAGCGCCTCGTGGCGGACAGCCGCGTCGGCCTGGCCGCGCTGGCTCTCCCCCAGCGCCACCATCTCGGCCAGCAGGCCCTGCAGCAGCGCGCCCAGGCGCGCCACGTCGTCCACGCGGCCATAGTGCGTGAGGTACATGCAGCGCGGCGCCTGGGCCAGCAGCCGCGCGATCGAGGCCTGCAGAGCCTCGGGCTCGAACTGCACCGGCGTCGAGGTCGGCACGATCCAGGCGCCCTTGGCGGTATCGAACTCGCGGTAGCTCAGGCCGAAGGTGTCGCCGGTGAACCAGCCCTGCGTCAGCGGGTCCCAGATGCAGTGGTGGTGGCGCGCGTGGCCCGGCGTGTCGATCAGCGTCAGCCCGCGGCCCGCCCAGTCGAGCACTTGACCGTCGTGCGACACACGCACCCGCTCGGCCGGCACGGGGGTGACGACGCCGTAGCTGCGCGCCATCTCGTCTTCGCCATACACGGCCGTGGCGCCGGCCCACAACGCGGACGGGTCGACCATGTGGCGCTCGCCGCGCGGGTGCACCAGCATCTGCGCTTGGGGCAGTGCGGCCATCAGCGAGCCGGCGCCACCGGCGTGGTCGAGGTGCACGTGCGTGGGGATCACCCAGTCCACGGCCTCGCGGCCGATGCCCAGCACCTCGAGCGCGCCCAAGAGGCGCGGCAGTGCGAAGTGCGTGCCGGTGTCGATGAAGACGGCGCGGCCCTGCTGCACCACGAGCCAGGCGGCGTCGAAGTCATCGCGGTGGAAGCCGGTGTCGATGGCCCAGACGCCAAACTCGGCCCCACCGCCGGCCTCATGCAGCCATGCCGGCCGCGCCAAGGCGATCATCTCAGGGCTGCACAGCCGTCCAGAGGCGCGCGATGTCGGCCGTGCCGTCGGTGCCGCGCACGCTGCGCAGCGTCTGCACGGCTGCGGCGCGGCTCTTCGGCGACTGCAACTGCGCCATGCCCAGGCGCAGGCGGGCTTCGTCGGGGCGCTTGATGCCCGGCATCGCCGCGCCGGCCTGGATGAGCGCGATGCCCTTGTCGACCTCGCCCAGCGTCACGTAGGCATAGCCCCACTTCACGAGCGCGTCGCCGTCCTTGGCCGCTTCGGCCTCGGTCGTGTGGGTGCTCAAGTTGGCCTTGGATTCGGCCTCCTGCTTCACGGCCAGGTCGCGCAGGCGCTGGTGGCGGCTGGCTTCGGCGCCGGTGCCCAGCAGCTTGGCGGCATAGCCCTGGTCGACGATCTTGCGTGCCTCGGCAGGGAAGCCGGCCTGCAGCGCGAGCTGCGCCATCTCCATGTATTCCTCGGTCTTGACGAGCGTGCCGCTGGCCAGGCGCAGGCGCAGCAGGTCGAGTTCGTAGCGCTGCGAGAAGCCGGTCTTGCGCGCCAGGCGGCCGAGGTAGGCGTTCCAGTAGTCCTTTTTCGGGTAGTTCAGCAGCAGGCGCTCGAGCGTGCCGACATAGGCGTTGGTCTGGCCCAGGCGGTTCTGTGCATCGGCCAGGCGAAGCAGGTCGTCCTCGGCCGGGCGTCGGCCGGCTTGTTCGGCGGCCTGCACGGCGGCGGCGGCGTCACGTGCGATGGCGGCGTAGTCGCCGCTGGCGCCCATAAGGAACTGCTGCAGCTGCTTGATGGTGGGGCTGTTGTTGCCGGCGGCGATGGCCTTGTTCAACCACTCGGTGGCCTTGCCGTTGTTGCGCGTCTGCGCATACGCGGCCGCGAGCTGCTCGGCGATCTGCCCGGCCTCGGCGCCCGTCACCTTGGGGTGGATGGACTCGAGCGCCGCGATGGCGGTCGGGAAGTCGGCTGCACGTTGCGCGGCAGCGGCCTTCATGCGGTCGATGACCAGTTGCTCGGCGGCGGTCTTGCCACCCACGGCCTCGGCTTCGCGCACCTTGCCCAGCGCTTCGCGGGCCTTGCCGGCGCGCAGCAGTTCCGAGGCCTGCTGCAGCGGCTTGCCGATCTCGGCGCGCACACCCTGGGCATGGGCACCGGTGGTGGCGCCCAGGGTCAGCAGGGCGGCAGCAGCCAGCGTGGTGAGAAGTCGCAGTGATTTCATGGGTTTCAGCGAAGGCATCGCATCAAGACAGTCGGGACCCGCGGTGGACCAGGCGGCAGCCGCCGAGTTCCGTGGGTCCCGCTGAGGCTCGGGTGGCGGGGTGTTAGAGGAACTGCTCGTTGCCGACGATGCCGATCTTCGTCACGCCCAGGCGCTGGGCGGTGGCCATGATCATCGCGACGTGCTTGTAGGTGACGAGCTTGTTCGGGCGCAGGTGCACCTCGGGCTGGTCGGCCATCGACGCGATGGCCGCCAGGCGCTGCTCGATGGCGCCACGGTCGCCGGCCTGGATGATCTCGCCGTTCCAGCCGATGGTGCCGTCGAAGTCGACGTCGATGCGCACCACCTCGGGCGGCTTCGGCGGCGGTGCCGCGTTGTTCGGCACCGGCATGTTCATCTTCACCGCGTGCGTCTGGATCGGGATGGTGATGATGAACATGATCAGCAGCACCAGCATCACGTCGATCAGCGGCGTGGTGTTGATGTCCACCATGACCTCGCCGTCGCCTTCGCCGCTCGAATTGCCGACGTTCATTCCCATGTCAGGACTCTCAATTCACAAGTAGGGCGCCGCTGAGTGCTCAGCGGCTGCCGGCCGCGGCCGGCGGTTCGGTGATGAAGCCGACCTTGAAGATGCCGGCCCGCTGGCAGGCCACGACGACGCGGCCCACGGACTCGTAGCGCACCTCGTTGTCGCCGCGGATGTGCACCTCGGGCTGAGGCTCCTTGACCGACTCGACCTTGAGCCGGTTGACCAGCGCCTCGATGTCGGGGATGCGCTGCATGCCCCAGAAGATCTCGCCGTCGCGGTTGACCGCGATGGTGATGTTCTCCGGCTTGGTCTGCAGGGGAATGTTCTTTTCTTTCGGCAGCTCGAGCTTGATCGTCTGCGTGACCACCGGAATCGTGATCAGGAAGATGATCAGCAGCACCAGCATCACGTCCACCAGCGGGGTGGTGTTGATGGTGGTGTTGAGCTGCTCTTCGCCTTCGTCGGAGGCTCCGACTTGCATCGCCATGGTGTTCTCCGGCCAGTGCCTGGCGCGGCGCGGTCAGCGCTTGCCCAACAGGAGCACGTTCTGCAGGTCGCCGGCAAAGGCGCGCGTCTCGTCCATGATCGCCTTGTTGCGGCGGATCAGCCAGTTGTAGCCGATCACCGCCGGCACCGCGACCGCCAGACCGATGGCCGTCATGATGAGCGCCTCGCCCACCGGGCCGGCGACCTTGTCGATCGAGGCCTGGCCGCTGATGCCGATCTTGACCAGGGCGTTGTAGATGCCCCAGACGGTACCGAACAGACCCACGAACGGAGCGGTGGAGCCCACCGTGGCCAGGAAGGCCAGGCCGTCGGTCAGGCGGCTCTGCACGTTGCCGACGGCGCGATCCATCGACATGCCGATCCAGGTGTGCTTGTCGATGGCCTCGACCATCGTGCCCTCGTGGTGGTCGGAGGCCTTGATGCCCTGCTCGGCGATGAAGCGGAAGGCCGAGCCTTCTTCCAGCGTGCCCACGCCGGCCTTCACCGAGCTGGCCTTCCAGAAGGTGTCGCTCGACGCCTTGGCGCTCTTCATCATCGACCGCGACTCGAACAGTTTCGTGAAGATGATGTACCAGCTGCCCATCGACATGATGACCATGATGATCAGCGTGCCCTTGGCCACCCAGTCGCCCGATGCCCACGCGGCCTTCAGGCCGAACGGGTTCTCGACGGCCTGCTGCTCGACCTTGTTCATCTCGGCCGGCGCGGCAGCGGGCGCGGGTGCGGCCGCTGCGGCAGGCGCCGATGCGGCCGGTGCCTGCGCGAGCGCCAGCGACGGCATGCCGGCGGCCAGCACGAACCCTGCCAGCAGCGTGGCCAGCGACTTGGCGGCCCAGGTACGGGCGGCAGTGAAACGATTCATCAACATGTGCACTCCAGGAGGATCGGGCTGGCGCTTTCGACTAGGCGCTGCTTCAGGGTAAAGGTGGGCGGTCGCAGCCAGAGGGCTTATTCGACCTGCCAGACGTAGGTGACACGGGAGGTCAGCCGTTCGGGCTTGCCGTCCAGGGTGCCGGGCGTGACCTTGCAGGCGCGCACGGCTTCCACGGCGAGGCGGTCGAGCTGCTTGTGCTCGCGTGTCGGGCCGGAAGAGCGTTCGACCGTGGCTTCGGTGACCGCGCCAGAAGCGTCGGCCGTGAAGACGATGACGGTCTGACCTGTCGTCTCGGCCGCCCGCGCTGCGCGCGGGTACTCCGGCCGGTCGCAGGTGCCGCCGAAGTTGAGGCGCGGCTCGGTGCGCACCGGAGCCCGCGGCGGGGCCGGGGGCGCGGGCGGCGCGGCCGGGGCCGGCGGCGGGGCGATCGACACCGGCGCCGGCGGCGGCGCCTCGCGGGTGACGGTGATCGACGGTGCCGGCGTCGGCGGCGGGTTCACGTTCACCTCGGGCGGCGGCACGAACGAAGGCGGCGGCGGCGCGAACTTCGGCGGCGGCGGCAGGTTCTCCGGCGGCGGCGGGGGCGGCGGCTTGTTTTCTTCGATGATCTTGGTTTCGATCGGCGCCTTGATGACCTCGACCATGCGCTGCGCCAATCCGCTCACCAGGGCCCAACCCAGGAACAGATGCAAGGCCAGCACGATCCCGATGCCCACCGCATGGCGGCCCGGGTTGCGTTGTTGTTGGGCGAAATCCACTCAATCCTCCAGCTTGCTCCTGCACCCTATGGATGCGGGGCAGCGCGACTTCACTGCATCAGCCTTGTGGGCTTGCCGCGGACCGATGCGTCCGAGGCGGTCGACTATATCCCGAAGGGTTTGCGCCTCTTCTCGGGGCATCACCCTAAGCACGGGGCGTTGAAACCCCGCTGTTGCACGTAACGCGTTCGTTCCTCGCGGTGCCCCGAGACACCTCCCGGCAGAGGACGCATGCAAGGCACGGGCCAGCGTCGGCGCGGCGACCCTCAGGCGTGCAGGCGGCGGGCGTGCACCAACACGGCCTCGGTTGCACCGGCCAGGCCCGCGGCATCGTCGCACGCGTGGGCCTGGCGCGATGAAATCGAGCGTAACCAGGTCAGCTGGTGCTTGGCCAGCTGGCGGGTGGCGATGATCGATTCTTCGCGCACGGTGGCCGTGTCGCCCCGTTCGAGGCGGCCGTCCTCCAGCCCTTGCCAGACCTGGCGATAGCCCACGCAGCGCATCGCCGGCAGCGTGGCCTCGAGGTCGCCGCGCTCGCGCAGCCGGCGCACCTCGTCGACGAGTCCGGCAGCGAACATCTGGTCCAGACGCTGTGCGATGCGCCCGTGCAGCCAGGCCCGGGACGTGGGCTCGAGCGAGACCACGGGCCATGATGCGTCGGCGTCGGCCGGGGCCGGCCGGGCATCGGCATGCCAGTGCGACAGCGGGCGTCCGCTGACGCGGAACACCTCCAGCGCGCGCTGGATGCGCTGGGCATCCAGCGGAGCCAGCCGTGCCGCCGTGGTGGCATCCACGCGCGCCAGCTCGGCGTGCAGCGCTGGCCAGCCGAGCGCCGCGGCCTCGGCGTCGAGCGCGGCGCGCACGGCGGCGTCGGCCGGCGGCATCGGGTGCAGGCCGTCGCGCAGCGCCTTCACGTAGAGCATCGTGCCGCCCACCAGCAGCGGCAGGCGGCCCCGCGCGCGGATCTCGGCGGCCAGGCGCTGCGTGTCGTCGGCGAAGCGGGCGGCCGAGTAGCGTTCGGTCGGCTCGAGGATGTCGATCAGGTGGTGCGGCACGGCGGCGCGCTCGGCCACGGTGGGCTTGGCGGTGCCGATGTCCATGCCGCGGTAGACCAGTGCCGAGTCGACGCTGATCACCTCCAGCGGCCAGCGTTCGGCCAGCGCCAGCGCCAGCGCGCTCTTGCCGCTGGCCGTGGGGCCGGCGAGCACCACGCCTTGCAGCGCGCCCGTCATGCCAGCGCGCGGCGCACCAGCGTCCAGGCGATGGTGCTGGTGGCCAGCGCCCAGAAGCCCAGGCCCCACATCAGCGGCACCACGCTGCCGTCGAGCGCCATGCCAAGCCAGCGCCCCACGCCGAAGGCCACCAGCGCGAGCACGAAGCCGGCCAGCGCGCTGGCGGCGCCGGCTTGTGCCGGGAACGGCGCCACCACACCGGCCTGCCCGCACGGCTGGTGCAGGCCGTGGCCGAACAGGTACAGGCACTGCGGCACCAGCACCGCCGCCCAGTGCGAGACGTCGGCCAGCACCAGCGCCACGCCCAGGGCGCCGCCGGCCAGCGTGAAGATGCCGCCGCGGGCCACCGCGCCGGCGAGCCCGAAGCGCGGAATCCAGCGCCGGCAGACCAGCGTGCCGGCGATGTACGCCAGCGAGCCCGCGGCCATCGCGAAGCCATACGCCGCGGGGCTGAGGCCGAGCACGTCGATGTAGACGAACGACGAGCCGGCGAGCAGCGTGAACAGGCCGCCATAGGCGCAGGCCACCAGCAAGGCCCAGGCGCCGAACACCGGGTGGCGCGCGATCGTCACCCAGGTGGGCAGCAGCACGCGCCATTGCAGCGCCTGCGGGTTGGGGCGGGCCAGCGTCTCGGGCAGCTTCAGCGCCACCCAGGCCAGCGTTGCCAGCCCGATGGCTGCCACCAGCGCCAGCACCCCGCGCCAGCCCACGGCGTTGGCCATCACGCCGCCCAGCAGCGGGCTGGCCAGCGCGATGACACCCAGGCCGGTGAGGGCCAGCGACATGACCTGCGCGCCCTGCACCGGCTCGTACAGGTCGCGCACGATGGCGCGTGCGCACACCACTGCCGCCGCCATGGCCGCCCCCTGCAGCGCGCGCCACACCACCAGCGCCTCGATGCTGCCGGCCAGCACGCAGCCGGCGCTGGCCAGCGCGTACAGCGCCAGGCCGAGCAGCAGCACCGGGCGCCGGCCCAGGCGGTCGGCCAGCGGGCCCCAGACGAGCTGGGCCACGCCGAAGGCCAGGATCAGCGCCGACATCGTGAGCTGCGCCTGCGCCATGCCGGCGCCGAGCTCGCGCGTCAGCAGCGGAAACGCCGGCAGGTACATGTCGGTCGTCACCGGCTGCAGGCCCAGCAGCAGGGCCAGCGTCACGGCCGCCAGCGGCAGCGACACGGCGGGGCGGGCAGGGCCGATGCCGGCCGGCGAGACGACACTCATCCAGTCGAGGTTATCAGGCGGGTGCGGCGCTTCGTCGTGGCCAGACGACGCTCCATCGCATGGCGGGTGGCAGCCCGGCGCGCAGCGGGCACGATGGCCGGGTCGACTTCCTCGAGCCTGCCCATGCATCCACTTCGATCATTCCGTGCCGCGCTGACGCCGCTGCTGGCCTGCGCCACCCTGGGCGCCGGTGCCCAGACGCTGGGCGACTCCGCGCTCGAGGCCTTGTACGTGGCTGAGCGCCCGGCAGAACTGCAGCGCGTGGCGCAGCAGCGCCTGGCGTCGCAGCCCGACGACGCACAGGCCGTGCTGGCCCTGGCCCTGGCGGCGCTGGAGCGCAACGACGCCGCGCTGCGCCGCGACGCGCTCGACAAGGCCCGCGGCTGCGCCGAGCGCCAGCCCAAGGCCCAGCCCTGCCACTACGCCCACGGCGTGCTGCTCGGCGTGCACGCCATGAGCGAAGGCCTGTTCGCTGCGGCGCGCAGTGCCGGCACGGTGCGCGAGGCGCTGGCCACGGCGCACGCGCTCGAGCCGGCCTGGTACCCGGGGCGAGGCGCGCTCGTCGAGTTCTATGCGCTGGCGCCCGGCATGATGGGCGGCAGTCTCGACAAGGCTGGCGAGCTTGCGCGCAGCGCACCGCGCCCGGAGCAGGCCGCCGCCTTGCAGGCCCGCGTGATGATGGCGGGCAAGAACGCGGCCGAGGCGCTGCCCCGCCTGCAGGCCCTGCTGCCGGTGGCCGAACCGGCGCTGCGGGCCGACGTGCTGGAGTGGGGCACGCAGGCCGGGCTGATGCTGGTGAACGACGGCCAGGCCGCCAAGGCCCAGGCCTGGTTCGAGCGCCTGATGCGCGAGCACGCCGACGAGTCGGCGGGGCCCTACGGCCTGTCGCGCGTGAAGGGCGAGCTGGGCGACTGGCCCGCGGCGCTGGCCTTGCTGGAGCGCTCGGCCAAGCTCAAGGGCGCCGAGCGCTGGCCCATCGGCTACCGCAGCGGCATTGCGCAGCAGCAGCTCGGCCAGCTCGATGCCGCGCGCGCTTCGTTGCAGCGCTTCGTCGATGCGGGCAAGGGCCAGAAGGCGGCGCTGGAAGACGCGAAGAAGCGCCTGGCCCAGCTGGGCCCGCGCTGACGAGGCCGCCAGGCGCGGGGCACGGCGCTAAAAGCGCTCGTCCTCGCGCAGGTAGCGCCAGCGGCCCTCGGGCAGCGGCCCCAGCGGCACGCTGCCGATGCGCACGCGCTTGAGGCCCAGCACCTGCAGCCCGACGAGCGCGCACATGCGGCGGATCTGCCGCTTGCGGCCCTCGCGCAGCACGATGCGCAGCTGCTGCTCGTTCTGCCAGCTGGCCTGCGCCGGGCGCAGTTGCACACCGTCGAGCTCGAGGCCGTGGCGCAGCGGGCCGAGGTCGGTCTCCTGCACCGGGCCGCCGTCAACACGCGCCACGCGCACGAGGTACTCCTTCTCGACGCGCGTCTCGTCGCCGATCAGGTGGCGCGCGACGCGGCCGTCCTGCGTGAACACCAGCAGCCCGGTGGAGTCGATGTCCAGCCGGCCGGCCGGCGCCAGGTGGCGCAGGTGGCCGACGTGGAAGCGGATGCCGGAGCGGTCGCCGTCCCAGTGGTTGGCGGCGGTGACCAGCGCCACGGCAGGCTCATAACCGTCTTCGGGCTGGCCGCTGACCCAGCCCATGGGCTTGTTCAGCAGCACCGTCACGCGGTGCTGCTGTTCCTGCCGGGCGCGCTCGTCGATGGTGAGGACGGCATCCGGCGCGGCGCGCTGCCCCAGCTTCGCCACGGCGCCGTCGACACGCACCCAGCCGGCGGCGATCCAGTCGTCGGCCTCGCGGCGCGAGGCCAGGCCGCGTTCGGTCATCAGCTTGTTCACGCGCACGCCTTCGTCGGCGGGCGTGCGGGGCTGGGGGGGCGCCTTGAACGCGGGCTTGAACGACTGCTTGCCCGATGGCTTTCCCGACGCAGGGGCCGCAGGCTTGGCGAAGGGCTTCGCCGGCGGCCTTGCCCGCGGCCGATCGGCTGCGGGTGGCGCGGGCGCAGGCTTCGGGCGGGCAGGCCTCGCGGCGCGTTCGGGCACCACGACGGGTGCCGCGGCGGGCGCTGCCGGCGCGGGCTTCGGCGTGGCAGCGGCGCTGGCGGGCGCGGCACGCGCAGGGCCGCCGCGCACGCGCGGCCGGCGGGGGTCGCGGGCGGGCTTGCCGGGCTTTACGGAGAGGGTCGGGCGATCGGCCATGTCGGGATTGGAGCATGCGGGCGCCCAGCCGCCACGCGGCGCGCTATCGTGGCGCGATGAAACTGCTGGCCTGTCCCTTGCTGCTGCTGGCCCTGGCCGCAACGGTCGCCCAGGCGGCTCCGCCGCGGGCGCCGGCGGTTCAGGCGCAGCTCGACCGCGCCGTCATCGACTACGAGTCCGGCCACATCGACGCCGCGCGCACCGCCTTCGAGACGCTGTCGCGCCGCGGCGTGCCGGCGGCGGACTTCAACCTCGCGGTCATGCATGTCAAGCGTCAGCTGCCCGACGCCAGTCTGGCCCGGGCCGAGGAACTGCTGGTGCGCGCCGCGCGTGGCGGCTTCGTGCTGGCGCAGCTGATGCTCGGAAAGAGCCTGGAGACCGGCCAGCTCGGCCGGCGCAACCTGCAGCAGGCGCACGACTGGTACGAGCTCGCCGCCGAGTCGGGCGCCGCCGAGGCGCAGCTGGCGATGGGCACGGCGCACTACCTCGGCCGCGGGCGGCCGAAAGACGCCGCTCGCGCCGCCCACTGGTACCGCGAGGCCGCCAAGGCCGGCGATGTCGGCGCCGCCTACATCCTGGCTTCGATGTACGAACAAGGTGACGGTGTGGAGCGCGATCTGCGCCTGGCGCGCTACTGGTACCAGCGTGCCGCCGAGATGGGCGACGACGCGGCGCCGTTCAAGCTGAAGGAACTCGAGGCGCGCGAGTCGGCGTCGTGATCCGCGCCCGCCGGTGCGGCGCGGCTACAGCACCACCTTGACCATCGGGTGCGAACTCAGCGTGCGGTAGAGCTCGTCGAGCTGCTCGCGGCTGGTGGCCGTGATGGTGAGCGTGAGCCCGAGGTAGTTGCCGGCCTTGCTGGGCCGCCGCTCGATGCGGCCGGCGTCAAAGCCGGGATCGAATTGCCGCGCGACGGCCACGATGGCGGCTTCGAAGCCCTCGACCTGGGCGCCCATCACCTTGATGGGAAAGGCGCTCGGGTAGGTGATCAGGCTCTCTTCGGGCGGAATCTCGGGCATGGCGGGTCGTGCTCGGTGGCCGTCAGATCGACATCGTCTTCTTGGCGCGCTGGTAGGCCTCGAAGAGCCGCGCGTACACCGGGCCAGGTTTGCCCCGCAACGCGCCGTGGCCCACGGATTCGCCATCGATCTTCGTCACCGGCAGCAGTTCCTTGGTGGCAGAGCTCAGCATCACTTCATCGGCCGCCCGCACGTCGGCTTCGGAGATGGGGCGCAGGTTGTAGGCCAGGCCGCAGTCCTCGCACAGCTCGCGCAGCAGCTCGACGCGGATGCCTTCGAGCACGTGCTCGCTCTTGGGCGGGCCGAGCAGGGCGCCTTCGTGCGCGATCCACACGTTGCTGGCCGCGGCCTCGGTGAGCCAGCCGTCGCGGAACATGATGGTCTCCATCGCGCCCTGGTCGGCCGAGATCTGCCGCGCCAGCACGTTGCCCAGCAGGCTGGTGCTCTTGATGTCGCCACGCTCCCAGCGGAAGTCGCGTGCCGTCACGCAGGCCACGCCGGCGTGGCGCTGCTCGGCCGTGGCGTGCTTCAGCGGGTTGCTCATCATGAACACCGTGGGCACCGGGTGGGCCGGCATCACGTGGTCGCGCGGGGCCACGCCGCGCGTGACCTGGATGTAGACGACCTGGTCTTCCTCGGGCCGCGCCGCCACCAGCTGGCGGCAGCGCTCGAGCCACTGCTCGCGCGTGGCCGGCTGCGGCAGACGCAGCTTGGCCAGGCTGCGGTTCAGGCGAGCCAGATGCTCATCGAAGCGGAACAGCCGCCGCCCGAACACCGGCACGACCTCGTAGATGCCGTCGCCGAAGATGAAGCCGCGGTCGAGCACCGGAATGCGCGCCTCGGCGAGCGGCATGAACTCGCCGTTGAGGAAGCAGAGGTTGTCGGTCATCGTGCGCCGCTCATGTCGCCGGTTTGTCGGACTTGGCCTTCAGGTTGTCGCGCAACTCCTGCGGCATCGGAGCGTTCAGGTTCACGCCCTTGGGCGGGATGGGCTGCAGGAACCAGCGCGTGTACATGCGCTCGAACTCGCCGCTGTCCATCAGCCGCGCCAGCACGCCGTCGACCAGCGCCTTGAAGCTGGGGTCGTCCTTGCGCATCATGATGGCGTAGGGCTCGACCTGGATCGACTCACCCACCACCGTCCACTCGCGCGGGTTGGCGCTGCTCGCGGCCAGGCCGTAGAGCAGGATGTCGTCCATCGCGAAGGCGTCGGCGCGGCCGCTGGCCACCACGAGCTGGCTTTCCGAATGGTCCTTGGCGCCGATCAGCTCGAAGCCGAGGCTGCGCTCGTCGTTCAGCGCCCGCATGATGCGGAAGTTGGTGGTGCCGGTGGTCGACACGACCTTGCGACCCTTCAGATCGGCCACGCTCTTGATCGGCGAGCCGGCCTTCACCAGCAGCCGCGTGCCGGTGTAGAAGTAGTTGGTGGCAAACGCCACCTGTTTGCCGCGGTCGGAGTTGTTGGTGGTGCTGCCGCACTCGATGTCGATGGTGCCGTTCATCAGCAGCGGGATGCGGTTGGCGCTGGTCACGGCCTGCGTCGTGATCTTCAGGTCGGCGCGGCCGGTGGCCTTCTTCACTTCGTCGACGATGCGGCCGCAGATCTCCCAGCCAAAGCCGGTGGGCTGGGCCTTGTCGTCGAGGTAGCTGAAGGGGATCGAGCTCTCGCGGTAGGCCACGGCGATGCTGCCGCTGGCCTTGACCTTGTCGAGCGTCTGCGCATGGGCGGCAGGCCCCGCGGTCAGCAAGACGGCCACGACGGCAGTGGACAAGAGAGCGCGGGTCGGCAGACGGGTCATGCAAGGCTCCTGGGCGAGTGGGGTCAACAGGGGGCGACTGTACGGCTGCCGCGCCGGGCCGGCCATCGGGGAACGCGGCGACACCATCAGCGGGGCTTATGGTCGCGTGTCGGCCTCGGTGCCGGCCACGGCCAGCCGGAAGGCGTCGACGAACGCCAGGGCCAGGCGGCGCTCGTGCGGTTCGGGCGGCAGCAAGGCGGCCAGGCCCACCCTCACCTCGGGCGCCAGGGGTTGCACGTGCAGCTGCGGGCTGCGCGCGGCGGCGGCGGTGAACGAGTCGACCACGGCGGCGCCGAAGCCCTCTTCGGCCAGCACCAGCGCGGTGTGGTGCGTCTGCACGACGATCTCGCCGGCCGCCGGCAGGCCGGCGCGCTGGGCGTGTTCGGCCAGCAGCGCGCCGAGCGGATCGCGTTCGTCGATGCGCACGAAGGGCTGGCGCGCCAGCTCCTGTAGCGTCACGGTGGCGGCGCGGCCGACGCGCTGGCGCGACACGCACACCAGCCGGCCGCTGGCCAGCGGCACCATCTCCAGCCCAGCCACCGGCGAGTGGCCGTAGACGATGCCGACATCGGCCTCGCGCAGCGCCAGGGCCTGCGCGATCTCGCGCGAGTGCAGCGTGCGGATGGCCAGCGGCGCGGCGGCGTGCCGGGCGCGGAAGTGGCGCAGGGCCGCTGGCAACTGCACCACGGCCAGTGACGGCACCACCAGCACCCGCAGTGGCGCCGTGCGGCCGGCGCGCTGCGCTTCGGCCAGCCGGCGCACGGCCTCGAGCTGGCCCATCAGCTTGCTCACCTCGGGCATCAGGGCCTGGGCTTCGGCCGTGGGCACGAGGCGGTTCTTCTGGCGCGTGAAGAGCGCATAGCCGAGCTGCCGCTCGGCCGACTGCAGCGCCTGCGTGGCCGCCGGCTGCGTCAGGTGCAGCAGCCGTGCCGCGCCGCTGATCGTGCCGGCCAGCATGACGGCGTGGAAGATCTCGAGGTGCTTGAGCTTCATCGCGGCCGCCTCACGCCCGCCGCCGCATCACACGCGCCGGCGCAGCAACTGGCCGGCGTGATGCTGCACGACCTCGCCGTGCTCGACCACGACCTGCCCGTTCACCGCCACCAGCGCGATGCCCACCGGCGCCGCCTGTGGCACGGTGTAGCTGGCGCGGTCGGCCACGGTGGCCGGGTCGAAGACGGTGATGTCGGCTGCCGCCCCCGGCTGCAGCAGGCCGCGGCCGGCGAGGCCGAAGCGCCGCGCGGTCAGGCCCGTCATCTTGTGCACCGCCTGCTCCAGCGTGAACAGGCCGCGTTCGCGTGCGTAGTGGCCCAGCACGCGCGGAAAGGTGCCCCACAGGCGTGGGTGCTGCGGGCCCTCGCCGGGCAGGCCGTCGGAGCCCACCATGACCAGCGGGTGCGCGAGGATGCGGTCGACGTCCTCGTCGCTCATCGCGAAATAGATCGCGCCGCCGGGCAACAGCTGACGCGCCAGTTCGGTGGCATCGAGCCCGCGTTCGGCCGCCATCGCGCGCAGCGAGCGCCCGGCCGCCTGCGGCTCGGCGCGCGACCAGGTGATCATCACGTCGCGGCTGCTCGCCACGCGCTCGGGCAGCAGCATCGTCGACGAGGCCGTGTACGGATAGCAGTCCAGGCACACCGACTGCCCGGCGGCGGCAGCCTCGATCAACGCCAGCGTGCGCTGCGAGCCGCCGTGCTGCGCCGTGCCCATGAGCTTGTGGTGCGACAGCACCAGCGGCACGTCGAGCGCACGGCCCACGGCCAGCGCCTCGCGCAGCGCGGCGTCGATCTCGGCAGCCTCGTCGCGGATGTGCATCGTGACCATGCCGCGCCCGCCGGCCAGCGGCTGGCCGACCGCGATCAGCTCCTCGGTGGTGGCGGCGCGCGCCGGCGGGTAGAACACGCCCGTCGACAGGCCGATCGCGCCCGCCTCCAGCGCCTCGGCCAGCGCCACCTGCATGCGCACCACCTCGTCGGCGCGCGCCGGGCGCGAGAGATCGGCCATCGCGCCCACGCGCAGCGTCGTGTGGCCCACCAGCAGCGCCGCGTTGAGCGCCGGGCGCGCGGCCTGCACCGCCTGCACGTAGTCGGCAAAGCGCGGCAGCGTCCAGGGTCCGGGCAGGATGTCCAGCGGCGCCGGCGGGGCCGCGTGCACCAGCGGTGCCAGGCTGATGCCGCAGTTGCCGGTGATGACGGTGGTGACGCCTTGCAGCAGCTTCGGGTGCCGCGCGGGGTGCTGCAGCAGCAAGCGGTCGTCGTGTGTGTGGCTGTCGATGAAGCCGGGCGCGACGATCAGGCCGGCGGCATCGATGCGGCGGTGCGCGGCCGTGCCCGAGAGCGCTCCGATGGCGGCGATGCGGCCATCCGCCACGCCCACGTCGGCGCGGCGGCGCAGCGCCCCGCTACCGTCGATCAGCTCGCCGCCTTCGATCAGCAGGTCGAGCATGTCGCGCGGCCCTGTGGGTGCATCAACGGATCCACAACCGGATGGCGTCCCAGGCGCGCCCGAGCACGCCGGCCAGCGGCACGGCCTGCTGCACCACCAGCGGCACGTTGGCCACCGGCGTGCCGCCGGTGGTGACGACCTCGATGCGCCCGACCTCCTGGCCCTGCACCAGCGGTGCCACGAGCGGCTCGGTGCGCGTGAGCGTCGTCTGCAGGCGAGCGCCATCGCCACGGGGCACGGTGACCACCAGCGCGCCGGCAGCGCCCAGCGCCACGGTGTTGGCTGCACCCTTCCACACCGGCACGCTCGTCACCGGCTGGCCGGCGGTGTACAGGCGTACCGCGTCCCAGGCCTGCCAGCCCCAGTTGAGCAGCTTCTGCGCTTCGCCGGCGGCGGCCTCGCGGCTGCTGGCGCCCGAGAGCACCACGAGCAGGCGCCGCGGGCCTGCGGGGGTGTCGCGCAGCGCCGTGGCCACCACCCCGTGGCCGGCGGACGGCGAGGCCATCACGGCCAGGCCGCCGATGCTGCCGTCGCGCGCCAGCAGCAGGTTGGGGTTGACCTGGCGCACGCCGGCGTGCTCGAGCTGGCGCAGCGCGAACAGCGGCAAGGCGTCGGCGTGTTCGCTCATCAGCCGCGCGGCCAGCGTGGCCAGCTCGCGCGGCGTGCTGGTCTGCCCGCTGGCCGGCTCGCCCGTGGGGCTGCGGAACAGGGTTTGCGACAGGCCAAGGGCCAGGGCGCGGCGGTTCATCTGCGCCACGAAGTCCTCGACCGAACCCGACACGCCTTCGGCCAGCGCCACGGCGGCATCGCGCGCGCCGAGCACGGCCACGCCGCGCAGCAACTCGTCGATGCGCAGGGTGCCGGTGGCGTACATCAGCGGCACGCCGGGGCGGCGTTCGGCGCGCGCGCGCGGCGACACCGCCAGCGTGGCGTCGCGGGCCGGCCGGCCGTCCTGCATGGCGCCGAGCGCGACGTAGGCCGTCATCAGCGCGGTGGCTCCGGCGGGGTCGAGCGCGGTGTCGGCCTCGTGCGCGGAGAGCACGCGGCCGCTGGCGAGGTCGATCAGCAGGTGCTGGCGCGCGGCCACCTCGGGCGGTGTCGGCGTGTCGGCCGACGCGGTCAGCGCCAGCAGGCCCAGGCCGAGGACCAGCAGCCGCCGCATGAAGGCGCCGGGCGTCACGGCACGCGCGCCGCCAGGGCGCCGACGACGATCTGCCGCAGCGTCGGCAGCAGGCCGTGGAAGAAGTGCCCGGCGCCGGGCAGCACCGTCACCGGCAGCGTCTGCGGGCGCGCCCAGTCGAGCACCGCGGCCAGCGGCACGACGTCGTCGACCTCGCCGTGCACCACCAGCGTGTCGGCCGGCACCGGGGCGACCTCGAAGTTCACGACCGCCGGGCCGATGAGCACCAGCCGTTCGGCGGCTTCTCCGGCATCGGCCAGCGCGCGCGCGGCCTGCGACGCGACATAGCCACCGAACGAAAAGCCACCGAGCAGCAGCGGCTCGCCCGCGGCACGGAAGTGCTCAATGACGGCGCGGGCGTCGTCGATCTCGCCACGGCCCGCGTCCCAGCTGCCCGCCGAGCCGCCGACGCCGCGGAAGTTGAAGCGCACTGCGCGCCAGCCGCTCAGCACCGCGGCGCGGGCCAGGGTCTGCACGACCTTGTTGTCCATCGTGCCGCCGTGCAGCGGGTGCGGGTGGCACAGCACGGCAACCCCGCGCAGCGGCACGCCCAGTGCGGGTGCATCGACGGCGCAGGCCAGCTCGCCAGCCGGCCCTGGGATCGCGAGGCGCTCGGTGAGCGCGTTCATCGGGCGGGCAGGGGCCTCAGCGGCCCACGTCGGCCGGCAGCACGAGGCGTTCGACCACCTCGCCACCCTGGAGATGGCGCTCGACGATCTCGTCGATATCGTCCTTGTCGACGTAGGTGTACCAGGTGCCTTCGGGGTAGACCACGGCCACCGGGCCGCCGGCGCAGCGGTCCAGGCAACCGGCCTTGTTGATGCGCACGCCACCCGGGCCGGCCAGGCCCGCGGCCTTGACACGCGCCTTGCAGTGGTCGAAGGCGGCCTGCGGGCCGTGTTGCGCGCACGAGGCTTCGCCATTGCTGCGCTCGTTGAGGCAGAAGAAGACGTGGTGCTTGTAGTAGCTCATCCGCGCCGATTGTAGGCAGCGGCCCTCATTCGCCGCGCCGGGGAGGGCGTGCCAGCCGCGCCAGCAGCCAGGCCATCGCCAGCCAGGGCCAGAGCCAGCCGAGCCACTGCGCGACGCCGTGGAAACGCACGAAGCGGCCCTGCTCCCAGGCTTGCAGGCTCTGCGCCAGGTAGGGGTCGCCCGGCGCCTGCGACAGCAGGGCCACCATCGCGACCAAGGCCATCAAGCCCAGGCCGCAGACCAGCCGCGCCGGCAGCGCCACGCAGGCCAGTGCCAACAGCAGGCCGGCCAGCAGCGCGGGCACGGTGCGCGGGCCGATCCAGGCCAGCGCGTTGTGCGGGCCGAAGTTCAGCGCCGTCGACAGCGTCATGGTCAACAGCGCCAGCGCCAGCGCGCCCAGCGCCAGGCCGAGGCGGCGCCAGCCCCGGGGCGTGACGGCGTAGGCCACGACGCAAGGCGCGAGCAGGCCCAGCGCCGTGGCCATCAATTCCGCCAGCGGCGACAGCGGCGCCAGGCTCGCCGCGGGGGTTTCGAGCAGCGGCTGCAGCGAGGCGGCCCAGTCGACCCCGGCCAGCCGCTCGGCCAGCCACTCGCGGGCACGATCGACGCCGTGGCCCAGGCCCAGTGGCACCGGGGCCGGAAACAGCAGCGCCAGCGGCCACAGCGCCAGCAGCGCCAGCGCATAGGCGGCATCGCCCGTGAACCAGCGCTCGCGCAGCGCGTTCCAGCGGTCCACCAGGCCGGTGACCTGCAAGCCCCAGGCGAACACCGCGCCGGCCAGGGCGCCGGCCGTGTTGAGTTCGAAGTCACCGCGCGTGGGCACGCGGTCGGGCACGAAGAACTGCAGGCACTCGCAGGCGTACGACAGTGCCGCCGCCAGCAGCACCGCCAGCGGCACCGCCCAGCGGGCGCCCCAGCCGCTGCGCAGCAGGGCCAGCGCGAGCAGCAGCGCCAGCGGTGCATAACCCAGGCCGTTGGACCAGCGGTCGAAATCGTCCTGGTGGATGGCCTGTGGCAGCACCAGCAGTTCCAGCGCCGTGCGCCCGGGTGGCCAGCGCCAGCCCTCGAACGGGTACAGGCTGGCGTACAGCACCAGCAGCGCATAGGCCAGCGCCAGCCAGGTGGCCGAGCTGCGGTGGCGCGTGTTCATGGCGGCACCCGGGGTATCACCTCGGGGTGTGCCGTCAGAACGGCTTCACGACGACGAGCACCACGATGGCCGCGAAGCCCAGCACCGAGACTTCGTTGAAGACGCGGAACCAGCGGTGGCTCCTGGTATTGGCCATCTGCTCGAAGCGGCGCAGCAGGGCGCCACACATGAAGTGGTAGCCGATCACGCCCAGCACCAGCGCCAGCTTGGCGTGCATCCAGCCGCCGCCGATGCCGCAGCCCAGCCACAGCCACAAGCCGAGCACCAGCGCCGGCACCATCAGCAGGCCCGAGAAGCGGTAGAGCTTGCGGCCCATCAGCAGCAGCCGCTCGCGCTCGGCGTGGCTGTCGGCCGGCACCATGGCCAGGTTGACGAAGATCCGCGGCAGGTAGAACAGGCCCGCGAACCAGCTCGCGACGAAGACGATGTGGAAGGCCTTGAGCCAGAGGTAAGCACTGCACATGCAGCGGATTATCGGCCGGGCAAAAAAGTGGCCCTGGCATCGGCCAGGGCCAGGAAGCCTTGTCGCTGTCATCACGCCAAGGCACCTGCTCAGGGAGGAAAAGCAGGGGACGACAGCCTCGCGACTATCATCCGGGGATGACTTTATCAGATCAAATTTGGCAATGCCACGTTCAAACCCGGGGGCTGCCAAGGAGTAACAAATGAGCTCGCGCACCCCTTTGCCCCCGTACCCGGCGAGCCGCCCGCGCCGGCTTCGCCGCGATGCTGCCATCCGCGCGCTGGTGCGTGAATCGCGCCTCGCCCCCGAAGACCTGATCTACCCCGTCTTCATGCTGGAAGGCGAGCGCCAGGTCCAGGATGTGGCTAGCATGCCGGGCGTGCAGCGGCGCAGCGTCGACGGCCTGTTCGCGGTGGCCGAGCAGTGCCTCGAACTGGGCGTGCCGGTGATGGCGCTGTTCCCGGTGATCGACAGCGCCCGCAAGACGCCCGACGGCCGCGAGGCCCTCAACCCCGAGGGCCTGGTGCCCACCGCGGTGCGCGAACTGAAGAAGCGCTTCCCCGAACTGGCGCTGCTCACCGACGTGGCGCTCGATCCCTTCACCAGCCACGGCCAGGACGGCCTGCTCGATGCCACCGGCTACATCCTCAACGACGAAACGGTCGATGTGCTGCGCCGCCAGGCGCTGGTGCAGGCCCAGGCCGGCGTCGACATCGTGGCGCCGAGCGACATGATGGACGGCAGGATCGGAGCGATTCGAGCTGAGCTCGAATCGCGCGGCGCCATCCACACGCGCATCATGGCCTACAGCGCCAAGTACGCCAGCGCCTTCTACGGACCGTTCCGCGACGCCGTCGGCAGTGCCAAGAACCTGGGCAAGAGCGACAAGAAGGTCTACCAGATGGACCCCGGCAACTCCGACGAGGCGCTGCGCGAGGTGGCGCTGGACATCGCCGAAGGCGCCGACATGGTGATGGTCAAGCCCGGCATGCCCTACCTCGACATCGTGCGCCGCGTGAAAGACGAATTCGGCATGCCCACCTTCGCCTACCAGGTGAGTGGTGAGTACAGCATGCTGAAGGCCGCCGCCGCCAACGGCTGGCTCGACCACGACGCCGTGATGATGGAAAGCCTGCTCGCCTTCAAGCGAGCTGGCGCCGATGGCGTGCTGAGCTACTTCGCGCTCGACGCCGCGCGGCTGCTGCGCGCGCGCTGAGGCCGGCCTCAGCGTCGAGTCCGCATGCGCGTCTTCCACTTCGCTGGCGATCAGTTCCGCGAGCTCGACGGCCTGCCCGAGACGATGCCCGAGCAGGGCTTCCTGTGGGTGGGCAGCGCGCGCCGCGAGTTCGAGGTGCAGGCCGCCGAAATGCAGGGCGCGCTTCAGCGCTGGACGGGCGGCCAGCTCGTCGACCTGCACTTGTCCGATCTGCTGAACAACCAGCTGCCGAGCCACTTCGACAGCACCAGCTGGTACGACGTGATGGTGTTCCGGCGCCTGGCCCCCGGCGCCGGCACCGAGGATCTCTTCGTCGACGATTCGCGCGGCACCTTGGCCGGCGCACGCAAGGCGCTCAGGAGCATCGACACCAGCCCGGTGGGCTTTGCGGTCTTCGACCGCGTGCTCATCACGGTGCACCCGGCGGAATGCGCGGTACGCGAGTACTTCGCCACGCGGCTGGCGGCCATGGCCGGCGGGCCCGAATCGCGCATGGGCGTGCGCCTGCCGACCAGCCCCGCCGACCTGATGCTGCGCATGGTCAACCACATGGTCGACAGCTACCTCGACCTGCGTCGCTTGCTGACGCGTCAGCTCGGCTACCTGCAGCAGGAGCTGCTCGATCCGCGCAGCCGCTTCAACGACTGGGCGATGCTGCTGGACAGCCGCACCACGCTGCACATGCTGGAGGACACCTGCGAAGACCAGCGCAGCGCAGCGCAGGAGTGGATCGACGCACTCGACGAATGGCCCGACGAGCCCGCGCCCGACAAGCGCCGCGAACGCGAACTGCTGCGCGTGCGCTCGCGCGACGTGCTCGAGCACATCGAACGCGTGCTGACCCATGTGCGACGCCTGGAGCACAGTGCCGAGACGGCGGTGCAGATGCACTTCAGCGCTTTAGGCCACCGCACCAACGACATCATGCGCACGCTCACCGCGCTGACGGCCATCTTCCTGCCGCTGAACCTGATCACCGGCTTCTTCGGCATGAACTTCGAGTTCCTGCCGCTCATCCACGACAGCTCGGGCGTCTGGGTCGCCATTCTCCTGATGGTGGCCGTGGTCGGGGGCCTTGTGCTGATGTTCCGCCGCAATCGCTACCTCGGTCCGCGCGGCGAAGACTGATGCCCCTGCTCACTCCGCGCCAGTTCTGGGTGCTGGCCGCGTTGACCCTGGTGTGGGGCCTGAACTGGCCGGTGATGAAGGCGGGCGTCAGCGGCCTGCCGTCGGCGCCGAGCCTGTTTCCGCCGCTCACCTTTCGGGCTGCGTCGATGTGGCTGGGCCTGCCCGTGCTGGCGCTGGCACTGCTGGTACTGAGAGTGCCGTTCGCGGTGCCGCGGCGGCATTGGCGCGAGCTGGTGCTGCTGACGGCGTCGAACATGCTGGTCTGGCACGTCGTCATCATCATCGGCGTGCAGCAGCTGAGCTCGGGGCGTTCGGCCATCCTCGGCTACACGATGCCGGTGTTCGCGGCGCTGTGGGGCCGCTGGATCTGGGGCGATCGGCTGGCGCCGCAGGCCTGGGCCGGCGTGGCCGCGGCCGCCGGTGGCGTACTGCTGCTGCTGTGGAGCGAGCTGTCGGCCTTCGGTGGCCAACCCGATGCGGTGCTGGCCATCGTCGTGGCCGCGGCGGTGTGGGCCTATGGCACACACCGCCTGCGCCGCAGCACCATCGACGTGCCGCTGCTGGCCATCGTGTTCTGGATGACAGCGCTCACGGCGGTGGTCATGCTGCTGGCGGCCCTGGCCTTCGAGCGGCCGCAGTGGCGCGCGCCCGAGCCGCTGGTCTGGGGCAGCATCGTCTACAACGCCATCGGCGTGTTCGGCTTTGCCCACGCGGCCTGGTTCTACCTGGCGCGCACGATGCCGCCGGTGGCCAGTTCGATCAGCGTGATGCTGATCCCGGTGCTGGGCGTGTTCAGCGGCGCGGTGCTGCTGGGCGCGACGGTGCACGGCACCGACTGGGCCGCGGTGGCGTTGATCGTGCTGGCCATTGCGCTCGTGCTGCTGCGCCGGCCTTGACCGGTTCGGCGGGGCGTCTGGATGGGGCTCGATACCGTGCAATCGCTGGCTCCCGGCAATGTCGCCTTGCCCGCAGGGCGGGTGCACGCTGTCGGCCTGGAGCGGCCGGTCTGAGCCGACCCTCAACAACCGTTCGGGCTGAGCCTGTCGAAGCCCTCTCCCAGGCACCGCGCGTCGCGTCAGGCGGTGCGCGGTGCAGCCGCCAGGTGGGGCAGTCGGCCCCCCGGGGCCGACCGCTTCAACTCACGCCGCAGCCGCCGCCCGCACAGGCCTTTGCTGCTGCGGTGCTTCGGGGGGGTGGTGCGGCACCAGGGTTCGACAGGCTCAGCCCGAACGGAGGGGAGGACTTCGACAGGCTCAGCCCGAACGGAGGGGAGGGCGTCGACAGGCTCAGCCCGAACGGAGGGGAGGGCTTCGACAGGCTCAGCCCGAACGGAGGGGAGGGCTTCGACAGGCTCAGCCCGAACGGCTGTTGTGGGGGTGGGCCGAGAACGGCCGCATCGGGCCGTCAGGAGCCCTTGGTCTCGGCCTGCGTGAGCACACAGCCGGCAACCCCTTCGTCCATCGATGCGCCAGCATCGATCAGCCCCGCTCGCCCCGATTACAGTGATCGTCTCCGGGCCAGCGGCGGGTTGCGTTCGAAGTAGCGCTGGATGCCCTCGGCCAGTGCCCGCACCAGCTCGGCCCGGAACGCCGGGTCGCGCAGGCGCTGCTCTTCCTCGGGGTTCGAGATGAAGGCCGTCTCGACCAGGATGCTCGGGATGTCCGGCGCCTTCAGCACCGCGAAGCCCGCCTGCTCGACCTGGCGCTTGTGCAGCCGGCCGACGCGGCCGATGCGTTGCAGCACCTCGGCGCCGAGCTTGAGGCTGTCGTTGATCTGCGCCGTGGTGCTCATGTCGGCCATGGCCGCGAGCAGCTGCCGGTCGGCGGTGGACTTGAGGCCCGCGACGTTGACGCCACCGACGCGGTCGGCCGCGTTTTCGCGTTCGGCCATCCAGCGTGCGGCGCTGCTGGTGGCGCCGCTTGTGGACAGCGCAAACACGCTGGCACCGCGCGCCTCGCGCCGCACGAAGGCGTCGGCGTGGATGCTCACGAACAGGTCGGCCTGCACGCGCCGCGCCTTGCGCACGCGCTCGGCCAGCGGCACGAAGAAGTCGCCATCGCGCGTGAGCATCACGCGCATGCCGGGCACGGCGTTGAGGCGGTCGCGCAGCGCCAGCGCCACCGACAGCACCACGTCCTTCTCGCGCAGGCCAGTGGGGCCGACGGCGCCGGGGTCTTCGCCGCCGTGGCCGGGATCGAGGGCGACGATGATGAGGCGGTCGACGCGGCGGCGCTCTTCGGCGGTGGCGGGCGGCGGTGGCGGTTTGGGCGCTGGCGTCTGCAGCACCGGTGGCGCCGAGGCGGCGGCCACCAGCGGCGGTGCGGTGGCCGGCACGACCGCACCCTGCGGGCGGGGTTCCTCGATGCGCGCGATCAGCTCGCCTAGCGCGTCTTGCACGGCCTGCGCGGCGCGCTGCTCGGCGGCTTCCTTGTCGCGCACCAGCGCCAGCAGCGGATCGGCCTCCTGCATCGGGTACAGGTCGAAGACGAGGCGGTGGCTGTACGGCGGCACCGGCGTCAGCGTGAACTGCTCGGGCCGCACCGGCTGCTTCAGGTCGAACACCAGGCGCACCACGCGCGGCTGGTACTGGCCCACGCGCACGCCGGCGATGAAGGGGTCGTCGGCTCGCACCTGGCCGACCAGTTGGCGCAGCGCGGGGTCGAGCGCGAGCTGGTCGATGTCGACCACCAGCCGCGGCGGGCCCTCGACCAGCGTGTGCGTGGCGGCCAGCAGGGTGTCGGACTCGATGGTCACGCGCGTGTAGTCGCGCGCCGGCCACAGGCGCACGGCCACGATGCCGGCGCCAAGGCCGATCTGCGGCGCGGTGAGCAGCAGCACCGTGGTGCCGAGCGCGGTGCGGCGCTTCATGCGGGAGGGTTCATTCGGTGTCGGTGTTTCCGGGCCAGGCCTGCAGCAGCGCCACGCCGCGGGCCGTGCCGGCATCGGCGCGCACCTGGCGCGTGTCGTCGGGCTGCGGTTCGATGTGCAGCTGCAGGTCGGCCGGTGGCAGCAGCTCGCCGGCCTTCTGCGGCCACTCGGCCAGCTTCAGGCCGGGGGCGGCGAAGAGGTCTCGAAAGCCGGCGTCGAGCCATTCGCGCGGGTCATCGAAGCGGTAGAAGTCGAAGTGCGAGATGGCCAGGCCCTGCAGCGCGCCCGCGCCTTCGTGCGGCTCCAGCACGGCGTAGGTGGGGCTCTTGATGCGGCCTTGCACGCCGAGCGAGCGCAGCAGATGGCGCACGAACGTGGTCTTGCCCGCACCGAGCGGGCCGTGCAGCGCGAGGTAGGCGTCGCCGGGCGTCGACAAGGCCGCCAGCGCATGCGCCAACGAGGTCGCGTCGGCGGCGCAAGCGGCCTCGTCGGGCCAGCGCCAGGTGCGGGTTGCTAGGATCGGGTGATGAATGGAGCGATGCCCGGTGTGCATCTTCAGGGCCCGCAGCGGCTGGTGGAGCAACTGCAGGCGTGGGGCCAGGAGCTGGGATTTTCCCAGATCGGCATCGCCGACATCGATTTGTCCTCGGCCGAACCGGGCCTGCTGTCGTGGCTCGACGCCGGTTTCCACGGGGGCATGGGCTACATGGCCCGCCATGGCCTGAAGCGCGCGCGGCCGGCCGAGCTGCTGCCCGGCACCGTGAGCGTGATCAGCGCGCGCATGGACTACCTGCCGCGCGATGCGCCCGCCGACTGGGTGGCCCGCGAGACCGCCGCGCTGCACGAGCCTGGCCGCGCGGTGGTGTCGGTCTATGCCCGCGGGCGCGACTATCACAAGGTGCTGCGCAGCCGCCTGCAGCGCCTGGCCGAGCGGCTGGCGGCCGAAGTGGGGCCGCTGGGCCACCGCGTGTTCACCGATTCGGCGCCGGTGCTCGAGGTGGAACTGGCCACACGCGCCGGCCTGGGCTGGCGCGGCAAACACACGCTGATGCTGTCGCGCGAGGGCGGCTCGATGGTCTTCCTGGGCGAGGTCTTCGTCGACCTCGCGCTGCCGGCATCCGAGCCCACGAGCGCGCACTGCGGCAGCTGCACGGCGTGCATCGACATCTGCCCCACGGCGGCCATCGTGGCGCCGTACCGGCTGGATGCGCGGCGCTGCATCAGCTACCTCACCATCGAACACGAAGGCGCCATCGACGAGCCGCTGCGCGCCGCCATCGGCAACCGCATCTACGGCTGCGATGACTGCCAGCTCGCCTGCCCCTGGAACCGCTGGGCGCGGCGCGGCCCGCTGCCCGACTTCGACGAGCGCGAAGGACTGGGAAGCGCCACGTTGCGCGGGTTGTGGGCCTGGGACGAGGCGCAGTTCGGGCGCCGCACCGAAGGCAGTGCCATCCGCCGCATCGGCTGGCAACGCTGGCGCCGCAACCTGGCGGTGGCGCTGGGCAACGCCTGGCGCGAACACGGCGACGCGGCCGATGCGCAGGCGTTGGCCGAGGCGCGCGATGCAGCCGATGCGCTGGTGCGCGAGCACATCGACTGGGCGCTCGCGCAGCGCCTCGATGCCGCGCCCGTACGATCGGGCGCATGAGCCGACAGAGCCGCCGCTCGACCCTGCTGTTGTTCGCCCTGTGGCCCTGGGCCCGAGCGCTGCACGCACAGGCTGCACCGATGGAAGCCCCCCTGCGCATCGAAGGGCGCTCGCTCGCGCGCCGGGTGCAGGTGGCGGGCGCCGAGCTGCGGCTCAATGGCGCGGGCGTGCGGGCGGTGGCCTGGTTCAAGGCCTTCGTCGCGGCGCTGTACCTCGGCGCGCGCGCCAGCAGCGCCGCCGAGGCCGTGGCGGCGCCAGGCCCCAAGCGGCTGCAGATGCACATGCTGGCCGACGTGCCGGCTGCCGAGCTCTCGAAGGCGCTGCGTCGCGGTGTGCTGCGCAACAGCCCTGAAACCGACCGGACTCCACTCGGGCCGCCGCTGGAGGCCCTGTCCGCACGCATCGACGCCCTTGGCACCCTGCGCAAGGGCGATGTGCTCGACCTGGATTGGGACCCGACCCGAGGCGTCGTGCTGTCGCTCAATGGCACACTGCGCGGCCCCGAGCAGGGTTTGTCGCACCCGGCCCTGTACCCCGCCGTGCTGCGAGCGTTCATTGGCGAGCGCCCGTACGACGAGCGCCTGAAGGCCGGATTGCTGGCCTTGCCGGCGTCGCAGCCCCAAGAACAGACCACCCCCGGAGACTGAGTCATGCAGAGATCCCGCCTTGCTGTCCTGGCCGCCATCGGCGCCGCCGCCTTGCCCCTGAGCCTGGGCAGCACGGCCGCTTTCGCGCAGGCCTTCCCGAACAAGCCGGTGCGGTTGATCGTGCCCTTTGCGGCCGGTGGCACCACCGACATCATTGCGCGCGTCGTCGCGCCCGGGCTGGGTGCCGCCCTGGGGCAGCAGGTGGTGGTCGAGAACAAGGGCGGCGCCGGCGGTGCCATTGGCGCGCTGGAGATGATCAAGTCCACGCCCGACGGCCACGTGCTGGGCATGGCCACGGTGTCGACCACCGCCGCCAACCCGGCGATCAACCCGACCATCGGCTACGACCCGGCCGTCGACTTCGTGCCGATCACGAACCTCGCCGCCACGCCGAACGTCATCGCCGTGCACCCGAGCTTCCCGGCGCGCGACTACAAGGGCTTCGTCGCCGAGCTCAAGAAGAACCCCGGCAAGTACAGCTACGCCAGCTCGGGCACTGGCGGCATCGGCCACCTGCAGACCGAGCTGTACAAGAGCCTGGCCGGTGTCTTCATGACGCACATCCCGTACCGCGGCGCCGGCCCGGCGCTGAACGACACCGTCGCCGGCCAGGTGCCCGTCATCTTCGACAACATGCCCTCGGCGCTGCCTTTCATCAAGGACGGCAAGCTGATCGCCATCGTCGTGGCGGCGCCGCAGCGGCTGGCGCAACTGCCTAACGTGCCGACCTTCAAGGAAGTGGGCCTGGAGCCTGTCAACCGCATGGCGTACTACGGCCTGGTGGCGCCCAAGGGCACGCCGAAGGCGGTGATCGACCGCATCGGCGCCGCCGCGAAGAAGGCGCTCGAGGACCCGACGGTGCGCAAGCGCATCGAGGACACGGGCTCCATCGTCATCGGCAACTCGCCCGCCGAGTTCGCCGCGCAGACCGCCGCCGAGCTGAAGGTCTACCAGGACGTCGTCAAGCGGCAGAAGCTCAAGCTCGAGTGATGGACGTTGCGGTCGCGGGTGCTGCGGAGAGTGCGGCATCGATCGACCGCTTCGCCGACGCCCTTTGGCTGGAGCACGGCCTGGCGCCGCTGACACTGGCCGCCTACCGGCGCGATCTGGGCCTGTACGCCAGCTGGCTGGCGCTCACCGCAGGGCGCGCCCTCGACGCCACCACCGAGGCCGACCTGCTGGCCTACATCACGGCGCGCCATGCCGGTACCAAGGCCACCACGGCCAACCGGCGGCTCTCGGTGTTCCGCCGCTACTTCCGCTGGGCGCTGCGCGAGCGGCTCGTGGTGGCCGACCCCACGCTGCCCCTGGCCGCGGCACGCCAGCCGCTGCGCGTGCCCAAGACGCTGAGCGAAGCGCAGGTGGAGGCGCTGCTGGCGGCCCCCGACACCGCCACGCCGCTGGGCCTGCGCGACCGCGCGATGCTTGAGCTGATGTACGCCAGCGGCCTGCGCGTCAGTGAGCTCGTGCAGGCGCGCACGCTGCACCTGGGTCTCGAAGAAGGCGTGCTGCGGGTGCTGGGCAAGGGCTCGCGCGAGCGCCTCGTGCCCTTTGGTGAAGAGGCACGCCTGTGGCTGCTGCGCTACCTCGGCGAGGCGCGCGCGCTCATCCTGGGCGGCACTCGCAGCGATGCGCTGTTTGTGACGGCGCGCGGTGAAGGCATGACCCGGCAAATGTTCTGGCGCATCGTCAAGCGCAGCGCCCAGGTCGCGGGCGTGACGGTGTCTCTGTCACCGCATACGCTGCGCCACGCCTTCGCGACACACCTGCTGAACCACGGCGCCGACCTGCGCGCCGTGCAGTTGCTGCTGGGCCATGCAGACATCGGCACCACCACCATCTACACCCACGTGGCGCGCGAGAGGCTGCGCCTGCTTCACAGCAAGCACCACCCGCGCGGCTGAGCGCGGCGGGTGGCATCGGGTGCGAATCAGAAGTTGTGGCGCACGCCGAAGGCGAGTGAGCTGAAGTCACCGCCGTAGGCCGAGACACCCTTCTCGTCGGTGACCTTCGAGTAGAACGTGTAGACCTTGGTGCGCTTGCTCAGGTTGTAGTTGTAGGCCAGCACGAACTGCCGTGCATCGGAGTTGGGCTGCTTGTCGTACTCGCCGGCCTGGCCGAGGGTGGCATGGAGCTCCGATGCGCCCAAGGTGTACATGCCCGCGACGCGCCAGATCAGGCGCTTGCCGAGCGAGGCGTCGTCGTGGCTCTGGATGTAGGCGCCGAGCACGGCCGCACCCATCTCGTAGGCGGCGCGCACGGCGAACTGCTTGCTCCCGTTGGCGCTCTCGTAGCCGAAGCCCAGGGTCAGCGGACCGGCGGCGTAGTTGATGGAGCCGTCGTAGTTGCGCAGGCGGCCGCCACCTTCGCCGGCCGAGATCGAGGCGCCGGCCGTCAGGCCCTTCACCAGCTCGGGCGTGAGGTAGGCCACCTTGTTGGTGTCGCGCCCCAGGTAGGCGTAGAGGCCGTCCGAGGAGTTGCCGGTGTCGTGGTTGTGGAAACCGATCCAGTCGGCGGTGGCGAAGTAGGCGTCGCTGCTGAAGCGGCCCAGGCGCACGGTACCGAAGCCGCCGCTGAGGTTGACTTCGGACTGGCCGGCCCAGAAGCCTGCCGGCGAGGGCAGGCCGGTGTCGGCGCCGAAGCGGTGCTCCAGGATGAAGTTGGCCTTCAGCCCGCCGCCCATGTCTTCGGTGCCCTTGAAGCCCAGGCGCGAGGAGTTGTCGACGAGCTGCTTGGTCTTCTTGCCGTTGGCGTCGATGCTCTCGGCAGTGACGTTGAGACGACCGTAGAGCGTGACACTGCTCTGGGCCCAGGCGGCGCTGGTGGCGGCGAGGGCGAGGGTGGAGGCGATAACGATGCGCTGGATCACGGCGACCTCGAGGGAGAGTTGAAAGACCTCACTAGTTTGAGTGCCGCTGCGGCGCTGCAGCAAGCGTTGACTTCGCTCCGAACGAGGGCCTGTGGTGCCGATGAGACGAACTTTCAAGGTGGTGCGCGCCGTGGTGCGTGCAGGCACGAAAAGCCCGCTCGGCAGGGCCGGCGGGCTTCGATTTGGTGCCCGGGCGACGCGGTGTCGCGCCGGGCTGGTGCGTGAGGCTGTGCGTCGATCAGAACGCGAAGATCACGCCCACGGCGTAGCCACTGCCGCTGCGCTTGGAGGTCGAGTTCAGCGGGTTGACCGCCCGGCTCGTCTTCCAGTTGCCGGCCTCGGCATAGGCGTACGTGTTCTTGAAGACCTCGCTGTTGACGAAGAACTCCACGCCACGCAGCTTGAGGTTGTCGTCGGAGTTCTGGGCGACCAGCATGCCGACGTTGACGCTGCCGATGGGGGCCACGAAGCCGGCGCTGATGCCCTGGCCCGTGCCCGTCGGCAGTTCAGCAGCTGCCCTGGCCGGCACGAAGTCGCCACCGTTGGCGTAGCCGAGCATGATTCAAGTCATAGCTACCGGCCACCGAGACGAAGTCTTCGGCACCGTTGCTGTCCTTGGTTTGCACCGACACGGCGGCCGACAGCGGGTCCGACGCGTACTTCAGGCCACCCGAGAACACGCTCTTGGCGCCCGCACCGCGGTTGCCCTTTGGCACGATGCCGACCTGCGCAGTCACGCCACCCATGCTGGGGCTGATGTACTGCAGCAAGCGCGACTGGCGGCCCGGCAGCCACGGGCCGGTGAGCGTGTAGCCCAGAGCCGAAACGCCGTTGGACGCACCGTTGAAGTCGTAGTCGATCATCGTCTGGAACGACACCGAGTCCTGGCGGCCTAGACGTACTTCACCGAAGCCACCCGAGAAACCGAACCAGGCCTGACGGTTGAAGAACGCGCCATCCGGGTTGACTCCACCGTCGCTGGTGATGCCGCCAGTCTCGAAGCGGAAGTTGGCCTTGATGCCGGTGCCCACGTCCACTGCGCCCTTGATGCCGACGCGGGTGGTGGAGTTGCCTTCGCTCGAACCGTTGTCGCCACCAGAGTGGAAATCGGCCTTCTGGTTCAGGAAGACGTCGCCGAGCAGGCTCTTGCCATAGCTGGCGTCGATCAGGCCGTAGATGCTCAGTTGCGCTTGGGCAGCGCCAGCCGAAGCCAGCAGGATCGCAGCGGTAATCGCGGTCCTTTTCATCAATCTGTCCTGGAAAGGTTAGGGAACACCCGCAGTCTAAGGGGCGGTTTGGCTCGGAATGCCGCCAGCGGGCTTGCGGGCGTTGTGCGATAGCAACATATGTGCCAACGCGCTGATGCCGCTTGGATGCGCCTGCAAAAGCCGCATCGCCGATTCAGCGGCCGCGCAGGTGCGCCGGGGCCTCCAGGCGTTTGGCCAGCAGCGACAGTGCCAGCGTCAGCACCAGGTACACCGCCGAGATCGCCAGGTAGGGCTCCCAGTAGCGGCTGTAGGCGCCGGCCACGGTGCGTGCCGCCAGCGCCAGCTCGGCCAGGCCGATGGCGCTGACGAGCGAGGAGTCCTTGATCAGCGTGATGCCCTCGTTCACCAGCGCCGGCACCATGCGCCGGAAGGCCTGCGGCAGCACCACGAAGCGCATGGCCTGCGCGTGCGACAGGCCCACGCTATAGGCGGCCTGCGTCTGGCCGCGGTGGATGCTCTGGATGCCGCCGCGGAAGATCTCGCCAATGTAGGCGCCGGCGTTGAGCGTGAGCGCCAGCGCGCCCGAGAAGAAGGCGCCGTGCTCCTGGCGGAAGCTGCGGGCGGCCTCGCCGGCCAGCAGCAGGCCGTGGTCCGGGTGCACCAGCGCGGGCATCAGCGCGAAGTGCACGAGCAGGATCTGCACGAACAGCGGCGTGCCGCGGAAGAAGCCGACGTAGGCCGCGGTGACGCCGCGCAGCAGCACCATCGCGGTGCGCCCGGCGGCCGTGGCCGGCGCCGGGCTGTCCTTCGAGCAGCTGATGAGGCCGATGACGATGCCCAGCGCCAGGCCGGCCACGATGGCCACCACCGTGAGCTGCAGCGTCATCAAGAGGCCGCTCCAGAAGAGCGGCCCGTAGCCGGCGAGGATCTCCCAGCGAAGATCCATGTCCGGCCAGGTTCAGCGAGTGGCGGTCACTTGCTGGCGGCCGATGCCGCGGCCTTGGCCGCCGGCGGGGCACCGAAGTACTTGGCGAAGATCTGGGCGTAGGAGCCGTCGGCCTTGATGGCGGCCAGGCCCTGGTTCATCTTGGCCTGCAATTCGGTGTTGCCCTTCTTGAAGGCGATGCCGTACTGCTCGGGCACGAATTCCTTGTCGGACACGGTCTTGAACTTGCCGCCCGGGTTGTTGGCCACGTAGTGCGCGATCACGCCATTGTCGGCCACCACCGCGTCGACACCGCCGGCCTCGAGCTCCTTCAGCGCCAGCGGCGTGCTCTCGAAGCGCTTGATGTTGGTGCTGGCCTTGCCCAGCAGCTTGGTCACGGCCTCGTCGCCGGTGGTGCCGGTCTGCACGCCGACCTTGAGCTTCTTCAGGTCGGCGAACTTGGCGACCTTGCTCGTCTCCTTCACCGCGATCAGCTGCGCGGCGTCGAAGTACGGGTCGGAGAAGTCCATCGTCTGCTTGCGCTCGTCGGTGATGGTGACGGCCGAGACGATCATGTCCCGGTCGCCCTGCTGCAGCGTGTTGAAGATGCCTTCCCAGGGCGTGTTGACGAACTTCACCTCGACGCCGGCCTTGGCGGCGGCGGCCTGCACGACCTCGATGTCGAAGCCGACGATCTCGCCCTTTTCGTTCTGGCTCTCGAACGGTGCGTAGGCCGCATCGGTGCCCACCACGTAGACCTTGGCTGGTGCCGGCGCAGGAGCGGCCGCCACGGGAGCAGGGGCCGGTGCCTCTTCCTTTTTGCCGCAGGCAGCGAGAACGAGGGTGGCGGCAGTGATGCCGGCCAGTTGCAGGAAGCGGCGGGTAGTCAACATGGGCTGTGTGGGTATGGTTGGAACGGACGCGAGTGTAGTGCCGCGCCCCCGCCGGGCCACGCACGAATCGTGCTCACCGTGGCGGTGCGGCCAGCGCGGCCAGCTCGTCGGGCGTGAAGCCGGCGGCCGCGCGCGCGCCCAGGTTGAACGGGCCTTTCGGCACCGGCGCACCATGGCGCTTGGCCAGCAGTGCGTAATGCGCCACCGGATCGAGCCCGTCGCGCTCGCACAGCCAGCGGTACCAGCGGTTGCCGATGGCGACGTGGCCGACCTCGTCGCGCAGGATCACGCCCAGGATGCGCACCGCGGCCTCGTCGCCGGCCTGCGCCAGGCGCGCCTGCATCGGTGGCGTGGCGTCGAGGCCGCGCGCCTCCAGCGTGCGCGGCACCAGCGCCATGCGCGCGGTGACGTCGAGCGCGGTGCGTTCGCACATGATCCACAGGCCATCGTGGGCGTCGTGGTCGCCGTAGGCGCAGCCGAGCGTGGCCAAGTGATCGGCCAGCAGGGTGAAGTGCTGCGCCTCTTCGGTGGCCACCGTGAGCCAGTCGCGATAGTAGGCGGATGGCAGGCCGGGGAAGCGCCAGATCGCATCGAGCGCCAGGTTGATGGCGTTGAACTCGATGTGCGCTACGGCATGCAGCAGCGCGGCGCGGCCGGCGGGCGTGAAGGGCGTGCGGCGCGGCACGTCCTTGGGCTCCACGAGGCGCGGGCGCCCGGGGCGGCCGGGCAGCGGGGCGCGTGGCGTGAGCGAGATGTCGGGGTCCAGCGCAGCCGTGCCGGGTAGCGCCAGCGTCGCCGCCACCTTGGCGCGAGGCTCGGCAATCGACAAGGCCTCGAGGGCGGCGGCACGAAGCTCCATCCCTACAATCTTCCCACCATGGCCATCTATCAACTGGGCGACGACGCCCCGATGCTCGGCGAACGGGCCTGGGTGGCCGAAGGCGCCACCGTCATCGGGCGCGTGGCGCTTGGCGCCGGCAGCAGCGTCTGGACAGGCGCCGTGCTGCGCGGCGACAACGAGTGGATCACGCTCGGCGCGCGCTGCAACGTGCAGGAGGGCGCCATCATGCACACCGACATGGGCTTCCCGCTGGTGCTGGAAGACGACGTGACCTTGGGCCATCAGGCCGTGCTGCACGGCTGCTCGGTGGGCGCGGGCTCCCTGATCGGCATCCAGGCCGTGGTGTTGAACGGCGCGCGCATCGGGCGCTCGTGCCTGGTGGGGGCCGGTGCCATCGTCACCGAGGGCAAGGTGTTCGCCGACCGCTCGCTGATCCTGGGCGCGCCGGCCAAGATGGTGCGCGAACTCTCCGACGAGGAAGTGGCGCGCCTGAAGCTCTCGGCGCTGCACTACGAACACAACGCCGAGCGGCACCGGCGCACGCTCAAGCGCATCGTCTGACGGCACACCCGATGGACCGCTGCATCAAGTTCCTGTTCGAAGGCCTGCCGGTGCGGGGCGTGCTGGTGCGGCTCGAGGGCAGCTGGCAGGAGTCGCTGGGGCGCCGCGCCGAGCCGCACCCGGCCGAGCTGCGCGGCCTGCTCGGCGAGATGGCGGCGGCAGCGGTGCTGATGCAGTCGAACATCAAGTTCAACGGGGCGCTCATCCTGCAGGTGTTCGGCGACGGCCCGGTAAAGCTGGCCGTGGCCGAGGCCCAGCCCGACCTGAACTTCCGCGTGACGGCCAAGTTGGTGGGCGAGGTGCCGGGCGGCGCGCAGCTGGAGGCCATGCTCAATGTGCACGGCCAGGGCCGCTGCGCCATCACGCTCGACCCGAAAGACCGGTTGCCGGGCCAGCAGCCCTACCAGGGCGTGGTGCCGCTGCATGGCGACCAGCGCGAGCCGCTGCAGCGCCTGGAGCAGGTGCTCGAGCACTACATGCTGCAGAGCGAACAGCTCGACACGCGCCTGGTGCTGGCTGCCGACGACCGCGTGGCAGCGGGCCTGCTGATCCAGCGCCTGCCGGTGGAGGGCGAAGGCAACCTCGAAGGGCAGGGGGCGCGCAACGAAGACGAGATCGGCATCCACGAAGGCTTCAACCGCATCGCCATGCTGACGGCCACGCTGACGCGTGAAGAGCTCATCGGCCTGGAGCCCGAGGTGGTGCTGCGGCGGCTGTTCTGGGAAGAGCAGGTGCGCCTGTTCGAGCCGCAGGCGCCGCGTTTTGCCTGCACCTGCTCGCGCGAGCGGGTGCGCGGCATGCTGTTGGGGCTGGGCCGCGAAGAGAGCGACAGCCTGATCGCCGAGCGCGGCGAGGTCGAAGTGGGCTGCGAGTTCTGCGGCGCGATGTACCGGTTCGACGCCGTCGACGTGGGCGAGATGTTCACGCCGGGGCGCGAGCTGCCGCCGGGCAGCGTGCAGGTGCAATGAGGCGGGGGCCGCAACACCGTTCGCGCTGAGCCTGTCGAAGCGCTGCGCCAGGCACCTGATCAGCTGGGGCGGCGCAAAGAATCGGAGCGTGCGCGCAGCGGCGCTTGCTCGGCCTCGGGCACGCAGCACTCGCAGGCCCAGCGGGCGCGGGCGCTGCGGCCGTTGGCCAGCCCCGTGAACAGACCCCGCAGCGGCGCCGCAGGCGGCGCGGCCCGCTGCGGCCGCAGCGCATCCAGCGCCTGCTCCACGCGCCGCTCGCCGCTGCCGGCCACCACGCTGTAGCCGATGCGGTGGCGCTGCATCAGCGCCCGCAGCAGCGCATCGACCGGCTCGCGCACCTGCGGGCCGTCGCGCTGATGGTCGTCGGCCACCCAGGGCAAGTCGAGCGCCGTCAGCAGCGTGGCTGCAGCCGTGCGCGCGTGCAGTTCGGCGGCGCGCTGCTGCAGGCTTTCGTCGCCGAAGACCAGCGTGCTGTAGACGGCCGTCATCAGCGCTGTGGTGTCGCACACCACCCAGTCGTGCGTGGCCGCGGCCTCGGCGATGCGCTCGTGCTGGGCGCGCAGGATGGCGCCCTGCTCGTGTGCCAGCGGGGTGCGCCCGGTGGCGTCGCACCACTCGCGCAGCACCTCGGGTACCCAGGCGACGCGGCCTGCGTGCGCCTGCCGCAGCCGCTCGGCCAGCGCGGCGGCCAGGGTCGTCTTGCCGGTGCTTTCGGCGCCAACGATGGCGATGCAGCGGCCTTCACTCATGAGAGTCGGCCAGCCGCCGCTGCCAGGCGCGCCAGCCCACGACGCTGAGCACCGCGAAGAGGGCATACAACACGGCCGTCAGCCACAGCTCCTTGTAGGCAAAGAGCGCCACGCTCACGATGTTGACGCCCAGCCACGTCGGCCAGTTCTCGATGCACTTGCGCGCCAGCAGCAGCTGCCCGGTGATGCTGGCCGCCGTGGGCAGCGCGTCGAACCAGGGCACGGGGCTGTCGGTGGCGTGGTCGAGCAGCAGCGCCAGGCCCACCCAGCCCGCGGCCGTGGCGGACAGCAGCTGCAGCCACGTGCGCGGTGCCAGCCGGTGCACGACCAGCGGCGCGCCGGCGGCATCGGTGCCGCGCAGCCACTGCCACCAGCCCCACAGCGCCACCGCCACGAACACGAACTGCAGCCCGGCCTCGCCATAGAGCTTGGCGTCGGCGAACAGCAGCGCATACATCAGCGAGCTGGCAATGGCCAAGGGCCACGCCACCCAGTGCACGCGCATGTTGGCCGCCACCATGGCCAGCGCCACGACGAAGGCCACGATCTCCAGCCACGTCACCGGGCTGCCCCAGAGCGTGAACGCCGGCGCCAGCCAGGGCTGCGCCTGGGCGAGCAGGGCCTCGATCACCTCAGCGCGGCGCGGCAGGCCGGGCCGGGTTCAGCTGCACGAAGATCTCGTCGGGTCGCACCATGCCGAGCTCGCTGCGGGCCTTCTCTTCCACCATCTCGAGGCCGTCGCGCAGGTCGCCGACCTCGGCCGCCACGCGCGCCTTGCGCTCGCGCAGCTGCTCGTTGGCGGCGCGCTGCTCGGCCAGCTGCTCGTGCAGGCTCATCACGTAGGGCAGGTTGCCCTTGCCGAACCACAGGTCGGCCTGCACCACCAGCAGCAGCGCACCCAGCACGACCGGTGTCCAGCGCAGGGCCACGTCTGCCGCCCTTACTTGAGGTTGTAGAAGGCCGCGCGGCCGGGGTAGCTGGCGACGTCGCCCATGTCTTCTTCGATGCGCAGCAGCTGGTTGTACTTGGCCATGCGGTCGGAGCGACTCAGCGAGCCGGTCTTGATCTGCCCGGCGTTGCTGCCCACGGCGATGTCGGCGATGGTGCTGTCTTCCGTCTCGCCCGAGCGGTGGCTGATCACGGCGGTGTAGCCGGCGCGCTTGGCCATCTCGATGGCCGAGAAGGTTTCGGTCAGCGTGCCGATCTGGTTGATCTTGATGAGGATGGAGTTCGCGATGCCGCGGTCGATGCCTTCCTTGAGGATGCGCGTGTTGGTGACGAACAGGTCGTCGCCCACCAGCTGCACCTTCTTGCCCAGCGTCTGCGTCAGGTGGGCCCAGCCGTCCCAGTCGCTCTCGTGCATGCCGTCTTCGACGCTGATGATCGGGTACTTGTCGCACCAGGTCGCGAGGATGTCGGTCCACTCGGCGTGCGTCAGCGTCAGGCCTTCGGCCTCGAGGTGGTACTTGCCGTCCTTGTAGAACTCGCTGGCGGCGCAATCGAGGCCGAGCGCGATCTGCGTGCCGGCGGTGTAGCCGGCCTTGTCGATGGCCTCGAGGATGAGCTGGATGGCCGCCTCGTGGCTGGCCACGCTGGGGGCGAAGCCGCCTTCGTCGCCCACGGTGGTGCTCATGCCCTTGGCGTCGATGATCTTCTTCAGCGCGTGGAACACCTCGGCGCCGTAGCGCAGGGCCTCGCGGAAGGTGGGCGCGCCCACGGGGATGATCATCAGCTCCTGCAGATCGAGGTTGTTATTGGCGTGCGCGCCACCGTTGATGACGTTCATCATCGGCACCGGCAGGCTCATGCGGCCCATGCCGCCGAAGTAGCGGTACAGCGGCAGGCCGCTTTCTTCGGCCGCCGCGCGCGCCACGGCCATGCTCACGGCCAGCGTGGCGTTGGCGCCGAGGCGGCCCTTGTTGTCGGTGCCGTCGAGGTCGATCAGCGTCTTGTCGAGGAAGGCCTGCTCGGAGGCATCCAGGCCCATCACCGACTCGCTGATCTCGGTGTTGATGTGCTCCACGGCCTTGAGCACGCCCTTGCCCAGATAGCGGCCCTTGTCGCCGTCGCGCAGCTCGATGGCCTCGCGGCTGCCGGTGCTGGCGCCGCTGGGCACGGCGGCGCGGCCCATGGTGCCGCTTTCGAGCAGCACGTCGCATTCGACGGTGGGGTTGCCGCGGCTGTCGAGGATCTCGCGGCCGACGATGTCGACGATGGCGCTCATGGGTTCTTCTTTCTCAGCAGATTGGATTTGGTTTGTCGGCCGCGCAGGGGCTCAGACGCCTTCGACGATGACCATGTTGAACATCGCCGTGGCGCCGGCGCGCAGGTTGCGCGCATGCACGTAGCCGGGGCTGTCATACATGGCCTTGGCGGTGTCGAAGTCAGGGAAGCGCAGCACCGTCAGGCGCGGCGGCTGCCAGTCGCCCTCGAGCACATGCATGCGGCCGCCGCGCACCAGGTACTCGCCGCCGAAGGACTTGACGACCTCGGGCGCGGTGATCATGTACTGCTTGAAGACCTCGGGGTCGGTGACTTGCGACTCGACGATCAGGTAGGCGGCGGGCATGGTGGGGGCTCCGGCAGGTCAGCAGTAAAAGTCGTTTTCCAGCAGCGGCTGGGTCTTGACGACGCGGTCGAGTGCGACGAGCTGCTCGAGCAGCGCCTTCATGTGTTTCAGCGGCACCGCATTGGGGCCGTCGCACAGGGCGTTGCGCGGGTCCGGGTGCGTTTCCATGAAGACTCCCGCCACGCCCACCGCGATGGCCGCGCGGGCCAGCACGGGCACGAACTCGCGCACGCCGCCGGAGCTGGTGCCATTGCCGCCGGGGAGCTGCACGCTGTGGGTGGCGTCAAACACCACCGGCGCATTCGTCTCGCGCATGATCATGAGGCTGCGCATGTCGGAGACGAGGTTGTTGTAGCCGAAGCTCACCCCGCGTTCGCAAGCCATGAAGTTATCTTCTTCCAGGCCCGCGGCACGCGCGGCGGCGCGGGCCTTGTGGATGACGTTCTTCATGTCGCCCGGGGCCATGAACTGGCCCTTCTTGATGTTCACTGGCTTGCCGCTGCGGGCCACGGCCTGGATGAAGTCTGTCTGGCGGCTCAGCAGGGCCGGCGTCTGCAGCACGTCCACCACGGCGGCGGCAGCAGCCACCTGGGCTTCGTCATGCACGTCGGTGATCACGGGCACCTGCAGTTCGCGGCGCACCTGGGCCAGGATCTCCAGGCCGCGCTCGGTGCCCAGGCCACGGAAGCCGCTGTCGCTGCTGCGGTTGGCCTTGTCGTAGCTGCTCTTGAAGATGAAGGGAATGCCCAGCGCCGAAGTGATTTCCTTCAGGTGCCCGGCGGTGTCCATCTGCAGCTGTTCGCTCTCGACCACGCAGGGCCCGGCGATCAGGAAAAACGGCTTGTCGATGCCGACCTCGAACCCGCAGAGCTTCATGCGGCTTCCTTGGCCGCGAGCGGTGCGCGCGCGTGCTGCTCGAGCGCTGCCTTCACGTAGCTCGTGAACAGCGGGTGCCCGCCCCAGGGCGTGCTCTTGAACTCGGGGTGGAACTGCACGCCCACGAACCACGGGTGCACGCTCTGCGGCAGCTCGACGATCTCGGTGAGCTTCTCGGTCTGCGTGAGTGCGCTGATCACGAGGCCGGCCTCTTGCAGCCGGTCGAGGTAGTTCACGTTGGCTTCGTAGCGGTGGCGATGGCGCTCGGTCACCACGGGGCCATAGATCTGGTGGGCCAGTGTGCCGGCCTTCACGTCGGAGCTCTGCGCGCCCAGGCGCATGGTGCCGCCGAGGTCGGAGCTGGCCGTGCGCTTCTGGATCGAGCCGTCGCGGTCTTTCCACTCCTCGATGAGCGCGATGACCGGGTGCGCGCAGTCGGGCTCGAACTCGGTGCTGTTGGCGCCCGGCAGCCCGGCCACGTGACGGGCGTACTCGATGGTGGCCACCTGCATGCCCAGGCAGATGCCGAGGTAGGGAATGCGGTGCTCGCGGGCAAAACGCACCGCGACGATCTTGCCCTCGATGCCGCGCTTGCCGAAGCCGCCGGGCACGAGGATGGCGTCGAAGCGCGCCAGCTGAGCGGCGGTCTCGGGCGTCAGCGTCTCGGCGTCGACGTACTCGATCTGCACCTTGGCATGGTTGTGGATGCCGGCGTGGCGCAGCGCCTCGTTCAGGCTCTTGTACGAGTCGGACAGATCGGTGTACTTGCCGCACATCGCGATCGTCACCGTGTGCTCGGGGTGGCCGACCTCGTGCACCAGCGAGTCCCAGCGCTTCAGGTCGGCGGGCTTGGTCAGCATCTGCAGCTTCATGCAGATCAGCTCGTCCAGGCCCTGCTCGTGCAGCAGGCGCGGCACCTTGTAGATGGTGTCGACGTCCCACATGCTGATCACGCCGTGCAGCGGCACGTTGGTGAACAGGCTGATCTTGTCGCGTTCGTCGTCGGGGATCGGGCGGTCGGCGCGGCACAGCAGCACGTCGGGCTGGATGCCGATCTCGCGCAGCTTCTGCACCGTGTGCTGCGTGGGCTTGGTCTTCAGCTCGCCGGCGGCGGCGATGTAGGGCACGTAGGTCAGGTGCACGAAGGCGGTCTGCGCCGGGCCCATGCGCAGGCTCATCTGGCGCACGGCCTCGAGGAAGGGCAGGCTCTCGATGTCGCCCACCGTGCCGCCGATCTCGACGATGGCCACGTCCACCGCAGCCGCTTCGGCGCCGCGCCTGACGAACTCCTGGATCTCGTTGGTGACGTGCGGGATCACCTGCACCGTCTTGCCGAGGTAGTCGCCGCGGCGCTCCTTCTCCAGCACCGACTTGTAGATCTGGCCGGTGGTGAAGCTGTTGCTCTTCTTCATCCGCGTCGTGATGAAGCGCTCGTAGTGGCCGAGATCGAGGTCGGTCTCGGCGCCGTCGTCGGTGACGAAGACCTCACCGTGCTGGAACGGGCTCATCGTGCCCGGATCGACGTTGAGGTACGGGTCGAGCTTGATGAGGGTGACCTTGAGTCCGCGTGACTCGAGGATGGCAGCCAGCGAGGCCGCCGCGATGCCCTTGCCGAGCGAGGACACCACACCGCCGGTGACGAACACGAACTTGGTCATGGTGGCAGCCCCGCACGGTGCTGGACGGGGGCCCTGGTGGTAAAGCGTGAGTATATCGAGCGGGTCATGGCGCCCCGGCTGCGGGCAGGCGGCGGTACTAGCCCGGATATTTCATGAGCGTTGTACTGGATGCGTTTGCGACGCCGATCTGCAGGCTTTTTGAGCCCACGGGCGCAGTAATGAGGCGATTGCTGCGCAGGGTGCAGGCGACGGGGCGAGCATGGCCGTATTTGCCC
>JADCGQ010000023.1 GCA_020248945.1 Rubrivivax sp.
CAGCCCCGCTGCCACCCTGGATCAGGGCCCCTTGTCGTCTGCGTCTTGACTCACCCATCGGGTGAGTCTGCCAAACCTGCTGTTCACCGCGCCAGTGCTGGCTCGCGGCCGAGTTCAGGTCGCGAAACTGCGGTTTCTAGGGTGATTCATCACCCGCGGCACCAACCCAGGCAAACGATCCGTCGGGATGACCCAAGCAGGGATACCGCGATCGACGGCAGCCGGCGACAAGCCCTTGAAGATGCTGTTCGGGACGTCTGTGCGGGTGATCGTGTACGGCTGATCACCGAACGCCTTGACAGCTTGCTTTGCGTAGGCCGAGGCCTCGGCTGCCGAGGTCGTGAAGTACTTGCCTTCTGCCGAGCCAAGATTCCTCAGTGCACTTGTCGCCCTGATGTCGGCAAGCTCGGCGGGACCGACCGCACGGAACAGCGAAGTTGTTCCCTTTGCGGCAAGAAATCTACTTCAGGAACTCCCTCGCCAGAATCGCTCCAGTGCTCGAATCAATTTGACATCGGTACGATGAAAACGAGTTCGCGACGAGTGGGGACGTCGAACTAATCTTGTAGTAATAGTCGGCACTCTCCGGCAACTCAGCGTCCCACAACTTAGCACCGGCTCTATCAAAGGCCAGCAAATTCTTGATCGCAGGCGAGCCTTGCCGGCGTATTCGCTTGTAGTCCGCATCTAGAAGGTACGCATCAGGATCCAGTAAAACGAACACCTTATTCCCATGCTCAACGGCATCCAACACAGGCCATTGCATTGGTATTGTCAGGCCATCAATCACCAAAGTCTTAGCCTCAAAGGTCACGCTCATGGCAGCGGTACTCCCGGTCCAAAGTTCTTCATAGGAATTTGATCAAGCAACTTGAACTGCTCAGCGCCACCTCTCATTCGCCCCCATGCAGGCATGGGAATGGCACGCGACCGCTCTAGCAATGTTCCATTTGGCACAAGAACCTCTTGGATCATCGTGGCTTTGTTGCCAGGGGGCAGTGCAAGAGCTTCTTGCGCCCAAGCACTACTCTTAGGTGGAACGGCAGTAAGCCATCCGCCGACGTTGGCATCGCCCGAGAAGACCCGGTAGTAAACCTTGTCCCCCACTTGCTCGAACTGCCGAACTACACCTCCAGCACTCGGAAGAACTCCCTTTGCGGCCCTAAGCACCCCAAGTACCCGTGAAGCATTGCCGCCTGTGGCCACGTTGCCCAACGCGAACAATGTTCCTGCAGCAGTGTAGCCAGCCGCGGCCAGCCCATCCCCAGAGTTTGCTGCTTGGCTCGCCAGTTCGTTGTAGCCACCGGTCATGAAGCTGGACGTACCTCGAACCATACTTGCTGCAGCCGCACCACCTGCCCCTGGCCCATCCGACAGGCTTCCCGTCGACTTGCAAGTAGATGCCCCCACATTGCCGCAATCGGGAGACATGCCCGTCGGGTCGGTGAATCGGAACGGGTTGTTGTTGGCATAGTGATATCGCCCAAAGAACCCCCCAGTCGTCACATCCGTTACCACCGGATCAACGCTCAGGAACCGTCCCGCAATTGGGTCGTAGTACCGCTGCTGCATGTACACGAGCCCCGTCTCCGGATCGTTCACATGCCCCGTGTACCCCACCCGCGCGGGCACGTCCCAGCCGGCAGCCGTTGCGCCATAGGGTTCGTGCACCGTGGTCTGCACCACAGCCCCCGCGGCGTTCGTGCGCAGCATCGGGCTGCCCAGCACATCGGCATGCGAGTAGGTGACTTCGTTGCCGAAGCTCCCATCGCGCTGCTCGGCGATCAGCTTGCCGCCGAGGTAGATGTAACGGCGCCCGCCCTGGCCTGTTCGCCAGTCGCGGCGCAGCAGACCGTCTTGCGTGTAGCCGGTGTGGCGCAACGCGCCACCCACCATCCAGGTCTTGGTTCTCCGGCCGTGCCCGTCGTAGTCCAGCCCCGTGTGCGCGGTCGAACTGAGCATCCGGTTGGCAATGTCGAAGGTGAAGTGCGTGTCGCCCCGGCGCGTGATGTTGCCGTTGCTGTCGTACTCGAAGTCCAGGTTCTGGCTCCCGGTCAGCTGTGACAGGCGGTTACGCACCCGGTCCATGCCGTGCTCCAGCGTCCGGCTGCCCACCGTGCTGCGCACGATGTTGTCGAGGCCGTCGTACTCGAAGAGGCCACCCTGCTGGCTGCCGCGCTGCCACGGCCCGTTGGCCTGGCGCAGGCGGTCGAGCAGGTCGTAGTTGGGCAGGCTCACGCTGCGCATCGGGTCCACGGCATCGTCGATGGACGTGACGTTGCCCACGGGGTCGTAGCGGTACGTCTGCCTGGAGCGCCCCACGTGCTCCCAGACTTCGGGGCGCCCGAAGGCGTCTGGTGTGGTCCGGAACGTGATGCCGTTGCCCAGCACGTAGCCGGCCACGCTGCCGTCCGGGTGGTAGCTCACGTTGCTCGCGTACCCGCCCATGCGCCGGGGCCGGCCCAGGGCATCGGGATCCAGGGCCACTTCGCCATACGCGTCCGCGTAGCTGCGGCGTTGGCGTCGCGGGTCGACTTGGTAGAACCACGACCAGAAGTTCGCCGGGTCGCCCCAGGTGTGGCGCTCCTCCTTCAGCTCCCTTGAGTTGTGGTACTCATAGGCCCACGTCAGGGTGTTGCGGCCTGTGCGGTAGCTGGTGATCCGCTCCAGCAGGCCGTCCGCCTTGTAGGTGCGCTCGATCTGCCCATTGCCGTCACCCTGCCGAGCCCAGCGCAGGCGATTGCGCGTGTCGTATTCATACCGGATGCGGCGTTGTTCCGGCGCGGCGCTGGCATCGCAGGCGAGGGTGTTGAGCGCAGTGCCCGGCGCCACCCACGCCAGGTTGCCGGCGGCGTCGAACTGCCGCACGGTGGCGCCCCCTTCGGGTTCGATGGTCTTGCACAGCTGTTGCGTCGCGTCGTACACGTAGTGCCGGGTGGCCGATACCAGCCCTTGCGGCGATGGCCCGCTGCGGGTGATGGACGTGGCCTTGCCCAGAAAGTCGCGACCGATGCTGACTGTCACGCCCTCCGGCATCGTGATGTTCCTGATAGAGCTTTCCACGGGCTCGTCGAAGGCCTGGAAGCTCATCGTGGTGACGGCCTTCCGCGGGTTGGTCACCCTGCGAAGGAAGCCAGGGCGGTACTCCGTCTTCGTCGTGTGGCTAACGCCGTTGGTGCCCTCTTCGGTTTGCTCTGTGTTGCGCCCAAGGCGATCACGCTTGATATGTGTGCCGGCATTCGTCAGGCCAATAGCGCCAATGTCGCGCAGCGCCTGGCTGGTGAAGATGGTCTGTCCCAGCACGTCGTAGCGCTTCTCCACGGTGCGGGCGGTGGTGCCCGGCGAGGCGGCGTCGTAGCGGCGCTCCAGGCGCTCTCGCCACAGCGCGTCGAACCATCTGTCGGTGACGTCGCCACAGGTCTCGATGCGCTGCCGCCAGTGGCCCGCCGGCAAGCCGCGATCGGCCGCCGGAGCGCGCCAGAAGCTCAGCACGGTGTCGCAGTACGCCACCGGGTCGCCGGTGGGGTAGCGCACGCGGGTCAGCCGGCCCATGGGGTCGTACTCCAGCTGGTGGCGGCTGCCCACCTCGTTGGTGTGCTCCAGCGTCCAGCCGGCGTTGTTGATCACCTGGGTGGCCATGCTGCCATCGGCAAACACGGCGCGTTGCGGCCGGCCGCGGCGGTGATTGCTGAACTCGGTGCGGTTGCCCTTGCCGTCGAAGAGGTTCTTGAGCGTGCCGTCGACGTGGTACTCGAAGCGCGCCTTGGGAAGACCGAACTCCTGAACCGTGTGCAGCTGGCCCAGGGTCGTGTGAAAGCTGTTTCGTTCGGCCTCGAGCCACGCTCCGGTGCCGCGTACGTGCCGGCTCTCTACCAGCCCCACCACCCCCAGGTGGGCGTAGGCATCGGTGTACTGGGTGCGCTCGCTGCGGCTGTCGCCCAGGCTGCTGGTGGACGTGGACTGCGTAACACGAGCGCGGCCGTCGTAGCTGTCGACCTGCCATCGGAACCATGCCGCTTGATCGTGCTGGTCGATCTGCCGATAGTCCTGCGGCCGGTTGACCACACCGCTCCAATCAAACAGGAGGTTCGGACTGTCGCCAAACCGTTCCGGGAACTCGTTGGACGAGGGCACCTTGTATCGATAGGTCGTCGTGCGCAGCTGCGGCGTCGAGGTGGTGCCGCCAGCCTCGACACGAAGCAGCTGCCCCTCGTTCTGCCGCCACACGATGCCGAACTCGTGCTTCGTCACGGTGCCGTCGGGCTCGGTGACCTGCGTGGTCTTGCGATCCGCGCATCCGGCACAGGGTGCCCACGATCCCAGCACCAGGTTCAGGGGGCCGTCGTAGGCCCAGACCATCGGGGCCGCGCCGGGTGCCGTGACCGTCTTGCGCTTCAGCGAGAAGCTGATCGTCTCGCGCGGGTACACCGAGCCGTTGGTCCAGTTGCCGATCTCACCCGAGTGGTACGTGCACACCCGCGGCACGTTGCTCAGCGGCTGGTAGACGTAGTCGGCCTCGAAGCGGCCGACTGCGCCCGACGGGTGCGTCAGCGTGCCCACCCCGTAGTAGCCCATGGGCGTGGGGTGGCCGTCGCAGTCGCGCGTGCCCTCGTTGACGGGCTCGCTTTCGGTGACGAAGCCGCGCAGGTCGAAGCGCCAGGCCTGGCCGTCGGGCTGCGTGACGCTGCCGAGGTCGCCGTTGGCCAGGTAGGCGTAGGTCCAGGTGCGCAAGGCGGTGGCGCTCATGGAGGACGTGGCGCGCTGATGGTCGCAGTTCGGGCAGCCCGGGGGCAGCGGCGGCGGCACCGGTGGCGGCGGTGCCGGTGCGGCAAGGTCGCCGTCGGTCGCGCTCACCAGCCGGTCCCCGCTGTACTGCAGCGTGATCACGCGGCCATCGCTGGCCTCGATGCGCAGCAGGTTCATCGGGCGGGCTGGGTCGTAGTGGTAGCTCACCCAGTTGCCGAAGCGGTCGCTCACCCGGGTCGCCATCAGGAACATGTCGACCCGCGGGAGCCCGTTGACCTTCTGCAGCGTGCGCTGCTGGCGGCTGGCCATCCAGTTGAAGAAATAGGTCACGCCGTCCGGCGAGCGGGCAATGAAGCCTTCGCCAGCCGCGTTCAGCACCCCGGGCAGGCATCCGATCTGCCACTGCTGTCGTGTCGTCAGCGGCCAGCGTCCGCCCTCCGTGGGAAGGCGACTGTTGGCCAGGATCTCCTGGCTGCCTTGACCGGGAATGACCAGGAAGGTGCCCTGCCAGTACTCCGAGGGCAGAAACTCGGTGTTGTACAGGTTCCCTTCTATGTCGCGATAGCCGCGGTACACGGTCGGCGGTGCGGAGAACTGGCTGCACCGCGTCTGCGGTCCTCCGAGCGATGTCACCCATCCTTCCGGCGCGGCGAATGTGCCTTCGATGCGCGGCATGTTCAGGTCCCAGTCGGCCAGCACGCCACGCACCTGCCAGGAGCGGCCCGGCGAGTGCGTTCGTGTCAGCGCCACGGGCAAGGCGCTGTTGCCGGGCAGGCTGATGTCGGTGTGCTCGAACGAGAAGCTGCCGTTGTAGAGGTTGAGCCTGTCGCCGAACAGATCGGGGCCCAGGGCGGTGATCGCATCGGGCGCGGTGGGCTTGCGGCCCTGGAGGTACGCCACGTCGACGGCACTGGCTGTGCCACCGGCGGCCACCACGCGCACGGCCGGCTTGTCGAGCAGCGTGGCGCGTGGCGTGGCGGCCTGAGCCGCCAGCGTGGTCAACAGCGCCCCGATCGCCGTCGCCAAGACGCGGCTCCTGAAGGACAGCGATCGAACCCGAGCTTGTGTTGTTTGCATGAGGCCTCCCTGCCGCTGCGTCGGCGGTCGAACACCGATATGGCGCTCCAGCCCCCATCATGCGAAGCACCGCTCGCACCGCGGCAACCAGCAAATCCCTAACCACCGATCGGTGTGCCCCCGAACACACCTCCGACGGGGGGATTGCCCGGTGGTTCGGGACCCGCTTCGTGCGCCGACTCCACGCCTCCGGTTGCCCGGCAAGCCACAATCCCAGCTCGATGAGCACCTGCCCGCCTCCCCTCACCCTGCCGGCGCTGCGCCACCATCTCGCCGCGCTCGGCGCCGGGCCCCAGCACGAGCTGCGCGTGCTGCGCGACTGGGTGCAGTGCCGCGATCCGGCCGCGGCGCGGCGCAAGCCCGAGCACTTTCTGCCGCAGGCGCTGCGCCAGGGCTACGCCGCGCTGCAGGCCGATCTCGACCGCCTGGCGCAGCCGCTCGCGCAGCACCTGGGCAGCGACGGCGCGCGCCGCCTGATCGTGGGCCTGCACGACGGCGCCACGGTGGAGGCCGTGCTGCTCGCCCCTACCCGCAGCCCGGCGCTGTGCGTGAGCTCGCAGGTCGGCTGCGCGGTGGGCTGCACCTTCTGCCAGACCGGCCGTGGCGGCCTCGAGCGCCAGCTCGGCAGCGCCGAGATCGTGGCCCAGGTGGTGCTGGCGCGGCGGCTGCAGCCGGTGCAGAAGGTGGTCTTCATGGGCATGGGCGAGCCGGCGCACAACCTCGAGGCCGTGATCGAGGCCATCCAGTGCCTGGGCCAGGAAGGCGGCATCGGCCACAAGCAGCTGGTGTTCTCCACCGTCGGCGACCGCCGCGCCTTCGAGCAGCTGCCGCTGCAGCGCGTGAAGCCGGCGCTGGCGCTCAGCCTGCACACCACCAAGCCGGGCTTGCGCGAGCAACTGCTGCCGCGCGCGCCGCGCCTCACGCCCGCCGAGCTGGTGGACGCCGCCGACGCCTACGCCCGCGCCACCGGCTACCCGGCGCAGATCCAGTGGACGCTGATCGACGGCGTGAACGACGGCGACGACGAGCTCGAGGCGCTGGCCACGCTGATGGCCGGCCGCCACGCCATGCTCAACCTGATCCCGTTCAACGAGGTCGCCGGCAGCGGCTTCCGCCGCCCGCCCATCGAGCGCGCCGCCGCCATGGCGCGCTGGCTGCACCGCCGCGGCGTGCTGACCAAGCTGCGCAACTCCGACGGGCAGGACGTGGATGCCGGCTGCGGCCAGCTGCGCGCCCGCCACGACGCCGCCGCGGCGCGGCCGGTGCGGGTGGTGCGCGCGCCGGGCAGCCTCCGTTCGCCCGCCTGAGCCGCCATTCGCGCCGCGCAGCCGGCGATTCGACCGCTGGCCGGCCCGTGCCACGGGCAGCCCTGGCCACAATGGGCGCCATGACACGCACACCCCTCGTAGCAGCCTCGCTGCTGGCGCTGGCCCTGGGCGCCCCCCCCGCCAGCGCCGCCCCGCCCTTGCCCCTGGAGCCTTGCCGGCTGCGCGGCGTCGAGCACGACGCGCTGTGCGGCGTGCTCAAGCGCCCGCTCAACCCGGCCGAGCCGCAAGGCAAGACCATCGACGTGCACGTGGCCGTGCTGCCGGCGCTGGCGCGCAACAAGAAGCCCGACCCGGTGTTCCTGCTCGCCGGCGGCCCGGGCCAGAGCGCCATCGGCCTGGCACCGACGGCCGAGCGCCTGTATGCGCGGCTGCTCAACCGGCGCGATGTGGTGCTGGTCGACCAGCGCGGCGTCGGCCGCAGCGCGCCACTGGTCTGCGACGAAGGCGATGCCACCGCTCCGCTGGCCGACCGCATCGACAACGAGGGCGTGATCCGGCTGCTGGCGAGCTGCCGCGAGGCCCTGCAGAAGCTGCCGCACGGCGACCTGCGCCAGTACACGACGACGATCGCCGTGCAGGACATCGACGCCGTGCGCGCCGCACTCGGCGCCGAGCGCGTCAACGTCATCGGCGGCAGCTACGGCACGCGCGCCGGGCTCGAGTACGCGCGGCAGTTTCCGCAGCGCGTGCGCCGCCTGGTGCTGGACGGCGTAGCGCCGGCCGACATGGCGTTGCCGGCCACCTTCTCGCCCGATGGCCAGGCCGCACTCGACGCGGTGTTCGCCGCCTGCGAGGCCGACAAGGCCTGCAACGGCCGCCACCCGCAGCTGCGCGAGCGCTGGCGCGCGCTGGCCGCGGCGCTGCCCAAGGCGATGCCGGTGACGCACCCGCTCACGGGCGCGGTGGAAACGCTCACCGTGACGCGCGACGTGCTCGCCGGGCAGGTGCGCCTGCCGCTGTACGTGCCGGCCCTGGCCGCAGCGCTGCCGGCGGCCATGGACCGCGCGACGCGGGGCGATCTCGGCCCGCTGCTGGCGCTGAACATGGGCCTGAGTTCGCGGCGCGACACGCAGCTGGCCGCCGGCATGCACTTCAGCGTCATCTGCGCCGAAGACATGCCGCGCATGGCGCTGTCGCAAGCCCAGGAGAGGCCCGGCACCGACTTCGGCAGCAGCTTCGCCGAGCTCTACACCCGCATCTGCGCCGACTGGCCACGCGGCAGCGTGCCGGCGGAGTTCTACCGCGTGCCCACGCTGGCGGCGCCGACGCTGGTGCTGTCGGGCGGCGCCGATCCGGTGACACCACCGCGCCACGGCGAGCGCATCGTCAAGGCCCTGGGTGCCGCCGCACGCCACGTGGTCGTGCCGCAGGCCGGCCACGGCGTGATGGCCCTGCCCTGCGTGCGCGACGTGCTGTTCCGCTTCATCGACGCCGACACCGACGCGGCGGCGCAGCAGGTCGATGCCGGCTGTGCGGCGGCCATCCCGCGGCCTGCTGCCTTTGTGCCGCTGGCCGCAGCAACCGGTTCTGGAGCGCCGAAATGATTCATGTGCAAGAGCTGAGCAAGCGCTTCGTCCAGGGCGGCGGCGGCCTCATGGGCCTGGGCCGCAGCAAGGCCCGCGCGGTGCAGGCCGTCGACGGTGTGAGCTTCAAGGCCGCCGACGGCCGCATCACCGGCCTGCTGGGCCCCAACGGCGCCGGCAAGACGACGACGCTGCGCATGATCGCGGCGCTGCTGACGCCGGACGCCGGCCGCATCGAGGTGGATGGTGTCGACGTGGCCCAGGCGCCCCGCGCGGCCCTGGCGCGCCTGGGCGTGCTGTCGGATTCGCGCGGCCTGTACCCGCGCCTGACGGCGCGCGAGAACATCGTCTACTACGGCCGCCTGCACGGCATGAGCGACGCCGCGGCCAGCGCGCGCGCCGACCGGCTGGCGCAGGTGCTGGAGATGCAGCCGCTGCTCGACCGCCGCACCGACGGCTTCAGCCAGGGCGAACGCATGAAGACGGCCTTGGCACGCGCCCTGGTGCACGACCCGCCCAACATCGTGCTCGACGAGCCGACCAACGGCCTGGACGTGCTGGCCACGCGTGCGCTGCGCGAGGCGCTGCGCCGGCTGCGCGACGACGAAGGCAAGTGCATCGTGTTCTCCACCCACATCATGCAAGAGGTCGAACGGCTGTGTGACCAGGTCGTCGTCGTCGCCCAGGGCCGCACGGTGGCCGAGGGCACGGTGGCCGAGCTGTCGCGCCAGGCGCAGCAGACCGACTTCGAAGAGACCTTCGTGCAGCTGGCCTTTCCCGCGCAAGCGCATCAGCCGCAACACCCCCTGACGGAGCCCGCCCGATGATCGCCGCCGCCCTGACCGTGTTCCGCAAGGAGCTTGTCGACGCCCTGCGCGACCGCCGCACGCTGGTGATGGTGCTGCTGTCGAGCGTGGCCATCGGGCCGCTGGTGCTGGTGCTGATCAGCGCCCTCGTCTCGGGCCTGGAGAAGCGTGCCGAGGCGCGCGAGGTGGTGGCCATCGGCATCGAGCACGCGCCGTCGCTGCGCAACTACATCGAGCGCCAGACCTTCACGGTGCGCGAGGCGCCGCCCGAGCACGAGGCGCTGCTGCGCGACAACAAACTCGGCGATCCGGTGGTGGTGGTGGCGCCCGGCTTCGAGGCCGCCCTGGCGCGCGGCGAGATGCCCTTGGTGGAGGTGGTGTCGAGCAGCTCCAACCAGCGCGCGCAGGCCGGCGTGCGGCGCGTCACGACGCTGCTGCAGGGCTTCAACACCGAGCAGGCCACGCTGCGGCTGGTGATGCGCGGCGTGAGCCCGGCGATGCTGCGGCCGGTGGAGGTGGAAGAGCGCGACGTGGCCGACCGCACCGCGCGTGCCGCGCAGCTGGCGACGATGGTGCCCTTCTTCGTGCTGATGGCGGTGCTGTACGGCTCGCTCAACGCGGCGCTCGACACCACCGCCGGCGAGCGCGAGCGCGGCTCGCTGGAACCGCTGCTGATGAACCCGATGCCGCACTTCGCGCTGGTGCTGGGCAAGTGGGGTGCGGTGGCTGCGGTGGGCATGCTGATCGCGCTGCTGAGTTGCCTGAGTTTCCTGCCCGGGCAGTGGCTGATGCGCAGCGAGGCGCTGGCGGCGATGTTCCGCTTCGGGCCCCACGAGGCGGCGGCCTTCATCGCGCTGCTGCTGCCGCTGGCCGGCGCGCTGGCCGCGTTGCTGATGGCGATTGCCATCCGCAGCAAGAGCTTCAAGGAGGCGCAGGCCGGCACGACGGTGGTGGTGCTCGCGGTGTCGCTGCTGCCGTTGGTGACCATCTTCAACCAGGAAGGCACGGCGCCGTGGCACTACTGGGTGCCGGCCCTGTCGCAGACCACGTTGATGGGCAGCGTGCTCAAGGGCGAGGTCGTGAGCCTGCCCGACGTGGCCGCCTCGGTGGGCTCCAGCGTGCTGCTGTGCGCCGTGGCGCTGGTGGTGGTGAGCCGGTTGCTGAGGGCGGCCGCACTGAAGTGATCAGGCGGCCAGCCGCAGGCTCTGGCGGCTGCGCGCGAGGCTGACCTCGTCCTGCCAGGGCAGCTCGTGGATCAGGGCGTGCAGCGCCAGCAGGCGCTGCCCGTCGGGCAGGCACAGGCCCGCGCCGTCGTGCAGCTCGACGTTGGCCAGCACCACCATCGGGTCGTCCATGGCCACGACGTTGGCGCGCACCTCGCGCCACTCCCAGGCCACGCCGATGCGGCGGCCGCCTTGGTCGACACCCCACACCGCCTGGCCGCGGTGCAGGCCGGGCACCTCGTCGTCGTCTTCGACCGAAGTGCCGAGGTGGCGGAAGTCTCGGGCCATCGAACGCCAGTCGTTCACACCGGTCACGACCTTGGGCCAAGTCACGATATGCCAGCTCGGAATCGCCATCACAATCTCCATTCGCGTGCCATAGGATGAGCGGGAGTGTTGGCTCATCGACCCGACACGCGCAAGCTATCAACTCTGTCAGGTCAGCGGACAGATTCCACGGATGCGTCAGCAGGATCTCATCGAGATTGGCCAGTCAGCGGACCTCTCGAGCTTCGAGCGGGGCCTGGTCCGGCTCGCGGGTGAGTTGGACTTCCCGCTCGTGTGCGGCACGCTCGTGGTTGAGCAGCCGGGCCATGATCCCTTGTTCGTGGCCTTCGGCAACGTGCCGCGGAGCTTTGCAGATTCGTTTGCCGATCCCGCCGACTCCAAGCGCGACCCGCTGCTGCAGAAGCTCAAGCGCCTAAGCGTTCCCGTCATCTACGACCAGACCACCTACGTGAAGAGCGGCGCCGCCGACCTGTGGGAGCAGCAAGCCCGCTTCGGCTATCACACCGGCGTCGCGGTGGCCCTGCACCTGCCCAACCATGTGCACTTCGTGCTGGGCGTCGACCGCCGCGACGCGCTGCCGCGCGACGACACACAGATGACGCGCCTGATGGGTGACCTGCAGCTGGTGGCCGTGCACGCCCAGGACGCGGCCGTGCGGCTGCTCAAGCAGGACCGGCCAGCGGCCGGCGATGAGCAGACTCTCACGCCCCGCGAACTGGAGGTGCTCAAGCTCACGATGGAGGGCTTGACGGCAGCGCAGATCAGCGAGCGGCTGATGATCTCGGTACCCACCGTCAACTTCCACACGCGCAACCTGCGCGACAAGCTCGGCGCCCACAGCAAGCACCAGGCGGTGTTGACGGCGCTTCGCCGCGGCCTGCTCTGAAGGCGCAGCGGACCGCGACTCGTAAGCGTTTGTTCCGGCCCGGGCGCGTCCTGCCTGCGCTTAGGCAAGTCCCTAGCTTCTGACCTATCAACGTTGATAGTTACGCGACGCGTTCGCGGCTGTTGAAATCCTCCCAGGTTGCCGGGTTTGGCAAGTCAACTGTGCAGGAGATCGACATGCTGGAAATCCTCTTTGGTTTCTTCTTCGACATTCCCCGCGGCGGCGGCTGGGCCTGACCCGGTTCTCTGACCACGGTGGTTCCGCTCGGCCTCAAGGCCCTGCGGTACTCCGGAGGTCTCCGGAAGGAGCCTCCGAAACTTTCTCGGGCCGGTGGGTGTTGGTGATCACACACCGGTCTTTTGCACACGGGGTGCCGTCCCTCATGCGCTACGTGTGTTTGCGCCACGCTTCATGCGTGGCGTTCTTTTTTCTGCGGCGCCGCTTCAGGTGATCAGGACTTCACCGGGCAACTGCTGAATCCGAGCACGGTGTAGAGCGGGCAGAAGCCCAGCGCCGCCGTGGCCAGGGGCACGAGGCCGATCCAGCCCCACACACCGATGGCGCCCGTGAGGGTCAGCGCGATCAGCGCCAGCCCGACAACGATGCGCAGCACGCGGTCGATGCCGCCGACATTGGTCTTCATGGTCTTCACTCCTGCTGGTGTGTCGGCAACAGCGCCGATGCCTTGCAGTGTGCACGCGGGGTCGCGCAGGGTCGGTGACCGGGGTCACCCGCGGGCTTGAGGCGGATCAAGCCGGGGCCTGACCCGCCGCCAGGCTGCGCAGCGCAGCCGCATCGAGCACGTCCACGCGCTCGCGGCCCAGGCTCACCCAGCCCGCCCGCTCGAAGCGGCTGAGCAGGCGCGAGACGATCTCGCGCACGGTGCCCAGCTCATCGGCCAGTGCCTGGTGCGTGATGCGGATCGGGCTGCCACGACCCAGCAGCGCCTGCGCCAGGCGCTGGTCCAGGCGCTGGAAGGCCACCGCCTCGGCCAGCGACATCAAGTCGGCTAGGCGTTCGGCGAAGGTGCCGAAGACAAAGCGGCGAAAGCGCGCGTCTGCAACGGCCTGATCGAAGCCCGCGCGTCCGAGCAGCACCAGTTCCGTCGGCTCCAGGGCCACGCCGTGCGCGCTGAGTGCCTGTGCCGCCGTGAGGCCGGCCGTCGACACGACGCAGATCTCCCCCGGCGTGACCCGGTACAGCTCCAGTTGCCGCCCCCCGGGCGAGCCACGCGACACCTGCACGGCGCCACTCAACACCAGCGGAAAGCCCTGGCATGGCGCACCTTCCTCGAACAGCCGGGTGTGGGCGGGCACCTGCAGCCACGCGGCATCGGCGAACACGGCGTCGCTCAACGCCGAAGGCCACGCGGCCAAGGCCGGGTAGGCGGCACACAGTCGATCGAGCTGATTCGGGTTCAGGGTCAGCCCGGCGCGGTGTGCTCTTCAAGCCGCTGCAGCCACATCATCGCCTCCGCTCGCGAGCTGCCACACATGGCCGGCTGCGGCTGCAGCGAGCGGCACACCCGCGGCCGCTCCGGGCGGCCGAACAGGCGACACCGCTCCTGGGCGTCGAGCTGGATGCAGCGCACGCCGGCGGGCTTGCCCTCGGGCATGCCCGGGATCGGCGAACTGATGGACGGCGCCGTGCAGCAGGCGCCGCAGTGGGGGCGGCAGTCCATGGAAGCGATGCTATCGATGGCACCGCACTGCAAGCGGCCGGTGCGGGTTCGTAAAATCACGCGATGTTGCACCCTCAGGAATTCGACGTCATCGTTGTGGGTGGCGGTCATGCCGGCACCGAGGCCGCGTTGGCTGCCGCCCGCATGGGCTGCACCACCTTGCTGTTGACGCACAACATCGAGACGCTGGGGCAGATGAGCTGCAACCCCAGCATCGGCGGCATCGGCAAGGGCCACCTGGTGAAGGAGGTCGACGCCCTCGGCGGCGCCATGGCCGCAGCCACCGACGAAGCCGGCATCCAGTTCCGCATCCTCAACGGCAGCAAGGGTCCGGCCGTGCGCGCCACGCGGGCGCAGGCCGACCGCGTGCTCTACAAGGCCGCGATCCGCCAGCGCCTGGAGAACCAGCCGAACCTGTGGTTGTTCCAGCAGGCCGTGGACGACCTGATGGTGCAAGGCGACCGGGTGGTGGGGGCCATCACGCAAGTGGGTGTCCGCTTCCGCAGCCGCACCGTGGTGCTGACGGCCGGCACTTTTCTCGACGGCCGCATCCACGTGGGGCTGCAGAACTACAGCGCCGGGCGTGCGGGCGATCCGCCGGCAGTCAGCCTGTCGGCGCGGCTGAAGGAGTTGAAGCTGCCGCAGGGGCGCCTCAAGACCGGCACGCCGCCGCGCATCGATGGCCGCTCGATCGATTTCTCGAAGCTGCAAGAGCAGCCCGGCGATCTCGACCCGGTGCCGGTGTTCAGCTTCCTGGGCCAGGCGTCTCAGCATCCACGGCAGGTGCCGTGCTGGATCACGCACACGCACGCCGGCACGCACGACATCATCCGCAGCGGCTTCGACCGCAGCCCGATGTTCACCGGCGTCATCGAAGGCGTGGGCCCGCGCTACTGCCCGAGCATCGAGGACAAGGTCAACCGCTTCGCCGACAAGGACTCGCACCAGATCTTCCTCGAGCCCGAGGGTCTGACGACGCACGAGTTCTATCCCAACGGCATCAGCACCAGCCTGCCGTTCGACGTGCAGCTGGCGGCCGTGCGCTCGCTGCCGGGGCTGGAGAACGCGCACATCCTGCGGCCGGGCTACGCCATCGAGTACGACTACTTCGACCCGCGCGCGCTGAAGCCCAGCTTCGAGACGCAGGCCATCGGCGGCCTGTTCTTCGCCGGGCAGATCAACGGCACCACGGGCTACGAGGAAGCGGCTGCACAAGGCCTGTACGCCGGCGCCAACGCGGCGCTGCAGGCGCAAGGGCGCGAGCCGCTGTCGCTGCGGCGTGATCAAGCCTACCTGGGCGTGCTGGCGGACGACCTCGTCACCAAGGGCGTGACCGAGCCCTACCGCATGTTCACCAGCCGCGCCGAGTTCCGGCTGCAGCTGCGCGAGGACAACGCCGATCTGCGCCTCACGGCCCTCGGGCATGAGCTGGGTTTGGTCGACGAGCGCCGCTGGGCCGCCTTCCAGACCAAGCGCGAGCGCCTGGAGCGCGAGCTGCAGCGCCTGAAGACCGTGTGGCTGCGCCCCGCCACGCTGCCGGCCGAGGCCGCCGAGCGGCTGCTGGGCAAGGCGCTGGAGCACGAGTACGCGCTGGCCGACCTGCTGCGCCGGCCGGGTGTCGGCTTCGACGCCGTGGCCGAAGCCGCCCGGCTGGCCCGGCATCCGCAGGCTGTTTCACGTGAAACGCTGCGCGCCGAGTGGGGCGCGGCTGCGGCCGACGAGGTGATCGAACAAACCGAGATCCACGTCAAGTACGCCGGCTACATCGAAAAGCAGCAAGACGAAGTGGAGCGCAGCGCGGCCCACGAGCTGACGCCACTGCCAGCGGATCTGGACTACAGCCAGGTGCACGCGCTGTCGTTCGAGGTGCGCCAGACCTTGCAACGCCACCGCCCCGCCACCTTGGGCCAGGCCTCGCGCATGTCGGGCGTGACACCCGCCGCGATCTCGCTGCTGCTCGTTCACCTGAAGAAAAAGCGTCTGGCCGGCTTTGCCGCCGGCGCGCCGGCCGCGCAAGACCACGCGGCCTGATCACGTGAACCCCCTGCCGGCCGAAGACACGCAGCGCCTCGACGAGCTCTCCGACGCGCTCGGCTTGCCAATCACAGCCGCCCAGCGCCAGCACTTGTTGGCCTACGTCGAGCAACTCGCCCGCTGGAACGCCACCTACAACCTGACAGCCGTGCGAGACCGCGCCGCCGTCTGGAGCCAGCACATCGCCGATTGCCTGGCCGTGCTGCCGGCGCTCGACCGCCACCTCGCCACCCGCCCGGACACCCGCCGCGTGCTGGATGTCGGCAGTGGCGGCGGCCTGCCCGGCGTGCTGCTCGCGGTGATGCGCCCTGGCCTGGATGTGACCTGCGTCGACACTGTCGGCAAGAAGGCCGCGTTCATCCGCCAGGTGGCCGGGACTCTGGGCCTGCCCAATCTGCACACCGCCCACAGCCGCGTCGAAGCCCTGCGCGCTCCGCCCTTCGACTTGATCACCTCACGGGCCTTTGCCGCCTTGCCGGACTTCGTGCGCCTGACGAAGCCGCTGCTGTCCGCCGGTGGCGCCTGGCTGGCGATGAAAGGCAAACATCCCGCGGACGAGATCGCCGGCCTGCCGGCTGAGGTGGCGGTGTTTCACGTGGAACCTGTCGCCGTGCCCGGCCTCGACGCCGAGCGCTGCCTCGTCTGGCTACAACCGAAGGCCCCATGAACATCTCCCGCTGCACCCTCGCCTCGATCGCTGGTGTGATCGCCTTGCTGGCATTCGGCGCACCTGCAGCAGCCCGGGCCCAGAGCCCCGCCGCACAGCCACCCGCCGAGCCCCTCACCGCGCTCCCCAGCCTCGACGTCCCCGCCTACATGGGCACCTGGTACCAGGTGGCGTGGTTCTCCAACCGCTTCCAGAAGCAGTGCGTCAGCGACACCCGCGCGGAGTACCGCCAGCGCGACGACGGCCGCATCGAGGTGATCAACCGGTGCCGCCTGGCCAACGGCCAGTTCGACGACGCCGATGGCATCGCGCGCCCCGCCGGATCCACCCTCGCACAGAACCGACTGAGCCCCGCCACGCTGGAAGTGAGCTTCCTGCCGGCCCTGCTGCGCTGGCTTCCGGCCTGGGGCAGCTACTGGGTCATCGCACGGGCCGACGACGGCCGCTACGCCGTGGTCAGCGAGCCACAACGGCAGTACCTCTGGGTGCTGGCGCGTGCGCCGCGGCTCTCGGCCGACGACGAAGCGACGATACGATCGGCACTGCTTCGGCAGGGCTTTGACCTGAGCCGCTGGCAAGCCCACGCCCACACCCCCGACGCGCCCAGCCGCTGAGGAACCCCTGCCATGTTCGGCATTGCCGACTTCGGCGCCTTCTGCGCCGCCATCCTGCTGTTCCTGGCCCTGCCCGGCCCGGGCACCTTCGCCTTGCTCACCTCCACCGGCAAGGGCGGGCGCCGCGGCGGCGCCGCCGCCACGCTGGGCGTGATCCTCGGCGACCAGGTGCTGCTGTGGCTGGCCGTGGCCGGCGTGGCCGCGCTGCTGGCCGCCCACCCGGCCTGGTTCAAGGCCGTGCAGTGGCTGGGCGCCGGCTACCTGGCGTGGATCGGGCTGACGCTCATCTTCGCCCGCGACGGCGACGCCTCGCCGATCCGCATCGAGCCGCGCCAATACCTGCGGCAGGCCTTTCTCATCACCCTGCTCAACCCGAAGGCCATCGTGTTCTACATGGCGTTCTTCCCGCTGTTCATCGACCCCGCCACCCACCTCGGCCTGCCCACTTTCGCGGCCATGGCGGTCACCATCGCCATCATCTCCGCCGTCTACTGCCTGAGCCTGGTGATGCTGGCCGAAGCCGTGAGCGCCAAGGTCCGCGCCCACCAGGGCCTGGCCCGCGCGCTGCAGCGCCTGGCCGGCGTGGCCCTGCTCGGCTTCGGCATCAAGCTCGCCACGCCCTGACCCGACCCATGCGCATCTTCTGCATCGCCAACCAGAAAGGCGGCGTCGGCAAGACGACGACCACCGTCAACCTGGCCGCCGGGCTGGCCCAGCTGAAGCACCGCGTGCTGCTGGTCGACCTCGACCCCCAAGGCAATGCCACCATGGGCTCGGGCATCGACAAGCGCGCGCTCGATGCCACGGTCTATGACGTGCTCATCGGCGGCGCCAGCATCGCCGAGGCCCGCCTGCCCAGCCCGCACGGCGGCTACCACGTGCTGGGCGCCAACCGCGAGCTCGCCGGCGCCGAGGTCGAGCTGGTGTCGCTCGAGCAGCGCGAGCGCCGGCTCAAGAACGCCCTCGCCGCCGTCCAGCCCGAGTACGACTTCGTGCTCATCGACTGCCCGCCGAGCTTGAGCCTGCTCACGCTCAACGGCCTGTGTTCGGCGCACGGCGTGATCGTGCCGATGCAGTGCGAGTACTTCGCGCTCGAGGGCCTGTCGGACCTGGTCAACACCATCAAGCAGGTGCACGCCAACCTGAACCGCGAGCTCGAGATCATCGGCCTGCTGCGCGTGATGTTCGACCCGCGCATCACGCTGCAGCAGCAGGTGAGCGAGCAGCTCAAGGCGCACTTCGGCGACAAGGTGTTCAACACCGTCATCCCGCGCAACGTGCGCCTGGCCGAAGCACCGAGCTACGGCCAGCCGGGCGTGACCTTCGACCCCGCCAGCAAAGGCGCGGTCGCGTTCATCGAGTTCGCGCGCGAGATGGCGGCGCGCCTGGGTCGCCCGGCAGGCGCAACCACCACCCCGGTCTGAAGCCGATGGCGCTGCCCGCCACGTTGTTGTCGCGCGTGGAAGACGCGTGCCTCAACGCCAGCGCGCCGCCCTCGCAATGGTGGATAGACGGTTGGCTGGTGCGCACCCTGCCCGGCAAGGCCCGCCGCGCCCGCAGCGTGCAGGCGCTGATGCCGGGCGTGCTGCCGCTGGACGAGCGCCTGGCCGCCGCCGAAGCCGCCTGCGCGCGCACCGGGGTGCCGCTGATCTTCCGCATCACGCCGTTCACGCGGCCCGACAGCCTGCCCGCCGCACTGCAGCCGCTCGGCTTCGTGGCCGTCGACCCGACGCTGGTGCTCGTCGCCCCCACGCTGCCCGCGGGCCCGCCACCCGCGGTGCCCGCAGCACTGCGCATGGAGCCGCTCGATGGTGCAGCCTTCGCCGACGCCGTGGGCGCGCTGCGGGGCTCGCCGGCCGAACACCGGCACAGCCACGCGCTGCGCCTGGCGCACTCGCCCGCACCCTACCGCGGCCTGGCCCTGCGGCGCGTGGCCGACGGTGCCGTGATGGCCTGCGGCCAGGTGGCGGTGGAGCCCCCGCTGGCGGGCCTGTACGACATCTACACCCACCCCGACGCCCGCAATCAGGGCCTCGCCCGGCTGCTGTGTGAGCACCTGCTTTCGCTAGGAGCCTCGCTGGGCGGCACCATGGGCTATCTGCAGGTCGACGCCGCCAACCCACCGGCGCTGGCTGTGTATCGCCGGCTGGGCTTTGTCGACGGCTATGGCTACCACTACCTCGAGCGGCCTTCGGCCGCCAGCCCCTAGAGCCCGAGGCCTTCGTCCAGGCCCAGGTGCACGTTCATCGCCTGCACCGCGGCGCCGCTGGCGCCCTTGCCCAGGTTGTCCAGCCGCGCCACCAGCAGCGCCTGCGTGGCGTTGGCGAACACGAACAGGTCGACGCGGTTGGTGTCGTTGCAGGCCTGCACGTCAAGGAAGCCGCCCTCCAGCGTGGCCGCGTCGCGCAGCGGCATCACGCGCACGAAGCGCTCGTCGGCGTAACGCGCCGCCAACGCGGCGTGCAGCGCCTCGGGCGAGGTGCCCAGCGCCGCGGCGTGCACCGGCACCGTGACGGCCAGTCCCTTGTAGAAGTTGGCCACCACCGGCATGAACACCGGCGCGGCGGTCAGGCCGGTGTGCGCCAGCATCTCCGGCAGGTGCTTGTGCTGCAGGCTCAGGGCGTAGGGGCGGGGTGATGTGAGCGCCGGCTCCAGCGGCTGGGCCTGGTATTGCTCGATCATCTTCTTGCCACCGCCCGAATAGCCGGTGATGGACGTGGCCGACAGCGCGGTGGCCACCGGCACCAGCCCGGCATCGACCAAGGGCCGCAGCAGCAGGATGAAGGCACTGGCGTGGCAGCCCGGGTTGGCAATGCGCTTGGCCGCACGCAGCGCCTCGCGCTGGCCGGCGCACAGCTCGGGCATGCCGAACACCCAGCCCGGCACCGTGCGGTGCGCGGTGCTGGCGTCGATGAGACAGGTGCGCGGGTTCGTCACCAGCGCCACAGCCTCGCGCGCGGCGGCGTCGGGCAGGCACAGGAAGGCCACGTCGGCGGCGTTGAGCAGCCGCGCGCGCTCGGCGGCGTCCTTGCGCTTGTCGGCGTCGATCTTCAGCAGCTCGACATCGCGCCGGCCGGCCAGCACCTCGTGGATGCGCAGGCCGGTCGTGCCTTCCTGGCCGTCGACGAACACGGTGAATGCCATGGCTGCCCCTTCTCTCACGGCCCGCGGGCCGCTCATGATGCAATGCCGCGAAGGATAACGGCCATGCCCCTGCCCCATCGTGTTCTGTTGCTGCCCGGCTGGCAGGATTCCGGCCCTGGCCACTGGCAGAGCCTGTGGGAGGCCGAACACGGCTTCGAGCGGGTGCAGCAAGCCGACTGGTTCTGGCCCAAGCGCGGCGACTGGTCGGCGCGCCTGGACGAAGTCCTGCTGGCCGAACCCGCGCCCGTGCTGCTGGCCGCGCACAGCCTGGGCTGCCAGCTGGTGGCCCATTGGGCGATGCACTCGGCGCACACCGCCCGCGTGGCCGGTGCGCTGCTGGTGGCGCCGCCCGACACCGCGCACCCCGACGCGCCGCCGCAGCTGGCACCCTGGCGCGACATCGCGCGCGGCCGCCTGCCCTTCGGCGCCATCACCGTGATCAGCAGCGACGACCCGTTCTGCGCCCCCGAGCGCGCCCGCGCCATGGCCACCGACTGGGGCGCCGAGGTCGTCGACGCCGGCCCTCGCGGCCACCTCAACGCCGCCAGCGGCCTCGGCAGCTGGCCCGAAGGCCTGGCGCTGCTGCACACCTTGGTGCCGGCATGACGCGCCCGCAGCGGGCCTACGCCGCGCTGGTGGTGGTGGCCATCGCGCTGATGGCGCTGGTGCACTCCTGGGGCTACGGCCCGCTCTATGTGCTGTTGGTGGCGCTGGGCGCGGCGGTGGTGATCGTGTTCGTGCCGCGCTGGATCATCGGCCTGGGCGAACAGGCGCGCGACGGCCTGAACCACCAGGTCTGGAAGGCCCACGAAGGCCACCACCACGCCTTCGCCGGCGTGATCTTCACGATGGCCGACGACGGCCGCCACATGTGGATGCAGGGCGACGCGCTCAAGCGCGTGCTGGCGCGACCCGAGGCCGACGACGTGCTGGCCGCGCGCATCAGCGGCAAGTGGAAGCTCGACGAGCGCCAGCGCCTGTGGCTGCGTGTCGACGCCGTGGTGGAGCACCTGTCCACCTTTCCCGGCCGCATGGACCCGCGCGTGCAGAAGCTGCGGCGCTGGCTCGAGCGCGACGTGCTGTTCCCGGCCGATCGGCGGCATGAAGGCCGATGAAGGCCGCTGAGACAATCACCCCCATGGTCACCAAGAAACCCAAGGGCCTGGGCCTCGGCCTCGAAGCCCTGCTCGGCCCCAAGGTGCTCGACACCGCCGTCGACACCCCCGCCGGCCCGCCGGCCGTGCTGCCCCTGGCCGCCTTGCGCGCCGGCGCCTACCAGCCGCGCACGCGTATGGACGAGGGCTCGCTGTACGAGCTGGCGCAGAGCATCAAGAGCCAGGGCGTGATGCAGCCCATCCTCGTGCGCCCGCTCGACGCCGCGGTGCACGGCGCCGGCCAGTACGAAATCATCGCGGGCGAGCGCCGCTTCCGCGCCGCCAGGCTGGCCGGGCTCGACGAGGTGCCGGTGCTCGTCAAGGCGGTGGCCGACGAGGCCGCGGCGGTGATGGCGCTCATCGAGAACATCCAGCGCGAAGACCTCAACCCGCTCGAAGAAGCACAAGGCCTGCAGCGCCTGGTGCGCGACTTCGGCCTCACGCACGAGCAGGCGGCGCAGGCCGTCGGGCGCTCGCGCAGCGCGGCCAGCAACCTGCTGCGCCTGCTCAACCTGGCCGAGTCGGTGCAGCAGATGCTGCTGGCCGGCGACCTGGAGATGGGCCATGCCCGCGCCCTGCTGACGCTGCCCGCGGCCGAGCAGGTGATGGCGGCACAGCAGGTGGCGGCCAGGAAGCTCAGCGTGCGCGAGGCCGAGCGCCTGGTGGCGCGCGCCACGCAGCCCGGCGGTGGCAGCACCCGCACCACCAAGGCCGCGCCGAAGCCGCGCGACATCGCGCGCATCGAAGAGCGCCTGGCCGATGCGCTGACGGCGCCGGTGGAGATCCGCCTGCGCAAGGGCCGCGCCGGCCAGGGCGAGATCGCCATCCCGTTCGGCAGCCTCGACGAGCTCGACGCGCTGCTCGACAAACTGGGTGGCAGCGAACGCTGAACCGCACCGCCCGCGGCGGCGAGCCCGTAGGCCGCACCGGGTCAACCCGCCACAGCAGCGGGTGCGACTCTTGCTATCCTGATCGGTTAGTCCTGCTTCCTCCACATCCACCTCGGAGACCACCCACCATGCCCACTTCCCCGATGCACAAGCTGATGGCCTTCACCGTGCTGGCCACGGCCAGCGTCGCCGCCCTGGCGCAGCCCGCCGTCATCTACGACATGGGCGGCAAGTTCGACAAGAGCTTCAACCAGGCCGCGTTCAACGGGGCCGAGAAGTGGAAGAAGGAAACGGGCAAGACCTACCTCGAGTTCGAGATCAGCAACCCGACGCAGCGCGAGCAGGCCATGCGCCGCATGGCCGAGCGCGGCGCCAACCCCATCGTCGGCATAGGCTTCAGCCAGGGCTCGAGCCTGGAGAAGGTGGCCAAGGAGTTCCCGAAGCTGCAGTTCGCCATCATCGACAGCGTCGTGCCGCTGCCCAACGTGCAGAGCATCGTGTTCAAGGAACACGAGGGCAGCTTCCTCGTCGGCATGATGGCCGCCATGGCCAGCAAGAGCGGCAAGGTCGGCTTCGTCGGCGGCATGGACATCCCGCTGATCCGCAAGTTCCAGTGCGGCTTCGAGCAGGGTGCGAAGTTCGCCAACCCCAAGGCCGAAGTCGTGGCCAATATGACCGGCACCACGCCGACGGCCTGGAACGACCCCGCCCGCGGCGGTGAGCTCGCCAAGGCGCAATTCGCCTCGGGCGTGGACGTCATCTTCGCCGCCGCCGGTGGCACCGGCCTGGGCGTGTACCAGGCGGCCAAGGACAACGGCAAGCTGGCCATCGGCGTGGACAGCAACCAGAACCACATCCACCCCGGCACCATGCTCACCAGCATGGTCAAGCGCGTGGACGTGGCGGTGTACGAGGCCTTCAAGGGCGTGAAGCCGGGCACCTCGGCGCTGGGCCTGAAGGAAGGCGGCGTGGACGTGGCCATCGACGAGCACAACGCCAAGCTGGTGACGGCCGACATGAAGAAGCGCGTCGACACGGCGCGTGCCGACATCATCAGCGGCAAGATCAAGGTCATCGACTTCATGGTGAATGGCGCCTGCAAGTGACGCGCACCGCCTGAGCCTGCGATCTTGAGCACCGGCCGCACGGCGCCCCCTGCGGTGGCCATGCGCCACATCGACAAGCGCTTCGGCGCCGTGCACGCCAATCGCGCGGTCAACCTCACGGTGGCGCCAGGCACGGTGCACGGCATCGTCGGCGAAAACGGCGCTGGCAAGAGCACGCTGATGAGCATCCTCTACGGCTTCTACGAAGCCGACGGAGGCGAGATCGCCATCGAGGGCCGGCCCGCGCGCATCCGCGGCTCGCGCGAGGCCATCGCGCTGGGCATCGGCATGGTGCACCAGCACTTCATGCTGGTCGACACGCTGAGTGCGCTCGACAACATCATGCTCGGCGCCGAGCCCGGCTGGAGCCTGCCGGCCGCGCGCGCCGAAGTGCGCGCCAAGCTCGACGTGCTGATGCGCGACACCGGCCTGGTGGTGGCGCTCGACGCGCTGGTGCACGAGCTGCCCGTGGGCGAGCGCCAGCGCCTGGAGATCCTCAAGGCGCTGTACCGCGGCGCGCGCATCCTCATCCTCGACGAGCCCACCGCGGTGCTCACGCCGGCCGAGACCGAGCAGCTGTTCGTCACGCTGCGCACCCTGCGCGACCGCGGCACCACGGTGCTGCTGATCACGCACAAGCTCAAGGAGATCATGGCCCTGTGCGACGCCGTCACGGTGATGCGCGGCGGCCAGGTGGTGCTCGACTGCGCCATCGCCGACACCTCGATCGACGGCCTGGCCGAGGCGATGGTCGGCCGCCGCGTCAACCTGGGGCGGAGCGAAACCGCGGCGCGCGAAACCGGCCCGGCGCTGTTGCGGGCCTCGAGTCTCTCCTGGACCGACGAGCTCGGCGTGGCGCGCCTGGCCGACGTGTCGCTCACGCTGCACGCCGGCGAGATCGTCGGCATCGCCGGCGTCTCGGGCAACGGCCAGAGCGAGCTGCTCGACGTGCTCTGCGGCCTGCTCGCGCCGGCCGCCGGCACGCTCGAGCTCGGCGGGCAGCGCTTCGAGCACGGCCGCTGGATCGACACCCGCACCGCGCACGCGCTGCGCCTGGCCCACGTGCCCGAAGACCGCCACAAGCGCGGCCTCGTGCTGCCCTTCGACGCCTGGGAATCGGCCACGCTCGGCTACCAGGACGCCCCGCGCTACACCGCGCGCGCCCTGCTGGCCTGGATGCGCCAGCGCCGCATGCGCCAGGACTGCGCCGAGATGATGGAGCGCTACGACGTGCGCCCGCGCAACCCCATGCTCCGCAGCAGCAAGTTCAGCGGCGGCAACCAGCAAAAGCTCGTGCTCGCGCGCGAGGCGCAGGGGGGCGAGCATGCGCCGCAGGTGCTGCTGGTGGGGCAGCCCACGCGCGGCGTCGACATCGGCGCCATCGAGTTCATCCACGGCCGCCTGCGCGCCATGCGCGACGCCGGCGGCGCGGTGCTGGTGGTGTCGTCGGAGCTCGACGAGATCCTCGCACTCGCCGACCGCGTGATCGTCATGAACGCCGGCCGCGTGGCGGGTGAGCTGCCGATCGCGCAGTGCAGCGAAGCCGCGCTCGGCCGCCTGATGGGAGGTGCGCATTGAGCCAACCTGTGGAGCTGCCACGCTGGATGGACGTGGCCCTGCTGCCGGCCGTCAACCTGGCCATCGCGCTGCTGGTGGCCGGGGGCGTGACGCTGCTCGTGGGCTTCGACCCGCTGCAGGTGCTCACGCTGCTGGCCAAGGGCGCGTTCGGCTCGCAGGCGGGCATCAGCTACACGCTGTACTACGCCACCACCTTCGTCTTCACGGGGCTGGCGGTGGCCATCGCCTTCCACGGCGGCCTGTTCAACATCGGCGGGGAAGGCCAGGCCATCATGGGCGGGCTCGGTGCCGGCATCGCGGCGCTGGCCTTCAGCGCACACCTGCCGGCCTGGGCCATGCTGCCGCTGCTGGTGCTCGCCGCGGCGGCCTTCGGCGGCGTGTGGGGCGCGGTGCCCGGCGCGCTGCAGGCCTGGCGCGGCAGCCACACGGTCATCACGACCATCATGTTCAACTTCATCGCCTCGGCGCTGCTGAGCTACCTGCTCGTCAACACGCTGAAGGAGCCGGGCAACATGACGCCCGAAAGCCGCGCCTTCGACCCCAGCGCCAAGATGCCCGGCATGCACGAGGCGCTGGCCTGGATCGGCATCGAGTGGCCGCGCACGCCGCTGAACCTGACGGTGCTGCTGGCCGCCGCCGCCGCCTGGATGACCTGGCTCGTGCTCTGGAAGAGCCGCGGCGGCTATGCGCTGCGCGCCGTGGGCTTTGCACCCGAGGCCTCGCTCTACGCCGGCATCCAGCCGAAGAAGCTGATGGTGGCCAGCATGGCCGCGACCGGCGCCATGGGCGGCCTCGTGGGCGTGAACGAGATCGCCGGCGTGCACGGCCGCCTGCTGCCCGACTTCGTGGCCGGCGCGGGCTTTGCCGGCATCGCCGTCAGCCTGATCGGCCGCAACCACCCGGGCGGCATCGTGCTGGCGGCGCTGCTGTTCGGCGCGCTGTACCAGGGCGGCAGCGAACTCGCCTTCGAGATCAGCGGCTTCAGCCGCGACATGGTGTTCATGCTGCAGGGGCTGATCGTGCTGTTTGCCGGCGCCATGGCCTACGTGGCGGCGCCGGCGCTGTTCAAGCTCTACAAGCTGTTTGGCGGAGGACGCGCCCGTGGATGAAGTGATGGTCGGCACGATCATCGGCAGCACGCTGCGCGTGAGCGTGCCGCTGATCCTGTGCGCGCTGGCCGGCGTGTTGTGCGAGCGCGCCGGCGTCATCGATCTCGGCCTCGAGGGCAAGATGCTGGCCACGGCCTTTGCCACCGCCGCCGTGGGCGTGACCACCGGCAGCCTGGGCCTGGCGCTGATGGCCGCGGTGGCCGTGGGCCTGGCGCTGTCGATGCTGCACGGCTATGCCTGCGTGAGCCACCGCGGCGACCAGGTCGTGCTCGGCATGGCCATCACGATGACGGCGGCGGGCCTCACCGTCGTGCTCGGCATCGCCTGGTTCGCGCAGGGCGGGCAGACCCCCGCGGTGCCTGAGTCGGTGCGCCTGGACGGCTGGTTCACCGGCCTGGGCGATGCGCTCAAGACCGTGCCCTACGTGGGCACCGCGCTGGCGCTGGCCTTCACCGGCCACAACGCCATGGTCTACGGCGCGCTGGGGCTCGTGGTGGGCGTGTGGTGGCTGCTGTACCGCACGCGCTTCGGCCTGCGGCTGCGCGCGGCGGGCGAGAACCCGGCGATGGTGGACGCGGCCGGCGTCAGCGTGAAGGCGCTGCGCTACCAGGCGCTGGCGCTCAACGGCGTGCTGGCCTCGCTGGCCGGCGCCTACCTGGTGCTGGCGCAGAACCCGAGCTTCATCCCGCACATGACGGCCGGCCGCGGCTACATGGCACTCGCCGCGCTGATCTTCGGCAAGTGGCACCCGGTGGGCGCGCTGTGGGCCTGCCTCTTGTTCGGCTTCCTCGATGCCATCAGCATCCGGCTGCAGGGCGCCGCGCTGCCCGCCTTCCTGGGCGGTGGCCAGGTGCCGGTGCAGGCCATCCAGGCCATGCCTTATGTGCTGACGGTGGTGCTGCTGGCCGGCTTCATCGGCAGCGCGGTCGCGCCCAAGGCGCTGGGGCGGCCGTACCTCAAGGAGCGTTGAATGCGGAAGTCCCTCGTGATGCTGGCGATCGCTCCAGTGGCGCTGATGGCGCTGCCGGGCTGCAGCAGCCGCGCCGTCTACCAGACCATGCAAGGCTGGCAGCAGCAAGAGTGCCGCAAGCTGCCCGACGCCGCCGAGCGCCAGCGCTGCCTGAACAGCACCGCCGCCAGCTACGACGACTACCGCCGCGCGCGCGAGGCGGCGCAGGGGCCGAAGTGAGCGACCCCGCCACAGCGCACGAGACGCACGAAGCGCGCGAGGCGCTGATCGCCGCAGCCCGCGCCGTGCGGGCCCACGCGCACGCGCCGTACTCGCGCTTCGCGGTGGGCGCCGCGGTGCTCGACGAGCAGGGCCGCATCCACGCCGGCTGCAATGTCGAGAACGCCGCCTACCCGCAAGGCTGGTGCGCCGAGACCTCGGCCCTCGCCGCGCTGGTGGCCGCGGGCGGCAAGCGCGTGCTGGCGGTGGCGGTGTGCGCGGTGGCGGCCGAGCCCGGCACACCCGTCACCCCCTGTGGCGGCTGCCGGCAGAAGATCCGCGAGTTCGCCGCCGACGACTGCCCCATCTACGTGGCCGATGCACACACGCTCGTCGCCAGTTTCACACTGGGGCAACTCTTGCCGTGCAGCTTCGGGCCGGCCCACCTGGAACGCCCATGAACCCGCCCGCGTTGCTTCGCCAACACCCGCGCGCCAGTTTCGCCACGGCCGCGCTGCTGGTGCTGGCGGGCTACGCCGTGGCCATCCCGTGGCTGGCGCAACACCGCCACGAGCCGCTGCCCGACTGGACACTGGCCATCGACCTGCTGCTGGTGCTGCCGCTGCTGTGGTGGTGGCTGCAGCCCGCGCCGCGCGGGCGGGCTGCCGGCTTCGGCGCGCTGACGATCGCGCTGGCGGGCATCTGGATCGGCGGCTGGTTGCTGCCCGCCGAGAACAAGCAGGTCTGGCTGTGGCTGGAGCCTCTGCGCTGGGTGGTGATCGGCGCGCTGGTGCTGGCGCAATTGGCGCTGGCGACGCTGGCCCTGCGGCAGCTGGCCGCCGTGGCGGCGCGTCGGCGGCAGGCCGGGCGCCAGGGCCAGGTGCTGCCAGGCTTGCTCGAGACCGAGCTGCATGCCGCGCTCGATGCCCAAGCCGCGCGCACGGCCCGGCTCACGGGCCAGGCCGTCAGCGGCGGGCTGCCCTGGTTCAAACTCGAAGCGCGCCTGTGGCTCTACGCGCTGGCACCGCAGCGCTGGCTGGCCGGCACACCGCCCGCGGGTGAGCGCTGGTTCGGCGTGCACCGGCAGGGCCAGAACCTGTCCAACCAGATGGGCTTCGTGGTGCTGGCGGCGGTCGAGATTCCGATCGTGCATGGGCTGCTGCACCTGATGGCGGGCCCGCTGGTGGCCGGCATCGTGACCGCGCTCAGCGTCTACGGCGCACTCTTCCTGTGGGCCGAGGCGCGTGCCACGCGCTGGCGGCCGGTGGCGCTGGATGCCACCACGCTGCACCTGCGCCACGGCCTCGTCGACGACATCGCCGTGCCGCGCGCGGCCATCGTCGCCGCCAGCCTGCACGGCGGCCCGGCACCCACACGCACCAAGGGCCGCCTGCGCCTCGTCGGCATGGGCCGCGCCAACCTGCGCCTGGCACTGGCCCCCGGCACGCGGCTGGCCACGCTCACGGGCGAGCGCGAGGTGCATGAAGTTTTCCTCGGCGTCGACGAGCCCGAGCGGCTGCTGCGCGCCCTCACCGAACCCGGAACCCAACCCGCATGAACCTCGACGACCTCGTCAGCACCAGCGCCGCGCTGATGCGCCAGCGCCTGGGCGCGCGCCAACCCCGCATCGCCGTGCTGCTGGGCAGCGGCTGGGGGCCGCTGGCCGAACAGGTGCAGGACGCCGTGTCCGTGCCCTATTCGGACCTGCCTGCGTTCCCGGTGCTGGCCATCGGCGGCCATGCGGGCGTGCTCAAGGCCGGGCGGCTGGGGGCGCAGGAGGTCATCGTGCTGGCCGGCCGCAAGCACAGCTACGAAACCGGCGCGGCCGACGGCATGAAGGGCGTCATCCGCACGCTCGCGGCCCTGGGCGTGCAGGTGCTGGTGCAGACCAACGCCGCCGGCAGCCTGGACGCCACCATGCCGCCCGGCAGCGTGATGCTGATCGAGGACCACCTCAACGTCGTGCAGATGAGCCCGCTGGTGGGCGAGAAGGGTGACAGCCGCTTCGTCGACATGGGCGCGGCCTACTGCCCCACCTTGCGCGCGCGGGCGCAGGCCGCGGCCGTGGCCGCCACCGGGCAGGCGATGCCGCGCGGCGTGTACGCCTGGGTGCTGGGTCCGCAGTTCGAGACGCCGGCCGAGATCCGCATGCTCCAGGCCTTCGGCGCGCAGGCCGTGGGCATGAGCACGGTACCCGAGACCATCCTGGCGCGCCATGCCGGCCTGCGTGTGCTGGCGCTGTCGATGATGACGAACATGGCCGCCGGCCTGAGCAGCGAGACGCTCAGCCACGGCCACACCATGGCCACCGCGCAGGCCGCGAGCGCCCGCGCGGTGCAGTTGCTGGTGGCCGTGGTGCAGGGCCTGGAGACGCCCACATGACATCCCGCATGACGCCCGACATGAACGACCTCGACGCCACCGCGCGCACCGCGCGCACCGCACTCGCCTGCCTCGACCTCACCAGCCTGGCCGACGGCCATGACGTGGCCGGTGGCGAGGCCGAGATCGAGGCGCTGTGCGCCAAGGCCATCGGCGCGCCGGGCCGCGGCGCCACCGCCGCGGTGTGCGTGTGGCCACGGCTGGCGGCCCTGGCGAGATCGCGGCTGCCGGCGCACATCGCCGTGGCCGCGGTGGCCAACTTCCCCGATGGCGGCAGCGACATCGAGCGCGCCGTGCGCGACACGCGCGCCATCGTCGACGCCGGTGCGCAGGAGGTCGACGTGGTGCTGCCCTACCGCGAGCTGGCCGCCGCGCCCGCGCTGCTGGCCGCCGTGCGCCGCGCCTGCGACGGCCTCGTGCTGAAGGTGATCCTCGAAACCGGCGAGATGGCCGATGCCGCCACCATCGACGCCGCCTGCCGCATGGCGCTCGATGCCGGGGCCGACTTCTTGAAGACGAGCACCGGCAAGAAGCCCATCAGTGCCACGCCCGCGGCGGCCGAGCGGCTGCTCGCCGCCATCGTGACGCATGAAGCGGGTGATGCGGCCGCGCGCAGCCGTGTCGGCTTCAAGCCCGCGGGCGGCATCCGCACCGTGGCCGACGCCGCGCTCTACATCGGGCTCACGGCACAGGCCCTGGGCGCCGAGGCCGTGAACCCGCGCCGCTTCCGCATCGGCGCCAGCGGCCTGCTCACCGACATCGAAGCCGTGCTTGCCGGCACGCATCGCCCGGCCCCGGGCGCCAGCTACTGAAGAAGACCCCGCCATGAACCTGATCCGCCATTCCGCCCTGGCCCTGGCCGCCACCACCGCGCTGCTGGCCGGCTGCGCCACCGCGCCCGCGCCGAAGGAGCCCGTCACGCTGCGCGTGGTGGCCTTCAACGACCTGCACGGCCACCTGCAGACCGCCGCGCTGAACCTGCCGCACCCCAACCCCGCCAGCACAGCGGCCAACCCGGCGCCGCCACTGCGCGTGAACGTCGGCGGCACGGCTGAGCTTGCCGGCCTCGTGAAGGAGCTGCGCAAGGGCGCACCACACAGCGTGGTGGTGAGCAGCGGCGACGCCATCGGCGGCACGCCGCTGATCAGCGCCATCTTCTTCCACGAGGCCACGATCGACGTGATGAACCGCATCGGCGTCGACGTGGCTGCCCTCGGCAACCACGAGTTCGATGCCGGTGCGGCCGAGCTGCAGCGCGTGCTGGCCGGCGGCTGCCGCCCGGCCCAGCCCGGCGACACCGCGATGTCCTGTGCGCTCGGTCGCCACGAAGGCGCGAAGTTCCCGCACCTCGCGGCCAACGTGCTCAAGGCCGACGGCACGCCGCTGGTGGCGCCTTCGGTGATCAAGACCTACGGCGGCATCAAGGTCGGCTTCATCGGTGCCGTCACGCGCGGCACGCCGACGATCGTCGTGCCCTCGGGCGTGGCCGGGCTGCGCTTCACCGACGAGGCCGACGCCATCAACGCCGAGGCCGCGCGGCTGCAGGCGCAGGGTGTGCAGGCCATCGTCGCCACCATCCACGAAGGCGGCTTCAACGACGCCGCGCAGATGGAGTGGAACGCCAACAGCTGCCCCGGCCGCCGCGGCGAGATCTTCGAGATCGAGAAGCGCCTGTCGGCTGCTGTCGACGTGGTGCTGTCGGCGCACACGCACCAGGGCTACGCCTGCGTGATGGACGGTGCTTCCAAGGGCCGTCCGGTGATGCAGGCGCTGAGCTTTGCCCGTGGCGTGAGCGTGCTCGACCTCGTGCTCGACCCCGCCACGGGCGATGTCGACCGCAGCAAGAGCGTCTGGCGCAACCTGCCGGTGTTCAACGCCCGCACCGAAGCCGCGCACCGCGAGCTGATCATCGGCCAGGAGCCGGCACCCTTTGCCGCCGCGCTGCGCGCCGCTCAGCCCGATGCCGACGTGGCGCAGCGCGTGGCCGCCTACGCCGAGAAGGCCAAGCCGCTGGCCGACCGCGTGGTGGGCCGAATCGGCGGCGCTTTCGACACCGCCGCCAACCGCGGCAGCAGCAGCGCGGGCCGGCTGATCGCCGACGCGCAGCACGCGGCCACGAGGGCGCCCGACCGCGGCGGCGCGCGCTTTGCGCTGATGAACCCCGGCGGCGTGCGCGCCCCGCTGCCCTGCCGCGGCACACCGCCCTGCGAGGTGACCTACGGCGACGTGTTCACGATGCAGCCCTTCGGCAACAGCCTGGTGGTGATGACGCTGACCGGCGCCGAGATCAAGCAGATGCTCGAAGACCAGCAGCGCGCCGGCCGCACGAACCCGAGCTTCCTGCTGCCGTCGAAGTCGCTCAGCTACCGCTGGCTCGCCAAGGCGCCCTACGGCCAGCGTGTGCAGGACCTGCGCATCGACGGCCAGCCGGTGGACCCGGCCGCCGCCATTCGCTTCACCGTCAACAGCTTCATGGCCGATGGGGGCGACGGCCTGAGCCTGTTGCGCCAGGGCCGCGAACGCCTGGGCGGCGAGCTCGACATCGACGCGCTGGTGAGCTTTCTCAAGACCACGCCGAGCCCGAGCGCCGACGAGCGCGTTGTCATCGTCAACGACTGAGGATCCGTTCGGGCTGAGCCTGTCGAAGCCCAGGCCCACCACCAGGCCCTTCGACAAGCTCAGGGCGAACGGGTGGGGGAAGATCGGGCTGAGCCCCACCTCCGTTCGGGCTGAGCCTGTCGAAGCCCCCGAGCACCTCCATGCCCCCACCCGCCGAGATCATCCGCAGCAAACGTGACGGCGCCGCGCTGAGCAGCGACGACATCGACGGCTTCGTGCAAGGCCTCGTCGACGGCAGCTGGTCCGACGCGCAGGCCGCGGCCCTGGCCATGGCCATCGTCTGGCGCGGCATGGACGAGCGCGAAACCACCGCGCTCACCCGCGCCATGACGCACTCCGGCCAGGTGCTGCACTGGCAGGCCGAGGCCTTCGGCAAGCCCGCGATCGACAAGCACAGCACCGGCGGCGTCGGCGACAAGCTCAGCCTGATGCTGGCGCCCATGCTGGCCGCCTGCGGCGCCGTGGTGCCCATGATCAGCGGCCGCGGCCTCGGCCACACCGGCGGCACGCTCGACAAGCTCCAGGCGCTGCCCGGCTACCGCGTGCAGGTCGAGCCGGATGAGTTCGCGCGTGTGCTGCACGCGGCCGGCTGCGCCATCGTCAGCGCCGGGCCGCAGCTGGCGCCGGCCGACCGGCGCCTCTATGCGCTGCGCGACGTCACGGCCACAGTGGAGAGCGTGCCGCTCATCACCGCCAGCATCCTGAGCAAGAAGCTCGCGGCGGGCCTCGATGCGCTGGTGCTCGACGTGAAGTGCGGCGCCGGCGCCTTTGCGCCCACGCCGGCCGCGGCGCGTGCCTTGGCCGAAAGCCTGGTGCGTGTCGGCAACGCCGCCGGCCTGCCGACCCGCGCTCTGATCACCGACCAGGACGCCGTGCTCGGCCACACCGCCGGCAACGCGCTCGAGGTGCAGGAGGCGCTCGACTTCCTCACCGGCCGCGACGGCGGCGCCGGCCGCGACACCGAGCCGGTGCAGCGCGCCGTGACGCTGGCGCTGGGCGCGCAGCTGCTGGTGCTGGCCGGCCTGGCACCCGACGAGCCCGAGGCACTGGCGATGCTGCAGCACAGCCTGGTCAGCGGCCGTGCAGCCGAGCACTTCGCGCGCATGGTGCGCGCGCTCGGCGGCCCGGCCGATGTGCTGGCCGATGCGCAGCTGACGCAGGCGCCGGTGCAGCGGCCCGTGCCGGCGCCCCGCGCGGGTGTCGTCAGCGCCATGGACACCCGCGCCCTCGGCCTGGCCGTGGTGGCGCTGGGCGGCGGCCGGCTCAAGCCCGGCGACACGGTGGACCCGCGCGTCGGCCTGTCGCAAGTACGACCCCGCGGCACGGCGTTGGCCGCCGGCGAGCCACTGGCCCTGGTGCACGCCGCCAGCGAAGCCGCCGCCGCCGAGGCCGTGCGCGCCGTGCAGGCGGCCTTCACGCTGGCCGACACCGCGCCGCCGCGGCCGGCCGCCGTGCAGCACCTCGTCGGTTGAACGTGGCGGTGCGCGTCAAGATCTGCTGCATCGCCAACGAGGCCGAGGCGCAGCTCGCCATCGCCCACGGCGCCGCCGCCATCGGCCTGGTCTCGGCCATGCCCAGCGGCCCGGGCGTGATCGATGACGCCACCGTGGCGCGCGTGGCCGCCGCGGTGCATGGCCAGCCGGTGCGCAGCTTCCTGCTCACCGCACGCACACGCGCCGACGACATCGCCGCGCAGCACGCCGCCGCCGGCACGACGACGCTGCAGCTCGTCGACCACGTGCCGCTGCCCGAGCTGCAGCGCCTGCGCGCGCGGGTGCCGGGCGTGGAGCTGGTGCAGGTGGTGCACGTCACCGGCGAGACCGCGCTGCACGAGGCGCTGGCGGTGGCGCCGTTCGTCGACGCGCTGCTGCTCGACAGCGGCAACCCGCAGGCCGCCGTCAAGCAGCTCGGCGGCACCGGCCGCACGCACGACTGGGCGCTGGCCCGCCGCATCCGCGACGCCGTGTTCCCGCTGCCGCTGTGGCTGGCCGGTGGCCTGCGCGTGCACAACGTGGCCGAGGCCATCGCCACCGTGCAGCCGCACGGGCTGGACCTGTGCACCGGCGTGCGCCTGGGCGGCCGCCTGCATGCCCCCACGCTGGCGGCGTTCATGGCCGCCGTGTCAGCCTAGGCGCATGGACTCCCTTTCCCAAGCCGCGCTCGGCGCGGCCGTGGCCGTGGCCGTGATGCAGCGGCGCACCGCCCTCTGGAAGGCCGCCGCCTTTGGCGCCGTGGCCGGCACGCTGCCCGACCTGGACGTGTTCATCGACCACGGCGACCCCATCCTCAACATGGTGCTGCACCGGGCCGAGACCCACGCGCTGTTCTGGCTCACGCTGTTCTCGCTGCCGCTGGGCTGGGCGATGGCGGCGCTGGCCCGAGAACGCCACCAGTGGCGCCCGTGGTGGCTGGCCTCGTGGGCAGTGCTCATCACGCACCCGCTGCTCGACGCCTTCACGGTGTATGGCACGCAGCTGTTCCTGCCCTTCAGCAACGAGCCCGTGGGCCTGGGCAGCATGTTCATCATCGACCCCGCCTACACGCTGCCGCTGCTGCTGGGCGTGCTGGCGGCGCTGGCCTTCGCGCAGCGCGCGGCAGCGCTCAAGCTCAACGCCGCCGGCCTGGTGCTCAGCACCGCCTACCTGGGCTGGAGCGCGCTGGCCCAGGCGCACGTGGCCGACGTGGCACGCGAGTCGCTCGCCGCGCAGGGGCTCAAGGCCGACCGGCTGCTGGTCACGCCCTCGCCCTTCAACACCGTGCTGTGGCGCGTGGTGGCGGTCGACGAAGCCGGCAGCACCTACCGCGAAGGCTTCTACTCGCTGCTCGATGCGCCCATGCCGCCTGCCGAGCGCATCCGCTTCGACCGCTTCGAGCGTGGCAACACGCTGGCGGCCGAACTCGCCGGCGACGCCGGCGTGCAGCGCATCCAGGCCTTCAGCGGCGGCCTGTGGGCCCTGCGCGAGCAAGGCGGCCGCGTCCGCATCAGCGACCTGCGCATGGGCCAGGAGCCGACGTACATCTTCGCCTTCGAGGTCGCCACGCGGCACAGCGCACCGGTGGCACTGGCGCCGACCGTGCACGTGGGCCGCCGCGCCGACCCCGGGCGTGCGCTGCCCTGGATCTGGCGCCGCCTGCAGGGCGAGCCACTGCCGCCGCCGCGCTGAAACCGCCGCTCGTCCGTGCCGGGGCGCGCTTCGTCGCCTGGGGATGGGCAGCCGGCAGGCAGTGGCTAGCATCGCCGGCTTTCCGATGCCCGAGGTGATGACATGACCCAACCCGACACGCGGCGCCGCACGCTGCTCGTTTCCGCCGGCCTGGCCGGCAGCCTGCCGGCGTCGCTGCTGTTCACGCGCCACGCACTGGCGCAGGCCGCTGCCGCCACCTCGTCGCAGCCGCCGGGCCTGCCCGTGGCCGCGGTGCGCAACGTGCGCGAGAGCTTCTTCGGCACGCCCGTCGACGACCCCTACCGCCACTTCGAGGACGCCAAGGCCGCCGAGGTGGCGCCGTGGATGAAGGCGCACAGCGACCACGCCCACGCCACGCTCAAGCGCATCGGCGGCCGCGCGGCGCTGCGGCGCAAGCTCGAGGAGATCGACTCCAGCGCCTCGGCGCGCGTGGGCGAGGTGCAGCGCCGCGCGGGCGAGCTGTTCTTCTACCAGCGCCGCGGCGCGACTGAAGACCAGTTCAAGCTCTGCGTCCGGCAAGGCCTGCAAGGCGCCGAGCGCGTGCTGTTCGACCCCGAAGAACTGAAGAAGAAGACCGGCACGCCGCACGCCATCAACTGGTACTCGGCCTCGCCCGATGGCAGCAAGGTGGCGCTGGGCGTGTCGGCCGGCGGCAGCGAAGACGCCTCGATGCGCATGCTCGACGTCAAGACCGGCAAGCAGCTCGGCCCGATCGTCGAGCGCGCGCAGTTCGGCGGCATCAGCTGGTCGCGCGACGGCCGGAACGTCTACTTCCACCGCATGCAGGCGCTGAAGAAGGGCGCGCCGCCGACCGACAAGTACCAGCGCAGCACCGCCTGCGTCATGCCCGCGGGCGGGCGCGAGTCCAGCATCAAGGTGCTGCTGCGCGCCGGCGACAAGGGCGGCGTCGAGATCCCGGCCACGGAGTTCCCGTTCATCGAGATCCTGCCCGACGGTCGCGCCATCGCCACGGTCTTTGACGGCGTGTCGCCGGAGTTTGCGGCCTGGCACAGCACCGAAGCCGCACTGAAGGCCGGCCGGCCGGCCTGGAAGAGGCTGTTCACGAAGGCCGATGCCATCACGTCGATGGCGGTGACGGGCGATCGGCTCTACGCCACCACGCACCGCGGCGCGCCGCGCTACAAGCTCATCGGCGGCCCGCTCGCCGGCTTCGACCCGGCCACCGCGCCCACGCTGGTGGCCGAGAGCAGCCGCGTGCTGGGCACCCTGGCCACCGCCGCCGACGCGGTGTACTTCGACGTGCGCGACGGCAACGTCAAGAAGCTGTTCAAGCTGGCGCCCGCGCCAGGCGCGCAGCCCCAGGAAGTGACGCTGCCGGTGCTGGGCTCGTTCAGCCTCGCCGGTGTCGAGCCCAGCTTGCCGGGGGTGTTGATGGACCTGCAGAGCTGGACGCGCGCGCGCCAGATCTTCAGCGTCGCCGCCGACGGCACGGTGGCCAACACCGGCCTGCAGCCGGCCGGGCCGCTCGATGCGCCGGCCAACGTCACCGCCACCGAGGTGATGGTGAAGAGCCACGATGGCGCGATGGTGCCGATGAGCATCATCCACCGCACCGGCACCCGGCTCGACGGCGCCAACCCGACCATCCTCTACGGCTACGCCAGCTACGGCATCACCGAAGAGCCCTTCTTCAGCCCCAGCCGCCTGGCCTGGATGGACGCCGGCGGCGTGTTTGCCGTCGCCAACCCGCGCGGCAGCGCGGTGTTCGGCAAGGACTGGTACCTCGCCGGCAAGCAGACCACCAAGCCCAACACCTGGAAGGACTTCATCGCCTGCGCCGAGCACCTGGTGGGCGAGAAGTGGACGCGCCCCTCACGCCTGGCCATCTGGGGCGGCAGCGCCGGCGGCATCCTCGTGGGCATGGCGATGTGCGAGCGGCCCGACCTGTTCGCCGCGGTGATGCCGGCCGTGGGCTGCATGGACATGGTGCGCGCCGAAACCACGCCCAACGGCATCCCCAACATCCCGGAGTTCGGCAGCCGCAAGACGGAGCCGGGCTTCCGCGCGCTGCTCGCCATGAGCACCTACCACCAGATCAAGGACGGCGTGAAGTACCCGGCCGTGCTGTTCACCCACGGCGTCAACGACCCGCGCGTGGAGGTGTGGAACACCACCAAGGCCGCGGCGCGCCTGATGGCCGCCAGCACCAGCGGCAAGCCGGTGCTGGTGCGGCTGGACTACGAGGCCGGCCACGGCATCGGCGACACCAAGGCGCAGGTGCTCGACGAGCGGGCCGACACCTTTGCCTTCGTGATGTGGCAGACGGGCATGCCGGGGTGGGAGCTCAGCTGAAGGCCTACCAGTCGTAGGCCGCGAGCGCGCTCTCGCGCAGGTGCACCACCTGAGCGCCCATCAGCAGGGCGCGCTCTTCGCCCAGCCAGCCCGCGCCGGTGCCGTCGTTGGCGCCCTTCAGATCGCGCAGCACCAGGCTGCGCGCGGCGGTGTCGACCTCGAAGGTCTGCAAGCCGCGCTGGAAGCCGCTGAAGGGCCCCTGGCTCAGCACCACCGGCAGCGCCAGCCGGGCCACGGCGCCGCCGGGCGCGGCGTCCAGGCGCATCGCCAGGCCATGGCGTGACTGCTCCAGCGCGCTGGCACTGCCGGCGTCGCCGAGCGTGAGCGAGCGCAGCACGCGTGGCGCGGTGGCGTCGGCCACGTCGAACAGCGTCAGCTGCAGGCCCTGCACGCGGCCCTCGGTGTCGGCCGCGCGGCCCAGGCCCAGCAGCAGGCCCTCGGGCAGCGGCAGCAGCGTTTCGGCGTAGCCGGGCAGCTCGACCTCGCCGGCCACGCGCGGGTCGGTGGCATCGGCCAGGTCGAGCACGTACAGCGGGTCGATGCGGCGGAAGGTGACGACGTAGCCTCGCGCACCGGCGAAGCGCACCGCATACACCTGCTCGCCCGGCTTGCCGATGGCGGCCGGCCGGCGCGCGTTGGGCAGCACGCTCACCGTGGCCAGCGTGCGGCCGTCGGCACTGGCCGCGGCGCTGTCGGCGCGCAGCACCGTCAGGCGTGCCGGCGAGGGCCGGCGCGCACCGGCATCGGCAGGCGACGCCCAGCCCTCGCCGCCGGTGTAGGTGAGCACGCGCAGATGGCCCTCGTGCTCGCTCAGGCGGTAGCTCATGCGCGTGCTGTCCCAGCCGAGATGGCCTTCGACATCGGCCGAGCCGCGCCAGGCCAGGCCGCCGGTGCCCGTGGGGTCGAGCGCGAACTGGTGCACGTCGGTGCGCGGCGGCGCCGCCGCCACGAGGCTGAGGCTCTCCATCAGCGGCGTGCTGCGGGTCGTCGCCAGCCAGAGGTTGCGTGGCGTCAGGTACACGGCTTCGGTGCCGCCGGCAAAGCAGCGCGTGCTCTGCGGCAGATCGGGGCTGCGCAGGTCGACCAGCGTCACCGTGGTCAGCTGCACCGCGAGCGAACCGTTGTCGGGCTGCAGCCAGCAGTCGGTGTCGCGCAGCAGCGGCTGCGCGGCGCCGCCGTTGCGGCGCAGGCGTGGCAGCAACTCGTCGGCGCTCAGGCGGGCGATGGCCGCGGTGCGCTCGCCCGGCGTGGCCGTGGCCGGCAGGGCCTGCGCCTGCAGCATAGGCCGGTGCACGGCCACCACGACCAGCGTGTCGCCGACGCGGCGCGCATCGACCAGCGAGCCCTCGAAGGACAGGCGCGCACCGGCCACAGGGCGCGCGGCGTCGCGGGTGTCGATGTGCTGCAGCTGCACGCCCTGTTTCAGCCACATCGGCGGGATCGACACGCAATCGGGGCACAGCGCGCTGCCGGCCAGGGCCTCCTGGCGGCGCGACACGGCCACCAGCGCCTGCCCGTCGCTGCGCGCCATCAGCCCTTCGGGCTGCTGCCAGGCGTCGTCGCGAGCCAGCGGCACGCGCAGGGCCTCGCCAAGGCGCCCGGCAGCGCCCATCGGCTGCGCGATCAGCACCAGGCCGCCGGCGTCGTCACGCGACAGCGCATGCAGCGTGCTGCCGGTGCTGCGCAGCAGGTCGGCCTCGTCGACCCCGTCTTCCTGCACCAGCGTGCGGCTGCTCGGCGGCGCGGCGGCCAAGGCGCCGCTGATCGGCGCCGCTGCGCCGATGCCGGCGCCGAAGCTGCCGCCACCGGCCAGCCGGCCCTGGGCGTCGAGCGCGCGCAGTCGGCCCTGGGCCCAGCTGGCCAGCTCACCCGGCCGGGCGGCGGCCAGCGCGCCGGCGCGGCCTTCAGAGGCGGGCGGCGTGGGTTCACCGCCACCGCCACCGCAGGCGGCCAGCAGCAGCGCCAGCAGCGCGGCCAGTGCCGGGCGCGGACTCGCCGGCAGCGCGCCCGGGCATCGAGCGAATCTTGAAGCACTCATGAACTCTCCTCGTCGGGTAAGAGGGGCGGGGGAGCCGCCGATCTGCATCGTTGTCCTTGCGCCCGTCTCAAGCGCGTGGGACAATATCCCACATACCCCGCCGCTGCGTCAACGCCGCCAACCCTTGCGACTGTTTCAGAGCGTGACCACGCCCACTCCCACTCTGGTGCTCGACCGCGTGCTCGCGTTGCTGGGCCCGCTGGTGCGGCTGCTGCTGCGCCACGGCGTCACCTACCCGGTGTTCACAGCGGCGCTCAAGCGCGTGTTCCTGGCCCAGGCGCAGGCCGAGCTGGCGCAGCGTGGCATGGCCGCCACCGACAGCGCGGTGTCCCTGCTGTCGGGCGTGCACCGGCGCGACGTGCGCACGCTCACGCGCGGCGCCGCCGCCGAGCCCGCCAGCGCGCCGCCGCCCACGCTGGGCCTGGCGGCGCAGGTGGTGGCGCGCTGGATGCATGACGCCGCCTTCCGCCACGCCGACGGCTCGCTGCGCGTGCTGCCGCGCGACAGCCGGGCCGGCGTCGTCGGCTTCGATGCCTTGGTGGAGGGCGTCAGCCGCGACGTGCGGCCCAAAGCCGTGCTCGACGAACTGCTGCGCCTGGGCGTGCTCGAAGAAGGCGCCGAGGGCCTCGTGCTCGCGCGCAGCGGCTTCGCCCCGCAGGCCGGCTTCGACGAGGCCCTGTGGCTCAGCGCGCAGAACCTGCACGACCACGCCGCGGCCGCGGTGGCCAACCTGTCGGGCACGCGCACACGGCCCGGTGGCTACCTCGAGCAGGCGGTGTTCGTCGACGAGATCACGGCCGCCTCGGCCGAGCGGCTGCACGACGTGTCGGTGGAGGCCTGGAAGCGCGCCTTTGCCCTCGTCATGGCCGAGGCGCAGACGCGTTTCGATGCCGACGCCGCCGAGGCGCCAGCCAACACCCGCCGCCACCGCGCGCGCTTCGGTGTCTATTTCTACAGCGAACAGGAATCACCATGAACCACGCTCCATGCGCGGGTAGGCGCCGCTGGCTGCTGCTGCTGGCCGGCAGCGCGGGTGCCGCTGCGCTGGCCGGTTGCGGGCCGGGCGTGGGCGGATCGGGCACCGGGCTCGAGCCCCCGCCCGCGCTCACGGCCGCGCTGCCGACGCCGTCTCTGCACGCCGATGGCATCGATGGCCGCCACGTGCAGGCCGTGCTCGAAGGCTCGCGGCTGCGCGTCACCCGGGCCTGCCCGCTGCTGCAGTTCAGCGGCCGGTGGAACGGCCTGCCGGGCAGCCCGCTGCACTTCGAAGGCGAGCTCGACGGCAACCCCGCGCGGCCGGCGCGCGCCGAGGTGCAGGTGAGCGGCAGCACGCTGGTGGTGACGCTGCGCGACGGCACCGGCACGGTGCTGCTGGGGCCGCTGGCACTGGGCAGTGTGATGACGCTGCCACCGCTGCAGAGCTGCGGCTGAAGCCCTGGCACGGCCCTCGCTAGCATCGGGTGCATGAGCTCCCCGATGCCCGCTGGCGGCCCCGACGCCGCTGAATTCGCCCGCCAAGTCCCCAAGGTGTTGCTGCACGAGCACCTCGACGGCGGCCTGCGCGTGGCCACGCTGCGCGAACTGGCCCTGGCGCGCAGCCTGCCACTGCCGGCCGACACCGAGGCCGGCCTCGCGGCCTGGTTCAACGCCAACGCCCATGCCGGCAGCCTGCTGAAGTACCTCGAAGGCTTTGCCCTCACCGTGGCCGCGATGGCCTCGCCCGAGGCGATGCGCCGCGTGGCCCGCGAGGCCGCCGACGACGCCGCCGACGACAGCGTGGTGCTGGGCGAGTTCCGCATCGCGCCGCTGCTCTTCGAGCCACACGGCACGCCGGGCGACGCCGCGGTGGAGGCGATGCTGCAGGGCCTGGCCGAGAGCCGGCTGCCGCTGCTCAGCCACAGCGGCCTGATCGTCTGCGCCATGCGCCACGAAGACGAGGCCGCCACGCGCCGCGCCGCCGAACTGGCTTTGCGCTGGATGGGCCGCGGCGTCGTCGGCTTCGACCTTGCCGGCGCCGAGGTCGGCCACCCGCCCAGCAAACACGCCCGCACGCTGGCCCTGGTGCGCGAGGCGGGCTTGGCCGTCACGCTGCATGCCGGCGAGGCCGACAGCGCCGAGCGCGTGCTCGAAGCCGGCCGCCTGGGCGCGCGGCGCATCGGCCACGGCGTGCGCCTGGTCGACGCGCTCACCGGCGCCGCACCCGCCGCGCTGCTGGACGAAACGCGCGCGCTGGGCCTGCACCTGGAGGTCTGCCCCACCAGCAACGTGCACACCGGCGCGGCCGCCAGCGTGGCCACGCACCCGATCACGGCGCTGTGGCGGGCCGGCGTCTCGCTGAGCTACCACACCGACAACCGGCTGATGAGCTGCGTCACGCCCAGCTCCGAGGCCGAGGCGCTGCTGCGCGAGACACCGCTCACGCGCGACGACTTGCGCGCGATGGCCCGCCAGGCCGCCGCCGCGAGCTTCCTGCCCGAGGCAGCCCGTCAGCGCGCCATGGCGCTGATCGACGCAAGCCCATAACCCGCACCGGCCCAGCCACCTGCGCGGATCCGGCTCCGCCGGGCCGCCGCGGGGCCACCCCCTCGGGGGGCTGCGAGCCAGAGCGAGCTGGGGGGCACCGTTACGCGCTCGCGCGCACCACCAGCTCGAAGCCCAGGTCCACGGCCGGCGTCTCCACCGCCTCGCCGCGCATCAGCTTCAGCAGCATCGTGGCGGCGGCGCGGCCGATCTCGCCGCGGGGCGTGCGCACCGTCGTCAGCGGCGGCTGCATCTGCTCGCTGCCGGTCAGGTCGTTGAAGCCGGCCACCGCGATGCGCCCGGGCACGGCCACGCCCAGCCGCAGCGCCGCCAGCAGCGCGCCCTGGGCGAGGTCATCGTTGCAGAAGAACACGGCGTCGACCGCCGGCGTCTGGCCGAGGATCTGCTCGAACATCGTGCCGCCCAGCGCCAGTGAGGACGGCGCAGGGTTCAGCCACTCCAGCGTCGGCGCGTGCAGCCCGGCGTCGCGCAGCGTGCGACGCCAGCCCTCCAGGCGCTGCAGCGTGCGCGGGTCCAGTTGCGCCGCGGCAAAGGCGATGCGGCGGTGGCCGCGCGCCAGCAGGTGCCGCGTCAACGCCGCCGCGGCATCGGCCTGCGACAGGCCCACGCTGTGCACGCCAGGCGCGCCGCTCGTTTCCATCAGGTGCACGCAGGGCACGCCGCTGGTGGCGATGAGCTCGCGCGCGGCCTCGCTGCGGTCGAAGCCCGTCACCAGCAGCCCGGCCGGGCGGTGCAGCAGCTGCTCGCGCAGCAGCTGTTCTTCTTCGGCGGCGTCGTAATGGGTGATGCCGATCAGCGTCTGGTAGCCGGCCGGCCGCAGCGTGCGCTGCACGGCCTCGAGCACGTCGACGAAGAGCGCGTTGGTCAACAGCGGGATCAGCAGCGCCACGTGCGCGCTGCGCGCCGAGGCCAGCGCCCGCGCCGCGGGGTCGGGCACGTAGCCCAGCGTGCGCGCAGCAGCCTGCACGCGCAGCACCAGCTCGGGCGCCACGGCGCGCTCGCCGCGCAGCGCGCGCGACACGGTGATCGGGCTCACCTCGGCCAGGCGCGCCACGTCGGCGAGCGTGACGCGTCCGGACGCACGGGATCGGCCAGCAGTGGACATCGGGATGTACGGGAAAGCACGGACGCCGAACGGCTCGGCGATCCATAGGATAGCGCTATCTCCATCGGAGTACCAGTCCGGCAAGACACCGCGTCTGCCGGGCACAGGAACTCCGATTTTCTTGGATCTCTTTGGATAGCGCTATCCCAGCATGTCGTCGATCGTCGTCATGGGTGTGGCCGGTTGCGGCAAGTCCAGCCTCGGGGCCGTGCTGGCCGACACCGAGGCCTTGCCGCTGATCGAGGGCGACGACTTCCACAGCGCCGCCAACCGCCGCAAGATGGCCGAGGGCACGCCGCTGACCGACGCCGACCGCGACGGCTGGCTCGACACGCTGGCCGCCGAGCTGGCACGCCACCCGGCCGGCGCGGTGCTCACCTGCTCGGCGCTGAAGCGCCGCTACCGCGACCGGCTGCGCTCGGCCGTGCCGGGCCTGGGCTTCGTGTACCTGGCCATCACGCCGGACGAGGCCGCGCTGCGCGTGGCCGCCCGCGCCGGCACGCACTTCTTCCACCGCTCGCTGGTGGCCAGCCAATTCGAGGCGCTCGAGCCCCCGCTGGACGAACCCCGCGTGCTGCGGCTGGACGCGACGCTGCCCACCGCACTGCTGCAGATCCAGGTGGCCGTGTGGCTGCACGGTCAGCCGACGAAGGCCCGCCGATGAAATCGCTGCGCCGCACCCTGCACGCCGCCATGGCCGCCTGCCTGGCGCTGATGGCGCTGCTGGTGTTCGTGAACGTCGTGCTGCGCTACGGCTTCGGCAGCGGCATCGCCGCCAGCGAGGAGCTCTCGCGGCTGCTCTTCGTGTGGATGGTGTTCATCGGCGCCACCGCCGCCTACCCGGCCGGCGAGCACATGGCGTTCACGAGCCTGGCCGCGCGGCTGCGCCAACGCCCCGCCGCGCTGGCGGTGTGGACGGCGCTGATCCGCCTGCTGGTGCTGCTGGCCGCCGCGATGGTCGCCTGGGGCGCATGGCAGCAGGTGCAGGTGGGCCTGGGCAGCCGCTCGGTGGTGCTGGGCTACCCGACCGCGCTGCTGCCGCTGCCGGCGCTGCTGTGCAGCGCCACCATCGCCGTGGCTGCGCTGGTCGAACTCGTGACGCGGCGGCCGCTGGCCCTGGGCCCCGCGCTGGACGCCGAGTGAACAGGACCCCGTCATGAGCCCGGAAACACAAGCCCTGTGGGTGTTCATCGTCGGCATGCTGGTGCTCATCGCCACCGGCATGAACATGGCGCTGGCGCTCGTGCTCACCGGCGCCGGCATGGCCTGGGTGCTGGGCTTCTTCGACACCCAGCTGCTGGCGCAGAACCTGGTGGCCGGCGTCGACAGCTTCCCGCTGCTGGCCGTGCCGTTCTTCGTGCTCGCCGGCGAGCTGATGAACGCCGGCGGCATCAGCCGCCGCATCATCGAGATGGCGCAGGCCTGGGTCGGCCACATCAAGGGCGGGCTGGGCTACGTCGCCATCGGCGCCGCGGTGCTGATGGCCAGCATGAGTGGCAGCGCGCTGGCCGACACCGCGGCCCTGGCCACCATCCTGATGCCGATGATGCGCCAGCAGGGCTACCCGATCGGCACCTCGGGCGGGCTCATCGCGGCCGGCGGCATCATCGCGCCGATCATCCCGCCGTCGATGCCGTTCGTGATCTACGGCGTCACCACCAACACCTCGATCTCGGCGCTGTTCCTCTCGGGCATCGTGCCCGGGCTGATGATGGGCGCGGCGCTCGTCGTCACCTGGCGGCTCATGCTGCGCGGCATGGCGCTGCCGGCCGGCGAGCCGCTGCCGATGCGCCAGCGGCTGCGCGCCACCGCACGCGCCGGCTGGGCGCTGCTGATGCCGGTCATCATCATCGGCGGCATGAAGACGGGCGTGTTCACGCCCACCGAGGCCGCCGTGGTGGCCGCTTTCTACGCGCTGGTGGTGGCCTTCCTCGTGCACCGCGAGATGCGTGTGGCCGAGCTCGGCCCGGTGCTCGTGAACGCCGCGCGCACCACCGCCGTGGTGATGTTCCTGTGCGCCGGCGCGCAGGTGGCCAGCTACATGATCACGCTGGCCGATCTGCCCGGCACGCTGGGCGGCTGGCTCGGCCCGCTGATCGACAACCCCAGGCTGCTGATGGTGGTGATGATGCTGGTGCTGGTGCTCGTGGGCACGGCGCTGGACCTCACGCCGACCATCCTGATCTTCGCGCCGGTGCTGCTGCCCATCGCCGTGAAGGCCGGCATCGACCCCGTCTACTTCGGCCTGATGTTCGTGCTCAACGGCGCCATCGGGCTGATCACGCCGCCGGTGGGCACCGTGCTCAACGTCGTGGCCGGCGTCGGCCGCATGTCGCTGATGCAGGTGATCCGCGGCGTGAACCCTTTCCTGGCCGCCTACCTCGTCGTGCTCGCGCTGCTGGTGGCCTTCCCGCAGCTCGTCACGGTGCCCGTGGCCTGGATGCGCTGAGCCCGGAACCCGTTCGCGCCTCTCTCTTTCCGCCCCAAAACCCAACGTCAACCGGAGACCCCCATGACGATCTTCCGCCGCACCTTCATCGCCAGCGCACTCGCCAGCGCGCTGCTGGCCGCGCCCTTCGCGGCACTGGCCCAGGACATCAAGCCGCGCCTCATCCGCTTCGGCTATGGCCTCGTGGAGAACAGCAACCAGGGCCGCGCGGTGAAGTTCTTCGCCGACCACGTGGAAAAGGCCTCGGGCGGCAAGATGCGCGTGCGCGCCATCGGCGCCGCCGCGCTGGGCCCCGACACGCAGATGCAGCAGGCGCTGATCGGTGGCGCGCAGGAGATGATGGTCGGCTCCACGGCCACGCTCGTGGGCATCACCAAGGAAATGGCGCTGTGGGACACGCCCTTCCTCTTCAACAACGCCCGCGAGGCCGACGCGGTGCTCGACGGCCCCGTCGGCCAGAAGGTGATGGACCGCCTGCAGGCCGGCGGCCTGGTGGGCCTGGTGTACTGGGAGAACGGCTTCCGCAACCTCACCAACAGCAAGCGCGCGGTGCAAAAGCTCGAAGACCTGGACGGCATCAAGCTGCGCGTGATGCAGAACAACGTCTACCTCGAGAGCTTCAAGACGCTGGGCGCCAACGCCGTGCCGATGCCCTTCTCCGAGCTGTTCGGCGCGCTCGAGACGAAAACCGTCGACGGTCAGGAGAACCCCTACAACACCATCCTGTCGAGCAAGTTCTTCGAGGTGCAGAAGTACCTCAGCATCACCAACCACGTCTACAGCCCGTGGATCGTGACGGTCAGCAAGAAGTGGTGGGACCAGCTCTCCAAGGACGAGCAGAACGTGCTGATGGACGCCGCCCGCGCCAGCCGCGACTTCGAGCGCAAGGACACGCGCGAAGAAGCCGGCCGGGCCCTGGCCGAGCTCAGGGCCAAGGGCATGCAGATCAACGAGCTGCCGGCCAGCGAGTCGGCCCGCATGCGCAGCAAGCTCTCGGCCGTGAACGCCGGCATCGCGGCCAACGTCGGCCAGGAGCTCTGGAACGAGACGCAGGCCGCGCTGGCGGCGCTGCGCAAGTAACCCCGGCCCGGCCGGCTGCCGACGCGCGAAGAGCCCTAGGCAGCCCGGCCGTGCCGCGTGCGCACGAACAGGTACTCGTGTTTGGTGCGGCCCACCCACGCGACCTCGAAGCCCAGTTCCTGCAGCATGCGGATCGCGTCGCGCGTCTGCCGGGGGTGCAGGCCGGGCAGGAAGTGGTGGAACTCCACGAGCAGCTGCGACACCGGCTCCAGCCAGCCAGCCCGGGCCGCCTGCGTCAGCACCTCGTACTCGGCGCCCTCGATGTCGAGCTTGAGCACGTCGACCACCGGCGTGGCGGCATGCGCCAGTGCGCTCGACAAGGTCAGCCAAGGCACGGTGAAGCGGTCCGACGAGTCCTCTTCGTACGCCGCAAACGCCGAGGCGCTGACCTGGTCGGCCACCGAGGCCGGCGGCGCCACCATCTCCATGTGGCCGTCGTTGGCTGCCAGCGCGTAGGCGTGGCTGTTGAAGCGCGGCGACGGCACCCGCTGCGCCAGGTACTTCAGCGAGCGCGGCGTCGGATCGAAGCCGACGACGCGGCAACCGAAGCGGGCAATGACCTCGTCCTCGAAGGAGACGTCGTCACCCAGGCCGAACGAGGCGATGACGGTCGACTCGCTCATGCGCGTGGCATCGATGGCCCAGCGGCCGTACCTGGAGCCGAACTCCAGGATGCCGGGCCGCCGGCGCTTGACCCACAGGAACGGCTCGTGGCCCACGAGGGCCTTGAAGAGGGTGCCTCGGCGCAGGGCGCGGTAGACATTCATCGCCCGGCCTGCGCCGAGCTGCCGAGCCAGTCGCAGGCCAGGTGCGCCAGCAGCCGCACACCGGGCAGCAGCGCGCGCTCGTCGACGCGGAACAGCGGCGAGTGGTTCGGCGGCGCCGTGCGCGCGTCGATCTCGGGCGCCGTGACGCCCAGGAAGACGAACAGCCCCGGCACCTCGCGCTGGAAGAACGAGAAGTCCTCCGAGCCGGTGACCTTGTCGATGTGCTCCAGCTGCGCGCCACCCACGCGCTGCAGCGTCGGCAGCATGGCGGCGGTGAGCGCGGGGTCGTTCACCGTCACCGGGTAGTTCTTCTGCACGCACACCTGGCAGCCGGCCTTGTTGCCCCGCGCGATGGCTTCGGCCAGCGTCGTCACGCGCTCGCGGATGTCGTCGCGCATGCCTTCGTCGAAGGTGCGGATGGTGCCGCGCATCTCGACCTGGTCGGGGATGATGTTCTCGCGCACGCCGCCCTTGATGATGCCCACCGTCACGACCGCCGGCTCGCGCGTGATCTCCTGCGTGCGGCTGACGATGGTCTGCAGCCCGAGCACGATCTGCGCCGACGTGACGATGGGGTCCACGCCCAGCCAGGGCGCAGCGCCGTGGGTCTGGCGGCCCTGCACCTCGATGCGGAAGTAGTCGGAGCTGGCCATCGTCGGCCCGCTGCGCCAGCCGATGCGGCCCGCCTGCTGCCGGCTCGTGACGTGCAGGCCGAAGATGGCGCAGGGGCGTGGGTTCTCGAGCGCGCCTTCGGCCACCATCATCTTGGCGCCGCCTTCCTCGCCGGGCGGGGGCATCTCCTCGGCCGGCTGGAAGATGAACTTCACGCTGCCGGCGATGTGCTCGCGCAGGCCGGCCAGCAGGCTGGCCACGCCCATGAGGATGGCAACGTGGCAGTCGTGGCCGCAGGCGTGCATCACGCCCACTTCCTCGCCGTTCCACTGCGTGCGCACCTGGCTGCGGAAGGGCAGCTCGTTGAACTCGGTGACGGGCAGGCCGTCCATGTCGGCGCGCAGCGCCACCACCGGGCCGGGCTGGCCGCCCTTGAGCAGGCCCACGACGCCGGTGTGGGCCACGCCCGTGCGCACCTCGTCGAAGCCGAGTGAGCGCAGGTGCTCGGCCACGATGCCGGCGGTGCGGAACTCGCGGTTGCCGAGCTCGGGGTGCTGGTGCAGGTCGCGCCGCCAGGCGATGACGGCGGCTTCGAGCGCGGGGGCCTGTTCGTCGATGAGGGCGGCCAGGGCGCTGGCAGAGACAGTGGCGGGGGTCAGCGGTTCGGCAGGCTTGTTCATCGGGCGGGCGTGGCGTGGCGACGGGATCGCCCCATCGTACGCAGCGCCCGCGCCGATACCACCGGGGGAATCTCGCAGGCCGCGATGAAGCCACCCCCCAGGCAGACCTCGCCGTCGTACAGCACGGCACTCTGGCCGGCCGTGACGGCCCACTGCGGCGCCTCGAACTCCAGGCGGAAGCCCGCGGCCGTGGGCGCGAACGTGCACGCGGCATCGGCCTGGCGGTAGCGCGTCTTGGCGCCGAGGCCGGCGCCCGGCGCGGGCGGCGTGCCGGCCACCCAGCTGCAGTCGTCGGCCTCGAGCCAGGGGCTCAGCAGCCACGGGTGGTCGTGCCCTTGCACCACATGCAGCGTGTTCGCCGCCAGGTCCTTGTGCGCCACGTACCAGGGCTGGTGCTCGCCGGCGGCATCGTGCCCGGCCACGCCGCCGATGCCCAGGCCCTGGCGCTGACCGCGCGTATAGAAACTCAGGCCGACGTGGCGGCCGACCTCGTGGCCCTGCGCGTCGAGCATCGGGCCGGGCGCGCGGCTGAGGTAGCGATCCAGGAACTCGCGGAAGGGCCGTTCGCCGATGAAGCAGATGCCGGTGCTGTCCTTCTTCTTCGCGTTCGGCAGGCCGATCTCGGCGGCGATGCGCCGCACCTCGGTCTTGTGCAGCTCGCCCACCGGGAACAGCGTCTTGGCCAGCTGCGCCTGGTTCAGGCGGTGTAGGAAGTAGCTCTGGTCCTTGGCCGGGTCCAGGCCCTTCAGCAGCTCGAAGCGGCCGTTGGCGGATTCGCGGACGCGCGCGTAGTGGCCGGTGGCCATCTTTTCCGCACCCAGCCGCAGCGCGTGGTCGAGGAAGGCCTTGAACTTGATCTCGGCGTTGCACAGCACGTCGGGGTTCGGCGTGCGCCCGGCCTGGTGCTCGCGCAGGAACTCGGCGAAGACGCGGTCCCTGTACTCGGCAGCGAAGTTGACGTGCTCGATCTCGATGCCGATGACGTCGGCCACCGCCGCCGCGTCGACGAAGTCGACGTTGCTGCTGCAGTAGGCCGTGTCGTCGTCGTCTTCCCAGTTCTTCATGAAGATGCCGACGACATCGAAGCCCTGCTGCTTGAGCAGCCAGGCGCTGACGGCGCTGTCGACGCCGCCGCTCAGGCCCACCACCACACGCTGCTTCGCCGCCATGGCACGGATTATCCCGGGCCGCCCTTAAGCCGGCGCCAAGACAAGGCGCCGCCGCCCGCGCTAGCCTCCGCGCCCATGCAGCTGCTCCTGGTGGAAGACGACCTCGACCTAGGCCGCTCGCTCACCGAGTCGCTGCGCGGCGCCGGCTTCGAGGTCGAGTGGGTGCGGCGCGCCGCCGACGCCGAGCGCTTCGTGCAGCGCGGCGGGCAGGACGCCATCGTGCTCGACCTCTCGCTGCCCGACGGCCACGGCCTGGACCTGCTGCGCCGCTGGCGCGCCGCCGCGCTGCAGGTGCCGCTCGTCATCATCACCGCCAGCACGGCGCTGGGCGACCGGCTGCAGGGCCTGGACGAAGGCGCCGACGACTTCCTCGTCAAACCCTTTGTGGTGCAGGAGCTGGTGTCGCGGCTGCACGCGGTGGCGCGGCGCAGCGCGCGCCAGGCTGCGGGCGAGTGGCGCTTCGGCGCGCTGGTCATCGTGCCGCAGCGGCGCGAATGCCGGCTGGCCGATGAGCCGCTGGCGCTAACGCCGCGCGAGTTCGACATCCTGCTCACGCTGGCGCGCGCGGCCGGCGACGTGGTGCCCAAGCACCGCCTCGCGCAGGCGCTGCAGCCGCTGGGCGACGCGGTGGACTTCGCGGCGCTCGAGGTGCATGTGCACCACCTGCGCCGCAAGATCGGCGGCTCGCGCATCCGCACCGTGCGCGGCGTGGGCTACGCGCTGGCCGACGACGAGGCCCCGGCGTGACGACGGCGCCGCGCCTGCCCACGCTGCTCGGGCGCATCACGGCTGTGCTGGTGGGCTCCTTCGCCATCGTCTTCGTCGTGCTCTTCGCCTGGGCCGCCTGGGGCCTGCTGGCACGCGACAGCGGCGAGCTCGACCGCAGCCTGCTGCTGTCGGCGCGCAGCGTGGCCGGCGCGCTCGACGCCATCGGCGACGAAGCCCGCGCCGGCAGCACCGCGCTGGCCCTGCTGCGCGAGCTGCAGCAGCGCGACCTCTCCGGCGAGCCGCCGCTGCACCTGGCGATCACGCGCACCGACGGCAGCCTCGTGCTGCACAGCGGCGTCGAGCCCGACGCGGCCGTGCTGGGCGTGGCCGACGGCGTGCACTCGCCGCCGGGCTCGCGCTGGCGCGTCTACGCCGCCAGCGGCCGCCACTGGCGCGTGCTGCTCATCGACGACGACACCGTGCGCCGTCGCTGGCTGGCCGCGACCATCGCCGCCGACCTGGCGTTGAACATCGCGATGGCGATCCCGTTCGTGCTGCTGCCGCTGTGGGGCGCGGCGCGGCTGTCGCTGCAGCCGCTGCGCCGGCTGTCGGCCGCGGTGGCGGCGCGCCAGCCGCTGGACACCACGCCGCTGCCCACCGGCGCGCGCCGCTGGCGCGAGCTGGCGCCGCTCGAAGACGCGCTGAACCGCCTGTTCGAGCGAACCGCCCACGGCGTGGCGCGCGAGAAGGCCTTCGTGCACGACGCGGCCCACGAGCTGCGCACGCCGCTGGCGGTGATTTCCGCGCAGGCCCACCTGCTGGCCACCAGCGAGGGCGCGGCGCGCACCGAGGCGGCGGCGCGGCTGCAGTCGGCGGTGGAGCGCGCCTCGCACCTGTCGCAGCAGCTGCTGCAGCTGGCGCAGGCCGACGGCGCCGTGCGCGCGCCGCCGCAGCCGCTGGACCTGATGGACCTGGTGCGCGACGCGATGGCGCTGCAGGCCGCGCGCGCCGAGGCCGAGCACACCGAGCTCTCGCTGGAGGGCCCGGACCAGCTGCCGATGCGTTCGGACGCGCGCACATTGCGCGCCATCGTCGACAACCTGCTCGACAACGCGCTGCGCCACGGCGGCGCCGGCGGTGCCGTGCGCGTGCGCGTGGCCGCCGACGAACACCAGCTGACGCTGGAGGTGGTGGACAGCGGGCCGGGCATCGCCGCTGCCGATGCCGAACAGGTGTTCGAGCGCTTCTGGCGCGGCAACGCCTCCGACGGCCGCGGCACCGGCCTCGGCCTGGCCATCGTTCGCGAAGCCGCGCGCTCGCTGGGCGGCGAGGTGGCCCTGCAGCGGCCGGGCCCGGGCGCCGGTTTCGTCGTCACGCTGCCAAGGCCGGCACCAAGAGGCTGATCGCACTTAAGCCACGCCCAAGGTGGCCGCGGCGACGATGCGGCCCATGATGCAACACCACCCCCTGCGCACACTGCCGGCCTTGTCGCTGTGCTGCGCCACCCTCGTCGCCACACCAGCCCTGGCGCAGGCCGATGCAGCGCCGGCCGGCACCGCCGCCACCACCGTCGAAGTCACCGGCGCGCGCTTTCGCGACCAGCCCGGCCGCACCAGCCTCTCAGGCGCCGAGCTCGCCCGCGTGCCCGGCGCCGGTGGCGACCCGATGCGCGCCATCCAGGCCCTGCCGGGCGTGGCCACCGTCGACGACAGCAGCAGCGAACCCGCGGTGCGCGGCTCGCGGCCCTTCGACAACGTCTACTTCGTCGACTTCCTGCCCGTGGGCTACCTGTTCCACGTCGGCGGCTTCACCAGCGTGTTCAACCCCAATCTGATCCAGCGCTTCAGCATGGCCAGCGCGGCCTGGGGCCCGGAGTACGGCCAGGCCGTGGGCGCCGTGTTCGACGTGCAGCTGCGCAACCCGCGCACCGACCGCATCGGCGGCCTGCTCGACTTCAGCCTCACCGGCGCCAACGTGCTGGCCGAAGGGCCAATCGGCCATGTGGGCGATAAAGGCCGCGAGCTGAGCTTCTTCGTCGCCGCGCGGCGCAGCTGGTTCGACCTCGTCGCCGACAGCGCCGAAGACCAGGAAGAGGGCGTGAGCTTCCAGCTGCCCGTCTACACCGACTCGCAGGCGCGGCTGCTGTGGAGCCCCGACGCGCGCTACCGCGTGCGGCTCGACTTCAGCACCGCCACCGACCGCATCGAGTACACCGTCAAGGCCGGCGGCAAGGCCGCGGCGCGCGACCCGCTCGTCACCGGCAGCAGCAACCAGCGCCAGTCCTTCGCCACCGGCGCGGTGGTGCTGGAGAACGACCTGCGCGACACGCTCGGCGTGCGCACCGCGCTCGGCCAGATGCGCCAGAACGACAGCTTCAAGCTCGGTGGCGCAGGCACCGCGCGCGTGCGCACCGACACCACCTACCTGCGCCAGCAGTGGCAGTACACCGGCTGGCACGGCCACGAACTCACGTTCGGCGGCACGCTGGAAAGCCGTCTGCTCGACGTGGCGCTGGACTTCAACTTCCCGCGCTGCACCGAGTTCGATCCCAACTGCGACATCAGCACCGCGCCGCGCGTCTTCACCGATCGCCGCGCGCGCCAGAACCGCGCCGATGTGCACCTGGCCGACCGCTGGCAGCTCAACCCGCGCTGGGTGGCCATCGCCGGCCTGCGGCTGCAGCGCGACGCCTGGCTCGACCGCGACGCCGCCGAGCCACGCCTGGGCCTGGAGTACAGCCCCACGCGCGATCTCACCTGGTCGGCAGGCTTTGGCCTGCACAGCCAGCCGCCGGCGGCCGAGGAGAGCTTCGACGTCATCGGCAACCCGAAGCTCGCGCCGATCCGCTCGCGGCATGCGGTGGTGGGCGTGTCGCAAAGGCGGGCCGGCGGCTGGTCGTGGCGCAGCGAGGTCTACGCGAAGGACTTCCGTGGCTACGCCGTCGCCGACCCGGTGCTCAACTACCGCAACGGCGCGCGCGGCACCGCCCAGGGCCTGGAGCTGCTGCTGAAGAAAGACCTCGCCAGCGGCGGCCCGCGCCAGGGATGGGGCGCGCTGACGGGCTTTGCCAGCCTGACGCTGTCGCGCTCGCGTCGCACGATCGACGCCACCGGCGAGCAGTTCCCCTTCGACGCCGACCAGCCCGTCATCGCCACCGTCGTGGCCCACCTGCCGTGGAACGACCGCTGGAGCTACGGCCTGAAGTGGAGCGCGCACAGCGGCTCGCCCTACACGCCGGTGATCGGCACCAACGGCACCTGGCCCGACGGCCGCGTGCGCCCGCTGTTCGGTGGCCTCAACAGCCAGCGGCTGCCGGCCTACCACCGGCTCGACCTGCGCGCCGACCGCCGCTTCACGCGGGACTTCAGCGCCTACTTCGAGCTCATCAACGCCTACAACCGCCAGAACGTCGCCGGCTACAGCTGGAACACCACCTACACCGAGCGCGAAACGGTGGAGCAGCTGCCGATCTTCTTCTCGTTCGGGCTGCAGCTGAAGCTCTGACGAGTGGCCCGGGCGCGCGGCCTGCGCGCCGCCTCAGCCGGCCTCGGCAAAGCGCCGCGCCACCTCGTCCAGCGCGCCCGCCACGCGCTCCACCAGCGGCGTGCTGGCGCAGGTGCTGAGCAGGAGCCGCCCGGTCGAGCGCGTCATCGCCACGTACAGCAGGCGCAGCGCGTCGTCTTCGCTGTCGCTGCGCAGCGGCAGGGCCTGCAGGCCGGCGATCGCGACCCACGGGAACTCCAGCCCCTTGGCAGCGTGGAAGCTCATCAGCTTGATGGCGCTCGCTCGCCAGTCGAAGTGGCGAAACCCGTCTTCGTGCTGGCCCTGCAGCGCCAGCCCGCGCCGCCGCAGCGCGCCGGCGATGGGCAGCAGCTGGGCCTTGGTCGGCGCCAGCACCACCATCTGCTCGGGCAGCAGGCCCTCCTGCAGCGCGGCCTCGGCGGCGTCGGCCAGCCACTCGGCTTCGGCACGCGCATGGGCGGCGCGGCCCAGCACCGGCAGCGGCCCGCGCCGGCCGGCACTGGCGGGCGCGACCAGCGGCACCTCGTCGTCGCTGCCCTCGGTGCCATCGAGCAGGTGGCGCGCGCAGGCCACGGCCAGGCTCAGCACCTCGGCCGTGTTGCGGTAGTTCAGGCGCAGGATGCTGGTGCGGCCGCGCGCCTCGATGCCCAGGCTGGCGAAGTTCAGCCGCCGCCGGCCGCGGCGCGTGCGGTAGATGCTCTGCGCGTCGTCGTACAGAACGAGCAGGCTGTGGGTCTCGGGTGCCACCATGCGCGCGGCGATGCGCAGCCAGGCGTCCTCGAAATCGTGTGCCTCGTCGATGAGCAGCGCGTGGTACTGCCCACCCGGCACGCGGCCGCGGTCCACGGCCCGCGCCACCGTGTCGGCCACGGCCGCGAACCAGGGCTCGGTGCCGCGCCGCACGCCGGGCGCGACCACATCGATCTGGTAGCTGCGCAGCAGGTCCAGGCACCAGGCGTGGAAGGTGCGCACCTGCACCCGGTCGTCGACGCCACGCTCGCGCAGCTGCGCCTCGAGCCGGCCGGCCAGCGCCTTGTTGAAGCACATCACCAGGATCGGCCGCTCCGGGCGCGCCGTGGCCGCCAGGAACTGCGCACGGAACACGAGGATCATGGTCTTGCCCGAGCCGGCCGAACCGTGGATGACGCGGTGGCCCTCGCCCAGCGTGCGCGCCACCTGCTCCTGCTGCAGGTCCATCACCTGCAGCAAGCTGGGCAGCGCCTGCGACGGCGTGGCCGGGTCCAGATCGAGCCGCGCCTGCGTCGGCATGCGCAGCTCGGGGAACAGGTGCCAGCGAATGCGGTCGCGCTGCGGCAGCGTCAGCGTGTAGGGGTAGCTCACGGTGAACAGGCCCCACAGCCGGTGCTGCAAGGCCATGGGCTCGATGGCCTCGTCGAGGTCGTCGCGCAGCAGCGTGCGCTCGCGCGGGAACAGCGCGTCGAAGTCCTCGCCCACGTCGGCCCGGCGCAGCCCGCTCATCACCACGCCCCAGCCATACGGAAACAGCAGCCGGCCGGCAAACGGGCCCTGGGGGTGCACCAGCGCGGGGTCGCTGCGCATCAGGTCCACCAGCTCCATCGTCACGTCGCGCACCTGGCGCATCGGGTGCGCCGCCGTCACGCGGCCGCGCGGGGTGTGCAGCTCGACACTGTCGCGCGTGGCCGCGCCCAGCGTGCTGCGCTTCCAGTCCTTCACCTCCAGCAGCAGGATGCCCCAGCGCGGGCTCAGCACCACGAAGTCGGGCTGGCGTGCGCGCGGGCCGATGGCGATGTCGTGCCAGACGATGTAGTCGTCCTCGAGGCAACGCTTGAGCTGGTGCAGCACGCGGCGCTCGCCGGCGTTGCAGCGCGCATCCACCGCAGACAACCCTTGGGGGAAGACAGCCATGGCGGCCATTTTGCGGGGCGGCCACAGACCGCACGACGCCGGCGCCCAGGTGTGGGTTCGTTCACGACCCGGGCGCTGCACGATCTGCAACAACTCGATACAGTTCGTCCTTGAGGGCAAACCGGTCGAAAGGCCGGGACGCAAAGCCTCCGGCCTACAGCACGACAGTGCCACGGTAGCGGGGTTGCCAGCGTGGCCGGCTTCATGCCGGCCGGCATGTTCCACCGGCTTGCGGTGAGGCACGCAGACGCTGTCCGGTCAGGCCCTCGCCTTTGCAACTACCGCAACGCGACATGGCCCAGCCGAACACCCCGCTCCGCTCCCTGAACAGCCGCATGCTCACCGGCGGGCCTCGCTGGAAGGCCGTGCCGCTGTGCGCCAGCTTGGCTCTGCTGGCCGCCTGCGGCGGGGCCGACGACACCCCGGGTACGCCCACCACCGCAGCACCGGTCGACACCGCCGTCGCCACGCCCGAGCGCCGCTTCGTGCTGTGGGCGCCGGGCCGCGAGGCCACCGTGCAGGCCGAGCAGGCCGCGATCAGTGGCGACGCCAGCGGCAGCGAGGTGCGCCTGGTCGTGCGCATGAACCCCGCCGCCGTGCAGCCGACGGGCCGCGCCACGATGGCCGGCAGCAGCGGCGGCGAAAGCGGCGATGCCGCCGCGCAGCGCGCCCGCGACCTGGCCGCCAAGGCCGACGCCGTGGTGAGCGCCAGCAACGACGTGATGGCCTTGTCCATCCGCAACCTCGCACCCACGGCCCTGGTGCGCCAGCACTACGCCCATGCGCTCGAGGGCTTCGTCGTCAGCGTGCCCTGGAGCCAGGCGCAGGCGGTGGCGGATGAGCTGGCCCGCAACCCGGCGGTCGACGCCGTCGAGCTCGACCGCGCGCTCGCCATCGAGCAGGCCAGCACGGCCCGCACGCTGGACGCCCGCGCCTGGGGCGTGGACCGCCTCGACCAGCGCGCCCGCGCCTTCGACAACCTGTTCCGCCACACCCGCACCGGCCAGGGCGTGACGGCCTATGTGGTGGACACCGGCGTCAGCGCGCACAACCAGTTCGGCACGCGGCTGAGAGCGGGCTTCAGCACCGTCAACGACGGCCAGGGCACGCGCGACTGCCACGGCCACGGCACCCACGTGGCCGGCACGGTGGCCGGCCAGACCCTGGGCGTGGCCCCGGGCGCCAGCATCGTGCCGGTGCGCGTGCTCGATTGCCGTGGCAGCGGCGCCAGCACCGGCGTGCTGGCCGGCCTGGACTGGATCGCCGCCAACGGCACGCGCCCCGCCGTCGTGAACATGAGCCTCGGCGGCCCCGCATTCACCTCGCTCGACGCGGCCGCGCAGCGCCTGGTGGCCAGCGGCTACACGGTGGTGGCGGCCGCGGGCAACAGCAACATCGACGCCTGCACGCAGTCGCCGGGCCGCGCCACGGGGCTGGTGACGGTGGCGGCCAGCGACAACGCCGACGCCAAGGCCTCGTTCTCGAACACCGGCGCCTGCGTGGCGCTGTGGGCACCGGGCACCAACATCGCCTCGGCCGGCATCGCCTCGGCCACGGCCGTGGTGGCGATGAACGGCACCTCGATGGCCGCGCCCCACGCCGCCGGCGCCGCCGCGCTGCTGCTGCAGGCCCAGCCCACGGCCACCGCGGCGCAGGTGCGCACACGGCTGCTGCAGGACGCCACGCCCAACCTCGTGCTCGGCGTCACCGGCTCGACGACACGCGCGATGCTGTTCGCCGGCGAAGCCAGCGCCACCACGCCGACGCCGCCACCCCCGCCGCCGGCCAACGTGGCGGTGCGCCCGGCCAGCATCACCCTGAGCACGGCCGTGCCCGCCGTGGGCCTGTGGACCACCACCGCCACCGTGCAGGTGCTCAACGCCCAAGGCGCCGCCGTGGCCGGCGCGCGCGTGGCCGGCCGCTTCTCGCACATGACGGCCGAAGTAAGCTGCACCACGGCCGCCAATGGCCGTTGCAGCATCACCAGCGCCGCCGCGCCCTGGGGTGCGATGCCGAAGATCGGCTTTGCCGTCACCGCGCTCAGCGGCACGAACATGGCCGACGCCGGCAACGGCGTGCGCCACGCACAGGCGGTGCAACCGGCGGCGCCGGTGGCCACGGTGTCGGCGCTCACCGGCACCATGGTGCGGCCGGCCGCGAACTCCGCGCAATGGACGCCGAATTTCAACGTGACGCTCACCGACGCCCAGCGCGCCCCGGTGGCCGGCGCGCTGGTGCAGGCGCAGCTCACCATCCACAGCGGCAGCCGTGCCGTGGGCCTGCAGACAGTGGCTTGCCAGACAGCCGCCAACGGCCAGTGCCGCCTGGTCTGGACGGGCCCCACGCTCGGCAGCGCACACACCGGCGCCGTGCTCGACGTGAAGGCCGTGTCGCGGCCCTACCTGGCCTACACCCCCGGCGCGCTGACACGCGCCACGGTGGGCACAGTGCGCTGACCCGGGAGTTGCGGCTCAGCTCTGGTCGAACAGATCGGGCCGCAGTCCCTTGAACGGCGCGTAGAACGCCTTCACGGTGACCATGTCGGCCTCGACCTCCTCACCCGGCCGCAGCAGCGGCCCGAGGCCGCAGACGCGGCGCTCGTAGTCGAGGTAGGCCAGCACGACGGGCACGCGGGCCTCGCGCGCGATGTGCCAGAAGCCGGTCTTCCAGTGCCGCGTGCGGCCGCGTGTGCCCTCGGGCGGCACCACCAGCTGCAGCGCGCCCTCGGCCTGCGCCAACGCCGCCGCCGAGGCGGCCACGAGGCCGGTGTTGCGCGAGCGGTCGACCGCGATGCCGCCCAGCCAGCGCATCACCGGCCCGGCCGGGCCGCGGAACAGGCTGGCCTTGCCCATCCAGCGGATGTGCATGCCCAGCGCAAAGGCCGCCATCAGCGTGTAGGGCAGATCCCAGTTGCTGGTGTGCGGCGCGGCGATCACCACCGAACGCGCGGCCTCGGGCGCCAGCGCGCCCTGCACCTGCCAGCCGCGCACCCGCAGCCAGCCGAGCGACAGGCGCTTCAGCAACGGGGCCACGACGGGCGTGTCGAAGATCGTGCGGGATTCGGTGGCAGGGGACATGGGACTCCGGGTTTCGGCGCGGCGCGAAGCATAGGCGGGCCGGCGGCCGCCGGCATCGAATTCGACATGCTGGGATAGCACCCCGTCCCCATCAGCGGCAACTTCAACGGCACGGTGGCCAGACGCTCCTCCATCCCGGCGTGTCCCGAGCCCACGCAGATGTTCATGGCGGGCGGCGCGGTGGGCGTCGCGCTGCTGGCCTGGCGCGACCATGCCGCCGGGCCCGAGGCCGCGGCCCTGGCCCTGGGCCGGCTCACCTTGTCCAGCGCCGTATGGGCGCACGTGGTCATGCTGCTCGGCGGCGTGGTGTTCGGCGTCGTGGCGCGCACGCTGGTGCAGCGCTGGCGCCAGCTGGCCGACGAGCGCGAGCGCCAGTTCCGCGAGCTGCTGGCCTCGGCGGCCGACCGCTACCTCGAGCTCGACGCCGAGCTGCGCTTCGCCCACCCCACCGTCGACGTGCCCTCGGCCGCCGGGCCGGTGCCCAGCTCCTTCATCGGCCGCCACCCCTGGGACGTGCCGGGCCTGGTGTTCGACCCTGGCGAGGCGCGCCGCCACGAAGAAGACCTGCGGGCCCGGCGCCCCTTCGAGATCGAGGTCGAATCGCGGGCCGATCCGCGCCGGCCGCCGCAACGCCTGGCCATCAGCGGGCGCCCGCGCCACTCGACCCAGGGCCAGTTCCTCGGCTACTGGTGCGCCGGCCGCGACATCAGCGCCCAGCAGCAGCAGCGCGACGCCACCGCGCAGGCTGCCGATGGCCGCGCCGCCCTGGCCTGCGTGGCCGACGAGGTCGACGCCGGCCGCCACTTCGACGTCGTGCTGATGGACCTGCAGATGCCCGGCCTCGATGGCGTGGCCACCACCCGCGCCCTGCGCGCTGCGGGCGTGCACACACCCGTGGTGGCGCTCACGGCCACCGTCTTCGACGACGCGCGCGCCCAGACGCTGGCTGCCGGCTTCGTGGAGGTGCTCAGCAAGCCCATCGACGCCCCGCTGCTGAAGGCGCTGCTGGCCGGGCTGCGCCGAGCCGACGCCTAGCCGCCGGCTGGCCTGCCCTCACCGCCAGGCGAAGCGCGGCTGGTCGAAGTGCGCCACGCGCGTGGCGCGGCCCAGCAGCAGCCACTCGCGAAACTGGTACAGGAACGCGGCCGTGGGCGCGGCCACCCAGGCGCTGCCGAGCGGCATGCGCAGCACGGGGTGGCCGCCGTCCTGCGGGCTGGGGTGCGCGCTGGGGTGCGCGCTGGAATGCGGGCTGTCGAGGATGGGCGCATCCGCGCGCAGCAGCTCGCCGGCCGGCACGCGGTGCACGCTGGCCACCTCGGCCGGGTTCGGCGCCAGCGCGCTGGCCGGGCCGCCCCACAGCACCACGGGCGTGATGACGTAGCCCGAGCGCGTGGCGTAGTCGTCGAGCCGGCCCAGCACGGCCACGGGCGGCAGCACCAGGCCGAGCTCTTCGTGCAGCTCGCGGCGCGCCGCCTGCTCGGGTGTTTCGCCGTCGTCGATGCGGCCGCCGGGCAGCGCCCACTGGCCGGCATGGGCCCGCAGCGTCTCGGCGCGCAGCGTCAGCAGCAGCGCCGGCTCGGCCTGCCAGTTGGCGTGGCTGGCAAACCCGGGCAGGCCGGCACCGTGGCCGGCTTCGGTGCACACCAGCGCCACGGCGGCGCGGCGCAGGCCGTGCGTGGGCAGCGCCTGCACCTCGAAGCGGGCCAGCCGGTCGCGCAGCGCCGCCGCGTGCCAGGCCGTGGGCTCGGAACGCGTCACGAGGGCGCGCCTGCGGAAGAAGCGGGTGCAGTGGTCATGCTCGCCACTATCGCCGAAGGCGAGTGCCAGATGCGCGGCATCATCACGCCGCCATGCCCCGGCGCCACCACCACCACGTCTACGTCGTCGAGCTCGACGACCGCGTCTGGAACGAGCCGCGCTTTCGCGCCGCCAATCCCGGCTATGCGCTGGGCAAGCCCTTCGTCTACGTCGGCATGACCGGCCTCGACCCCGACCTGCGCTTCGACAAGCACAAGGCCGGCATCCAGGCCAACCGCTACGTGTTCGAGCACGGGCTGCGGCTGCTGCCGGCGCTGTACGAGGTGTACAACCCGATGCCCTACGCGGCGGCCTGCGAGATGGAGGTGGAACTGGCCATCGCGCTGCGCGAGGCGGGCTACGGCGTCTGGCAGGCCTGAGAGCCCGTTCAGCCGCCCATGCGCAGCAGCCGCGCCGACTCTTCGAGCCGCGCGTCCTCGATCTCGCGCAGCAGCTCCGACAGGTCCACCGCGCCCGGCTGGCGCTCGTAGCGGCCCGTGAGCGGCGTGTCGGGCGCCAGCAGCCCGGCGGCGTACAGCGACCAGATCTCGGGGCCGTACAGCGTGCCGCGCAGCGCGGGCGCCCACTGGCCGAAGAAGCGGCGCAGGTTGTCAACGTCGCGCATCAGCATGCGCGGCGCGTGGTTGTTGCCGGCGGCGTCCACGGCCTGCGGCAGATCGATGATCACGGGGCCGTCGGCGGCGAGCAGGATGTTGAACTCCGACAGGTCGCCGTGCACGACGCCGGCGCACAGCATGCGCACCACTTCGCGCACCAGGGTGGCATGGTGGCGCTGGGCGTCTTCGGCGTTGAAGGGCAGGTCGTTCAGGCGCGGCGCGGCATCGCCGGCGGCATCGGCCACCAGCTCCATCAACAGCACGCCGTCGTGGAAGTTGAGCGGCCGCGGCACACGCACGCCGGCGGCGGCCAGGCGGTACAGCGCATCGACCTCGGCGCTCTGCCAGGCGGCCTCTTGCTGCTCGCGCCCGAAGCGCGTGCCCTTGGCCATGGCGCGCGCCTGGCGGCTGTTGCGCACCTTGCGGTTCTCGGTGTAGTCCACCGCCTGGCGGAAGTTGCGCTTGTGCGCTTCCTTGTAGACCTTGGCGGCGAAGGTGTCGTCGCCGCGGCGCACCACGTAGACATCGGCCTCCTTGCCGCTTTTCAGCTGGCGCGAGACGCTGTCGATGAGGCCTTCGGTGATGAGGGCTTGCAGGCGGGCGGGCGGTTTCATGGCGAGAGGGCAGGCGGGCCCGAGTGTCGGCGAAAAGACACCGGCCCCTGATCGACGTGCCGTGCTGGGCTGGGCCCGCCGGTTGCAGCTTGGTACGGTTTGCTGCCCGACCCCCCGCGCTGCGCGGCATTGGCCCGGCCTAGACTCGACAAGGCACACCGAGGTTGACGATGACACATCGCTTGCTGGCCGCCCTGGGCATCGGGGTCTTGGCCCTCACCGCGGGCTGCGGCGGCACCGACGGCAACACACCGGCCAGCAGCAGCCCCAGCACGCCGCCGCCGGCCGCCACCAACGCCTTGCCCACCGCGCGCGCGGGCGGCCCGCAGAGCGTGCTGATCGGCGCCACCGTGCAACTCGACGGCACCGCCAGCACCGACCCCGAAGGCGGCGCGCTGACCTACGCCTGGACCCTGATCGCCCGCCCGCTGGGCAGCAACGCCACGCTGTCGGCCAGCACCTCGCCCCGGCCCACGTTCCTGGCCGACACGGCCGGCAGCTATGTCGCCAACCTGGTGGTGAGCGACGGCGTCAACGCCAGCATTGCCAACACCGTGACGGTCAGCGCCGCGCTGGGCAACGTGGCGCCGGTGGCGCGTGCCGGCAGCGACCGGGGCGCGCTGCCCGGCAGCACCGTCAGCCTCAGCGGCGCCGCCAGCAGCGACGCCAACGGCGACCCCCTCAGCTTCAGCTGGACACTCAGCAGGCCCCCGGGCAGCGCGGCGGCGCTCAGCAGCGCCACCACCGAGGAAAGCAGCTTCATCCCCGACCTGGTGGGCAGCTATGTCGCCACGCTGGTGGTGCGCGATGGCGCGCTCGACAGCGCACCGAGCTCGGTGACCATCACCGTCAGCAACGCCAACCTGCCGCCCGTGGCGCGCCCCGGCGCCGACCAGACCGTGGCCTTCGGCAGCCTCGTGCGCCTGGACGGCAGCGCGAGCAGCGACCCCAACGGCGACACACTCAGCTTCCAATGGAGCCTGAGCTCGCGGCCCGCGGGCAGCACGGCCTCGTTGCAGAACCGCACCGCGCCCCGCATCGAGCTGACGGCCGACGTGATTGGCCTCTACGTGCTCAGCCTGGTGGTGAGCGACGGCCTGGGCGCGAGCGCCGGTGCCACCGTCACGATCACGGCCACCGAGCCGGTGGCAGCGCTGGCGGCCGGCAGCGGCCTGTTCGTGCAGTCGGCTGCGGAGCTGCCCTTTGTCGGCATCAACACGGGCACGGGCGTCACGCAGCGGCAGGCGGCGTCGTGCAGCCTGCACAGCGCGGCCGACCTGATGCCCGACGGTGTGGTGCTGGCCGCCTCGTCCGCCCAGAGCACCCTCACGCAGGTGGACGTTGTGACGGGCCGCTGCATCACCCTCTTCCGTGTGGCGGAGCCGATGGCCGCCATCGCGGTGTCGGCCGGCGGCGTGGTGCACCTGCTGTCCGAGGCCAGCGCGGCAGGCGCGCGGCAGCTCTACCGTTACGGCGCCGACGGCGTGCTGGTGTCGCGGCAGGCCGTCAGCGGCACGGCCACGGTGACCGGCGTGCCGAACCTGACGGCACCCGAAGGCATGGACTTCGCGCCCGACGGCACGCTCTACGTGTCGCAGCAGGGCGCCTGTTGGCGCCGACCGAAAACTGAGCCACTTTTGAGGGCAGTGCCGACCCAAAACTGAGCCAGGTGAACAACCTACCCTGCTGCCTTTTTGTGCAGCAGAGGACGAGGAGTGATCACCATGGACATGATTGGCAGGATCCGGCGTTTGCATTGCCGGAAGAAGAAGTCGGAGCGCGAGATCTCGCGCATCACGGGGCTGTCGCGTAACACGGTTGCGAAGTGGCTGCACGGCGAGGTTGATGGCCCGCCGAAGTATCGGCGCGGCGAGCAGCCGAACAAGCTCACGGTTTTCCATGAGGCGCTCAAGCAGGCGCTGAAGGCCGACGCTCGGCGGCCCAAGCCCGAGCGGCGCACGGCCAAGGCGCTGTACGCCGAGATCAAGGCGGCGGGCTACGACGGCGGCTACACCCGTGTGACCGACTTCATACGGGCATGGCGCCAGGGCGAGGGCCAGGGGGCTGCGGTCAATGCCTTCGTTCCGCTGGCCTTCGAGCTCGGCGAGGCTTACCAGTTCGACTGGAGCGAAGAGGGCCTCGTGGTGGGCGGCATCTACTACCGGGTGCAGGTCGCGCACATGAAGCTGTGCGCCTCGCGGGCGTTCTGGCTGGTGGCCTACCCCAGCCAGGGCCACGAGATGCTGTTCGATGCCCACACGCGCTCGTTCGCCGCACTGGGCGGCGTGGCCCGGCGCGGCATCTACGACAACATGAAGACGGCGGTCGACAAGGTGAAGAAGGGCAAGGGCCGCGTCGTCAACGAGCGCTTCGCGACGATGTGCGCGCACTACCTGGTCGACCCCGACTTCTGCAACGTCGCCAGCGGCTGGGAGAAGGGGGTGGTCGAGAAGAACGTGCAGGACAGCCGCCGGCGCATCTGGATCGATGCCGCCAAGGTCAAGTTCGGCAGCTTCACCGAACTCAACGCCTGGCTGGCGGACCGGTGCCGGGCCCTGTGGGAGGAGGTCCGCCACCCCGAGCACGATCAGTTCAGCGTGGCCGAGATGCTGGAGCACGAGCGCTCGCACCTCATGCCCATGCCCAGGCCGTTCGACGGCTACGTCGAGAAGCCGGCGCGGGTATCCAGCACCTGCCTGGTGTCGGTGGCGCGCAACCGCTACTCGGTGCCGTGCGAGCTGCACGGTCAACTGGTCAGCACGCGGCTGTATCCGGCCAGCGTGGTGGTGGTGGCTGACGACAAGATCGTGGCCCGCCACGACCGGCTGAGCAATGCCGGCGAGACAAGGTACGACTGGCAGCACTACATCCCGCTGCTGCAGAGGAAGCCCGGCGCGCTGAGGAACGGCGCGCCGTTCGCCGACATGCCCGAGCCGCTGCAGCGGCTGCGCCGAGGGCTGCTGCGCAACCCGGGTGGCGACCGCGTGATGGCGCAGGTGCTGGCCATCGTGCTGACGGCCGGCCTGGACGTGGTGCTGGTGGCGGTGGAATTGGCGCTGGAGACCGGGCCGCCGGGCAAGGTCAGCGTGGAGCATGTGGTCAACGTGCTGGGCAGGCTGAACGCGGTGCCTACGCCACCAACGGCGGCCACGCACTTGAAGACCACCACGCCGCCGCTTGCAGACACTGCGCGCTATGACACCCTGCGTGGCGATGGCAGCATCGCAGACGCCTTGGATGCCACCCCCGAGGGAGCCGGCCATGAAGCCTGACGTGCTGGTCGAACTCAAGGCGCTGCGCCTGCACGGCATGGCCGGCGCGTGGGCCGACCTGATCGAGCAAGGTGGCAACACCGGCATCGAGTCCTCGCGTTGGTTGATCGAGCATCTGCTGCAGGCCGAAGGCACAGACCGTGCGATGCGCTCGGTCAGCCACCAGATGAAGGCCTCGAAATTCCCCGTGCATCGCGACCTGGCGGGCTTCGACTTCGAGGTCTCGCCGGTGGACCGCAAGCTGGTGACCACGCTGGCCACGACGGCCTTCACCGACGACGCGCACAACGTCGTTCTGGTGGGTGGTCCGGGCACGGGCAAAACGCACCTAGCCACGGCCATTGGCGTGGCCGGCATCACCCGGCAGGGCAAGCGTGTGCGCTTCTACTCCACGGTCGATCTGGTCAATGCGCTCGAGCAGGAGAAGGCGCAAGGCAAGGCGGGCCGCATCGCCACCAGCTTGCTGCGCCTGGACCTGGTCATCCTCGACGAGCTGGGCTACCTGCCCTTCAGCCAGGCCGGCGGGGCGCTGCTGTTCCACCTGCTCAGCCGCCTGTACGAGCACACCAGCGTGATGATCACGACCAACCTGGACTTCGCCGAATGGTCCAGCGTCTTCGGGGACGCGAAGATGACCACGGCGCTGCTGGACCGCCTCACGCACCACTGCCACATCGTGGAAACCGGCAACGAGTCGATCCGCTTCAGCCGCAGCACGGCCGAGGCCAAGAAGCGGATCAAGGCGCGCGAGCAGACGCGCAAGAGCCCGAAGACCGACGCTGAGGCCGACCCGTTCTGATCGAGCGCCGCGCGGGGGAAGCCGCTACGGGCTACGCCCTGCGCGTCATCCCCCGCGCGATCAACACAGCACCAAGGAGGTCAACGAAACACTGCAGGACCTAAACTTATCCACAGCCGACCCTCTCAAAGTCGGCTTCCACCCCTGGCTCAATATTCGGTCGGCGCGGTGGCTCAGATTTGGATCGGCACCGACAGGCTACCAAGCTGAGGAGGTCCTGACGGCCATCGGGCAGACCGATCCGCAGGCAGTGCTGGCTTTCCTCATGGACCGTGTCCGCGCCGAGCGCGACCGCGAGGATCGCCAGAACGCAGATGGCGACGACGACGAGGATCGCTTCGAGGCGATCCCGTACAACCTGCACACGATCGACAAGCTGTTGTCGCCGATGCCTGGCGAGTTGCTGCGTGCTGTGCGGGCGGAGTTCAATCCCGATGAAGCGGGCATGTTCCCGTACTACGCCGGCGCACGCCTCATCAAGGCCGTGTTCCCAGAGTTCGACCCCGCCTTGCAGGCTGCGCTGTTGTCGTTTACCAAGACCGGCCATCCGACGGACACGGACTTTGTGATCGGGGTGGTTCGTACCTTTGGCGGGGAAGTGCCGATCCTCGACATCTGCAAGGAGATCATCAAGGTGGTCCCCGAGCGTTCCAGTGCATGGAATGAGGTGGCGGCTGCCCTCGAGAGCACTGGCGTCGTAACCGGCGAGTACGGCATCGTTCACGCCTACGAGACCAAGCGCGAAGAGATCGCCGCCTGGAAGAGTGATGAGCACCCGCGGGTACAGTCCTTCGCGGTCTGGCTGACGGAGAGCCTCGACCAGAAGATCGTCAGGGAGCGGCAACGAGCAGAGGCGGGTGTAGCGCTGCGCAAGCACCGCTACGGCGTCAGCAAGGACCAGCCTTAGCGCACTAGACCCCTTAGCGCGTTGCAGTTCGCGGCTAAGTAGTGCTGCAAGTCCGACAGACGGAGAAGCAGTCGGTGATGCGGCGCCTGCCGGATCGCGGGAGTCCAGCGACCGCAGCACCTCGTGAGGGAGCCATCCGAGTCAGTGCTGGCCGAAGTGCCCAATGACCGCTTGTTGGCAATCAGCGTGAGTACGCCCACTGGCGCTCACCGGCAGCAACCGCTGTATGGCTGCCCCTCGCACCACAGCATCGCTCGCACACACCCAGAGCCCAGGAAGCCACGCTCCATAGGTAAGCCGCAGCTCAGTCTCAGCAACTCCTGCGCGCCAGTCTCATTACTTCTGCGCGAGTCTCAACAACTATTGCGCGCAACGCCTCCGCCACGCCGGGTCGGGTCTCCAGACGCGGGCGCTCGTTGAGCAGCCCGTGAAGGAAGGCACCGATGCCCGCGCCGGCCAATTGCGCAAGCACGAAGGCGATCGCGCTGCCCGGTGCGATGCCGGCAAAACTGTCGCTGAACATGCGGCCGAACACGGCCGCCGGGTTGGCGAAGGAAGTGGACGCGGTGAACCAGTAGGCCGCACCGATGTAGGCGGCGACCCTCGGCGCGGCACGCCCGCTGGGTGCCCGCAGGATGACCATCAGCAAGCCGGCCGTCGCCACAACCTCGGCGATCCACTGGCCCGTCCCGGAGCGGACCTTCAGCGAGAGCTGGAGCCACTGGATGTCGAACATGACGTGAGCCAAGCATGCGCCGAGAACGGCCCCCAGCAGCTGCGCTCCCACATAGGGTGCAAGCCAGGTCTTCGGCAGCTCACCCCGCCAGGCCATCACTGCGCTGACGGCGGGATTGAAGTGCGCCCCGCTGACCGGGCCGAAGACCTCGATCAGGGCATACAGCCCGCCCACGGTGGCCAGGGTGTTGGCCAGCAGCACGATCGCCCCGTTGCCGCCCGCCAGTCGCTCGGCCATGATGCCCGAGCCGATGACGACGGCCAGCAGCAGCATCGTTCCGATGGTTTCGCCGGCCAGCTTGCGGGCAAGGCCCATGTTCAGTTCCTCGCGATGTCGGCCAGTGCCAGTTCCAGCTCCGCCCTGCCCATGGTGTGCAGCGGCAGCTGTAGCAGCTGCAGCATCCGGTAGCCGATGGCCTGGCGGGTGAGGTCGAATGCACGCCGCTTGCCGTCGTCGCCGCCGTCCGCGTTAGACGGATCCGGGTAGCCCCAGTGCACCTTCGCCGGCGAGCCGCCCGTGCCCTCGAAGAAAACCGGGCACTGCTCGGCAGCGGCGCTGTCGCAGACGGTGATCACGATCGACAGCGGAGGGGCGCCTTCGGCGCTGAATTCGTCCCAGCTCTTGCTGCGTACGCCATCACTGGCGACTCCGGCTCTTTCCAGCGCCTCCAGCGCAAAAGGGTTGATGCGGCCGCTGGGCGCACTGCCGGCGCTGTGGGCCTGCACGTCCTTGCCGAGGCGCCTTGCCCAGTGGTTGAGCATTCCCTCGGCGAGCACGCTGCGCGCCGAGTTGTGGGTACACAGGACGAGTACGTGGGTCGTCATCTCAGCGGGCCCCGATGTCTTGCACCTGTTTGCGCAGGGCCATGCTGTCCAAACTCTGGATGGGCAAGGAGAGCATCAGATTCAGCTGGCGCCTCACCGTGATCGCGGCGTCGAGGAAGGCCCGGGCCTTGACCGCGTCCGACCCTTCCATTGATGCAGGTTCAGGCATGCCCCAATGCGCCGTCATGGGCTGCCCCGGCCACACGGGGCAGACCTCGCATGCCGCCTGGTCGCAGACCGTCAACACGAATTCCAACTCAGGCGCGCCGGGCGCGGCAAACTCCCCCCCAGGTCTTATTGCGCAGCCCGTCGGTTGGCTGCCAGCAGAACACGCGCGGAAACCGCCCATGCCCATGTCGTTCAGCAGCGCCTCGGCCAGGATCGAGCGGGCCGAGTTGCCGGTGCTGATGAAAAGCACGTTGTAGATCTTGTCGCCCACGGCCTGGTCCTTAGCAGCAAGAGGAAGTCGATGGAGAGGCCTTGACTGGCATGCTCAGAGGCGTGCCGAGCGAGGCCTGCGCTGAGCAGCACGCCGACGATGGCGAGGCAGCAGCTTGCTGCTCGCTGAACACGGGAATGCTGCCCAAGGTATGGAACTGCTCCCAGGCGATGCCCTGCGGGTCGGTGATCCAGTACTTGTCGCTGCGCGCGTAGCAGCAGGTCGTCTCGCCATCGTCGAGCAGCGCCATGTCCGCGGCCTGTGCTCGCGTTTTCAGCTCCTGCAGCTCTTCCTCGCTGTCGGCCTGGATGCCGAGATGGTCCACGCCCAGCTTCGCGCCGCGGGTGGAGATGGCGAAGTTGATCCTGGGGTCTTCCAGCATCCACTTCGCGTAGTCGGTCTCGACGCGGGTCGGCTCGGCGCCGAACATCTTCGAATAGAAAGCGATGCTCTTGTCGAGCTCTTCGACGTGGGCGTGAACGTGGAAACGTTTCATTTTGCGGCTCCGTGAGGTGTCAGCACTTGCAGGTGGCGTCGGCTTCGGCAGCGCACGCGGCGCCTTCGCAGCAGTTGTCGGTGAGGTAGCCCAGCAGGGCGTTCATGCGCTCGTACGCTGCCCGGTAGATGATGTTTCGGCTGGCACGCTCCTGCGTGACCAGCCCGGCGTGGACGAGCTCCTTCAAGTGGAAGGAAAGCGTGTTCGGCCGAATGCCCATGCCTTCGGCCATGGCGCTCGGCGTCAGACCCGCCTGCCCGTTGACCACAAGCGCGCGGAACACCTTCAAGCGAACCGGCTGCGCCAGTGCAGCCAGCGATCGCACCACCTCTTGTTCATCCATAAGTCCACGCAACTGGAATCGCAGAATCTAAGCAAGAACCATCGAAAACCAAGACCAGCTGTGCGCCGAACTCAAGCCCGGGTCAAGTCGGGGGGCCAGGTCTTTGCCCGCCAAACCGGCACCGAGCTCGCCTCGGCGCGACGATCAATCGGGCGCCACGCGCTGCGCGCGCCGCCAGTGCTTGGACACGCCCGACCACACAAGCGGCAGCAGCGAGATCGCGATGATGGCGAGAATGACCCTGCTTAGGTTGTCGCGCACCAAGGGCAGGTCGCCGACGAACCAGCCCAAGCCGGTGAGGGAGCCCACCCAGAGCAGAGCGCCGAGCACGTTCCATTTCGTGAAGACGCTCCAGTTCATGCGCGCGAAGCCGGCGGCAAACGGTGCAAAGGTGCGCAGCACCGGTACGAAGCGCGCGATCACGATCGTGCGCGGGCCGTGGCGATCGAACCAGCGGTGCGTGTGTTCGTGGCCGCGGCGCACCAGCGGCAGCCGGCGCATCAGCGCGGCGCCACAGCCTCGGCCGATGGCGTAGTTGAGCGCATCGCCGGCAATCGCCGCTGCAACGAGCACGGGCGCGACGAGCGTCAGGTCCACCAGCCCGGCACCGCAGAACACGCCGACGATGAACAGCATCGAGTCGCCGGGCAGGAAGGGGAACACGACCAGGCCGGTCTCCGCGAAGACGATCAACGCCAGGATGGCTACCGCCCATGCTCCATGCGCCTGCAGCCACAGGCGCAGGTGCTGATCGAAGTTCGCGAGCAGGTCGATGAAGTAGTACACGAGGTCCACGGGCCGATGCCTTTCACCAGGAGTGGCTGACTTCGATGAAGGCCAGCGCATTACTTCGCAGGTTGCCCAGATAGCTGTCGGCAGGGCCGAAGCTGCGTTCAGCCCCGGCAGACAGCCGCAGGCTGTCGCTCAGCGAGTGGCTCCAGCGCAGACGCAGCAGGCCGTCATCGCGTGGGCGGACGTGCACGATCAACAGCTCCAGATCGCCGCGTTCGCCATCGATGCGTCGCGCCCATCGCAGTGTCCAGCCGCGTTGGCTGCGGTCGATCTCGTTGGACAGCAAGGCCTGCGCCTGCTGGACCCCGACCAACGCCGCCGTCGCTGGCGGCTGCAGCTCGCCGCGGAGGCTCTTGAAAAAGCCTTGCACCGACACCGTGTCCGTGCTGCCGGCGGCCCATTCGAGCTGAAGCACGCCCGCCACCCACGGGCGGCGCTGCGCCTGCAGCGCCGAGCCCGCAGCAGCGTAGTCGGCCCAGGCGGCTTCGGCACGCCAGACGCGCGGGCCCTCGCTGATGGCCACATCGGCGCCGATGAGCCGCAGGCGGGTGGCCGTCTGGCCAATCCGAACCCCCGTGGCGTCTGCGCCGCGCACCACCAGCGTCGGATGCAAGTCGATGCCGTCAATGACGCTGACCGAGCCGTCCAGGCCGGACCCCATCAGCTCGTACTTGACGGCCGAAGAGACCCGCGAACGCGGGCGCCCGTCCAGCAGCGTGACACCCGGCTGCTTGATGAAGGGCACACGATGGAAGCGGCGCGGATCGGTGGCGTGCAACTGCAGCCGCCCCGGCCCCAGGGCGCAGTCGAGGTGCAGGCCCCACACACCGAGCCGCTGCTCGGTGTCCTTGGGCGTGAGGCGCCTGAAGTCGGTGGGCGTGAGCTGGTCGGTGGGGTTGATGACGTCGGTTCGGCCCCAGGCCACGACCCGCTTGCCCAGCGCGGGCGAACAGGGCAGCCGCAGCGAAAGCAGCGCCTCTCGGGCGCCGGCGAGGGCTTGGCGACCATCGGCCGAAGGCCGGCTGTAGGCGCTGGCCCACAGGTCGGCGCGCATCTTCACCGCCGGCAGCGCAGTCCAATCGACACTCAGCCCGCCCCGTGCTGCAGCGATGCCCGACTGCTCATCCAGCTCGCGGTTGCCACTCCATGCGCCGAGCGCGACCTCGCCCCCCCACCGCGGTGCTTCGGAAGCCTGCGCGCCTGCCACCAGCGCCAGCGCGGCCAAGGTTTCAGTTGCCCGCCAGCGCATGAGCGGTGAACAGATCGTCGGCCAGCGGCTCGCCGACCTTGAAGTTCCGGAAGCTGATCGTGGTGCGGTGCCCCGACTGCAGGTTGGCCGCTTCGGCCTTCATCGGCTGCCACTTCTGGTGCGTGGCATCGACGAGCCGGATGTCGCTGAAAGTGAAGCGCTTGAAGGGCTGGCCCGCGGTGTCGAACACCTCGACGAAGCTAGTGGCGAGATTGTCCTTGCGCAGCCATGTCACGCGGCGGCCATATCCACTCTCGCTTTGTACGGCGGGCGTTGAGGGCAGCGACTCGATGACATGGTGCGGGACGCCGTCGCGCACCTGCTCGGGCAGTGCGCTGTGTTTCCAGTCGGCCGTTTTGTGGCCCATGACGTCACCGTAGCTGAAGTCTGTGCCGATGAAGCTGTCGCGCTTGTTCGATGCCACCAGGCGGCGCACCTTCTTCATCGCTGGCAAGAAGACCCACATGTCGTCCTCCGCGCCGCTGCGCTCGATGAGCAGCGTACTGGTGCCACGGATGTCGGCGGGTGCGTCGAAGCGCACCAGGCGCATCGTGTCGCGGCCGTCGGGCAGCAGCTTGGAGCTCATCTGCGCCTGGCGTGTGCGCCGTGCGCCGTCCTTGTTCTCAAGCACGAACTCTGCGCTCGAGATCGAGGTGGAAAAACGCGTCACGGCAGCGTTGCGTTCCATCAGTTCTGCGGCCGTCGGGCCTGCGGCCCAGGCCAGCTGCGAGTACAGCAGGAAGCCCGCGGCCGCCAGGCCGATGAGCACTACCGCCGCCAGGTCGCTGCTGCGGCGCTTGAGCAGGAAGGCCGGCCGCAAGGCCAGCACCGCGCTGGGAATCAGCAAGAGCGCGCACAAAACGCTGCCCAGCATCGCCAGCACGATGAAGCTGGCCAGCCAAACGTGAACCTTGTAGTCGTAAGAGAACAGCAGCACCGCGTAGCCACCGGCCACTGCCGTGGCCACGAAGAGGCAGGCCTTGCCGGCGGTGCCGAGCGCGCTGTCCACCGCCTGCGGCAAGGGCTGGCCGGCGGCGATGTTTTCGCGAATGCGGTAGAGCAGGTAGATCGCGTAGTCGGCCCCAATGCCCACCGCCATCGCCGAGATCAGCGAGTTGGGGATGTTCAGCGGGATGCCGAAGAAGCCCATCACGCCGAACAGCAGCGCCACCACGAACAGCAGCGGCGAGAGCACCAGCGCAGCGGCCACGAAAGAGCGGAAAGCCACCGCCGCGACCAGGAAGATCACGCCCAGGATCTGAACGATGTTGAGCAGCTTGCTGCGCACCATCACTTCGGTCACGGCCAGGGTCTGGGCCACCTCGCCGCCGAAAGACACCACCACGCCGGGCGGCATCACGCGCTTGGCGGTGGCGCGCAAGTCAGCCACCAGACGCTCGATCTCGGCGTTGCTGTTGGTGCGCAACATCACCGACAGCTTGGCGCGTTGGTAGGGGTAGTCCACATGGGCAGAGAAGTCTTCGGGGTCGCCGGACAGCGAGTACAGCAACAGGTACTGCGCGATGAGATCGCGCTCGGCCGGCATCGGCGGCGGGCTCGCGGCGTCGGCCGCCATCGCGCCGTGCATGCGGCGCAGGAAGTCGTCGATCGACAGCGTCTTGCCAACGATGGGCTGGCCGTTGGCGTGTTCCTGCAAGGCTCGCAGGCCGGCGATCACCTCAGGTTCCTTGATGCCGTCGGCACGACCGCTGTCCAACATCACGTAGAGCACATTGGTGCCGCCGGTCTGCCGGTTGAGCAGTGCATCGTCTTGCTGCAGCGGCAGGGTGTCGCCGAAGAAGCTCTTGCTGGCGTTGTCCACCTGCACTCGACTCCAGCCCCAGACGGACAGCAGGCCGATCAGCAGCACCCCAGCGAACACACGCGTGCGGCCGGCCGGCGTGGCTACCGCTCGGGCCAGCAGCGCGCTGGCGCGGTCCCACACCCGCGGACGTTGTTCGGTGTCTATCTGTGCCAGGGTGGGTGGCTTCAGGCAAGCGCGCACCGCTGGCGTGAAGGTGAACTCCAGCAGCACCGCACTGAGGATGCCGACGCCGGTGAAGATGCCGAAGGCGCGAACGGTTTCGACGTCGAAGACCACCAGCGAGAAGAAGCCCAGTGCAGCCACGCCTCCGGCGATGACGAGCACCGGCCCCACCGCGCTCACGGCCTGAATGGTGGCGCGGCGGTTGGCCAGTGCCGGCTCCAGGCCCTGCACCTTCACGAGCTCGATGTAGCGTTCGTAGTAGCGCTTGAGCAACTGCACCGCATGCCCGGCCGCTACCGCCAGGATGAGGATGGGCGTGGGCGAGTTGAAGATGTCCAGTGGTATCTTCATCAGCCCCATCACGCCGACCCCCCACACCACCGACAACAGCGCCGTCACGAGCGGCAGCACCAGTCCCTGGCGGGTGCGAAAGGCTTCGTAGTGCAGCAGGCCGATCACCAGCACGGCGATCGGGAACAGCCAGTTGATGCGGTCGGCAAACACCTCGGCCTGATGCAGGAAAACCGGGTTGCCGCTGAGCGCAATGCGCAGGCCCGCGGTCTGCTCTTCGGCCACGATGCGGCGCACGTCGGCGAGCATGGCGCCGAAGCCCTTGGGGTTCTCGTGCAGTTCCAGCAGGATCGTGGCGGTGCGGCCGTCCGCGGAAAGCACGGTGTCGCGATGGACCGGGTTGGCGGCCAACGCGCTGCGCAGCGTCTGCAGTTCGGCTTCGCCGGCAGGCAGCGGCTGCGCCAGCGGCCGCGCTTCGAAGCCTTCGCCCGTGCCGCGGATGCTCTTGGCCTGACGCGAAGTGAGGCTGAGCAAGGTGTTCTTCTGGACGGAAGGCGACTCGTAGAGCTTCTGCGTCATGCGCTCGACCGCTTGCAGCACCGCCGGCTGCAACGCATCACCCTGCTGCGGCGTCAGGCCGATCACCACCAAGTACTTGGATCCGAACACCCGCTCAATGGTGTTGGTGGCCTTGATGTACGGGTGGGCCTGCGGCACCACAGCCGCCGGGTTGATGATCACCTCCTGACGCGCGGCGAAGGCGCCCAGGAAGAGGGTGAGCAGCAGCACCACGCCGATGACCCAGCGCCGGTGATCCACCACCCAGGTGATCCAGTGTTCGAGCGGCAGCGAGCTACCGATGCCGGTGGTGGTTTCCGCTCGCGCGGCCTTGGTGATGCTGTTCATGTTGTTTTCTCCGGGCCTGGTCCGGCGCTGCGGCGCCGCTGGTGATCAGGCAAACGCAAGGCGTGCGAGCACATTCGGGTGCGCGGCGAGGGTCTGCCTGAGTTGTTGCTTTTGCACCTTCGCCGAGGGCGTGTAGGGGAAGCGGTCCACGCGGGCGAGCACATCCGGCCGCCAGCCGGCGAATGCGGCGCCCAGCCTGGCTTGCAGCGCTTGCGTGATGTCGTCGTCCGGCACATCGCTCCCGCTGTGTACCCAGGCCAGCACGCTGCAGTTCGCCGCGCAGGCCACGAGGGCGGCGTCAGCGACACCGGGGACGCTGCGGGCATTGGCTTCCACCAGGGCCGAGCTGACGATGCAGCCGGCACCGAGCACGGCGTCCTCGATGCGGTCGATCACCTCCAGCCGACCGTCTTCGTGCACGGTGGCCAGGTCGCCCGTGGCCAGCCACCCGCCCTCGCCGCCAGGAGTGGCCACCCAGTGGCCGCGAACACGCAACTCGCCCAGCGGCAGGCCGTCGACAGCGGCCAGCGGCGAGCCGATCTCCAGTTGCAAGCCGAACACGGGTCGGCCGTGCCGCAGGGTGACACCGCCGGGCTCGAGCCGCTCCATCGTGGCCAGCGGCGAGGTCTCGGTCATGCCCCAGGCTTGCCGTACTTCGATGCCCAGCGTGTCGTGAATGCGCTGCGCCAGTTGCGGGGGCACCCGTGTGCCGCCGATCACGGTGCTGCGCAGACTGGTGGGTTTGGCGCCGGTGTGCTCCAGGTGAGCCAGCAGGGCCGCCCAATGCGCGGTGACGGCGCCGAGCACGCTCACTCGCTCAAGCTCGATGCAGCGCAGCCACAAGGCCGGGTCTCGCGAGGGCGGCGCCAGCACCAGCGTGGCGCCGATCATCGGGCACACGAAGGGCGCGCCCCATGCCGTGGCGTGAAAGAGCTGCATGAGCGGCAGCACGCGGTCGCTGCCGCTCAGGCCCATGGCATCGGTCATTGCGCAGGCCCAGGCGTGCAACACGAGCGAACGGTGGCTGTACTGCACGGCCTTGGGCAGGCCCGTGGTGCCCGACGAGTAGCACACGAGCGCGGGCGCCTGCTCATCGAGCGTGGCGTCGTCGAGACCGAGCGGCGCGGCGCTGGCCGGCAGCGTGGCCGCGTCGGCCATCGAGCGGATGAGCACGCCGGGCGCCTGCGCCAGCAGCACACGCGCCAGCGGCAGGCAGGCATCGTCGTGCAGCAGCAGCCGCGGTCGTGCCTGCAGCGCCAACGGGAGGGCATGGGACGGCTCGAACAGCGGGTTGAGCAGGTGGGTCACCGCGCCGATCGACGCAGCGCCGTACAGCCAGGCGATCTGGTCGGCGCTGCTCAGCGCCAGGTGCAGCACGGCGTCGCCTCGGCCGATGCCCTCGCGGCGCAAGGCCTGCGCGCAGGCCGCTGCACCGGCCGCCAGCGCCGCGTAGCTCAGGGTGCTGCGTTGGCCCTTGGCGTCGAAAGACACCACCACCTGCTGCCCGTGCACGCGCGCGGCGTGGTTCAACAGCTGGTGCACGTGCAGGGCCAGCGGGCGCACGCACGCCATCGCAGGTGCCGAAGTGTAAGTGATCACGTCGCGATGCTAGGAATGCCGGCACCGTCTCATCAATGGAATGGATGTACCAGTGGGGTGCATATGGCGACGCTCAGCGGATCGGGGCTTGCCCGTTCCACGTGGCTGGTGCAGGTGCAGGTGCTGGAGCCAGGCCGTCGTGCCGATCGATCAGGTAACGCGCGATGGCCTGCTTCTGGTCCTCGCTCAGCCGGCTCGGGTCGTCGAAGGGCATCAACAGCAGCAGGTACTCCAGCAGACCTTGCGCGGTGCCAAAGCGACGCAAGTCGCTGCGCGAACCCCAGATGGGGCGCGAAAACCCCTGGCCTCCCTGGCCCTGCGCACCGTGGCACTGCGCGCAGTGCCGGTCGTACAGCGCGGCGCCGGGCAGTGGCGCTGCGGGGCTGGGCGTCAGGGCGCAGCCGAGAAAGAGCGCGGCGGCCGTGCGCTTCACACCACTTGCACCACGAAGCGCGGGATCGCACCGTTGGCCATGCCCAGCTTGTTGAAGGGCACCGAAGCGGGCTGGCGCGCGCCGGTGTTGTCCACGCCGCAGGTCTCGAGCACGTGTTCGCCGGGGGTGGCTTGCCAGGCGAATTCGAAACGCACCCACGTGTACTTGCCCAGGTTGGGCGGCAGCAGCTGCGCCGTCTGCCAGGCACCGCCGTCCACACGCCACTGAACCTCGCGGATGCCGTGGCGCGGTGCCCAGGCGTAGCCTTGCATGCGCCTGCGGCCGGCGTCCACCCGCGGCCTCTCGCCGCGCTGCAGCGGGTAGTCGGCCGGCACGCTGGGTGAGCGGTCCAGCACCAGTGGCAGCGTGAGCAGGGTCTTGATCGGCATCCAGCTGACCATCGGGCCCTGCACGTCTGCAGCCGTGACGCCGCCGATGAACTCGTCGTCGGCCGCGACCTCCGGCGCGCGGTAGTCGGGGCCGAGGTACACCTCACCGCGCGTGTTGAGCCGGCACCAGTGCGCGTGGCGGTCGATGCGCACCTCGGTGAGCCACTTGATCCACGCCGTGCCGCCCCAACCGGGCACCACCAGACGCACGGGCGCGCCGTGGTCGGGGCTGAGATCGTTGCCGTTCATGAGGTAGCACAGGCCGATGTCGTCACCGCGCTCCAGCAGCTCGCTCATGGGCAGCGGGCGACCCATGTCCGGGCCATCGACACCCGACCAGAACAGCGCCGAGCGAGCATCGCGCCGCACGCCGGCCAAGGTCAGCAGGTGGCTCATCGGCACGAACTGCCATTCGGCCTGGCCGATGGCGCCCATCACCCAGTTGCCGCCGGAGACGTCCGCCATGCCCTGTTGCTCCCAGAACAGCGTACGAGCGTTGCCGTGGCACTCCAGCGTGGCGATGAGGGATCGCGAAGGCATGCGGCGCAGCGCCTGGAGGCTGATGGACAGAGGCCGCTCCACCGCGTTGCCGTGCAGCGTGAGCCGCCACTGTGCCGGGTCGAGCTCGGGCTTGGCCTGGGCCACCGGCGTTGGGTAGTGGTTGCGGATGTAGAACGCTTCCACCGGCGTGATGAAGGTGGAGAAGTCCCAGTAGCGACCGCTGCGCACGGTGGCACCGATGTTGAGCAGACGGGAGTCGTCTTTCACATGGACGCGCCGTGGCGCTTGCGCAGCCGACGTCGGCACCGGTGCGGGTGCGGGTGCGGGCGCGGGCTGTGCAAACGCCGGCTGCCAGGCGGCTGCGGTGCTGCCGAGCAGGGCGGCCGAACAAATGAAGCGGCGGCGGCCTGCGGCTTGGTCGTTCGAACTTGATGTCATTGGGGGTGCTCGTGGGTGGAGGGATCAGGCGAAACGCAGGTAGCGCTGCGTGAGTTCGTGCTGCGGGTCGCCGAACACCGCGTCGGCGGTGCCGTGCTCGACCACACGCGAACCCGCGTCGTGTTTCCACAGCAGCGCCACTTCATCGGACACGCGCCTTGCCTGCGCCACGCTGTGGGTCACGAGCACGATGGTGCGGTTTTGCGCCAGCTGCAGGATCAGCTCTTCGATGCGCTGGGTGGAGATCGGATCGAGCGCACTGCAGGGCTCGTCCATCAGCAGCACGCTGGGTTGTAGCACCAGCGCTCGCGCCAGGCACAAACGCTGCTGCTGCCCGCCCGACAGCGCCGTCGCCGGGCCATGCAGACGGTCGGCCACTTCGCGCCACAGGCCCACCTCCTCCAGCGCGGCACGGATGCGGCCGGCGCGTTCGTCACGGCACCGCACGCCGTGCTGCGCCAGTGGAAAGTCGAGGTTGCGCCACAGGGTGAAGGGGAAGGGGTTCGGGCGCTGGAACAGCATGCCCACCTCGCGGCGCAGCAAGGTGGTGTCGCGCTGCAGCCGCGCGTTGTCCAGCCAGCCGAAGTGCACCTTGCCGCTGACCTTGCAGCCGGGTATGAGGTCGCTGAGCCGGTTCAGGCACTGCAGCAGCGTGGACTTGCCGCAGCCCGAAGGGCCGATGAGCGCCGTCACCGCGTTGCGCGGCAGACGCAGGCACACGCCGTCGAGCACCGGCGTGCGGCCGAAGGCCACCGACAGATTCTCGATCCCGATGCCATCGATCTCGGGTCGCTCGGCGCCGAGCGCCCGCGCCCCGCGATCGGGGCTTTCGAACAGCCGCAGCCCTGACATTGCCTCGGAGACCGTCGCTTCCGCCGAGTTCATCGTGTTCTCCTGAATCCAAACCAGGTGCCGCCGGCAGCACGCCGATGCAAGGCGCCGACGAAGCCGTGCACCAGCAGGCTGAGCAGCAACAGCACCAACAGCAGCACAAGCGCCGAGCCGTAGGCCCGCGGCGTGCCGCCCGGCACGTTGGTGGCGAGGTCGTAGATGTGCACGGATACCGTGCGCCCCGAGTCCCATACCGAGCCGGGCATGCGGTCGGCATAGCCGCTGGTGAACAGCAGCAGCGCGGTTTCGGCCAGCCCGCGCGTCAGAGCAAGCATCAACGCGGCGCACATGCCGGGCAGGGCGAGCGGCACTGTCACCCGCCACAAGACGGTGGCTTTGCTCAGGCCCAGCGACGCCCCGGCAAGCCGAGGGCCGCCGGGCACGGCCTGCAAGGCACTGGTGAGCGCACGGGTCAGCGTGGGCAGGATCATGCAGGCCAGGGTGGCCCCACCGGCGGCAATCGAGTAGCCCATGCCGAGCTGGCGGCAGAAGAAGGCCAGGCCGAACAACCCGAAAACGATCGAGGGCACGCCCGCCAGCACGTCCAGGCTGGTGCGCAGCGTGGCGGCCAGGGCGCTTTCGGGGTCAAGCATCTCGTTGAGCGCCACGGCGCCCGCCAGGGCCGGCGGCAGCGCGAGTGCCAGCGCGAGGGCCACGATCCACAGCGTGGACACGAGCATCGGCGCAATGCCACCGGCGCGGCCGGCGTCGCGGGGTGCCGCGAGCAGGAACTCGGCCGACAGCTGGCCTGCGCCCTGCTGCACTACCTGCAGCAGCGGCATCAGCAGGACCAGCCCGCTGAAGCACAGCGCGAGCAGCAGCAAACCGTGCCACAACCACAGGCCAGTTCTCATGGGGCCGACCGGCCTTGCTGGCGCGGCCTCAGCCATTCGCCCAGCCCCACCATCACCGCAACCAGCAGCAACACGGCGGCGCCGCTGAGGAACAGCGCAGAGCGATGGTCGCCCAGTGCATAGGGCAGTTCGAGCGCGATGTTGGCCGTGAGGGCCCGCACGGGCTCGAACAGGCCGGCCGGCAGCTGCACGATGTTGCCGCAGACCATCAGCACCACCATCGTTTCGCCCAACGCGCGCGCTGCCGCCAGCACACCGGCGGCGAACAAGCCGTGGCGCGCTGCGGGCAGCACCACGTGCCACAAGGCCCGGGGCTCGCTCAAGCCCAGCGCGGCAGCCGCCTGCATGTGAGCCCGCGGCACCTCATGCAAGGCGGCTTGCGACAGGATGGTGATGGTCGGAAACACCATGAGCGCCAGCACCAGCACACCGGCCAGCAGGCTGGCGCCCGGCGGCTGCACCGTCTGCAACAGCGGAACCAACACCGTCGCGCCCCACAGACCATGGATAACCGTAGGCACGGCCGCGCTCGCTTCCACCAGGCGTTGCGCCAGCGTCGCGAGCCAGCCCGGCGCATGGAACTCCACATACAGCGCGCAGGCTACCCCCAGTGGCAGCGCGAGCACGAGCGCACCCACCGTCAGCGCGGCGCTGGCCGCGAACATCGGAACGAGGTTGTACTGGCCTTCCAGCGGCCACCAGCCTGGCGCCGCAAGGAAGGCTGCCAAGCCCTCGCGCAGCAGCAGCGGCAAGGACTCGTGCAACACGTAGGCGCCGATCAGCAGCACCACCATGCCGGTGCCCGCGGCGGCCAGCGCCGTTGCGAGCCAGAACAGCGACTCGCTGCGCCGCTGCAATCCGCCGCGATCCCTGCTCGATGGCGCCACGGTCGAGACGGCCCACGGCAGCATGGTCAAGGCTTTGTGGTCACGAAGAACTGGGCCTCGACCACGCGGGCCGCGTCGGCGCTGCGGGCAGTGGCGAGCAGCGCCTGCACCGCCGGGCCGGCGTCGGGCTTGAACACGAGGTTCAGCTCGCGCACCACGGCGTATGTGCCGGCTGCCACGGCGGCTGTGGAGGCGCTTTGGCCGTCAATGGCAACAAGCCGGATCGGCGTGCCCTGGCGGGCCTCGAACTCGGCACTGCCGATCGAGACGTAGCCGATGGCGCCCGGCGATGCCGCCACGGCCTGGATGCCCTGCTGGTTGTCGCCGATCACGAGTTGTGCCTTGATTTCCTTGTAGGGCACGGCGAAGTAGCCTGAGAACACCTCCAGAGTGGAACGGCCCTCGGCCTTGCTGATGACGGAGATTGGCAGATCAGGGCCGCCCAACTCGCGCCAGTTGCGGATGGCGCCGCGGTAGACACTGGCCACCTGGTCGCGGCTGAGCGCCTTGACCGGATTGCTGCCATGAACGATGACGCCCACGCCGTCACGCGCGATCAGCACCCGTTGCAGGTCGGCCTCGTCGGGCTTGAGCGCCCGCGACACCATGCCGACGTGGGCCACGCCCGTTCGCACGTCCACGACGCCGCGTGTACTGCCCCCGGTCTGCACGTCCACGCGGGTTCCGGGGTGGCGCACTTCGTGCAGCTTGGCGATCTCCCCCATCAGCGGTGCGATGGTGCTGGAGCCCACCACGCTCATCCGTTGCTCGTCGGCAGCGGGCCGGCCGCAGCCCACGAGGCCGACCCCGGCCACCGAGACCACCGAGGCCACCGCCCATTGCCCCCACCGCCAACCGCTGTTCATGCCGGACTCCCTGGGCTGACGAGCCCCAACGACGCGCAGCATTCTGCGTTTCATGCGGCGGTGCAGCAATAGAAGCTATGTACTATTTCTCGCACTGTCGCCTTCCCTTCCAATTCATTGCAGAAGGCATCCCGGTGGGTGTCGGTGTGGACCGGAGGGAATAGATATGAACCAGAGCGCTGTTCGTGATGAGCCGGCCGCCGCCGCGCTGGCTGCGGTTGACCTTCGTCCGGGCCGCCGCAGCGAGCTTCAGGCTGCGGGCGTGGGCACGGGCTACTTCAACCTCATGGCCTACATCACGTCGAACGCCATCTCGGGCGAGGTGATGGCGGTGGAGAACTACTCCGAGATGGTTCCGCTGATGCCGGACACCGACAGCAAGATCGACACCGTCAACCAAGCGCACGAAGAGAGCAAGCACATCCTGATGCTGGCCAGCCTCGGCAAGAGGCATGATTACCAGGTGATGCGCGAGATCGTCGAGCCGCAGTGGTTCAACATTCGGCGCCACTTCAGCACGGCGGTCGCCAACAAGGATCTGGCCGCCTGCCTCGTCATCCAGGACTTGATGACCGAGACCATGGCCATCGTCCTGTACCGCACGCTGGAGCGCCAGGGCGACCCGGACACCTCTGCGCTGGCCGGCAAGATTCTCGAAGACGAACTCGAGCACCTGTCCATCGGCCTGGCGCGCATCCGCAGCTTGCTGCAACAGGACAGCGCCGCTGTGCACGACAGCCTGCGCTGGGCCCACCACCGTGTCATGCCCGAACTGTTCGGCATGGTGAGCACGAGTTGCCACTTTCTGTGCGATCGGCTCTCGATCGACTGCGGGTCGCTGTCGCTGGGGGAACTGAAGACCGACATCGACGCCATCCGCGTCGAAGCGCTCGAAACCTACATAGAGACACTTGATCGCGCCGGCTTCGACCCCAAGGTGACAGCGCCGCTGATCGAATCGATGCAGTCCTACGGCGGCATGCCCGCCGCCGGCCGGGCTCTGGCTGATGCCTGAGCCGGCGCCTCTCGATGGACGCGCGCGTGTCGGAGTTCTTCAAGTTCGTGTTGATGGACGGCGCGCTGCTCGTCGGCTTGTTTCTGGCCATCACATGGCTTGTCGTGGTTGTGCAGCAGCGCGCACCGTCACTGAGCGCAGGGGCTTCGTGGGCGACGATGTCGAGCTGGCGCTCTAGCGCCCTGGCCAGCCTCGGCGGGGTGGTCACGCCTTTCTGTTCCTGCAGCACGATCCCTGTGCTGACCGGGATGTTGCGCGCCGGCGTGGCCTTCGCGCCGAGCTTTGCCTTTCTCATCGCTTCGCCGGTGGTGAACGAAGGCGTGATGATCCTGCTTCTCACGGCCTATGGTCCGCTGCCGGCACTGGTGTTCCTGGTCGTGGGGCTCCTGCTCACCTCCGCGCTGGGGGTCTGGGCGCAGCGCCTGGGGCTGGGCCGCTACGTCACCTTGGAGCATGCGCCGGTGGCCGAAGGCGTGTTCGTTGGCAGCGGTGGCCGGCGCTGGCCAGGCTGGAGACCCGCCGGCCGCATGGCCTGGATGGCTGCGGTTGAAGAACTGCGCAAGGTCGCGCCCTACCTGGCCGTGGGCATCGTCATCGGCGGGCTCATCTACGGCTTGATCCCGCAGGCCTGGGTGGTGGGATGGGTGGGCGCCGTGCCCACGCCGCTGCTGTATGCGGCCTGTGCGCTGCTGGGCGTGCCGCTGTACGTCTCGCCGGTGTCAGCAATCCCGATCGGCCTGGCGCTGTTGGCCAAGGGGTTCCCGGTCGGGCCGCTGGTGACGCTGCTCGTAGCGGCGATCGGCACCAGCCTGCCTGAGATGGTGCTGCTGCTGCGCATGTTCCGCTGGCAGCTCCTGCTCGCGCATACGGTGGCCGTGGTCGGTTGCGCCGTGGTGTTGGGGCTTGTGGTGTCTGCGGTCGTTTGATCAACAACGAGGAGCACGGAGATGTTTGGTCTGTTCAAAAAGGTCTCGCCCGAGGACGCCGGCACCGTGACGCAGGCCCTGAGCCCGCGCGTGGCCGTGGTGGTGTCCGCAAGCTGCTGCAGCACCGGCATGGCCGATGTGGATGAGCGCACCGAGGCGGCGTGCCGGCAGGCGCTGGCGCAGGCGGGCCTCGACTGGCCGGTGCTGCGCATCACGATCTCGCACGCGCAGTCGATCATCAGCCGCATCGCCTCGCAGCTCGACGGCCCGCAGCAGCGTCTGGCGCAGCAGGTGACGCAGCTGTTCATGACGCAGGGTCTGAGCGCCTTCCCGGTGCTGATCGTCGATCAGCACGTGGTGTCCTACGGCGGTGTGCCGGGGCCCGAGCTGCTTCGCGAGTCCCTGGTTCGGCTGCAGGCTCAGCACCCGCGAGCGACCGATGCATCGCCTGTTTGAAGCGCCCCGCCCGGGCGGCCGTGTGCTGATCACCGGTGGCACAGGCTACCTGGGCGCATTGGCCGCTGCGCAGCTGCTGGCCGACGGCTGGGCCGACCATCTGGTGCTGCCCACGCGCAAGGCACCGGCCGATGGCGGCGTGCCGGAGGAACTCGCACGCGAATGGGCAGCGCTCGGCCAGCCTGCCGATGCGCTGGCCGCTCGTGTCAGCACGGTTGCCTGGGCCGGCGCCGAGGCGCAGACCGAGGCATCGCTTGAAACGCTGATGCGAGCGCACGGCGTAAAGGTGCTGCTGCACTGCGCGGGTTGCCTCGACTACTTCGACGAAGCGGCACTGCTGGCGGTCAATGTCGAGTTCACGCGCCGACTGACGAGCGCTGCAAAAGCCGCCGGCGTGCGCCTCGTGGTTTTCGTTTCCACGGCCTATGCAGCGGGCTACAGCGGCGCCCCGGTTCCCGAAAGGCCGTTGGACGAGCCGGCCACGGACCCCACGGCCTACACACGCACCAAGCGCGAGGCCGAGCGCGTCGTCGCCGCCTGCGGTGTGCCCTTTCTGGTGCTGCGCCCGTCGATCGTAGTGGGCGACTCGCGCGACGGGCGCTACAGCGGCAAGCGCTACGGCTTGTACCAGCAGTGGATGGGCATCGAGCGGCTGCTGACCGACCGTTACCACGACGAGTTGCATACCGTGGCCACCGAGCAGCCGCTGAACCTGCTGCACCAGGACGCCTTCCAAGCCGCGCTGAGCGGTGCGCTGCGCTGGCTGCCTGACGGCGCCCACGCCAACCTGGTGGCCGATGCCGACGCTTCACCGTCGATGCAGGCGCTGTGGCGCTTGTTCTGCGACGTGACAAGGCCCAAGGCGGTGGTGTTCTACCGAGCGCTCGACGATGTGGACCTCAAAAGCCTGAACGTTCGTCAGCGCGCGTACCTCAGTTTCGCCCAGACCAATCTCCAGATCGGCGCCTATGGATGGCGGTTCGAGACGCGCTGGCTGGAGGCGCTGCGCGCGCAGGGCTGCGCGGTCCCCGCGACGAGCCTGGCCAGCATCCACATCTGCCAGCAGCGTTTCGTGACCGCATCACCGGCCTTGCAGCGCTACTTGCAGACCTTCAAAGACCAGCTGGCGCCGCAGGTGCAGTATCGGCAGGCGCCTAGTCGCAGCTTTACGAGCGAGGCAGCATGAACGCACCCCTGGAACGCCCTGATGCCACGACGCGCTCTCGCGATCCCTGGGCCGATTCGTCCGCCATACTGGCCAGCCGGCTGCAGGCCGCGACCGACGTCGCCGTCTCTTCGGGAGACCGGGCCCTGTGGTGGGGAGGCGATCTCTGTGGCCTGCTGCCCGCCTGGCAATGCCCGCAGGGTGCGCGTTTGCAGCTGGCCGACGCCGACTCGCGGCGCCTGCGGCGCTCGGCGCAGGCGCTCGGGCGCTTCCAGCCACAGGTCACGCGGCTGCTGCGCGCTACCAATCTGCAGCAGGACGCCGCCCGCCTGAACAGCGCGCTGGAGCGCGCGCCGGTGCGCGACCTGGAGCAGTACCTGGCGCTGCAAGATGATCTGCAACACGCCGCGATGCAGGAACCGGCCGTAGAGGCCGACTCGGTGGCTCTGCTGGTGGCCGACTTCCCGCTCAACCGATACGGGTGGCAGGCTGACGGCGCTGCCGCCCTCTCCGAAGCCTTGCGTACGCTGCGGCGTGGCGGCCGCGTGCTGTGCCCGCTGTTGCTGGTGGACGAACCTGTGGCCGGCCGCCACGTGCTTCGGGGCCTAGGCGACCCCATACCTCTGGCCTTGCCCACCGAGGCCGCGTCGCTCACCGCATTTGAGGCTGCGGGGTTTCATGGCATCAGCTTGCACGCCGCGGGCGGGAGGCCGGTTGACCGCATCGAAGGGGCCGATGTGCGCCTTTGGCTCATCGAGGCCTTCAAGGGCAAACAAGGGCCATGCTGGGAACTCGGACAGGCCGTCATCTACCGCGGGCCCTGGCGCGAGGTGCGCGACGACGACGGGCATGTGTATGCCCGCGGTGCGCGCGTGGCGGTATGCGCCAAGACCTACGACTTGCTGCGCCAGGCGCCATACGACGGCCAGTTTGTCGGCCTGCGGGCCGAACACGAACCACCGCTGGAACAGGCACAAGCATTCGACTGCAACACCCCTGCGCTGCGCCATCCGCAAGTCACCAAGGGCCTGCAGGCCTTCGTCGGCCAAGTCGCGGCCGACAGCAGCTGCGCGCCCGGCAGCGGCTGCTGCTGAGCGGGTCCATGATCGACTTCTACGGCGGCGCCACGCCCAACAGCCGCAAGGTGGCGATTGCGCTGCTGGAGTTCGGTGAACGCGCCACCCTGCACCACGTCGACATCGAGTGTGGCGACCAGTTCAAGCCGCACTTTCAAGGCCTCAACCCCAACGGCAAGCAGCCGGTCATCGTGGATCACGGCGTGGCCAACGGCAGCGGGGGTGGCACGCGGGCGCCGGTGATCGTCTGGGAGTCGGGCGCCATCCTGCAGTACCTGGCCGACAAGCACGCCAGGCTTGCCGGCGACGGTCTGGCCGGGCGCGCAGCCGTGAATCAGTGGCTCATGTGGCAAATGAGTGCCATCGGTCCGGCCGGCGGGCAGATGGCGTACTTCGGTCGACGTTGCCCGCGCAAGCTGCCCTTGGCGCTGGAACGCTTCTCGCTTGAGCTGCAGCGCCTGTGGTCCGTGCTCGAGACTCATCTGAAGGACCACCGTTTCGTGGCCGGTACCGACTACTCGATCGCCGACATCGCGATCTACCCCTGGTGGGTCGCCTTGCGTGACGTTCCGGTGGTGACGCTTCGCACGGTGCGCGGGCAGGCTCTGCTGCCCGCGCTTCTCAACCTGAGGAGGGCCCGAGCGCCCGTGCGCCCGCACATCGAGGCGTGGGCGGAGAGCATGCGGCAGCGGCAAGCCGTGCGCCTGGGCATGACGGTGTTCGAGGATTCGCTGTTGCTCCGGGACCCGGCTTTTGCAACCGATCGTCAGCTAGGGGATGCAGCGGCCGTCCCCCTTCCCTAAACTTGCTCGTCGTTCTGTCGCCATCGTGTGTGCAGCGAGGTCAAAGGGAGCCACAGTGGTGTTGCAGAGTAACCAGGGGGTGTCGTCGCACAAGGCGCGGGACTTCGCCGCCGAGCCGCCGCCCCGCGATGATGGGCTGGTGCCCTTCGAGCCTGGAGAGCGCGGGCGACTCGAAGGGCTGGCGGTCGATTTCCTGGCCATCGGCCTGTGCGAGCTGGGTAGGCGGTCGGTTCGGATCACTCAGGTGCTGCACCACGAAGGAGAGGTTCATGACGACCCTTCGACCTTGCAAAGCCACTGCGCTTCGCTGTTAGCCGTGTGGAGCACGCTTCGGGCGCCCACCGTCATCGACCTAGGCGACTGCATGTGCATCGGCAAGCGGCTGCTGGCGCTGCCCTCGCGCCATGGGCGGCGCTTCGCCGTGCATGCCAGCACGCTGCGTGGCGATGAATCCGTGTTCTGCGTCATCAGCTCGATGCAGCCCTGGGCCGAAGGTGCAGAAGCCAAGGCACTGACTGAGGCGCTCACGCACAAGGTGCACCAATGCCTGGGCTCGAGGCCGGCGCCCCGGGTTGCCGCTGTCGCTTCGGCCGAAGATCGCCTGGATTGGTTTGCTTTTTCGGCCCGCGAGATCCAGATCCTCGAGCTGCTCGCCCGCGGTTTGAGCAACAAGCACATCGCACGCGAGCTGGGTTCCAGCCCCAACACCATCCGCAACCAGATACACGCCGTCTTCCGCAAGGCGGCGGTCAGCAACCGAACCGAGCTGGCTCTTCTGACGGCAGAGTTGGTGCGCAGCCGCGCGCGAGGCCAGATGGCCTGAAGGCGCAGGCCGCGGCCTCTGGCCCGCGCTGCACACGCTGCACACGCTTCGAACCGAAGACCGAGCAGCCGACAGCTGGACCTGCTTGAGTCCAACGACCGCTGTACCTCGTACTGCTGACCTTCCGTGCTGTTCGCGGTCGCCGGGCCAAGCGACCGCTTGATGCCAGTCCGCGTGAGTTCGGCCTTTGCGCCCGAGTGACCGACAACGCTGTATGGCTGCCCCTCGCACCACAGCATCGCTCGCACACACCCTGAGCCCAGGAAGCCACGCTCCATAGGCAAGTCGCAGCTCAGTCTCAGCAACTCCTGCGCGCCAGTCTCATTACTTCTGCGCGAGTCTCAACAACTATTGCGCCGAACGTCGAACGTTGGGCGCAGCAATTACTGAGACGGAAAGGTACCCCACTTCCCTCTGAAGCTTTGCTCTACGCGCAACAGGCGGATCAACTTTGGTGCATCAGTTCCTGAGACTGGCGGGAAGTCGCGCTGAAGTTGTTGGACAAGCGAATCTGGGCACCTGCGGCCCCTTGATTTGAACCCCGTGCGTGACTGCTGCTGTCGGGACGTCCCACCCCGACGCCTCACGACCACGCTGTCGGCAAGGCGTCCCAGCTTCCCAGCCCCGCCAGTTCACCGCAGCGACCGATTGGGGCTGCCGACGAGCCCTTGGCTCGCACCAGCAAGGGCTCCTCTGCAGCGCCTCCGGTCACTCAGCGGACTGCCCTCGAGTGGCTGCAGCCGGCCACTGGACTAAACCGCTCGCGCGGTAGGCGCTCCGTCGAGAGTGGTGGCGGCCCGTCGTGCCGCTGGTTCTGCGATGTTGGTGATCGAGGCAATCCGCCTCGTTCACCGACTGGAGCAGGATCATGGATGTTTCGACTCCCACC
>JADCGQ010000024.1 GCA_020248945.1 Rubrivivax sp.
AGCCCCGCTGCCACCCTGGATCAGGGCCCCTTGTCGTCTGCGTCTTGACTCACCCATCGGGTGAGTCTGCCAAACCTGCTGTTCACCGCGCCAGTGCTGGCTCGCGGCCGAGTTCAGGTCGCGAAACTGCGGTTTCTAGGTTCAGTCGCTCAGGAAATGTTCGTCACCAGTCGTGAATCGGGCGGCGCCGAAGGGCCCGAACCGTGCGGGTTCATCCCGGCTGTCGCGCGCCCGCGGGCTGCGAAGAATGGGCGGTGCCGACACCTCGGCAACGCTCAAGAACGCCAACGAAACGGGGTACTTCAATGACTGCACAGGTTCGATTCCGTCCGCTCGTGATGGCCTGCGCCCTCGCCGCGCTTGGGGCTGCTGCGCCCCAGGTGCATGCCGGCCAGGAGGAGTTCCAGCCCATGCGCGAGGCGACCAGCCAGCGCGCCAAGGGCCTGATCGTCCGCTACCACGATGGCTCCGCCGTCACCGAGCTGTTCGCCAGCACGGCATCCACCAGCGCGCGCGACCGCTTGCAGCAGCGGCTCGATGCGCTCGCCAGCCGCACCGGCTCGCGCTTGAAGCATGTGCGGGCGCTGGCCATCGGCGCCCATCTCATCGACACCCGCGACGAAAGCGAAGACCTCGACGCGCTGGCCGATCGGCTGCGCAAGGACCCGGCCGTGCTGGCCGTCGAGCCCAACGCGATGATGGTGCCGCTGCTGACGCCCAACGACACGCGCTACAACGAGCAGTGGCACTACTTCGAGTCCACCGGCGGCATCAACGCCGTGCCCGCCTGGGACCGCGCCACCGGCAACGGCGTGGTGGTGGCCGTCATCGACACCGGCATCGTGCCGCACAGCGACCTCAACGCGAACGTGCTGCCGGGCTATGACTTCGTCAGCGACGCTGCCGCCGCCCGCGACGGCAACGGCCGTGACAGCAACCCGCGCGACGAAGGCGACTGGTACCTGGCCGGCGAGTGCGGCCAGCCCACCGGCTCCAACAGCTCCTGGCACGGCACGCACGTGGCGGGCACGGTGGCCGCGGTCACCAACAACGCGGCCGGCGTGGCGGGCGTGGCTTTCCGTGCGCGCATCCTCCCGGTGCGCGCGCTGGCCAAGTGCGGCGGCACGCTGGCCGACATCGCCGACGCCATTGTCTGGTCGGCCGGGGGCAGCGTGGCCGGGGTGCCGGCCAACGCCAATCCGGCCAAGGTGATCAATATGAGCCTGGGCGGCAGCGGAGCCTGCGGCACCACCTACCAGGCCGCCATCAACACCGCGCGTTCGCTCGGCGCGGCGGTGGTGGTGGCTGCCGGCAACAGCAACATCGATGCGGTCAACGCCCGCCCGGCCAACTGCACGGGCGTCGTCACCGTCGCGGCCACCACGCGCAGCGGCGGCAAGGCCAGCTTCTCGAACTTCGGCACCGTGGTCGACCTGGCGGCGCCGGGCGCGGGCATCCTGTCCACGCTCAACAGCGGCACCACGACGCCGTCGACCGAGAACTACGCCAGCTACTCGGGCACGAGCATGGCCACGCCGCACGTGGCGGGCATCGCTGCGATGCTGTTCGAGGCCCGGCCCACCGCCACGCCCGACCAGATCGAGTCTGCGCTGCGCACGTCGGCGCGCGTGTTCCCGATGGCCTGCTCGGGCTGTGGCACCGGCATCGCCGATGCCAACGCGGCCCTCAACGCCATCGGCGGCACGACGCCCCCGCCGCCGCCGGCCGGCAACGTGCTGCAGAACAACGTGTCGCGCGTGATCTCCGGCGCCCAGGGCAACGACAACCGCTTCACGATGGTGGTGCCGTCGGGCCGCACGAGCCTGACGTTCAGCATCAGCGGCGGCAGCGGTGACGCCGACCTGTACGTGCTCTACGGCACGGCGCCCACGCTGACGACCTACGAGTGCCGGCCGTTCCGAAGCGGCAATGCCGAGACCTGCACGATCTCCAACATCCGCGCCGGCACCTACCACGTGAACGTTCGGGCCTACCGCACGTACTCCAACGTCAGCTTGGTCGGTCGCTTCCTGCCGCAGTAGTGTCGGTGAGTCGTGCAGCTTGACGCACCGGCAGGGCATGGCATGCACCGGGCAGGGCTCATCAGGGCAGGGCGGTGCGCGGCGGCCGCCTGGCTGGTGCTCGGCGTGGGTCTGCCCGCCCCGTTGCCGGCGGCTGGGCCGGCACAGAAGGTCCCTGCCGCGGTGACGGCCGACGAGCTCATCCTGCAGTTCCGGCGCGCCGAGCTGCAGGCGGCGCTGCGCCAGGCGCCGCAGACACCGGCCGCGCGCCAGGCCGTGCAGCGCGCGCTCGATGCCCTGGCCCAGCGGCACGGCGTGGCGCTGCACTACCTGCAGACGCTCGGCGTGGGCAGCGCGCGGGTGGCCGTGACGCCGGCCTCGCCGCAACTCGATGCGCTGGTCGTGCGGCTAGGCGCCGATGCCGAGGTGGAGTCGGTCGAGGTCAATGCGCGCATGACGCACTTCGCGCCGCAGAAGCGCTGAGGGCGCCGAGCGCGGCAATAGGGCCGCAGCTGGCGTGATCAACCGGTCTGGATCACCCGGCCGGGGTTCATCAGGCCAGCGGGATCGAGCGCCCGCTTGATGGAGCGCATCAGCGCCAGCGCCACCGGGTCCTTGCGCGCGGCCAACTCGTCGCGCTTGAGCGCGCCGATACCGTGCTCGGCCGAGAACGAGCCGCCTTCTTCGGCCACGCTGTCGAACACCAGTTGGTTGACGGCGTGCTCGTGCTCGGCCAGGAAGCGGCGGCCGTCTTCACCGGGAGGTGCCTGCACGTTGTAGTGCAGGTTGCCGTCGCCCAGATGGCCGAAGTTCACCAGCCGCACGCCCGGCCAGCGCGCTGCCAGCAGCGCGTCGGTGCGCTCGCAGAAGCGCGGGATGGCCGACACCGGCACGGCGATGTCGTGCTTGATGTTGAGGCCCTCTTCGGCCTGCGCCAGCGGGATCGATTCGCGCAGATGCCACAGCGCGCGGCTCTGCGCCAGGCTTTCGGCCACCACGGCATCGGCCACGCAGCCCTGCTCGAGGGCGGCCTCGAGCAGGCGCTCGAAACGCGCCCGCGCCGGGGCCTCGCCTTCGACGTCGCTCTGCTCCAGCAGCACCGTCCAGGGTGCGCGGGGCAGCGGTTGCGGCAGGGCCGGGAAGTGCGCCGCCACCAGATCGAGCGCGAAGCGGCCCATGACCTCGAAACCGGTGAGCCCGGCGCCCAGCCGCGTGCGCGCCAGGTTCAGCAGCGCGACGCAGTCGTGCAACGTGGCGCAGGCCGCCAGCGCGGTGGTGACGGCGGCGGGCTGCGGCGCCAGCTTCATGGTCGCCGCGGTGATGATGCCCAGCGTGCCTTCGCTGCCCACGAACAGATCGCGCAGGTCGTAGCCGGTGTTGTCCTTGCGCAGGCCCGTGAGGCCGTGCCAGACCTCGCCGGTGGCCGTCACCACCTCGAGCCCCAGGCAGAGATCGCGCGCATTGCCCCAGCGCAGCACCTGCGTGCCGCCGGCGTTGGTGGCCAGGTTGCCGCCCAGTGTGCAGCTGCCCTCGGCCGCCAGGCTCAGCGCCAGCAGCAGGCCGCGCGCAGCGGCGGCCTGCTGCAGCGTCTGCAGCACGCAGCCGGCCTCGGCCGTGAGCGTGAGGTTGGCTTCGTCGATGGCGCGGATGCGGTTGCAGCGCTGCAGGCTCAGCAGCACCTGCGAACCCGAGGCATCGGGCACACCGCCGCCCACGAGCCCGGTGTTGCCGCCCTGGGGCACCAGCGCCGTGCCGGTTGCCGCGCAGGCGCGCACCACGGCGGCGACTTCGGCGGTGTTGCCGGGCCGCACGACGGCGCGCGCACGGCCGCGCCAGCGGCGGCGCCAGTCCTGCTCGAAGGCGCTCAGGTCGCCGTCGGTCAGCACATGCGCCGCGCCGACGATGCCGCGCAGCGCCTCGAGCAGCGTGTCGGCCGGCGCAGGCGTCAAGGTGCGGCTTCCCGCGGCCCGGCTGCGGCCTGTGCTTCGGCCTTCGCTTCGGCCTGTGCTTCGGCCTGTGCTTCGGCTTCCGCGGCCAGCCGGCGGCCGTTCTGCAGCCGCCAGCGCACGTACAGGCTGCAGGCGCCGAACAGCACCAGCGACAGCACCAACTGCAAGAGCGCCATCGCCTGCGACCAGCCGCCCTCGGTGATGGCGCGCACGATGGCCTCCAGGAAGTACAGCCACACCAGCAGGCTCAGCCAGCGGAAGGTGTAGAGCCGGTGGCGCATCAGGCCGCCGATGCACAGCAGCAGCGGCAGCACCTTCACGGCCCAGGTGCCGCTGCCGGTGGGCGCCAGCCACAGCTCCCAGGCCAGGCCCACGACGATGAGGCCGAGCACGGACACGAAGGCCCAGGTGCGTGCGCGCTGCACGCTCGGGTCGGGGGTGGTGGGCGGAGGGCTTTGCGGGGGCATGCGGCATGATAGTGAGCATGTCCAAGCCATTGCCGGTTCGCGCGGAAAGCGGCCCTGTTGTCGCCGGGTCCGCCGACGGGCCCGAGGCGGGCCCGGCGGCGCGCGCGGCCGACCTCGCGCGCGAGCTGCCCGACACGCTGCGCCGCTGGCCCTGGCAGGAAACGCTGCGCGTGCTGGCGCAGCGCTTCAAGGAAGATCGGCTCGGCCTCACCGCCGGCAGCCTGACCTTCACGACGCTGATCGCGCTGGTGCCGCTGGTCACGGTGATGCTGGCCGCCTTCACGGTGTTCCCGATGTTCTCGGGCTTCGAGCGCGCGCTGCAGGAGTACTTCCTGCAGCACCTCGTGCCCGACCACATCGCGCGGCCGGTGATGCGCGGCCTGACCGACTTCGCCAACAAGGCCCGGGGCATGGGCACGCTGGGCCTGGTGCTGCTGGTGGCCACGGCGCTGGCCCTGGTGCTGACGATCGACCGCACGCTCAACGCCATCTGGCGCGTACGCAAGTCGCGCTCGCTCGGCCAGCGCGTGCTGGTGTACTGGGCCGCCATCACGCTGGGGCCCCTGGCGCTGGGCATGAGCCTCACCGCCACCTCGTACGCGGTGTCGGCCTCCAAGGGCTGGGTGGCGGCGCTGCCAGGGGGCGTGTCTCTGCTGCTCGAAGGCCTGCAGTTCGCGGTGCTGTCGCTGGCGGCGGCGGGCCTGTACCACTACGTGCCGAACACGGCCGTGCGCTGGCGCCATGCCGTGGCCGGCGGCGTGTTCGTGGCCGCCGCCTTCGAGATCGTCAAGCGCCTGCTGGCCTGGTACCTGGACAGCGTGCCGAGCTACAGCGCCGTGTACGGCACCTTCGCCGCGGTGCCGATCCTGCTGCTGTGGGTGTACCTGGTGTGGGTGATCGTGCTGCTCGGCGCCGTCATCGCCGCCTATGCGCCGAGCCTGTCGATGCGCGTGGGCTTGCGGCCGGCCAGCCCGGGCTGGCGCTTCGAGCTCGCGCTGGCGGCCATCGACCGGCTCGACGCCGCGCGCAACGGCCCCGGCCGCGGCCTCACGCTCGCGGCCCTGGCCAACGCCTTGCGCACCGACGCGCTGCAGATCGAGCCGCTGCTCGACGTGCTGGCGCAGCTCGACTGGGTGCAGCGCCTCGACGAAGGCGATGCCCCGCGCCATGTGCTGCTGGTCGATCTCGCGGCCACCGACGTGGCACCGCTGGTGCGCCGCACGCTGCTGCAACCCGGCGAGGCGAGCGCGGCCTTCTTCCAGCGCAGTGGCCTCTCGACGATGACACTGGCGCAGGCCCTGGCCCGATGAAGGCGATGAACGCTCCCCTCCCGAAGACAACACCGCAGGCCACCCGCCGCGCGCTGATGCTCGGCCTGCCGGCCCTGCTGCTGGGCTGTGGCGGCGGTGGTGGGGGCGCAGAGCCCCAGCCGCCCCCGCTCGAAGGCTCGCTCGACGCCCGCATCCTGCGCGCCAGCCGCATCGGCGTGGACTACGGCCTGCGCGTGTACCTGCCGCCGCTGTCGGCAGGCCCACGCGAGAACCTGCCGATCGTCTATGCGCTCGACGGCGAGACCTGGTTCGACACGCTGGTGCGCAGCGTCGAGAGCAGCCGCACCCGCGTGGTGGTGGTGGGCATCAACAGCGTGTCGCGCCGCAATCTCGACTTCGTGCCGCCCAACTCCTGCACCGCGGGCGGTGGTGGGCAGGCGCTCTACCTCGACTTCCTGCGCAACGAGGTGCTGCCGTTCACCGAAGACCTGTTCGGCGGCGATCCCCGCCAGCGCATGCTGTTCGGCCATTCGCACGGCGGCAGCTTCGTGCTGTACGCGCTGCTGGCCGAGGCGCCGGGTTCGCACGCCTTCCGCGGCTACATGGCCTGCGATGCGTCGCTGGGCTGCATGTTCGACACCGCCACGCTCTGGCAGGACCGCTACGCCGCAGCGCACCGCGCGCTGCCGGTGCGGCTGCACCTGTCGCACGCCAGCAGTGGCAACGTGCTGTCGAACGTGCCCTATGCCGATGCGCTGGCCGCGCGCTGCTTCGAGGGCTTCGAGTTCCGCCCGCAGGCCTACAGCGGCAGCCACAGCGGCATCGTGCCGCAGGCCATCGCCGACGGCCTGAACTGGCTGCGCACCGCCGGCTGACGGCGCGCACCGACCGCGAAGACCGCGCCGCTCAGGCGGTGCGAAACCGCGCCAGCATCGACGCCAGCGTCTGCGCCTGCGTGCGCAGCGATTCGGTGGCCGCGCTGGCCTCTTCCACAAGGGCGGCGTTCTGCTGCGTGTTGCGGTCCATCTCGGCGACGGCCTGGCTCACCTGCTCGATGCCCTGCGCCTGCTGCGAGGCGGCGCTGGAGATTTCGCCCACGGTGGTGGACACACGCTCGATGGCGCCGACGATGCGCGTCATCGTCTGGCCGGCCAACTGCACCTTGCCGACGCCGGCATCGATGCGCTCGACCGAGGTGCCGATGAGCGTGCGGATCTCGCGTGCCGCCTCGGCGCTGCGCTGGGCCAGCGTGCGCACCTCGCTGGCCACGACGCTGAAGCCGCGGCCCTGCTCGCCGGCGCGGGCGGCCTCGACGGCGGCGTTGAGCGCGAGGATGTTGGTCTGGAACGCGATGCCGTCGATGACGGCGATGATCTCGCCAATCTTCTTGGCCTGGGCGTTGATGTCGTCCATGGTGGCGATGACATCGCCGACCACCGTGCCGCCCTGGCGGGCCACGTCGGAGGCGTCGCGCGCCAGCGCGTCGGCGGTGCGGGCGTTGTCGGCGCCGTGCCGAATGGTCGTGGCCAGTTCCTCGATCGACGCCGCCGTCTGCTGCAGGGCGGCCGCGGTGTTCTCGGTGCGCGAGGACAGGTCGGCGTTGCCCTGGGCGATCTCCGACGAGGCCTGGCTCACCCGGTCGGCGCTGGCGCGGATGCCGGCCACCACTTCGGACAGACGGCTCTGCGCGGTGGCCAGCGCCGCGATCACGCGGCCCGTGGCGTCGGCGCTGGCGGGCTCGGTCGGGCGCGTGGCCAGGTCGCCCTCGGCGACGGCGTTCGCCACGCGGGCGGCATCGACCAGCGGCCGCACGATCACGCGCGACATCAGCAGCGAGGTGCCCACGGTGACCATCAGGGCCAGCAGCACGCCGCCACCGATCGCCAGCTGGTTGCTGTCGGCCAGCGTGCGGCCCTGCACGACGCGCTTGCGGGCGTGCTCGGACTGCAGCGCAACCAGGTCATCGAGCGACTTCTTCACCGCGGCGTAGTGGCCGTCCATCGTCGTTATGAACGACGCCGCGTTGGAGACCATGCCGCTCTTGATGTCCAGCGCCTCACGCGTGCTCTTGGCGTAGCTGTCGAAGCTCTTCCTGGCGACGGCGAGTTGCTCGCGGCCGCTGCCCTCGGTGCTGGCGTCAGCGGCCGCGCCCAGGGCCTTCGAATAGGCATCGAGGCGCTTGACAATGTCCTGGTCGAGCGCCTTGATCTTGTCTTCCTTGAACCCCACGCCCTCCCAGGCCAGGCTCTGGTTGACGCTGCCGTTGATGCTGGCGATCTGCTGCGCGAGCTGGCCCGCGGTGGCGATCTGCGGCACGTTGCCTTCGCCAAGCGCGGCCAGCGAGTAGGCCAGCCGGTGGTTGGCGAACAGGCCCAGCCCGCCCACCAGCAACATGCAGACGATGGCCAGCGCAGGCGCCAGCGCCACCTTGACGCCGACCGAGGCGTTGGAGATCCAGGAGATCATGGGTGCTTCCTCCGGCCTCGCGGTCCGGGGTGGACGACGCGAGGCCTGCGTTGGACGATGACTTGGGGCGGTGGGCAGATCAGCGATAGACGCCGACGCCGACCCAGCCGTCGAAGTTGTCCAGCTTGCGGGCGAAGGTCACCTTGGTCTCGACCTTCTTGGTCTGCGGGTGCGCCCAGTCGTACTCGACCCAGGCGCCGCCCTTGGCCGCGGCGGCTGTCATCTCCTTGATCAGCGGCTTGCCGTTCGGGTCCTTCAACTCGATCAGGTTCTTGCCGATGAGCCTGTCATTGGCGCCGTGGCCGACGCAGGTGCCGTCGTTGCGGTAGGCCATGACGTAGAGGTCCTTCTTCTGCCAGTCCTTGTTGGACTTGTCGGTGAAGTCCTTGAAGGCCTGGTCCGGACCGACCTTCTTGACGTGGGCGACGGCGGCCTCGACCATGGCCTTGGCTTCTTCGCGCGTGCCGAACTCCTGCGACAGAGCCGAGGCATGGAAGCCGATCACGAAGGCGGCGCCGGCAAGCCAGCGCGAGAGGGTGCGGAAGTTCATGGAGTTGTCTCCGAAAGGTTGAAGGGACGCCGGTGCCTCACTGCACCTGCGTACCCACACCATCGGACTGCTCCTCGGCAGACTTGAGCCGAAAAGAGAAGGGTTCCGACGGCTAATCCGCGAAGCCGCCCCTGTTCATTCGCCCTTGCGCCGCAGCACCGACGACATCTTCGCGTCGGCCGGGTAGTGGTAGACGATGCGGCCGTTGCGCCACTCGCCGAGCCAGATCATCCGGTCGGAGAACGCGTCGTGGTCGTCCTTCGAGAACGGCCGGTCGAAGGTGCTGACGACGCCGCGGTAGGGTTCCTGCAGGTCTTCGAGTGCCGCCTTCAGCGCCGGGCCGCGCGTGTCGCCGCGGGTCTGGAACAGCGCGCGCAGCATCAGGTGCACGGCGTCGTAACTCTGGGCCGCCGCCATCAGGCTGCCGATCGGCTTTTCGGTCGGGTGCAGTCGCGTGTAGCGCGCCAGGAACGACGCGCGGCGTTCGTTGGCACCGTCCTGGATGACGCTCTGCGCCATCAGCGTGCCTTCCAGCGCGTCGGCGCCGGCGTCCTTGAGCACGCTGGCAAAGCTCAGCGGCCAGGGCGCGAAGTAGGGCACTTTCCAGCCCATCGCGGCGCGGCTCTTCACGGCGGCGGCCTGCTCCGGGCCGACGGTGTAGTTGATCAGCGCCTCGGCGCCGGCGGCGCGGGCGGCCTGCAGTTGCTCGGTGAGGTTGCGCGTGCCCAGGTCGAAGCGGCCCTCGTACACGGGCTTGAGCTGTCGCTTCTCGAGTTCGGCCGTGAGGTCCTTCACGCCACCGTCGCCGTAGCCGGTGCGGTCGGCCAGCAGCGCCACGCGCTTCAAGCCCCGCCGTTCGACGACCTCGCGCACCAGGAAGCGCGCGTTCATGTGGTCGGCTGGCGCGAGGCGGAAGACGTGGCTCTGCGCCGGGGGCGTCTTCGTCGTCACCGCCGTGCCTTGCGAGCACGGCACCATCAACAGGTGTTTCGCGGTCTCGAACACGTCCAGCGCGCGCAGCGCCACGCCGGTGTTGCAGAAGCCGATCGTGTAGGCCACCTTCTCCTTGAGCACCAGGTCCTCGGCAGCCGCGCGGCCGGCGTCGGGGTTGGCCTTGTCGTCGCGCACCACCAGTTCCAGCGGCCGGCCGAGGTAGCCGCCGACGGCATTGATCTCGGCCAGCGCCAGCTCGGCCCCGTTGCGCACGCTGGTGCCGAAGTCGGCCGAGCCGCCCGACAGCGGCGCGATCAGGCCGATGCGGATCGGGGCCGGCGTCTGCGCCAGGGCTGCGGCGGGCAACAGCGCGGCTGCGGCGAGCAGGGCAAGCGCGACACGGCGCACGGGGTCTGCAGGGGACATGGGCGCGATCTCCAGCGCGGCATCGCCCCACCTCCCGGGACGGAAGGCAGGTGGCACCTCGCCGTCATTCTGAGAATCAGCGTGGTCGCCCGGGCGGGGGTAAACGCCAGGGCCTGCCGACAGCGTGGCACCTGCCGCGGCTTGTGTCACGCGGCGGCGGCAGGCCCCGGGGCGTGCCCCCGCTCAGGCCAGGGTTTCGCGCAGCGCGGCCAGCGTGGCCTCGGGGGCTTCGGTCATCAGGTTGTGGCCGGCGCGCACGACGTGCACCTGCGCCTTCAGCGCGGTGGCCATGGCGCGTGCGGCCTTTGGCCAGGTCATCGCGTCGCTGTCGCCGAGCACGAATTGCACCGGGCATGTCACGCGCGCCGCTGCGGCCTCGCCGCCGCGGTAGCGGTCGCAGATCGAGAACTCGTGGTGGAACAGGTTGTGCGTGCGGCAGCCGTCCTGCATGCGGTGCATCAGCGCGCGGTTGCTGCCGTGCAGCCACATGCCCGGACCTGGGTACGAAGGCTTGGGCGCCAGCGTCGAGTACGACCACGAGGTGACCATGTCGATGGCGCGTGGCGGGTCGTCGCGGGCCGTGCTGAGCAGCAGCTCCGACACCTGCATCGGGTAGGCCGTGCCCATCATCACCAGGCGGCGCACCCGTTCGGGCGCGCGGCCGGTGGCCTCGAGCGCGATCAGCGAGCCCATGCTGTGGCCCACGAGCACGGCCTCGTGCACGCCGGCGGCATCGAGCAGCGCCAGCAGCCAGCCCGCCAGGGCTTCGACGTCAGCCAGCGGCGGGCCCTCGCTGCCGCCATGGGCCGGCAGGTCGACGGCCAACACCGCATGGCCGTGGTGCGCGCACCAGCGGGCCAGCAGATTCCAGCAGCTGTGGTCGTGCAGCGCGCCGTGCACGAACACGACGCAGGGCAGGGCGGGGTCGAAAGGCTTGCCGCCGGTGTAGGCGTAGGCCGCGCGGCCCTGGACGCTGAGCTTCATGTCGGGTTCTCCTGCTCGTGCACCCAGGCAAACAGCAGGGTGTCGCGGATGGCGCCGCCGAGGTTGGGGCGCACGTGGGCCTTGCGCATCAGCGCCTCGCGCTGCAGGCCGGCCTTCTGCAGCACCTGGGCCGAGGCGGCGTTGGCGGCGTCGCAGGTGGCCCACAGGCGCACCAGCACGCGCTGGCGCTGCAGCCAGGCGGTCAGCAGCGCGGCCGCCTCGCTGCCGTAGCCCTGGCCCCAGTGCGCGCGGCCGAAGACGTAGCCGAAGTCCGCCGTGTGGCCGCGCGGCCGGAAGGCGATGGTGCCGAGTGCCACGCCGTCGGCCTTGCGCATGACGAGGTACTGGTGCTCCTGGCCCCGCGCCCAGCGCTCGTCGACCGCCTGCAGATGCACGCGAACCTCGGCGGTGCTGCCCGGACGCGGCCAGTCGAGGTAGCGCATCACCTCGGCATCGTCGAGCAGCGCGAACAGCGTGGCCGCGTCGTCGGGCATGGTGCGGCGCAGGCGCAGCCGCACGCCCTCGATCAGCGCCGGCGGCTCGGGCCAGCTGGGTGCCGCGCTCATCGCGCCTTCTCGGCCACCTTGAAGGCGCGCTTGAGGTCGTCGATCAGGTCGTCGGCATCTTCGAGGCCGATGCTCAGGCGGATGGTGCCCGGCCCGATGCCGGCGGCGGCCAGCGCGGCGTCGTCCATGCGGAAGTGTGTGGTGCTGGCGGGGTGGATGACGAGCGAGCGGCAGTCGCCGACGTTGGCCAGGTGGCTGAAGATCTTCAGGCTCTCGATGAACGCACGGCCTTGCTGGCGTGATCCGGCGAGGTCGAAGCTGAACACCGCGCCGCAGCCGCGCGGCAGCAGCTTCAGAGCGAGCGCCTGGCTCGGGTGGCCGTCGAGCTCGGGGTAGCCCACGCGCGAGACCATCGCATGCCGGCTCAGGAACTCGACGATGCGGCGCGTGTTCTCGACATGCCGCGCCATGCGCAGCGGCAGCGTCTCGATGCCCTGCAGGATGAGCCAGGCCGTGTGCGGGCTCATGCAGGCGCCGAAGTCGCGCAGGCCCTCGCGGCGCGCGCGCAGCAGGAAGGCGCCCACCGTGCTCTCTTCCGAGAACACCATGCCGTGAAAGCCCGCGTAGGGCTGGTTCAGCTCGGGAAAGCGTGGCGCGCGGCTCCAGTCGAAGCGGCCCGAATCGACCAGAAGCCCGCCGACCACCGTGCCATGCCCGCACAGGAACTTGGTCGCGCTGTGGAATACCAGATCGGCGCCGTGTTCGAAGGGCTTCATCAGCCACGGCGTCGTGAAGGTGCTGTCCACCAGCAGCGGCACGCCCGCGTCGTGGGCGATGGCGCTGACGGTGGGCACGTCCAGCACGTCGAGGCCGGGGTTGCCGAGCGTCTCGCCGAACAGCAGCCGGGTCTCGGGGCGGATGGCGGCGCGCCAGCCGTCGATGTCGCCGGGCTTCACGAAGGTGGTGGTGATGCCGAAGCGCGGCAGCGTGTACTGCAGCAGGTTGTGGCTGCCGCCGTAGAGCGCCGAACTGGCCACGATGTGGCTGCCCGCACCGGCCAGCGTGGTGAGGGCCAGCATCAGCGCGGCCTGCCCGCTGGCGGTGGCTATTGATCCGCTGCCGCCCTCGAGCGCGGCGATGCGCTCCTCGAGCACCGCGTTCGTGGGGTTGCTGATGCGGCTGTAGACGTGGCCCGAGCGCTCCAGGTTGAACAGGCTGGCGGCGTGGTCGGCGCTCTGGAACACGAAGCTCGTGCTCAGGTGCAACGGCACGGCGCGTGCGCCGGTGGTGGGGTCGGGGGCGGCGCCAGCGTGCAGCGCCAGCGTGTCGAAACCGGGGTCGATGACGGAGGCCATGGCATCGGTGGTGCACGCGGGCACGCAGGCGTTGGGGCGGCGGGATTGTGGGCTATATTGCCCCGCACCCGGGTGTCTGCCGGGGCTCCCACGCACCGCCATGAAAGTCACCGACATCCTGCGCGTCAAGGGCAACACGCTCTACACCGTGACGCCCGATCAGCCCCTGGCCGAGGCCGCAGCCATGATGGCGGAGCTGGACATCGGTTCGCTCGTCGTCATGGAGCACGGCGATCTGGTCGGCATGCTCACCTTCCGCGAGGTCATCCAGGCCGTGGTGGCCAACGGCGGCGCCATCGGCACGCGGCTCGTGCGCTCGGTGATGGACGACGCGCCGCTGACCTGCACCCCCGCGACCGAGATCGACGAGGTGCGCCGCATGATGCTGCTGCGCCATGCGCGCTACATGCCGGTGCTCGACCGCCGCACGCTGATGGGCGTGATCTCGTTCTACGACGTCGCCAAGACCGTGGTCGACGCGCAGGACTTCGAGAACCGCATGCTCAAGGCCTACATCCGCGACTGGCCGGAGCAGGGCGAGCCGACCACCGGGCCGGCCGCTGGCTGAGCCTTGCGGTCAAGGCCGCTTCAGGCCGCGGCGCTCCCGAGCCTGAACTTCGACGCGGCGACCTTCAGTCGTTCGGCCTGCTGGCGCAGGCTGTCGGATGCAGCGGCGGACTTTTCCACCAGCGCGGCGTTCTGTTGGGTGGCCTGGTCGAGTTGCCCGACGGCGGCGCACACCTGAGAGATGCCCTGCTGCTGTTCGTGGGCGGCCGAGCTGAGTTCGGCGACGAGGCCGTCGACCTCGACCACCTGGCCCACGACCTGATTGATGGCCTCGCCGGCCTTGTGCACCATGGCGTGACCGGCCTCGACCCGTTCGACCGACTCGCCGATCAGCGACTTGATCTCCTTGGCGGCGGCGGCGCTCTTCTGCGCCAGCGCGCGCACTTCGGAAGCCACCACCGCGAAGCCACGCCCCTGCTCCCCGGCGCGCGCGGCTTCCACGGCCGCGTTCAGCGCGAGGATGTTGGTCTGGAAGGCGATGCTGTCGATGACGTTGGTGATGTCGGCGATGCGGCGGCTGGAGTCCTGGATGCCCGCCATGGTCTGCACCACCTGCGACACGACATCGCCCCCTTGCGAGGCTCCCTTGCGGGCGGCCTGGGTCAGCTCGGCGGCCTTGCGGGCATGCTCGGAGCCGTTGCGCACGGTGGCGGTCAACTCCTCCATCGACGCCGCGGTCTCCTGCAGGCTGGCAGCCTGGCGCTCGGTTCGTACAGAGAGATCCTGGTTGCCGTGCGCAATCTGCTCGCTGGCCGTGGCCACGGAGACGGCGTTCTCCTGGATCGTCCGCACCAGCGTGCGAAGGGCGTCTTGCGTCTGCGAGAGCCTGTTCATCATGCGGGCGAGCTCATCGCGCCCTTCGGCGCGCACCGTCTCCGACTGGTCACCTTCGGTCAGCCGGTCGAGCGCCAGCCCCGCCTTGGCCAGCGGATTCGTGATGCTCGACACCAGCCGCCATGCGACGAAGCCCAGCATCAGGCCGATGGCGAGCACCGTGCCCAGCTGCAACAGGGTTTGGCTCTCCAGCAACGACGCAGAGGCCGAACGCTCTTCGCCGGCTGCGACGTCGATCAACTGCGCCAGTGCCTGGAGTTGCTCGTCCATGCGCTGGACTTCAGCCTTCATCGGCTCCATCGCGGCATTGGCATAGGTCGCGTCGCCGAACTCGCCATTCAGCAACCGCGCCGACACCTGGCCGAAGCCCTTGGCGTAGTTGTCCAGCCCCGTGGCGATGCGGGACACCAACACCTTGCCTTCGGCCCCGACGTGGGTGTCGAGTGACTTCAGGGCCCCGCGGCTGGAGTCGAGCGCCTGACTCCAGCGCGGCATGTACGACTCGATCTGCTTGGGATTGCCCGTGTGGATGATCGCGTCCTTCTCGTAGCGACGCAGGTTGCCGACCCCGGCGCGCAGCTGGCCGATCATGGCCACCGCCGGCAGATGCTGGTTGGCCAGCCGCGAGGTGCCTGAGACGGCATCGCGCAGGCTCAGCAACCCGACCGCCGCACTGAGCACCAACGCACAGAGGCTGAGCAACACGAGTGCACCGAGACGGTGCTTGATCGAGAGATGGATCCAGTTCATCAAGTGCCCCTCTTCTCTAGCCACGGTCGAATAGCCGCTCTCTTCCGCACGAGTCGGGCGTAACGGCTGTTCGCGCGGGAACTTGAGGGTGGTGGCGCCGCAAAAACGCTGCATGCGCAGGCTGCGCGCCCTGCGCCGCTCAGCTGGCGCCGTGCGTCGCCCCCAGTCGGAACACCGCTGTTGCCGCGTTCAGCCCCTCGGCCGGCAGGCGCCACTCGACCACGACCACGACCACGACCACGACCACGACCACGACCACGTCCACGACCATGGCCGAGCGCAGGACCCGGTTCATGCCCTGGATGCCGATCCCAGCGACGAGCAGGGCGCCTGCAAGGGCCAGGGCGCCAAGCGCGCTCAAGCGTACGCTGACAGAAAGTGACGCAAGCAGCCTCATGGGGTGCCCTTGATGGTGGTTCGGTGAGCTGTCTGGTTTGGCGGTTAGCGGCACGACAATCGAATGTCGGCTGTCCCTGCTGCTAGCTCGACCGTGTTGAGGAGGTGGAAACGCACGTACACACGCGGCGTTGGCAAGGAGAGAGCGGTGTTGTCCGCCGCCTAGAATCGATCTTCTCGAGTACCCCCTTCACGCTGTCGTCTCTGCTGCATGCCTGGCTCTTCTTTCGGCGACCTGTTCCGCGTCACCAACTTCGGCGAAAGCCACGGCCCCGCCATCGGTTGCGTGATCGACGGCTGCCCGCCGGGCCTGGAGTTGTCCGAGGCCGACATCCAGCCCGAGCTCGACCGCCGCCGCCCCGGCACCAGCCGCCACGTGACGCAGCGCAACGAGCCCGACGCGGTGGAAATCCTCTCGGGCGTGTTCGAGGGCCGCACCACCGGCACGCCGATCGCGCTGCTGATCCGCAACACCGACCAGCGCAGCAAGGACTACGGCAACCTGCTCGATACCTTCCGCCCCGGCCATGCCGACTACACCTACTGGCGCAAGTACGGCGAGCGCGATCCGCGTGGCGGCGGCCGCAGCAGCGCGCGCCTCACGGCGCCGATGGTGGGCGCCGGCGCGGTGGCCAGGAAGTGGCTGCGCCAGCATCACGGCACCAGCTTCACCGGCTGGATGAGCGCCCTGGGCGAGATCGAGATCCCCTTCGACGACGAAGCGCAGATCCCGCTGAACCCGTTCTATGCGCCGAACGCGGCCATCGTGCCCACGCTCGAGGCCCACATGGACGCGCTGCGCCGCGCCGGCGACAGCTGCGGCGCGCGCATCGAGGTGCGAGCGAGCGGCGTGCCCGTGGGCCTGGGCGAGCCGCTGTTCGACAAGCTCGACGCCGACATCGCCTGGGCCATGATGGGCCTCAACGCCGTCAAGGGCGTGGAGATCGGCGACGGCTTCGGCGTCGTCGCGCAGCGCGGCAGCGAACACGGCGACGCGCTCACGCCGGCCGGCTTTGCCAGCAACCACGCCGGTGGTGTGCTGGGTGGCATCAGCACCGGGCAGGACCTGATCGTGCGCATCGCCATCAAGCCCACCAGCAGCATCCGCGCGCCCAAGCCGAGCATCACGCGCACAGGCGAGCCCACGGTGGTCGAGACCCTCGGCCGCCACGACCCCTGCGTCGGCATCCGCGCCACGCCCATCGCCGAGGCGCTGGTGGCGCTGGTGGTGATGGACCACGTGCTGCGCCACCGCGCGCAGTGCGGCGACGTCGTGCTGCCGCTGCCGCCTATCTCGGGGCAGGCGGGGCAGGCGGGGCAGGCCGCCTGAACCGCGCCGTGCCGGGCCCGAGCCTCGCCCCGTTCGGCGCGCTCACCTTCACCTACTTCGCGGCGATCGGGCTCTTCAACCCGTACGCGCCGCTGTGGTTCCAGAGCCTGGGGCTGAGCACGCTGATGATCGGCGCCATCGTCTCGCTGCAAAGCTGGACGCGCGTGTTGGCACCCTACGCCTGGAGCTGGGCTGGCGACCACAGCGGCCAGCGCGTCAAGCTCATCCGCATCGCCGCCGCCGGCGCGCTGGCCTCGGCGCTGGGCCTCCTCGGCGTGACGGCGGCGGTGCCGGTGGCCGTGGTGACGGTGGTGCTGTTCGTGGCCAACAGCGGTGTCGTGCCGCTGTACGAGGCGTTGCTGGCGCGTGCGCTGCTCACGCCCGACGGCGGCATCGACGCCCGCCGCTACGGCCGCGTGCGCGTGTGGGGCTCGATCGGCTTCCTGGTCGCCGTCACCAGCTTCGGCGCGCTGCTGGATCGCTTCGGCATCGCGGTCTTCCCTGCCTTCGTGGCGCTGATGAACGCATTGATGCTGGCCGCGGCGCTGCGCCTGCCGCGCACCCACGAAGAGCCGGCCCACGACGAGCCCGTGCCGCCGGTGCTGCCGCTGCTGCGGGCGCCGGGCGTGGCCTGGTTCTTCGCCTCGATCTTCTTCACCGTGCTGGCGCACAGCAGCCTGTACGCGTTCTTCTCGCTGTACCTCGTTCACCTGGGCTACGGCAAGACGGCCGTGGGCGCGCTCTGGGCCGTGAGCGTGCTCGTGGAGATCGCGTTCTTCTGGACCCAGGGACGCTGGTTCCCGATGCTGGCAGCCGAGCGCTGGCTGCAGGTGGTGGCCGCGTTCACGGCGCTGCGCTTCGCGCTCACGGCCGGCGGCGGCAGCCTGGTGCCGGTGCTGGTGCTGGCGCAACTGCTGCACGCCATCACCTTTGCCGCCCACCACGCGGCCTGCATCGCGATGGTGCAGCGGCTGTTCCCGGGTCGGCTGCGCGGCCGCGGCCAGGCGCTGTACACGACGCTGGGCTATGGCATCTCGGGCGTTCTCGGGGGTGTGGGCGGCGGGTGGCTGATCGAGCACCTGGGCTTCGCCGCCGTGTTCTGGGCCGCCGCCGTGGCGGCGCTGCTGGCCTGGGGCTGCGCGGCGGCGGCCGAGCGTGCGCTTCGCACGGCGTCCGTCTCAAGCAGCGGGGCCTGAGGCCGACAACAAGAGATCGATCCAGTCACCCAGCTGTCTCTGCCGCATTCGATGGTGTCTGCCCTGTCGCCCTACCCGCTGGCCTGGCTTCGCACCCTGAAGGCGCGCTTGATGCTGGCCAGTGCGCTGGTGATCGCCGCCAGCGTGCTGGTGTCGGCCTCGGTGCTGCTGGAGCGCGTGGAGCAGCGCAGCGAGCAAGCCGTGCTCGACCGCGAGGCCAGCCACGTGGAGCAAATGGCCGGCATGCTCGGCCAGCGCGTCGTGATGCTGCAGAAGATGATGCGCGGCGCCGCCGAGCAGATGCCCGATGCGGCCTACCAAGACCCCGCCGCGGCCGTCACCTACCTGCGCTCGCGCCTGGCGCTGCTGCAGGCGCTGAATAGCGTCTACGTGGCCGACGCCAGCGGCCGGGTGCTCGCCGTGTACGACGGCCGCGAGGCGCGGCCGGTGGACCGGAACCTGGCGGGCAGCGAGTTCTTCCAGCGCACGCTGGCCGGTGTGCCGGTGGTCTCGGCGCCGATGCGGGGGCCTGCCGACAGCGAAGCCGTGGTGATGTTCACGGTGCCTGTGCTGGGTGCGGGCCAGCAGGTCGTGGCCGTGTTCGGCGGTTCGATGCGCCTGGACCAGCGCAACCTGCTCGACGACCTCACCTTCGATGCCCACGACGGGCAGCAGCGCGCCACCACCGTGCTGACCGACGCGCGCGGCGCCATCGTCGCGCACCCGCTGCGCGAACGCCTGATGGCCGACGTGGCCGGCGAGCCGCTGATGGCAGGTGCCGCCGCGCGCTGGGTCGAGCAGGGCCGGCCGGTGGAACCGACGGCCATCGTCTGGCGCGCCGACGGCCATTTCATCGCCCTCGTCGGCGTGCCCGGCGCCGACTGGGTGCTGTTCCGCGCCATGCACGACAGCGAGCTGCTCGGTGGCATCGACCAGGCCCACCGCGAGGCCATGTTCTGGGCCCTGGGCGTGGCGCTCGCCGGCGGGTTGTTGATCCTGGCGCTGCTGACGGTGCTGCTGGGCCCGTTGACGCGCTTGCGCGAGCGGGTGCGCCGGCTCGATGTCGACAACAGCCTCGAGGCTTGGCCCGAGGCCGACGGCGAGATCGGCGAACTCGGCCGCGTGCTGCGCCGGGCGCTGCTCGACCGCGCTGAAGGCGAGCAGCAGCAGCGCGCGCTGATGCGCAAGATGAGCTCGGTGATGGCAGCGGCGCCGATCGGCATTGCCATCACGCGGCTGCGCCACTTCGAGCTCGTCAGTGCCGAGTGGTGCGCCCTTCTGGGCTGGCCCGCGGGCACGCTGACGGGCTGGCCGGCGCGCGACATCTTCGCGGCACAGCAGGACTACGACGGCCTGGGCCCCAAGGTGGCGATCGCCTTTGCGCGCAGCGAGCCATTTGTCGACGAACTCGAGTTCCGGCGGCGCGATGGCAGCCACTTCTGGGGCCGTTTGTCGGGGCGCCCGGTCGACCCAGTCGAGATCGAGGCCGGCACCATCTGGCTGCTCGAGGATGTGACGCACCAGCGCACCGAGCGCGAGCGGCTGTCCTGGTCGGCCCGGCACGACCCGCTGACCCGCCTGCTGAACCGGGCCGCCTTCGAGGACCGGCTGCACGCCCGGCTGGCCGCCGGGGCCGACGCCGGCGCCGCGGTGCTGCTGGCCCTGGACATCGACCACTTCAAGCAGATCAACGACAGCGCCGGCCATGCCGCAGGCGACCGTGTGCTGCGCGACGTGGCGGCCGTGCTGACCGAGCAGTTGCGCGGCGGCGATGCGGCCGCCCGGCTGGGCGGCGACGAGTTCGCGCTGCTGCTGGGCAGCGGCGCCGAGGGTGGGATGGTCGTCGCGCATCGCCTGTGCGAGGCCCTGGCGCGGCTGGGTGTCGAGCACGAGGGCCGCTGGCTGGCCGTCGGTGCCAGCATCGGCGTGGCCGGGCTCAGGGCCGACCCCGATGCCGACCCCGATGCCGACTTCGCGGCCTGGCTGGCGCGCGCCGACAGGGCCTGCTACGAAGCCAAGCGCGCCGGCCGTGGCCAGGCGCGGCTGGCAACGCCCGCCGCCGGCGTGGTGGCCGCCGCCGACTGACAAGCCCCCGCGCGCCGCGCGCGCGCTCGAGCCCGCGCGCGCCGCGTGCCCGCTCAAGAACGCGGCGCCTGTGCCGATACCCGCAGGACGGCGAGCAGGACCAACCGGGTCCGCCGCACCGGCCCGACGATGCCCGAACCCGATCTGCCTCCTTCTCATCCTGCTGCGCCGGCGTCCGAGCCCCTGCCGGTGTGGCCGCGCCTGGCTGCGTGGGCCGCGCCGAGCGCGCGCTGGGTGGCGATGGCGCGGCGCTGGTGGCAGCCCGCGCACGGCGCGGCCGATGCCGAGGCGACTCGCCCCGCGCCAGCGCCGCTGCGGGCGAAGCCGCAAGCCACGGCCGTGCCACTGCCTGGCGCGTCCGGCGTGCCGCACGGGCTTGTGGTGCGCCTGCGCCGCTGCGTCGCCCACGCCGTGCGCCATCCCGGCTTCGGCTTCGCGCTGATACGCCTGGAGCTGGCGCTGCCGGCCGCTGCGGCGGATCTGCCACGCTTGCACGGTCCCGATCTCGGCCGGCAAGTCGCGCGCCGGCTGCAGTTGGCGCTGCGCCCGGGCGATGCGCTGGTCGCCTTGGTTGCGCCCGATCGGGTCGACGGCCTTACGTTCATGTTGGTGCTCGACGGCCTCGGCAGCCAGGCCGACCTCGAGACCGTGGTGCGGCGCGCGCTGGCCGATCTGGCCGAGCCCTTCCTCGACGGTCTGCAGCCTCTGAAGCCGGTGCCGCGGCTGGGCGTGGTGTTCTGTGCCCCCGGGCAGGCGCTTCGGTCGGCCGGAACCTTGTTGCAGCAGGCCGAGAATGCGCTGGCCGATGCGTCCCCCGGTGGCTGGGCACTGGCTGGCAAGGACGCGGGCCGGCCGCGCGTCGATCGGCTGCAGCAGGCGCTGCGAAGCGGCGCCTTGCAGGTGGTGTTCGAGCCTCAGGTCGATCTGAGTCGGCCGATGATTCGTGCGCTCGGCGCGCGGCTGGCCTGGCGCGACGCCGCGCCGCGCCCGATTGACGCCGGCGACGACGACCCGCGGGCCGAAGCCCTGCTGCAGCGCACGCTGGCGGTGTCTGCGGCCCACTTCGTGCCCTGGCGCGCCGCCGATGCCAGCCGCGCCGGCTGCCGCCTGGCCCTGCCGGCGGCGGCCGCGCTGGTGCGCCGCGCCGACTGGGCCGACACGCTGGCATCGCTGCTGCAGGACAACGGCCTGGCCTGCGCCGACGTGCAGCTCGAACTGCCGCCGACCCTGGCCCTGCACGACAGCAACCTGCCGGCGCGCCTGCAGGTGCTGGCCCGCTCGGGCGTGGCGCTGGCGCTCGACGACTTCGGCACCGGCGGCTCGTCCCTCTCGGCCCTGGCGCGGTTGCCGCTGGCGCTGCTGAAGATCGACCGAGGTTTTGTGCCCCAGGCGCACGAGCTGGAACACCACCGCGTGCTGCTGGAGTCGACCGTGCGGCTGGCCACGCAACTGGGTATCGCGACGCTGGGCAAGGGCCTGCAGACGGCCGCCCAGCTGGCCTTGCTGCGCGAGATGGGCTGCGAACGCGGCAAGGGCGAGGCCGCGGCCGCGCTGCTGCCGCCGACCGCGCTGGCGGGCCTGCCGCGCCGGGCCGAGGCGCTCACTTAGGCCGTTCAGCCCGGCTTCGCGGCCGCGGCGGCCCTCGGGCCGTCAGGGGGCGGCGCACTTCGTCACCTGCTTTCGGCGCTTCATCGCACCCGACCTCGCGTTCCGTGGGGGCAAGGCCGACACTGAGCGCCAACGCTGGCCAGCCGACCCTTGCACAGGGCGCTCGCGCCGGCACGCAGCCGAGGGGAACGCGATGCAGAAGAAGTGGATGGCCGGCGTGGCCGTGCTGGTGCTGGCCGGTGTCGGTGCCGCGGTGGTGATGGGCGGTGTCGTCAAGCTGCCCGGGCAGGGCGGTGGCGCGGCGCAGGCGGCCGGGCCGGGCAAGGAAGGCAAGGACGGCAAGGACGGCAAGCCCGAGGTGGCGCTGGAGTTCGCCCCGCGCGAGGTGGTGCAGCCGCTCACCGCCCGCATGCCGGCGATGCTCGAGTTCTCGGGCCCGCTGGTGGCCCCGCAGACGGCCATCGTGCGCGCCAAGGCCGGGGGCACGCTGCTGGCGCTGAACGTGGCCGAAGGCAGCCGCGTGGCGGCCGGCCAGACCATCGGCCGCATCGAGCTGGCCGAGCTGGGCAGCCGGGTCGCCGAGCGCAACGCCTTGCTGGAGTCCGCCCGCGCGGCGCTGGCCCAGGCCGAGCGCACGCACACCAGCAACGAGCGCCTGGCGGCGCAGCAGTTCATCAGCAGCAGCGCACTCGACGGCTCGCGCGCGGCACTCGACACCGCGCGCGCCAACCTGGCCGCGGCCCAGGCCTCGCTCGACACCACGCGCGTCGGCCTGCGCGATGCCAACCTGGTGGCGCCCATCGCCGGCATCGTGGCCAAGCGCCATGCGCTGCCGGGCGAGAAGGTCAGCCCCGAGCAGCAGGTGCTGACGATCATCGATCTGGCGCGGCTCGAGCTCGCCGGCATGGTCGGCACGCACGAGGTGGCGCGCATCCGCCCCGGCCTGCTGGTGCAGGCGCGGGTGGAGGGTGTCGACCAACCCGTGGCCGGCCGCGTGGCGCGCATCGCACCGGCCGCCGAGCCGGGCACGCGCTCGATCGGCGTGACCATCGAGCTGGCCAACCCGAAGGAGCTGTTGCGCGCCGGCCAGTACGCCCTGGTGCGCGCCGAGCTGGCGGACGACACCGACCGGCTGACGCTGCCCGCCAACGCGGTCGGCACCACCAGCGGGCAGGACCACGTCTGGCTCATCGAGGGCGGGCAGCTCGTGCGGCGCGCCATCACGGTGGGCCGGCGCGACGAACGGCAGGGCCGCGTCGAGGTGCTGCAGGGCCTGACCCCGGCCAGCCAGGTGCTGGCGGCGCGCTTCGACAACCTGCGCGAAGGGGCCAAGGCCACGGTGGTGGCGGCCAAGTCCGCGCCGGTGGCCAGTGCCGCTGCGTCCACGCCGCTCACGCCCTCCACCCCGATCACGCGCTGAGCGCGAGCCCAAGCCAGGAGCCGCCGCGATGTGGATCACCCGAGTCTCGATCAACAACCCCGTGTTCGCCGCCATGGTGATGGTGGCGATCTGCGTGCTGGGCATCTTCAGCTACAGCCGCCTCGGGGTGGAGCAGATGCCCGACATCTCGCTGCCCGGCATCTGGGCGGCGGTGGAGTACCCGGGCGCCACGCCCGAGGCCATCGAGCGCGAGGTGCTCAAGCCGCTCGAAGAGGCCATCAACAGCGTGGCCGGCGTCAAGCGCATCACTTCGCGCGCCTTCGAGGGCCGTGGCGACCTCTCGGCCGAGTTCAGCCTCGACGCCGACATGGACCGCGCGATGCAGGACGTGCGCGACCGCGTCGCCGCGGTACAGGCCGGCTTCCCGCGTGACGTGAAGCCGCTGCAGATGGCGCGCTGGAACAACGACAACAGCGAGCCCGTGGTGCAGATGGCGCTGCTCAGCCCGAGCCGCAGCCAGCGCGAGCTGAGCATCATCGGCGAGAACCAGATCACCAAGCGCCTGCAGCGCGTGCCCGGCGTGGCACGGGTCGACGTGAACGGCCTCACCGAGCGCGAGGTGCGCATCGACCTCGACCCGGCGCGCCTGCGCGCCTACGGCGTGACGCCGGCGCAGATCGCCCAGGCCCTGCGCGAGGCCAATGCCGACCAGCCCGTGGGCCTGGTCTCCGACAACACGCAGGACGCGCTCTTGCGCGTGGAAGGCCGCATCAAGGACCCGCGCCGCTTCGCCGACGTGGTGGTGGCCCACCGCAACGGCCTGGCGCTGCGCCTGTCCGATCTGGGCACGCTGGTGGAGCGCGAGAAGGAGCCCGACTCGCTGGCGCGCGTGAACGGCCAGCAGGCCATCAACTTCAACGTCTTCAAGCAACAGGACGCCAACATCGTGGCCACGGGTGATGCCGTGAAGGCGGCGATGGAGGAGCTGAAGAAGACGATGCCGCCCGACGTGGAGCTGCGCCTCATCAATGCCAGTTCCGACTGGGTCAAGGGCAGCCTCGACGGCCTGAAGCACACGCTGATCGAGGGCGCGCTGCTGACGGTGGCCATCGTCTTCCTGTTCCTGCACAGCTGGCGCAGCACCATCATCACGGGGCTGACGCTGCCGATCGCTGTGATCTCCAGCTTCATCGCCGTGTACTTCTTCGGCTTCACGCTGAACTTCATGACGATGATGGCGCTGAGCCTGTGCATCGGCCTGCTGATCGACGACGCCATCGTCGTGCGCGAGAACATCGTGCGCCACGTGCACATGGGCAAGGACCACATCACCGCCTCGCGTGAAGGCACCGAGGAGATCGGCCTGGCGGTGATGGCCACCACCTTTGCCATCGTCGCGGTGTTCGCGCCGGTGGCCTTCATGGGCGGCATCATCGGCAAGTTCTTCTACCCGTTCGGCATCACCGTGGTGGTGGCCGTGCTGGTGAGCCTGTTCGTGAGCTTCACGCTCGACCCGATGCTCTCCAGCATCTGGCACGACCCGCCGAGCTCGCGCCTGAAGAAGCTGCCGGTGCTGGGCCACGCCATCCGCGCCACCGACCGCAGCATGGACTGGCTGCACGCCGCCTACGAACGCGCCATCCGCTGGATCTTCAGCGCCCGCCGCTGGCGCCTGTGGGTGCTGCCGGCCTACAACCGCGGCTTCGCGGCCGACTCCACGCGCCTGGCCACCGGCCCGCGCCGGCTGCGCGTGGCCACCATCACGCCGCGCGGCGTGGTGATGGCCGGTGGTGTGGCCAGTTTCGTCATCGCGCTCGCCCTGGCGCCGCTGGTGGGCAGCGAATTCGTACCCGAAACCGACCAAGGCTTCACGCAGCTGGCCGTGAAGATGCCGGTGGGCGCGAGCCTGGAGCGCACCGACGCCAAGGTGCGGCAGCTCGAGGCCATCGTGCAGACCTTCCCCGAGGTGCAGCACGTCAGCACCTGGGTCGGCGGCCCGGGGCAGCGCAACCAGGCCTGGATCAACATCCGCCTCGTCGACCGCAAGGAGCGCGAGAGCTCTCAGAAGGAAGTGGAAGACGCGATGCGCCAGGCGGTGTCGGTGATCCCGGGCACCGACATCAGCGTCGGCTGGAACCGGCCGATCTACGTCGCCATCCTGGGCAACGATCCCGAGGGCCTGGCGAAGATCGCCACCGAGTTCGCCGAGAAGGTGAAGAAGATCCCGGGCGCGGTCGACGTCGAAACCACCGTGCAGGCCGGCATGCCCGCCTACGCCGTGCGCCTGAAGCCCGACGCGGTGCGCGAGCTGGGCCTGACGCCGCAGCAGGTGTCGAACAGCCTGCGCGCCTATGTCACGGGTGACGCCGCCACCACCTGGACGACACCCGAAGGCGACCAGGTCGACGTGACGCTGCGCCTGCCCGAGGAGCAGCGCGAGCGCATCGAGCAGCTGCGCGGGCTGCCGGTGGCCTTTGCTGCCAACGGCACGCCGATCACGCTGGACAGCGTGGCCGACATCGTGCCGGTGTTCAACCCACAGAACATCCGCCGCCAGAACCTGCAGCGGCGTGAAGGTGTGTTCGCCGGCGTCAAGGACCGCAGCCCCGGCGAGGTGGGCGAAGACGTGCAGAAGCTGATCAAGGAAACCAACCTGCCCCCGGGCTTCAGCTTCGACATCGGCGGCCAGATGCAGGAACAGGCCGATGCCTTCAGCGGCCTCTTGGCGGCCATGGGCCTGGCGGTGATCTTCATCTACATCGTGCTGGCCAGCCAGTTCGGCAGCTTCCTGCAGCCCATCGCCATCATGGCCAGCCTGCCCTTGGCGCTGATCGGCGTGATGCTGGCGCTGCTGTTCTGGAACAGCACGCTCAACGTCTTCAGCATGATCGGCCTCGTCATGCTGATGGGCCTGGTGACGAAAAACGCCATCCTGCTGGTGGACTTTGCCAACCATGCGCGCAAGGCGGGCGCGACCATGGCCGAGGCGCTGCTGCAGGCCGGGCTCATCCGCATGCGGCCGATCATCATGACGACGATGGCCATGGTCTTCGGCATGCTGCCGCTGGCGCTGGCGCTCAACGACGGCGGCGAGATCCAGGCGCCGATGGGGCGGGCCATCATCGGCGGCGTCATCACCTCCACCATCCTCACACTCGTGGTGGTGCCGGTGCTCTACAGCTACCTGGCGCGAGACCGGCGCCCGCGCCGGGCGCCGGCCGTGGCGCCGGTGGCCGGTGACGGGCCGCTGCCGATGCCGGCCGATCGCGACTGAGGACGCGGGCTCAGCGGCGGCCCGGCGGCATCGCCCGCTGGGCCTCGGTGGCCACGAAGGCCGCCAGCTCGTCGAGCACCCGCTGCGTGGCCACGCGCACATCGAACTCGCGCCACGCCAGCGGCTGCCGTGTGGTGGTGTCGATGAGCACGGCGCGCAGCGTCAGGCGCAGCTGGCTCGGCTGCACGGTGTGGTCGTGGTGCAGCCGCAGCAGCGTGGTCTCCAGCCGCAGTGCGGCCTCACCCGACGAGGGCCCTTGCAGCACCGCACGGAAGCGGCCGCCTTGCTGCAGGGCGCGCACGATCAGCGGCGCCAGCAGCCGCGCGGGGGCGTCGGCCCACTCGTGGAAGGCATAGGCCTCCAGCGTCTGCGCCTGGCGCAGGTACACCATGCGCGGGCTGTCGTAACCCGCCGCGGCGACCAGTGGCGCCACCACCAGCGTCGGGCCGGCCATTGCAGCCGCCTGCGCGGTGCCCGCCGAAGCCGGGGCGGCGTCGAGCGTGTGCTGCACGGGTGCCGCCGGTGGCTTGGGCAGCAGGTTGCCGGCGCAGCCGGCCAGCAGCGCTGCTGCGGCCAGTGCGCTGAAGGCGCCGCTGCAGCGCCCGATGCGGCGCCCGATGCGAACGCTGGGCTTCATGGGGCCGTCGTCTGTTCGCTCAGCCAGCGCAGCGAGGCCGCCAGGCCCTGCAGCTCGGCCATCAGCCGCGTCAACTCGGGCAGGGTTTCGCCGCCGAGCTGCTGCACGCCCTGGCGCGCGGCATCGGCCGCATCGCCGCCCTTGGCGCTGGCGTCGCGGGCCACTTCTGCCATGCGCTCGACGGCCTCGGCGCTGCGCGCGATGCGCTCCAGCGTCGGGCCGAGCTGCGCGCTGGCCAACGAGGCCTGCTTCGCCGTCCGCGCGGCGTCCTGCACGCCGGCCGCCAGCACGGCTTTGTTCGAGGCCCGCACATGGGTCAGTGCGGCCACGTCGGCCAGCGTGGCACGCACCGCGGCCTGGTTCTGGGCATCGAACATCGCGTTCAGGTTGTTCGACACGCGGTCGATGTTGCCCAGCACGTTGGTCAGCACGGTCTCGAGCCGGGCCGTCAGCGATATCTTGAACGGGATCGTCGGCGGCCGCCCGTCGGGCCCCGGCCGCAGCGGGGGCGAGTTCGCCGAACCGCCGCTGAGCTCGACATACGCGATGCCGGTGAGGCCCTGCGTCTTGAGCACCGCCTCGCTGTCCTGCTGGATCGGCGTGCCGCGCTGGATGAGGAAGTGCAGCCGCACCTGCTGCGGATTGCCGGGGTCGATCTCGATGCGGGCGACCTTGCCGACATCCACGCCCAGGTACTTCACGGGTGCATCGACGTCGAGCCCGGCCACCGACTCGCGGATCACCGCCTGGTAGCCGTCCATCGCCTGGCGGCTGCCCAAGCCCGCCGCCAGCCACAGCACGGCCGCCACGAGCAGGGCGCCGCCGAGCAGCACGAAGGCGCCGACCAGCGGGTAGTTGACCTTGTCGTCCATGGCCTGCCGTTCAGGCCGCGGCCTGGTGGCCGGAGAAGTAGGCCGCGACGATGGGGTGCGGGTGCGTCGACAGCGCCTGCATCGTGCCGAGCACCAAGGTCAACAGTGTCATCGCGCTGCGCAGCCCGATCTACCTGCGCGGCCCGCTGGCGCAGCCGGTGGTGGCGCTGGACGGCGCCGCCGTGGCCACGCGGGGCCTGGGTGCGCTGGTGCTCGGGCTCGTCAACCCGCTGCTGGCACTGCTGCCGCTGTTCGAGGCCGGGCCGGGGGCCGACAGTCCTTGCGCGCAGCTGGTGCGCGAGGCGCGGGCGCCGGCGCCCCGGCGCTGACCCGCGAAGCGCCGGCCGCTACTGCCGCGGCGTCGGCACTGCCCAGGCCCCGCTCAGCTGCGGCTGCGGCTGCGCTCGTCTTCTGCGCTGCGGCGCACGGTGTCGAGGCTTGCAGCCGTCAGCTCGGTCGGCGTGGCCCTCGAGGGGCGGTCGCCGAAGCGGCGGCCCGGGCCGCGGCGGGTGTCGTCGGCCGCACGCTGCAAGGCCTGCGCCGCTGCGGCGCCGCGCAGCCCCGCGCGCAGCGCCAGGCCGGCCCCGGCGAGCAGCGCTGCCGCCATCAGCGCCAGCAGCGCCAAGGTGGATTCGGCGCGCCCGATGCGGGCGTCGAGTTCGTCGCGGCGCGAGTCCACGCGGGCCTGCAGATCGGGTGCGTCGGCGCGTCCCAGCGGCACCGACAGCAGGGCCTGCACGAGATCCATCACCTGCACGGCCTGCTCCTGAAGCAGCCGGTGGCCGCGCTGGCTGGAGTCGACGTCGATGCGCCGGCCTTCGATGTCGCCGGCGAGCAGTTGCCAGTCGGCTTGCAGGGCCTGCGCCTCGCGCTGTGCAGGCAGCCAGGCACCGGCCCGCAGCGTGATCTGCAGCGCCACGAGGCGCTCGTCGACGGCGGCCTTGCGCAACCGGCGTTCGCCCTCCAGCGTGGCGCGGCCCCGCAGCATGCGCGTGGACACGTCGTCGTGACCGATCAGCCCGCGTTGCACCGCCACGGCCTCGGCCAGCGGGTCGAGCCGTGCCCGTTCGTCGCGGTCCTCGACCAGCGCCTCGACCTGGAAGCGCAGCACCTGGGCCATCGGCAGCACCAGGGCGAGCGCGCCGATCAGGCCCAGCAGGGCCATCCGCCAGCCACGCCAGCCACGGAGGCGGGCCGGCGGCAGCGGGGTGGGCGGAGAGGAGTCCAAAGACATCCCGTCCGGTATCGGCCGCAGAGCGGCCAGCTTGAGCCGCGTTTAACCAAGCGGCTGCTCAGCACTCCACGATGTTCACCGCCAGCCCGCCGCGCGCGGTTTCCTTGTACTTGGTGAGCATGTCGGCGCCGGTCTCGCGCATGGTCTTGATGACCTGGTCGAGGCTGACGTGGTGCGTGCCGTCGCCGCGCAGCGCCATGCGCGCGGCGTTGATGGCCTTCACCGAGGCGATGGCGTTGCGCTCGATGCACGGGATCTGCACCAGGCCGCCGACGGGATCGCAGGTAAGGCCCAGGTGGTGCTCCATGCCGATCTCGGCCGCGTTCTCCACCTGCGCGGGCGTGCCGCCCTGCACCGCGCACAGCGCACCGGCGGCCATGCTGCAGGCCACGCCCACCTCGCCCTGGCAGCCGACCTCGGCGCCGCTGATGCTGGCGTTTTCCTTGTAGAGGATGCCGATGGCGGCGGCGGTGAGCAGGAAGTCGCGCACGCCCGCGGGTGACGAGCCGCTGACGAAGCGCGCGTAGTAATGCAGCACCGCGGGCACGATGCCGGCCGCGCCATTGGTGGGCGCGGTGACCACGCGGCCGCCGGCGGCGTTCTCTTCGTTCACGGCCAGCGCGTAGAGGTTGACCCAGTCGAGCACCTGCAGCGGATCGGTCAGCGCCTGTTCGGGGTGCGCGGTGAGGTCGTGGTGCAGCTTGGCCGCACGCCGCCGCACCTGGAAGCCGCCGGGCAGCACGCCCTCGGTGGCGATGCCGCGCTTCACGCAGGCCTGCATCACGGCCCAGATGCGGTCGAGGCCGGCGTCGATGTCGGCGTCGCTGCGCCAGTGCTGTTCGTTGCGGCGCATCACGGCGGCGATGCCGCTGCCGAGTTCCGCGCAGCGCTGCAACAGTTCGGCACCGCTGCGGAACGGGTGCGGCAGCACGGTGGCGTCGGGTGCGATCACCTTCTGCCGCGAGCCGTCGGCCGCGACCTCGTCGCTGACGACGAAGCCACCACCGACCGAGTAGTACACCCTGTCGGCCAGCACCGCCCCGGCGGCATCGAAGGCCTCGAAACGCATGCCGTTGGCGTGGAAGGGCAAGGTCTCACGCCGGTGGAAACGCAGATCGTCCTTCTCGGCGAAGGCCACCGGGTGCATGCCGCCCAGGCGCAGCTGCGCCTGCGCGCGGATGGCCTGCAGCAGCGCCGGCACGGCATCGACGTCCACGCTGTCGGGCTCGTGGCCTTCAAGGCCCAGCAGCACGGCCTTGTCGCTGCCGTGGCCGCGGCCGGTGAGGCCGAGGCTGCCGTAGAGCTGCGTGCGCACGCGCGCCGTGCCCGCCAGCAGCGCGGCGTGCTGCAGGTGGCGCACGAAGAGGCGCGCCGCGCGCATCGGCCCCACGGTGTGGCTGCTGCTCGGGCCGATGCCGATCTTGAAGAGGTCGAAGACGGAGACGGCCATGGCGCGGTGCAGCTCAGGCGCCGTGGCCCTTGATGTAGGTCTCGAGGAAGCCGATCTGTTCGCCCATGTGGCGCACCTGGTCCTTCACCACGTCGCCCACCGACACCACGCCGACGAGCTTGCCGGCGTCGAGCACCGGCAGGTGGCGGAAGCCGCGGTTGGCCATCAGGCCCATGCAGGCCTCCAGAGGATCGGCCGGGCGCACGGTCATCGGGTCACGCGTCATCACCTCGCTCACGACGGTGGCCTTGGCGTCCTTGCCGGGCAGCAGCACCTTGATGGCGCAATCGCCCTGCGTGACGATGCCCACCAGCTTGTCGTCATCGACCACGAGCACGGCGCGCACGCGGTTGTCGCGCATCAGCTGCAGCGCCTGCACGACGAAGTCGCTGGAGCGGACGGAGACGAGGCGAGAGGGCTTGGACTGGAGGCATTGCTGGACGGTGGCCATGGCGGTCTCGCTCGGGCAAGGAGGGTGGGAGGGCGGTGGGCCGCGCGGCAGCCACGCAACCCGACAAAGGGGAATGGTATTCGCCCCCGGCAGACGCGACGGAAGCCGGGCGTGAAAGCGGCACACTCGCACCATGCAAGCCGATGTCATCGTGGTGGGCCTCGGGGCCATGGGCAGCGCCGCCGCCTGGCAGCTGGCGCGGCGCGGCGCGCGCGTGCTGGGCATCGACCGCTACGCGCCCCCGCACGACCAAGGCTCCAGCCACGGGCTCACGCGCGTCACCCGCGAGGCGGTGGGCGAGGGCGAGGCCTACGCGCCGCTCGTGCGCCGCTCGCACGCCATCTGGCGCGAGCTCGAAGCCGAGCTTGGGCCTGATCAGGAAGGCCCGCTGATGGCGCGCACCGGCGTGCTGGTGATCGGCCCGGCCGGCTCCGACACCGCCTTCGTGGCGCGCACCCGCGCCGTGGCACAGGCCTTCGGTGTGCCGCACGAGGCACTCGCCGCGGCCGATCTGCGCCGGCGCTGGCCGCAGTTCCGCATCGACGACGGCGAAGCCGGCTGCTTCGAGCCCGGCGGTGGCGTGGTCTACCCCGAGCGCTGCATCGCCGCGCAGCTGGCGATGGCGCGGCGCGCCGGGGCGCAACTGCACACCGACGAGCCGGTGCACGCCATCGAGCGCGAAGGCGGTGCGTTCCGCGTGCAGACGGCCCTTGGCACCCACCACGCCGTGCAGGTGCTGGTGACGGCTGGCGCCTGGCTGCCGGGCCTGGCCGCCGCAGTGGTGGACAACGGCCTGCCCTGGGCGCGCGAGCTCCGCGTGCTGCGCCAGGTGCTGCACTGGCTGGCGCCGCGGCCCGGGCACGAGGCTGCGTTCGAGCCCGGTCGCTGCCCCACGTTCATCGTGACGCGGGGCGAGCGCTATGAAGACACCTTCTACGGCATGCCGCGGGTCGATGGCAGCGGCGGCGTGAAGGTGGGCACCGAGCAGTTCGAACACGACACCACGCCCGAGGCCGTGGCGCGCGAGGTGACCGACGCCGAGACCACCGAGCTCTTCGAGCGGCTCGTGCGGCCGCGCCTGCCGGGCCTGAGCGGCCAGGCGCTGCGCGGCTCGGCCTGCCTGTACACGATGGCCGCCGACGGCCGCTTTCGCATCGGCGAAACCGAGCCCGGCCTCACCTGGGTGTCGGCCTGCTCGGGACACGGCTTCAAGCACTCGGCCGCTTTGGGCGAGGCGCTGGCCGAACGATTGCTGGAAGGCCGCTCGGCGATCGATCTGTCGCCGTTCGCGGCCTGAAGTCCGCCGTTCGAGTGCCTTCCAATCGGGAGGACGCTGCTCGGGAGCGCTCCGCTCGGGCGCCTCCCGTTCGGGCTGAGCCAACGGATCGTTGCTTCAAGTTGGGCTGCCGACCGGTGCACACAGCCGCCAACCCCGCGCGCGGCGCTCCTGCCGGTCGAAAGGGAGGTCTGTTGCTGCTAGGAGCGTGGGCGGCAGAAGGGAAGTCCCTGACAGCGCTGCATGCCTCATGGACGTTGATCGAACATGAGCTATCGCCCGTACGAACCGCAGCAGGAGATGCTGCTGCCTGCA